>NZ_JAOWES010000012.1:0-302 GCF_030334095.1 Citrobacter sp. Cf118 | reverse complement strand
CGCTTGATGATGCGAAATGGGTGCTCCACCCTGGCCCGGATGCTGGCTTTCATGTATTCGATGTTGATGGCCGTTTTGTTCTTGCGTGGATGCTGTTTCAAGGTTCTTACCTTGCCGGGGCGCTCGGCGATCAGCCAGTCCACATCCACCTCGGCCAGCTCCTCGCGCTGTGGCGCCCCTTGGTAGCCGGCATCGGCTGAGACAAATTGCTCCTCTCCATGCAGCAGATTACCCAGCTGATTGAGGTCATGCTCGTTGGCCGCGGTGGTGACCAGGCTGTGGGTCAGGCCACTCTTGGCATC
>NZ_JAOWES010000011.1:0-300 GCF_030334095.1 Citrobacter sp. Cf118 | reverse complement strand
GCTTACTGTTATAAAACATTTCGATGTAATCAAAAATATCGCTGCGGGCTTCTTCCCGCGTTCCGTAGATCTTTTTCTTTATCCGTTCGCGTTTCAACAACTGGAAAAAGCTTTCTGCAACCGCATTATCATGGCAGTTACCGCGACGGCTCATGCTGCCCTCCAGGCCGTGTGATTTCAGGAACGACTGCCACTCATGGCTTGTGTACTGACTGCCCTGATCCGAATGAACCAGCACCTGTTTTTGGGGATTACGCCGCCATACAGCCATCAGCAGTGCGTTCAGGACAATGTCCTTTG
>NZ_JAOWES010000010.1:0-998 GCF_030334095.1 Citrobacter sp. Cf118 | reverse complement strand
CTCACCCACTCGTAGCCGTTCTCTGCCATGCCGTACAGCCCGCCGGGGGTCGGCGGATAGCGATCGACGGCATAACGCACCAAGGAACTTTCCACGCCGGTCGCCTCTTCCGTAGCCTGCCGGTCCTCGCTGGTGGCGTAGTTTTCCCCCCGCCCGGTTTTCTCATCCTCACGCCAGTCGCCGTCATCCGTTGCCACCAGAATATACTGACCCCGGTCACGCGCCGCGTACTCCCACTGCGCTTCCGTCGGCAGGGAAAACGGCAGCCCCGTCTTCTTTTTCAGCCAGCGGCAGTAATTCTCGGCCTCAGTCCATGACACCACCGCCGGACTGTTTTTAAAATGGGTCATGTCCGCCAGGATTTTATTCCGCCATTCTTTATCAAACTGCTGGGCAGGTAATCCCGCCATTTTCAGATAAAAAGCGTAATCCTCATGGGTCACCTTGAAACGACCGATGGAATAGCTGTTCAGCGTCACTTCATGCACGGGTTTGGTATCTTTTTCCGGTGAACAGCGCGCCCCCTCACCGTGCGTGCGGGAGCAAAAATCCCCCATCCAGAATGTGCCGCCCGGAATAAACACCAGATCGCCGGTAATGCGTTGCAGATATTGCGCTAATTCAGCGTTATCCTGCGCCGCCGGCTCCGGTTTATCGCAACCGCTCAGCAACAGCAACAACGCCAGGCTATATTTTCCAACCTTCATTTCACCGCCTCCGCAGCGTTCACCACACAGCGGACGGTGGTGCCATCGGGGTAAGGCTTGTCCTTGATGGCATAGCCGCGAAAAAAGGTCAGGCCCACATCAAACCCGGGAGAAGGATTGTCACCTCCGCGGCGGACCTTCATATATTGCCCATTATCGTCATCCAGGATGACGCCCTTCTCCGGACCCTGCGGATCCTGGCGCGGAGATGTCGCGTAATAGTCCGGGTCATACCAGTCGCTCACCCACTCGTAGCCGTTCTCTGCCATGCCGTACAGCCCGCCGGGGGTC
>NZ_JAOWES010000009.1:0-343 GCF_030334095.1 Citrobacter sp. Cf118 | reverse complement strand
GTGTATCGCTGTACAGGTGTTATCGGGAGAATACTTGATTGCATTGGAAAGCAGGTTACTGAAAGCACGTCGGAGCATATCGCTGTCTCCGGTAACAACGCCCTCTCCTTCAACCGTGATTGTCTTTCCTGTTTCGTCTGCCAGGGGCTCGAACAACTCACGTAATTCATTCAGTTCGGCTGCCAGATCCACATCATGTTTATCCAGCCGCAGCAGACCATGCTCTGAACGTGCCAGAAAAAGCATGTCACTGGTCATTCGTGACAACCTTTTCAGTTCTTCCAGGTTAGCGAATAAAATTTCGCGGTAATGCGAAACATCCCTTTCCTTAGCCAGTGCAAAC
>NZ_JAOWES010000089.1:186410-615070 GCF_030334095.1 Citrobacter sp. Cf118 | reverse complement strand
CGAAGCCGAAGCTGGGGTACCCGCCCGTGAACTCTGCCGCAAGCATGCCATTTCCGATGCCACGTTTTACACCTGGCGTAAGAAGTATGGCGGTATGGAGGTGCCTGAAGTTAAGCGCCTGAAGTCGCTTGAGGAAGAGAACACCAGACTCAAGAAGCTGCTTGCCGAAGCCATGCTGGATAAAGAGGCGCTTCAGGTGGCTCTTGGGCGAAAGTACTGACGACAGACCAGAAGCGGGAAGCCGTGATGTTGATGTGTGATGCGACCGGTCTGTCGCAACGTCGTGCCTGCAGGCTTACAGGTTTATCCCTGTCGACCTGCCGCTATGAGGCTCACCGTCCGGCTGCTGATGCGCATTTATCAGGGCGCATCACTGAGCTGGCACTGGAGCGCAGGCGTTTTGGCTACCGTCGTATTTGGCAGTTGCTGCGCCGTGAAGGGCTTCATGTTAATCATAAGCGCGTGTACCGGCTTTATCACCTCAGTGGCCTGGGCGTAAAACGCAGAAGACGTCGTAAAGGGCTGGCAACAGAACGTCTGCCGCTGCTCCGTCCGGCGGCGCCCAATCTGACCTGGTCGATGGATTTCGTCATGGACGCACTTTCCACCGGTCGCAGGATCAAGTGTCTTACCTGCGTCGATGATTTCACAAAGGAATGCCTGACGGTCACTGTTGCCTTTGGGATTTCAGGCGTTCAGGTCACGCGTATTCTGGACAGCATTGCACTGTTTCGAGGCTATCCGGCGACGATAAGAACTGACCAGGGGCCGGAGTTCACTTGCCGTGCACTGGATCAATGGGCCTTTGAGCATGGTGTTGAGTTGCGCTTAATCCAGCCGGGCAAGCCAACGCAGAACGGATTTATTGAGAGCTTTAACGGACGATTTCGCGATGAATGTTTGAATGAGCACTGGTTCAGCGATATCGTTCATGCCAGGAAAATTATTAATGACTGGCGGCAGGATTATAACGAATGCCGCCCGCACTCCACGCTGAATTATCAGACACCGTCTGAATTTGCAGCGGGCTGGAGAAAGGGTCATTCTGAGAATGAAGATTCCGACGTTACTAACTGAGTGTTGTATCTAATCGTGGGGGCAGGTCACTTCAATTTTGGTGCGCCTTGATCATCTAAAAATGGTTCAAATTCAATACTTACGCCGTTTGCGAAAGTAATGGTGTAAGAATTAAAACCTTCTTTGTTAGATTGACCTGACCCACCACACTGTTTTAATGCACTAGTACCCAAATAAACGCCAATAAAGTGATGCCACTCATCTATCGACATCTCTTCCCTAGTTGAATTCAGAGCACTTGATGCTGCTGATGTATGGCACCGAATGGTGTATTCAGCGTTGGGACCATCAGTATATAGCGTGACAATCGCGTTTAGTTCATCATCGCTAAATTCTGGATACAATTCTTTTGCAATCTCGATAAGTTTTAGTTTGGAACTAAATTCTGAGTGCCCTTGTTCTTTAGCTCTCAGACGTAGCTCATCTGAGCATTGAATAAAAAATTCTTTCATTTTTTAGCCTGCCGGGTGGGTCAATGTGTAGATTTTCATTCTACCGCTAATTGGCACATTTTAACTATTATTATGTCCGCTTTTGGCACATAGCTGCCATTGAAATGGTTGCGCACCGTCATGGGGTGTCGGGGGTCGGAGGTTCAAATCCTCTCGTGCCGACCAAAAACCCCTTTAAGAACCAGCCTTTACGGCTGGTTTTTTATGCCTGTCTTTTGCACGGGGAAACTTTGGGGAATTACTGGGGAGAAACCCCGCCCAAATTAGAATTCACCTGGCAGGATAACAGCTGTGTGTAGTCGATGATGAAAAGACAGGGTCTGGTGACATCAACAGACCCCGTAATTACACAGCAATGCATATTGGATACGCTTTATCCCTAGCGAGTGGCTAACTTTATAGTCATTACAAAGATGGTTGTCATCAAATCTTTGTGATTGATATCTAATATTTTTAACTTAAATGCCAACAAAGGAGTGAGTGGTTAAATAGCCACCAAACAAGCATAATTATCCTTTCTCATTGATATGTTTTTATCTACATAACCGGGCAGTCATCAAACTCCGCATTCCTGGCATCATTAATGATGTACGTGATCACCCCGAATATAGCGGGTGCAGAACTGTAAGCGTCATCATCTACTGGCAGCGCTTCCCTTCTCCCGTTCTCCAGATTAACCAGGTGGGGCTGAGGGTGAGTTCGATATCGCTTGATCCTGAACTCCCCGTCTATTGCACATACCAGCAGTGAGCCATCACAGGCAGTAAGTGACGCATCCACAACAAGCAACGCCCCCTGGAGTATCCCTTCCCTGAAATGTGAACGCGATGCCCGCATGAAATAAGTCGCGGCGGGCTGACTGATTAGCTGCTGATCTAGGGAAATTCGTGTTTCAACGTAATCTGCCGCAGGTGAAGGAAAGCCCATGGCTATAGTCCTCCGTTTGGATTGAACAACAGAAAGGTACGGTTCTCGCCTTCCTGCGTTGATACATCGCGGAATGTTGTCACATACCACTCGATCCATTCGTTGGCCTGCTTCATCGTCCAGTTCCAGTTAACTTTGCTCAGCTCTTGGACAAACCGCTGTGTGGTGACGGTCTTCCGGCCATTTGGTTCCTGCTGTATCGAAGCATACCAGGCCATTTCAATATCGCTGCGTCGTGGCATCATTACGCCCTCTCTTGAACACCGGATAAAAACACAGTATAAATACTGTATATCCATCCAGTAAAGAGGCAATAAGCAATGTTCGTGGAACTCGTTTATGACAAAAGGAATTTTGATGGTCTGCCCGGTGCAAAAGATATCATTCTGGGCGAATTGACCAAGAGGGTTCACCGGATCCTCCCCGATGCTGATGTCCGGGTTAAACCGATGATGACACTGCCGGCGATCAACACTGACGCCAGCAAGCATGAGAAGGAGCAAATAAGCCGTACTGTTCAGGAAATGTTTGAAGAGGCTGATATGTGGCTGGTTTCAGATTAAACGCCTTGAACCGTCATATTGCTTAAGTACAATCCGCCGTGACTGGCAATCATTCAATACTCGCACTATCGAACGTTCGCCAGTCGGCTGCAATCATGCTCTTGCATACGGCGTGGTTGCGGCAACAAGCATTACAGTGAAAGTGCAAATCAGCTATCGATGGTTCAGGCGATCCCATCTAAAACTTGGTGTATACGTTTCTATTCTGTAAATACCTTCAGCTTCGCTTCCAGCTCTGCAACTCGACGCAGAAGATTCTGTACGACAGGCGTAAGAAAAGCAGCACCAACTTCACCTGCGTCAACAATCATGCCATCTTCTATGGCATCCCCACCGACATTCAATGCTGCACGTTGAATCAGTTCAGGATCCATAGTGTAAATATTCTGCGCACTGTAGCCGACCCTTACTTCATCAGGACTCCATTTGAATGAGTAGCGAATCGGTTTTAAACCAATAATGAATTCAACCGCTTCCTCTTCACTGATTTCTCTGTGAATGTTTTTAACGCGCTCATCCGATGCAACTGGAGTAATATTTCCATTACCTGTAGAAATAATGCTCCCTGCCACCTGAAAGAACCAGCGCGCACCGAATGAGCCGCCATCAGTAACAGTAATTGCAGGTCCGGCCCGATCAGCCCCACCAGTTGTACCACTATACATTCCAAAAGATGTGGTAAGACCCCACGTTGCCGACTGCATCCCGCAGTTGAAAGGCTTGGTCACAACATCGTAATTCCCCCCTATATTAGTGATGGGATAAATCCCCCGGCTCCCCACAGGTGGAATTGAGGTGATCATTGTTACTGGGACTTTTAATCCTGTAAGCTGAGTAATATCACTGTTATCGCCTTTTTTAGCTAATGTATTTAATTCATCTTTATCAGCTTTGTTATCCAGCGCCGTCTTATCTGCCTTTTCCGAAAGCTCTGTAGTAATACCGCCCCAGGCTGGTCCAGTGAAGGAACTGCCATCGGGCAATCTTACCGTTGCAGTTCCGGAACTACTGAATATGCTCTGCCAGTTCTGCTTGTCGTAGTTCAGCCCGCGCAGTGCTTCGGTGCTCTGAGTTACCAGTGCCGCAGTTACCATGTTCAGAGCTACACGAGGAACCGCCGACCAGGCCGCACCGGCCTGAGTAGGTCCGGTAAAATTACTGACCAGTGTCAGTGCTGCGCCGCTTTCCACTGATTTAACCGGGAGCGTATAGGGAATGCCGCCGACAGTGACAACAATAAAATCTCCGGCCGCCACCTCTGTGGTAAACGCGGTCCCGCTGCCAGCGACCGCAGCAGAATTATTCGTCAGGGTTAAGGTTCCTGCTGACATGGATGTCTCCTGAATTCAGATAATAAAAAACCCGCCGGAGCGGGTTATTTTTTTGTGATTCATTATGGGCAATTCGAACGGGTGAAATTATTTTTATTCACCCATCGCCAGTTAAATGGATAACCGGCCCTGTACTCAGTCTGATTAGCAATTTTTCGCACACCATAAATCTGTACTGGCTGGGGCTGCCCGCCAAGTACAGACTCAGCCTGACAAACCGGTTTCTGTTTCTCCAGAACAGGACCTGAGCATGCTGAAAGCACCAGACAAACAATAACGGGAGTAATTATATTTTTCATTTCGATACCAGAGTTAATTATTTGAATAAAAATAACCAACGACACTGAATATAAGAAACAGTTTTAATAGATCAATATTCTTAAATTGATCGTTTAAATCGATCAATTTAATCATATGCAGTTGTGTTTATCGCCGTTATCACAATCCCGCTATTTGTCGTACCGACTGAAGAACCACTAGCTGTTGTTGATGAAAGCCCTTTTATTCTTGTTCCCGCACCGTCATTGAAGCACCCCGTTCCCACATCCACAGGCTGGATTATTGGCTGTCCACCAGGTGCTGAACCAGCATGCAGAAGAACAGACCCCAGCCCCATCGGATTTACAGCCCATTTGCCCGACATGTAGGCGTCGATGTTCAGCCCACCCGTTGCAGCGCCGGGTGAGCCTATAGTTGTAAGGTCGCTTAATACCCGGGACTCATTCGTAAGTACCAGTGTCCCTTCGGCATCCCATATAGCCACACCCCAGGCCGGAAGCGTAAGCGGATATATGGCAAAAAAATAGGCTTCAAGGACAAAAGCCGATCCCCTGTAATTAGACGCATCAACACTGAACGTATTGCCACTTTTTGAAGCAGATATCTTTGCCGGGGCGCTGGTTCTTGCAAATGCAATCCCTCCCTTCTGACCGTCGATAGTCACGGACGCCGAAGCACTGTTAAAATCCCCCCCAAAAGTTGAGTTTACAGTGACTTTTCGATAAAGCGTCATTGGTGTGGAATCAGGCGTGATAAAAGGGTTCCCGTTAGGTAATGAAATCAATGCGCCATATTTAGCCATCTACGCAGTCTCCGCAAAAACGATTATCTGCACTTTGACTGCCGGGTAATCATTAATCCCATCACTACCTGAAGGCTGTATTGTTATGGTGTTTCCAGATGCAATAATATTTCTTTTATCTGTGTAACTTATTGTCCCTTTATCCTCCAGAGTACCAACTGCAAACCCAACCTTTAAGCCAGGTTCAAGGTTGAACTGGTAGCTTCCTGTTTTCTGACCTAAAGCAAGATCGATGATGCCCACCACGGTTACAGGTTTAATGCCATAGTTATTTGGGACGCCGTTAGCGTCCCATGAGGCAAATCCAAAATCAGACATTGGGAGCCACTCCTGTTAGTTTACCAATCTGCACAAGCACACGACCTTCCGGCCCCGTAAATGAAAGATTGTTGTCGGCTTTAGAAAGACACCACCCACCCTGATTTTCAACTTTGTAACCTTCTGACCAGATAGAACCTGATATTTTCGCATTGTTAATTGCGGCGTTAGCAATTTTGGCGCTTGTTATACTGCCATTCTGAATAAACGCATCGCTGATAAACACCTGCCCATTGATAACGGCAAACGGTGAATATTGCATATCACCGCTGCCACTCATCAGGACGAACTGATTGGCGTTAAACCCGATACGAGTGACTACCGGCTTACCCACTTCCGCCAGCACCGCAATCGACATACCGGCGTTATACATCACACCGTTTATTCGAACCCCAGTTTTAAGGGTGTAAATCGCAGATGCTCCGGTAGCATCAACCACGGCGGTGAGCTTATCCTCCAGTGCGGCAGTCACATCATTAAACTGCGCCTGCACCTGAGTGGACATTTCAGCCATGGCCTTATCTACCTGCGCAATGGTCGTTTTAACCACCAGAATATCCGCGCGTACCTCGCCGTACTGCGCCCACTGGTGTTCCACGGTTCCATGGTTGGCCAGCGCATTCTGCAACGCAGCTTCCAGATTAGTATCAATGTCACTTGTCAGGCGATCACCGTCGGCAGACGTCAGAAAATCATTGGCAATATCGCCCAGGTAGTCGTCAGCATTCGCGTTGGATTGGCCACGAATCCAGTCGGTCCAGTCACTCTGATTACCAATGCGATCGACCAGACGAGCCCGGTACCAGAACTCCTGACCAGCCTTCAAACCCAGTTGGGTATATGTGTGTTGAGGATACGGAACTCCTGCAAGCAGCAGAGGATTATCCCCATTTCCGTTTGCTGAATACTGCAGTTCGGTCTGGAGGGTATCACCTGTATCTGCCGGAAAGGACCAGTCAATCTGAATGCCCCAGTTGATAGCAGTGGTGCGCAAACCAACCGGTTTGGGAACGTCCCCAGCACGTCCCGTGAGATGAGTCAGAACAGAAGAGGCCCACAGACTGGACGCGCCTCCAGAGTTAATGGCACGAACTCGCACAAGATAATCGCCTGAGAAAATCCCAGGCACCTCGATATTGCGCAGACCCGTTTCAGGGATATTGATCCACTCATTATCACCGCGTTTCCACTGTGCCTGATACGCGACAATATCTGCCTGAGGTTTCCCGTTTTTATCTACTGGCGCATCCCAACTCGCAATCATGGTCGCAATACGCTGCCCCTGCCGGACCGAATCATAGCTACTGACCGTGATATTTGTCGGTTGCCCTATCAGGCCTGTCGGTAACAGGCTGATCGGCGGCGTATCCAGTCGGGCGTTGTTATCAACGGCATCGTACTTCGCCCCGTTGTACTCTGCACCGGTGATACTGTAGGTGTTCTCTTCATCGTTAAATGTCAGATTGGTTACGCGGAAGTACTGGAGGCGCAACTGACCTGCATCGATAACAAAAATGGCATTAGGTTGTGGCTCAGCGGTAAAGGCAGTTGCCAGTATCAGTTGCTGGCCGTTAACAGCCTGAATGGTTCTGCTCTCAACGGTACCGCCCTGAGTACGAATCATCAGCGTATCACCCGCCACCGCGCTGGTGCCCCGGTCAGTGGTCACGGCCTTAAGCCCTGCGTTGTACCCGGTGATACGCCCGCCATAAACGCGCCCTGACAGGCGTTCATCTGCAAACGCAAATACGGTGCCCGGCACGAATACAAAGCCATCAAGTCCGGTCTGAAGCGTGATAATGCGGTCAAGTGAGTTGGAATACACCGCCCATCCGCCACGCCGCTGCGCCTCGCTCTCACGCGTACAACCGATCGCGGTGATTTGCGTCTGCTTAAACTTAAACTGCTTCACCAGTTCCGGGAACATCACTGCGGTGGTGCGGTCCTGGTAGTGGTTATCCGGATCGCTGAAGTTAATCAGCGCTGAGCTATAGCGGTTCTTTTCACTGCCGCTGGAGTACGTTGGCTTACCAACAACAGAAGCTCGAGTGAGTATCTGAAGTTTTGACGTATCAGCTGGCATATCAGAGACAACATTGAACATGTTGTTGCCCCAGAACGTCATGCCGTTAAAACCTGCCGCGATGTCTTTAATCACCTGCCAGGCATCAGCCTGAGCCTGGATATAAACGTCAAACATAAAGCGAGGCTCGGTACCGCTGCCACCCTTACCATCCGGCACTTTCTGGTCGCAACGCTGGGCAATACGGTACAACTCCCATTTATCGAGCATCGCTGGCGTAACCCTGCGACCCAGTCCGAAGCGCGGCTCAGTAAGAATATCGAACCAAATCCACGCCGGGTTGTTACTCCAGGACCATTTGAATGTACCGTCCCAGGTCCCGCTGTACGTTCGCGCAACGGGATCGTAGTTTTGTGGGATGCGGATTACCCGGCCTTTCGGCTTGCAGGATATCTTTGGGATATTGCTGAACGATTTAGCGTTAAATGAGACGTACAGCAGTGCGGTATGCGGATAACGCAGGCGGGCATCGATGACCTCAGTGATTGCCTGCACCTGTGTTTTGTTCTGCAGCATCTGACTGGTGCTGTCAGCAGTATCGCGAACTACGCGAATCTGCCAACCGGTGCTTGCTTTAGGCAGGTTGATGCGGTGCGTCAGCTCATAGAGAGAACTGAGTTTCTCCGTAACCGTTTTGGTCATTACTGTCGAGTAAGCGCCACCGTCCACCGCCAGATCAATATGGTACTGAACCGTAGTACCGACAATATCCCCATCGTTTTCCTGCTGCTGTAACCCAGGGATGCCAATACGTACCAACACCGCGTCAATCTGGGTGTTACTCAGTGCGCGGGTCCATGGGGTGACTTTCGTCAGCGATACGCCAACCGTAGTTTCGTTCTCAACTGCGGGAAAACCCGGAATCGGTGTCTGGGTCTGTGTGCCCGGTCGAAATTCCCAGAAAACGTTCTCAAAATTCATCGTTCCATCGGCGTTACCAAGCGGTGTACCGTCCAGGAAAATCCGGGTCGCATCCAGACCACCAGCAAACTCACCTTCCCCTAGCGCCAGCAGCATGCGACAGCGCGCCATTGATTGCGCCGAATCAGGCTGTTCTACAGGTGTGTGCTGCTTCTGGCTGCCGCCCTTTGCACCAGTAATCGTTGCCATATTGCATCCATAAAAAAAAGCACCCGACTGGGTGCTAATTGAAAAGTGAGAAGCCGTCAGATGTCCTCAGCGACGATCCCCGCGCTGATAATTGCGCCGCCGATTTCACGCTCGCCATACAGCAGAGCCACTGGGTTACCCATTGCCAGGGTGTTTACTGAGCCACCAAAGGCATAGCTAGGTTTGTTATCTGGATCGTCGCGTCCCTGCAGGCCTTTTGGCTGAGGAGAGAGCATCTGGTAGATGCCTCCGGCCATCATTGATGCACCGGACATTACAAGCCCGGCACCGAATGTCAGGCCAACACCTGTCCAACTGGTCATTGCGCCAATAACAACCCCAGCAACAACCATCACAGCCCCAAGAATCGTCTGGAACATGCCCGCCTTCTTCGCTCCTTCCATCACTGGCGCAATGCGAATATCGCTTTCACCAGACAACTCCTTAAAATCCTCCACCCCGATATTGCGCTTACCGCGAAACACCGCGAACGTCATGCCATTCTTTTTGGCGTTCAGAAGATAACTTTCCAGTCCGTCCAAGTTGATGCAAAGCGCCTTTACCGCCTCAGCTGATGTCTGCACCGCAAGCCTATGAACACGGCCAAACCTGGCTCCCAGCACACCGTACAATCGAATCGTGGTTAAACGCGCCATGGCTGAATCTCCTGCGGTAGCTCTTTGTGACGGACGCAGATCATCGTCCTGTCTTTGAAATAACCGCGCGCATACGGCGTGATGCAGGATGGCTGCCCGTACAGATGGTGAAGCAGCTCACCTTCTTCGGTAATGATCCCCGCGTGGTTCCACTTACTGGATTCAACCTGCATGATGACCATACAGCCTGGCGACGGGTCGCATTCGACAAACCCTTCCCGCTCCCAGTTGTCGAAATACAGGTTGTCCGGGTACTGGCTTTCCCACCATGGGTAATCGACGCGGAAATCGTTAAGCTTCACGCCTTGGGTGGCATGCCAATCCATTACCAGTCCCCAGCAGTCATTTGAGCCCAAGATAAACGGACGCCCGATAAGGGGTACCGCCTCCGGCATTATCTCAGCGTATTCGTCGCTATCCGGCGCGTAAATACCCCAGACCACGCCGGAGTTGTTGCATTGCTGGCAGTCCAGATCGGATGGAACCGGCCTTGCTCCATCGCCAGGATGGGAATGGATGACGCGCACAATCGTCCCGATATCTTCGGCGTTCGCCCAATGCTCGCCATCGATGCGGAAATGCTCTGTTGGATTTTCATGAGTGTTTGGTACAGGAATATAGCGCTGGCGACGGCCAGACTGAATAACGAATCCGCAGCTCTCGCGCGGGGATTCCTCCAGCGCATGAGCACGGATAGCTGCCAATATGGTTTTATTCATTGCTATGTCCGGTTATCGGGTGAAGAGAACGGTTGCCGGAAAGCCGCCAAAGTCGAGAATTGCCGCATTAGGATCTGCCAAGCCGGCGCCAAATCGTTTACGGCAGTCACTGAAGCAACCACCACATACATCAAGGGCAGGATCTGAAACCTGATTCCCCTTCGCGTCGAAATATGCCGTACCGTTATAGGTGCATCCATCGCCGCTCCGGTACTGCCCGCGTAGCGCCCATTCGCAGAGCGAGGTGATTTGTCGGGTTGGGATAACAAGCCCCTGCAAGTCTGCGGGGCTACTGAGTGACCATGAAACCACTTCGTCGTCTTCGGAGGTTTTCGTGTCAAGCCAGAAGGTCTGAAGCGTGAACATTGTAGGGTCTGCCATCGGGTTCACGCCGCCTGGGAAGTTAACCGCGTCCAGATAAACGGCGTAGGTGTCGATGATGCTTACCTTCGCGTTAACCATGTCCTTGAACTGCAGGCAGAGCGCGGTGATATGCCCGTCAAGGTTCGATACGCTAAGTTTCGGTTCAGCGGCCTGGTCGGTCGAAAGAGCGAGATCAGAAATCTGGAAAGGCCAGAAGTCGAATATTTTGCCATCCCAGATGATGGGCTTTGGTCCAAGCTTAGCTTCATCGCCGTTCGCCGCTTCAATCTCGGCGGGCGTATGGGGAAACGGACTATAGTGAAAGCGGTGAATACCACCGCTGAACTCTGAAGCATCTACTTCGACCAAGCGGACTCTACCGCCCGGCGCCAGCATTGCAGCTGTATCAATCAGTGCTGTCATGCTCTACCTCAGGCATAGACGCCATAGGCGCGCTTAATGGTGAAGGTCAGCTCAGCGAATTTGCTGCTGAGTTGGTTTTTACGCACCGAATCGGCCACAACGCGATACAGCCCCATCTCCTCGCCCGGCGGCGTGATGACGAATGCTTTAACGGTATGCGTCAACAGGAAGTCGCGAACTGCGTTAACTTCCGCCTCCGTTCCTGCGTGCTTCATTGGAACCTGAATGGCGGTGGAGTTAATACCGTTCTCAGCCACCTGCTCGTAGCCATCACCGAACTGGGCTGACCTTACGGTCTGACTGTATTCCACTGCGCCAGCACCGAGTTGTGAGTGCCAAGTATAAGTTTCAACTGCCATATTTGCTCCATAAAAAAACCCAGCCGGAGCTGGGTTATTTATAATGATTGCTATTTACGCAATATTTAGGTTACTAATACTTTAATTTTCGCCAAAATATCTTGAGTCATTTCAGCCTCTTTTAAAATGCAGTCCAACTGCGACTTATGAATGTTTTGAGTTAATTCATAATCCGCCTCACACCTGGATTTATGACACATTTTTAGCTTAACAGAGAGTAATTGCAATGTTCTTACATGCGTCGGGTGCAGTTGTTCGGCACAGTCTGCTAAATACTGGGATAAGCGAGCGTGAGTCCCACCTTTGAAAACTTTTCCTGGTATAGGATGATTTTTGGGGACACGGCCACCAGCAATATCATGCGCAGCGTGAAACATGCTGTAGTATGCCCGGCCAATTGAAGCCCTCAAATTAACTTCGTTTTCAGCATCTTGTGCCATCGATTTTGCTAGATGTAGGATTTCAGAATGTGAGATAGCCATTTCATTCACCTATCACATGGAATGTGGCAATGCTATTGGACGAGAAAATTTGATGATCCACGATCAATGAAGCAAGTTCATCATTGAGCTCCCATAAATTATTAGAGAGATCTGAAGTTATACCAAAAGAGAAAATTAACATCCCTTCTGCGTCAGTATGGATTGATGCTTGTCTCGGTGGGAGTTTTAGCCTTTCTGCAATTTGCATTACAAGAGAAGCCATTTGAAATAAATAATCAGATTCTTCTCTGTCATCCATCAAAATATCAAAGATGGAATCGCAACGCATGATGTCATACCTTTGTTTTTCTGCAAATGATGATATATCGCAGGAATTGAAAATTGGCTGACTCTTTATAAGCAACATGGTTTCAAGATCCCCCCAAAACCCTGCATTTAAATAAGCATGGCAAAGCCCAGCAAAGCCGACATAAGGGATACTATTGTGGGATATTTCACGTGCCAATCGATACTGGCATCTCTGGCCTAACGCGACTGAAAAGTTCACCCACACCACATCATTATAAGGATTGATAAGGGTAAGTCGTCGATGAGTTTCCATAGCGGCAACATAGTTACCACCAACGATTTCTGCAAGTCCTATGACTAAAAGAGACTGATAGGCATCTGGTATTTTTTTAGCCTCTCGGATAACTACACGCAGGCCAAATTCACCAATCAGGTTTTCTCCCGACTCGATAGAGGGAACTAGCTTGTCAAGAAGCTCATTAGTTTTCAGTTGAGGGTTAGCGCTAGTCATATCCGTATCGACCAAAGGATGTTTAGCCGAATCATAGCAAAACTACTAAGATGCCTAAACCTGGCTAAATATACATTGAACACGACGCATCGTTCTCCGGAGAGCAACAAAAAGCCCCGCGTTAGCGAGGCTTGGTTTCGGTTGAGTGGTCGGTGGGGCTTGGTTAAGCACTCACTTCGGATTAACTTCCGGTCACCTCTTCAATTCGATAATCGGTTTTACCGTCTTTTTCTTCGGTGCACACAGCTCTAAATTTCTGCTCAAGCCCGAATTTGTTTTTGGCACTAAATTCCTGCGTTGCATAAAATTTACCATCGCTGTCTTGCCACCTTTTAGCGCTAAACACCGACATGTCTAAGGTGCTTTTGTTGATGACTGACATTTTGACATAGGCTTCACACGCGTTCCTCAACTCATCCAACTTCTTGTCAGACAACTCTTTGACTTCCTTTTGCTTCTTTTCCGCCTCAGTCGGTTTATTAACTACAGCAGCAATTCCGACGACGACGATAAGAAGCACGATCATCCCAATAGTCTTGAGTATCTTTTTGAATATCCTTTTAAGCACTATCATCCCCTTAATTATCGTGGCTTTGCACATGATAACCAGGGGATATCAGAATGTAACGCCTTGCATATTGTTACTTCTTAGCGAAGCTTCTACCTATAGCTCCATCGTCTTTAATTGCAAGCCGAATCCCATCGGAAACATAAAACTTAATGCGTTCGGCCAGCGCTCTAGCAGCCGCGTCACCATCTCCGCTTGTATTTGTGGTAGCGTTGCCTTTGTTATCGACATAGATATCCACGTTGATTTGATGTCCAGAATTACCAGCACCCTGAGCCCTGACACCAAGTCTTCCAGCAGAATCCCGTGTCAGCGGCATGATGGCCTCTTCGCCAGCCTCAGCAAATACTCCGCCTTTGGCGAATTTAGATGCCCCCTGGAAGGTGAAATACTGAGGAGAGTCGTAGACACCGTTCACATATTTACTGAGGCCCGAAGATTCATAGACTCCACCTTTAGCGTTGAACGTTACGCCTGAAGCTGCGTTCGTATATGCTCCGCCTGGAGTAGTGCCACCACCCGAACTGCCACCAATCCATCCCATGGCCGCCTGAATCGCATAAGCAACCATCAACCTGTTCACGACCTAGGCGATCATTTTAAGCATCGACATCCCGAACGACTTAATTGAGGCTTTACCTGTGACCATGAGGTCAGTAAGCATGTCAGATAACCCGGTTAGCGCCGAGCCAGCTACATTCTTCACCGAACTGTATGTATCAGTGGCAGCTTCAAGGTATTCATTCCAGCCGCTCAATGCGCCAGCCTTCCAGTTGCCGCGCAGCTTGTCTTCTTCGGCGTAGTAGTTCTGAAGTGCTGTCAGCTCTTTCTCATAGCCAGTATCCTCAAGCTTGCCTCCACCATTCAACCAACCCTGACGGAGTTGAGCCTCCTCCATCATGCGCTGCGTCTGACGACTGCTGAGGCCTGCACTATCGCGCAAAGCATCGGTTTTTTCCGACATCTGGGTGACGTACTTATTAGCCTGCTGTGCCAGCCCGTTAATCTTCTGCTGGGCCTCGACTTCCTTATTCTTTTGGTCAACAACCTTAGCGGCATTCAGAATGGCCTCACGGCTCGACAGGAGTGACTTCTCCTGCGCGGTCAGCGCGCGGGTTTTGGCGGCCTCGTCCAGTTCCGTAAAGCGTGACTGTTGTTTGTTGAATTCAGTATTTTTGGCGTGAATATCGCCGGTCTGACGCAGGGTTTCGAGGGTTTCCGTTAAGGTCCTTGCCTGCGCCCGGTAGTTCTCCAGAGTGCGATCGCCAGCATCCAGCGTAGCTCTTGCCTCTTTAGTCTTTTTGGCAGAGTCTTCTGCAAGCTTCGAGACTGCGTCCCTAGACTCGCGACTGGATCCTCCCTCACCTTTAACCGTGGCCCCTCGCGCTTCGGCTTCATAGCTTGCCTGTGCATTAGGCGCAGTGACCCGCTTCCAGAGTTCATCGTAACGTTTTTTATTCGCTGCGATCTCTTTATCGGCTTCTGCCCCAGCCTTTTTCATTGCCTCGACATCCATGCCAAGGAAATTTGCTAATGCCCCGCCGCCGGGTATCTTTTCTGCCCACCCAGCAACAGTACCAGTGAATTTGGCATCCAACGATGTGATATTGAGAAACAGGTCTTTTATCGACGCTTCTACCAGGTTGAAGATATCGATCACCTGGTTCCCCCAGGCACGGACAGTAATACCAATATCCCGGAAGTTATCAGAGGCACTCTTCTTCAGCGTATCCCAGACTCTGCCAATATTGTCAGTAGCCTTGTTCGTTTCTTCAGCACGCTTGGACATAACATCAGCGTAAAGCTGAATGGCCTCTGCTACAGCAGCCTCTTCACCCTTTTGCTTACGCAACTGGATGATGTGCTTCATCATGGCTTCATCAACAAAGCCATACTGCTCATTCAGGCTCGCCAGGCCTTTTACCGGGTCGCTGACAATCTTGCCGAAGTCGGACATTGCCGCTTTGGTGTCGCTGCCAGCCTTGCCCATCAGGATGATGGAGGCGGCGATCTGTTTCATCTGACTAGCGGTATATTTGCCAGTATCGTTCAGCGTAACCAGAGTATCGACAGTGGAGCTGATGGATGTGTTCGTCTTGCCGGCGACCTCTTCAGCAGCCTCATTTAGCTGCTGCATTGAGGCGAAGCCAGCGCCGCCCATCATGATGACCGACCGGGCAACTTGGTCGAACTGTTCAGACGAACTGTATGCCGCAGCAGCCAGCAGACCAACTGTACCGACCAGACCTGCCAGCGCAATCGTGGTTGGGTTAATCATCCCGACCATGCTGCGGATATATTCGCCAACACCCGACAGCGCCCCCTGAACCGAGCCAAACTGGTCTTTAATTTGCCCGCCCTGCTGGAGCAGAATCAGGAACGGAGACTGCCCACCAGCCAGCTGCGTGGCGATATCGGTGAACTGTGCAGGAAGCGTGCGCATCGCAGCACTGTACTGGCCGACAGATATACCGGCACGACGCGCCGCTGCTTCCTGTCGGGATAGTGCCTCTGGCAGCACGTCAGCCACGCCAGACAGACGCTCCCGCGTCTGGTTGAGGATGCCGTTGAAGTGCTCGAACTGCGCGCCGTTGATACGTCCTGATTCGAAGTGCGCCACCAGCTGTGCATGCTGCTCATCCAGTGAGTTGAATGCGCGGATCGTCGGGTCAATGGAACCCAGCAGGTTTTTCAGCGCAGCGGACTGTTTCTCAGCGGCCTGAGTCGCTGCCAGTTCTGCCTGCGCTTTCGCCGCTGCTTCGCCAGTGTCAGTCAGCTTGAGGCGGGTGTCGTCCAGGATTTTGTTGTAAGCCTGAAAGGTATCGGTATCCAGGAAACCTTTGGCCTGGAATTTCCGCAGCGATTCTTGCTGATCATCCAGGCGGTTTAAAGCCTTGGTAACCGGGTCGATATTCTCCAGCAGCCCTTTGAGCGCGTTCTGCTGCTCCTTGAGTCCTTCACTACCTTGCTTCGCAGATTCAGCGCCAGCGCGAAACACGCTATTCAGATCATCTGCTTTATCTACAGCACCGGCCGCCGCCTGGCCGAGTTTATCCAGTTCGTTGCTGGCTGTTTTCAGGTCAGAAACATCGGCCCGCAAAGTAATCGAGGCGATCTGGTCTGTCATTATTTCGTCTCCTTATGCATTACCTTAAGTGCCTCGCTTTCCATGATTTGAAGGTCAGCCATACAGGCCGCCGCATCTTCAACCCCGTGTAACTCAAAGATCCAGGGGAGAACGTTGTAATCAAGACCGGTCGCACCGCTCGCACCGACGCGCCATTGGGTCGCCAGCGTGGAGAAGATGGTGAAGGCTTTCCATACTGACGGCAGGATCCCCACCTCTTCCTCCACGTCTTCAGGCGTCAAACCAAAAGCGGCTAACTCCGCGAGCGTCGGTCCCGGTGTATACATCGCTGCGGCGACCTGCCTTAGTTTTTTTCGCGGAAACCCATCAACTCTTTGGTGTAGGCCAGACCGATGCTGTCAAATGCGCGCGGGTAGTTCTTCAGGAGGACAATTACGTTATCGCGAGTGAACTCGTCAGGCAGTGCCCAGCTATCGACGATCTCCATCAGGTAGTTGGCCTGCGGCTCAACGAGGGATTTTTTACCTTCAGCTGCTTTCTGCAACTTCTCATCCAGAGCGCGCAGCTCTTCCAGCGTCTTATGGCGGAAAGTGAAGGTCAGCTTGCCGTCTTCGGCGCCAGCGCGCGGGATGCTGGCAGTAACGGAAAATATCGGATTGGGAATCAGGGAGAATTTGGTCATTTCAGTTCCTTAACAAAAGAAAAACCCGCCGGAGCGGGTCATTGGATATATGTAGCTTGTACATTACATTTAAAAAGTCACCTTATGTCTGGTGGCTTTCAGTCTTTGAAATCTGATGGTAACTACTTGTAATTTTATCCATCAAAGTTTTTTCAATTTCAAATGTGAAACTTTCTCCAGTAGTCACGCTGATTACGCATCTAAAATCTTTGGGGTTGGCATCTTGCTCTTTCAAACCTAATGCTATTTTTTCAATCCATTCTGAGTTGCCATCAATATCTATCCAAAAAGTGGCCTGCTCACCGTAATCTAGTTTTTGAGGTAGTTGCATTGATAAAGGAGAGTGGAATGGTTGATAAAACGTAATATCTTTTTTGAATGTCCAATTTATAGAAGTAACTTTTACTGTATGAAGTGAAAGGTTTGTAATAACAATTGTCACCCCTTTTTTTTGATAAGGTCCTTGCCACGTTATACCGACATTAACTCGGCAACTAATATGCGCTTTAGGCTTTTTTAGACCCAGATGAAGGGAAACACATACAGCCAAAAAGGTCGCTATACCCGCAACCCATGTCCCTATCATCGACCAAAATGCCCAATTCGCAGCTTCCTGAGCTGCTTGGAGTGTTGCCAATGCCATCACTTTCTCATCCATAAAACCTCTCTTTTTTAGTGAGTATATTCGAAAGCAATTTCACAGGCATCCAGCGAATTCCAACTGCAATACATTGGTACATGGGATACATATTTTTAGCCCAGCGAACCGGGCTAAATTGGTTAGCTGATAGTGACGGTGCACGCAGCTGAGGTGATGTTTTTCCCTGCAGCATCGGTAACTTCGCAGGTATACACCCCAGCATCAGAAGACTGAGCGGACGGAATGTTTAGCGTCGAGGCGGTTTTGCCCGGAATAGCTGTGCCGTCCTTCTTCCAGACATAGGTGTACGGCGCGGAACCACCCTGCATGACCACCGACAGATCCAGAGCTGCATTAGCAGCAACAGACTTGGTTGCTGGCAGGTCAGTCAGGAACGCCAGAGGTGTAGCGGAGGAGTCAGCGATCGGGTAAATCTGCATATCCGATTCGAAGTTCATGCGCGCTTCATTACTTTCAACAGCGTTGATTTCAGTACGTGGTACACGCTGGAAGGATACTTTGGCAGAGTAGTATCGATCGGCTTTGCCGCGCGGGTTGTGGAACCAGACCGCTGTAGTATCGCTGGAGTCGTCCAGATCAATCAGACGTTTGTAGATAGCCAACTGCGGGTCATGCGCGAAGGTGTAGACCTGTACCACCGCGTTTTTGAAAGTCGGGATGGTACGGGCCTTATCATCCTCCAGGAACTGGACACTGATATTCTGCTGATCGCCGCCTTCAGTGGACAGCGTCATGACCTGCGGCATGGTGATCCACGAATCGATTTTACGCAGCGTGCCTGCGCCGGTGCCCGCCGGGAATTTCTTGGTATCGGTGGTATCAAACGCTTCCAGCACGATTTTCGTACCAGTAACTGACTTGGCACGCACCACCATGTTGTCGAGCTTCAGCCAGCCAGAGCTAACCTGGACGACATCGCCCGCGAGGATGCCAGCAGCCGAGGCAACGGTCAGTTCGCATTCCGTCGCATTGGATGCCGCAGTGAAGACAATCGGCGCAAGATACGCCTTGGCCACGTTTACACGCGACCCGTTAGGGATTGCGAATGACATTGCATTCTCCTGAATTTAAGTAATAAAAAACCCACCAGATGGTGGGTCAGTAATCAGCGCGGTACTGCATGCTGACGGGGATGGTGTAGGTGATGGAGCCGCTGCTGCCGTTTGGTGCAGAGGTCGGACGGTCCTGTATTGGCTGGCGAATCTGAGGCGGCCCGTTGATATAGACGGTCAAATCACCAGCCACCAGAGCGAGGCCTTCGGGAAATCCGCCCGCAATCACACTGGCAAATGTTCGCGCCTTGCCGACACCCATTCCTGCGGGGGTGACTATGTTCACCTGGAAAATACCCTGATACGTACGAAGCTGCCCAGCAAAGTCTTGCCCGATAGTTTGTGCCGGGAGTATATAGACCCTCCCGTACGGGACATCATCTGGCGGTTCAAAAATGATGTTTGGCCAGGCTATCGGCATGTCAATCGCAAGGGCGATATCAGCAAGGCGTGACTCGAGCAATTCCGCAATTAGCATTGATTGGTCACCGGCCATTACGCACCTCGCTCATCGCCTCACGGAACAGCTGCGCGGCATCCAGCGCGGTGATGCCCACCATGCCGCCGGGGGCCTGACCGGAGTGGCCGTTCTCCAGCGCCTGTGCATACGGCAGGTTATTGGTGAAGAAAATCGAGCTGACCTGTCCTACCCGGAACACCTCGAGCACTGCCAGACTGCGGGAGTTGGAACCCTGGCCGGAAGCGTCGGGGGTGTCGTTGGATTGGCTTGGCTGGCTGTCAAAGCCCACATACCAGTTGTTTTTAAACCGCCCGCCGACATAGCCCTCAGGCTTTTTGATGTCCATCGAGTCGTTGACGTGCAGGCCGCGCTTAAGTCGTCCTGATTTGGTCAGGTTGGCCGGGTCATCACGCAGGGTCGCGTTATGCTCCCGCACCGCAGTGTTGTACGCCGTCGCAGTCTGGTTGATCTGCCAGATATCCGGCTGACCCACCGGGGACATCTCCACCAGCTGAGCGAGGATTTTAATGCCCGTCCGGCGCACCACTTCGTCCATCTCCTGCTTCGAGCTATCCACGAACAACTGAATGGCAGCCAGGAACGGCTGATTAACAGTTCCGGCCATATTTATGCCCTCAGTTGGATGTTGTAGGAGATCAGCACATCGGCAGGCTTGACCGGATTCGGCTGCACAACGCGCCACTTTTTGCCGTCGATTTCGATTCGGTCATCGATGCGCACTTCCGTTTCGAACGTGGCCGCCAACTTCTTGTCGCCGGAGGCGATCAAGGAGCCGTCGATTTCGTGTGCAGAGTATTCAGTGATAACGCCGGTGACGGTCCCGGTAACCGCCGGAGTGGTTACCTCTTTGCCGAACTGATCGCGGGTTGTGGTGCCGCCGCGGGTCAACGGATAGGTCTTCCCGTTCTCGGTGAGCAGCCGGGTTGCTGTCGCGCGCATGCGTCGATAGTCGATTGGCATATCACCCCCTTTCAATGCGGAGCTGATTGCCGCCTACCACCAGCCCGCGCAGCGAGGAATAGAACCAGGGGAACGACGGAGCGGCCTTATTGGTTCCCGGCTCGTACTGCACGGTCACCGCGCCCTCGACGCGCTCCATCGTCACCGCCCCGCCACCAGCAACCGAAGGCGTGAGGTCAATCTCCTGCGATTCGATAGCCAGGCGGCACTGTGCATCAACCAGGCGCTGCGGGATGGTGTCATCCGGCAGATCAACGCCATCAAAGCGCACGCCCGCGCGCGGCCACGATAGCGGCTGTGATGTGCTGGTGCGCTGACCACGCCAGGTCTTCCCTTCGAGAAAGTCCATAGCCTGCATAAGCATCTGGCCGCACTCACCATCATCTGCAGGAATGCTATATCCGCGCCCGGCGGCAAATGCCCGCAGGTCTGACACGCTGGCGTAGCTGTTGAAGCCTGGAGAGTTGGGATTGGCAACCAGCATGTTTATTCCTCCAGACGCCAGTCCAGCGCCAGCCAGTTATCCACTTCATCAGGATGAACATCTGCGCGCAGCGGGCCGCCAGGGAATTCTGGGGTGTCACGCACCATGACCACCAGATCAATACCTAGCAGGTCCTGCTGCTGGTCCTGCTGCTGGTCCTGCTGCTGGTCCTGCTGGGCAGCAGTTTGATCAGCGCCGTTCTGCGCGGTGAGCTTTTCAGCCTCACGCTGCGCGCGCTGCTTTTTGGTTAATCCGGCCATTGGGCCTCCTGAAAACAAAGGGGCCGAAGCCCCAGTGGTTAACCCATGATGATGGTGGAATGTTCAGGCTGAACGGATGCCACCCCCCACGCCACGCCAACCTCGTAACGCACCTGACGGTACTGGCGGTACAGCGCGATCTGGAAGGTAATACCAGAGACCGGATCGGTTACGTTCATCACGTCGTCAGCGGTATCGCCGCCTTTTGGCATGGCCGGGGTACGGCAAGCCAGCAGGAATGCGTTACGGTCAAAGGCAACGTTTGGCGAGAACTCGCTCAGCACAGTGACAGTTGCCTGATCTGCCAGATCCTGACGCAGGCCCGGTGCGCCAATGGTGATAGTCGAAGAGGTTGCCGCTACGACCATGTACTGGTTGTCATCACCATCGAACTTCACTGCAGTCCCGGCAGCAATACCACCAGTGCCAGCAGAGATAGCAATAATGATGTCGCCCTCTTTCTTCGCACCGTTGACCTTATAGCCCGCAGCGGTGCTTTTCGCGGTGCGCTTGATGTTGGCGGATTCGTGCAGGTTAAAGCCCATCACACGACCAATGATGCCTTCACGCAGCAGTTGATCGGTACCGGCTTCGTTCGCTTTGAACAGTACGGACTGTTTACCACGGATGGACGCCATCGCTTCGCCACCCAGTACCATGCGCAGGTCAGTGGTTGGTGCGCCGTTATCAGTCAGCACCTGGCGAGCGTTCGCCGCATCAGACAGGTCGTCTTTGACACTGAACGGTGTATCTTTTGGAACACCAACAGCGCGGGAAGACTTGTAAGCCAGCGATGCTAGGTCAGCATCCATTTCGTTGCTCAGTGCTCGGAACGCCTGTGAAAACTGGTCAGCTAGGACAATGTCATAGGTGCCTGATGGCCCAATTGCCAGCTGCTCTTCACCATTCCATTTGACTGGGGCCATTTTGGATTTGGTGATTTTGACGTCCACGGTACCAATGTTCTGATCACCGTCGTTTGGCGCAGTTGCCGCCGGGGTGATATCAACGGTGGTGGTTTTTGGTGCCACCGGTGCGGTCACGGTTTGGTCTTTAGCCGCGGCATCGGCTTTGGCGTTACGGGCCACCGCCGGGATAAATCCCACCTGCTCGCGGGATACGCGATTCAGGGCGGTGAAAATAGTTGGGATGAGACCAGTGAGGGTGTTGGACATTCAGGTTTCCTTTCGATTAATCAACGATGCTCGTGCCGCCGCCGATTACCGTTTGTTGTTCAACTGGCGGTAAGGCGTCGAAAGCAGCGCGTTTCATGGTTTTCTGCCCGGCCTGATGCTGCGACTGGTGGGAGCCACCGCCGCTATTGCCGGACGCTTTGAGGATGTAGTCTTTCTGCGGATGCAACTCGACCAGGGATTCCAGCGCTTCATCGAAGCTGGCCAGTTCGCCAGGCTTGGTACGGGAGAACACCTTATTGCCCTGTCCGTCGTACGCCACGACCTTGCCGTCTTCGATTTTGAAGTTCTGGCCGAAGTGGGAACGCACGAACTCAGCCGGGATCGCCATCTTCTCGGAGATGAACTTGGAACCACCGAAGCGGCCGCCGATCATCTCGTCGTAGAGCTGGGTTTCCAGTTGCTTGGTTTTGCCGTTCGCTTCGTCCAACTGCTGCTGGTAAACCTTGGTGATCTCGGCCTTCACCTGGTCAACGGCGCCAGCGTCGATCAGTTTCTTCTGGTCGATTTTGGTCATCATCTCCAGGGCTTCGAGCGCCTTGGTCGGGTCGGTGATGCCAGCGAACTTAGCGAGACCGGCTTCCGCCGCTTCCTTTGCTTCGCGGTGAGTTTTAGCTTCACCATTCAGCGAGGTGATTTTGTTCATCGCTGCGACCGCATCGAACGGGATTTCTTTGCCGTCATCGTGGACGAATACCGGCATACCGTTTTCAACGACCACATGTCCGTTAGCATCGAGTTTGAGTTTCATTGTTTTGCTCCGGCCTTCCGGCCATTGGTAATAGGTCATCCGACCCGGTCACCGCGTCGCATCCGCTCAGCGGCAGGCATAAAAAAGGCCACCCGAAGGCAGCCTGATGTTGAATTTTGTAATGCTCAGAGCTTATTGATTATTTGCTCTGCAATTTTTGCGTCTTCTTCTGACGGCTCACCAGATAAGGCATAGGCAATCATCGCAATCATGATGAATTTGCGCTCAGCCTCAGTCAGGGTGACAGTTTTGTCTTTCTCATTTTGCATGGCTAACCCTCAAACGTCGAAGCATCCACGCGGCGCAGTTCATCCAGGGTGAGAAATTCCCCGGCATCGTTAAACATCTCCGGCACCGTGATTTTGCCGTCACGCAGCATCATGGCGCGTGTAACACCCAACACCTGCTCCTGCCGCGCGTACGGTTGCCGGGTAAGCCAGTCGGCATAGCTGGTATGCGCTGGCACCTGTCCATCCATTGAGGCACGCGTGGCACTGCTCAGCTCAGCACGGGGGATCTTTAATTCTTCCCATGATTTCGTGATCAGGATTTCGCCGGATCGGCAGCAGAAGTGAATTTTGCCGGGGCCGCGCAGATACGGCACCACATGCCCCAGCGGCTTGCCGTCGAGGGTGTAGAGCTTGCGGTCTCGGATGATGCACCACTGACTCGTATGGGTATCTAGCGTGGAGGACCACTGTTTGGCCTTAACGATATCTCTGTTGGCCTGGGCGAAGTCCTGACGCGCCGAGGCGGCCATATGGTTCACCGCTGTGCGGGTAACCACAGCCAGGTCACGCCGTGAGGTGTTAATCACCCCGTCCTCGCGGTTGAGTTTCGGCGTGCCGGCAACGCGCTTAACAATCTGCTCTACCGTTTCACCCTGGAGGAAACCGGAGCGCACAGCGTTAGTGATTTTGTCCAGTCGATCCGATTCGAGTTTCTGCCCCCACTCCTTGAGCAATCGTCCCTGGAATGGCTGCGCCACGGCAGCAGCGTAAACCTGCTCTGGTGCGATACTCTGGAGCGGAACGTGCTGGAGAATCTGCTTCGGAATAATGCTGCTGAAGAGGTCCAGTTGATACCCAGCCTCATACTCAACGTAACGCGTCAGTTCGCGCGCCAGCGCGGAATTAACCGGTTCATATGCCTGTTGGTTGAGGTCACGAGCACCAGCCAGCAGCGATGCCAGGCGACGGGCGCTGTAGGTATCAGCACGCTTGCCGTCCAGCAGCACCAGCAGTCTGCCGGCCAGGTCAGCATCCAGCTTGTTGAGTAGAGCCACCATCCGCCGGGCGACGCCGGTACCGTAGCGGTTCACATATAGGCCGTGCGCTATCGTCTCGTCCTGCAGACGGTCATTGACGGAGCGGGCCATGCTATACCTCGTCTAACGTTCTGGTATCCAGAGACGATGATTCAGCCAGCAATTCGTCCAGGACCTTCTCCGGGTCTGCATCGGCATCAATCAGGTTGAGTTTTTGCAGGGATTTAATCGCATCGATGCGGCGAAGGTCACCGCCCTGACGTAGCGACTGAATGGCCAGTGCAGCAGGAGGATTGAACTCTTTCGACTCGACATCCAACTCGGTGCGGACATCGACGTTACCACCTTCGGATTCACCGATGTACTCAGCCATAATCTGCAGGATATTGTCGATCGCATCTTCCAGGCTGGTTGCCATGGTGTAGAGCGGTGATTGCTCCTGCATCTTCTCTTCTGAGGTCTGGTCAACAGACTTGGTTGAGGTGTTGTCAGTGCGCAGCAGTTTCGCGCCTGCCTGGCGCATCTGCTCCACGAGGTCAGCCAGCGACTCTTTGCCAGCACCGATAGAGGAGCCTGTGTGCTCAACGTACTCGAGGCCCTGTTTCTGCCGATCATCGAAAGAGGTCGCGGAGGAGGAACCAATCACCAGCTCTTCTCCCTGCGCCAGACCGAACACGGTAAGTATCGGCACCCGGGCGACGTGCAGGATGTTGTCCTGCTCGCTCTGGCTCTGCCAGTGTTTGACGTTCAGCAGCGCCATGTTGAGCAGCGGCGGTGAACCGCACATAAAGCCGGTGCGCTTGGTGTAGAGCGTGACCAGGGTGATATCGCGACGGGAGGTTTGCCATTCGTCGTGTAACGCCCAGGTGGCCTTCCCCTCTGCACCGGTAGACTTCCGGTAAATCTGCACCTTGCCCGGCGTCAGGAGGCGGATCTGTTCGACTTTCGTCTGCCCGAAGTCGTCACCGTCTTCGACCACCACCTCTTTGATGCGCAGCGCAGTGAGTTGCACCTTGCCGCCGAACATCGTCGACTTCCAGCCAATTACCTGTCGGGGATTAAGCATCGTGACGTATGGCCGTGCGCCAGTAGCTTTCTCGTCAGCCTTAGTCTTCACCTGTTCGGCATCTATCCGGGGATAATCCACCAGAGCATGGGATAGTCCATACTGCATCGCCAGGCCGAAGAATGACTGAGCCCAGACATCGAGGCGCGTTCCCTCTAGGTCGATGTTCTTCGCAAACTCGCGAAGTTGATCCGGAACGTTCTCGGCCAGCTTAATCGGCTCGGCAAATACTCGCCCGATGTTTTGCTTAATGGTCTCTTCGTAAGCGGGCAAAAGCGTGGCCACGGAAAGGCGTTTTTTGTAGTCCTCTTTGTTTTCTTTCGGCCAGCGCGGGAGATATGCCTCGCCCAGTTGTCGCATATAGAGCGTGCCGCCCATCAGGGCGTCGTTAATGTCCCACGCCTCGACCATGTTCCCATAGTCCAGATTGGGTGTTGAGATGTCAGGCATGGAGTTAAATCCGTAGTTGAGTGACTTTTCCGGTCGGCTTGATGATCGGGAATTGCTTCACGATGAAATAGCCACCAGCATCATTGGGGTGATCGTTGTCGGCTGATTTATCCGGTTCGCCGTTTGCCGCCCATACCTGCTGCTCAAGGCTGTCGGTATAGACCGGGCAGCGAGCAACATTCACTTTGTAGCGGCGCTCACCGTTGCCATTGCAGAACATGGCGTTCATGGAGTTAATGCGATCCTTCACTGGCGGGTTGGCTGCGTTTACCACCACGCTGAATCCGGCCTGTTTGAGCTGCGCAATATCGGTGGCGCTGGCGTTATTGGACTTGCGTGAATCGCCGGAAGCATCCGGATAGATATAAATCTGCCTGGAGGCAACATAGCGCCCGCCCTCGTAGCGCCAGAACTCTTCCTGGATACGCTTTATCATGGCTGGCGTGTCATAAACTTTTATCAATTCGCGTACCGCGCGCGGCTCTCCATTCCGAAGGACGTGGACGATGGCCGCCATTTTGCCAACGTTAAAGTCCATGCCGATATAGAGCGGTTCGCCTGCCTGTTCTTCATCAGTACAGTTATTCAGACGTCGATCGAACTGGTGATAGATGGTGCCGCTGGTCAGGTTGGTGAAGCGTCCCCTCAGATACGCCTTAATCAATTCCGGCGGGTAGGAATTCATCAGCGAAGGGATGTAGTCCGCGGGCAGGTTCTTCGCGTTGTCGAACGTGCTGGCCTGAATCAGACCGTACAGGGCCGAGAGTTCTGGCTTTTCACGTACTGCCTTCACGAATTGCTGGTAAACGAATTTGAACCCCTCCGGCGTTGTCGTGACGTCAATACCGTTACGCAGCCCATCAACCTTGTAACGCATACGGGCGATGATTTTTCGCCATGCTTGCTGCGCTTTGGCAGCCGCCATGACATCCAGCTCATCCACCATCGCGTTACCGATTTTGAAACCAACTATCGAGCCGGGCTTCTCCATCGAGCGGCAGATTGTGGTCCCGCGGAACCGTCGCCCCTCGTAAAAGTGAACCTCTTTGTTCCCCTCATTGATTTTGACGCTCAGCCCCCAGTCAAAGGCCACCTCTTCGATAGTCGGGTAGAAGATGTCACGAATCTGCGGGTAGGTCGGCGCGAAATAACCCTGGTTGATTTTCGGATGTTCCCACACCCCTTTACAGATGCCGCCACAACCCACCCACGTTTTACCGGAACCGAACCCGGCAACGTAGGCTTTAAACTTGTGCTCCATCGCAAGGAAGCGAGCCTGTGGGATGTTAAGTGTCGGGCTGATCCCCATCTTCTTCCCTCGCATCCACTACGTTGATATTTATCTGCACTGGTGTTGGTTCGTCATCATCACCATCACCGGCCAGCTCTTTGCGGAGCTTCTCAATCTCCAGCTGCCGGCGGTCGATTTCGATTTGCTGGAGGCGCTGCGCGAATTCGCTATCAGCCAGGCCCAGGCGCTTCATTACGGCTTCGTACATCCGCTCGCGGCTGATTGCCGTTATCTCGACACCATTCTTCCCCAGCTTGACGCCGGAATATGCCAAAGCAGCGTCAGGGGAGAGTTTCCTGGTGTCAGCGAAGTAAGGCTGGCCTATTCCGTCACCATTGCAGCGCGGGCAGGCATGGTTAGGATCACGGGTGTGGTCATATCCATAGCCGCCCACGTCGACTGGCTCACGCTTGTCGCGTTCTTTAGCTTCCAGCTGTTTCTCTTCAAACTCCACGGCATCGCGCCACTGATATTGATGGCCAAAGCCCCAGCAGTAACGACACGCACCGCGGCGATATTGTGAAAGCTGGTTTGCGTCGAAGGTGGCGAGCTGCCACATCTGCGCGAGGACTTCATCGGCACTACCAAGCGTGCGTGCAATGGAAGCTTTCTGCTGCTGCGCAATGGCCTGAGCAACGTTAGGATTCGTTATGAGCTGACGACCGTAGTTTGGGTCACTATAACCAGCACGTGAAGCGGCAGCGGTGGCGTTGTTGTCCTTCAGGTACTCCGCGACAAATAAACGCTGCTGAGCAGTAAGTCCATCATCATCCACCAGCTCATTTGCGCTTTTATCTTTTTGCGAAGTGCGCATTTTTTTCTGCGCAGGTTTTTGCGCATTTTGCGCAGTAGGTTTTTTGATATATCGACGGGCGGTAGCGTAGTTCAGTCCCTGCGCTTCACACCATTCCTTTGGTGATACGCCGGTTGCGGCATGTTCGGACAGGAACCGTTGCTGAAGCTCGCCCCAGTCCGGTTTTGCCATAAATCCCTCTAGATAGTTGCGTTAAACAAGGCGATAATAATCATTCAAATCAATGAGGTACTCACGATAGAAAATGCCTTGCTTATCGGTGAGTGCCATTTAATGACATGTGGGAGAAACCGAATGGGCGGTGGGAATGGGTTCACTCCATTAGTAAAAACATTGACAGAAAATAAAGATGTCTTTGCTGACATTGCTGATGCTTCCCTGGAAGCTGCTGAAGCAATTCCTGTATTCGGATGGGCTGTTAAAGCTTGGAACGTAAAAAATACGTATCAGGCAACGAAGCTTTATCGTAACACCCAAGCATTTATTGAAAGTACCTCAATAACAGATGCTCAGCGATTCATTGACCGTTTTAGTACTGATGACGAAAAAAGCGAGCTTTGTGATAGTGTAATTCAGGTCCTGATTGATTCAGAGAAACCCTTTAAAGCCCGACTTGCCTCTAAGGTTTTAAATTCGATTTACGACGGTAAAATAGCTGTAGCGGATGCAAATGAATTATTACTTATTATTTTCAATGCCTCTTTACCAGCATTGAAGGCTCTGGATCTCTTTTACCGTACAAACCCGCAAGGTTATGCATCCACCAGAAGTCCAGATGCCATGACTCTCAGCCCACTGCTTATGTCGATGGGAATTATTCATGTGCATGGAATTATGACGAGAGTTACCCAACTTGGACAATCACTCCATCAACATGCATTTGCATAAAGAGATTGCGCTTATTGAACCGCTCTGGAACTCTCAATTTCCCGTACCCCCGCCAATTGGTTATTAGCCTTCTCAATGGTAGCTAGCAGCGGGTTAATCCACAGAACAGCCTGACAATACGTTATTGAGCTGGCGGCAGCGGTGCTATCACTGGCTGCGTCAGCGTTCCCGGTATTGGTGTGCATTGCGCTGGCACGTAAACGGTTCGCGTAGCTGAGCAGCCCACCAGCGACATCAGCAGGAACAGGCAGATCACAGGTTTTTTCACGTCGTAGAATCTCCCGGTATTCGATGACAGTCTTTTCGGCACCAACATCTATCAGCGAGTTAAGGCGGCTGGTGTTCTCTGCTACCAGGTTAAACCGGTTGAAGTTGAAAGCCTGCGTGGTTATTACCGTCGCCTGTAATGCGTTGTCGCTGCGCAGTACCCGGTTGTCACTCTCAGACGTGTTCAGCGCGGCATTGCTGCGAGTAAGCAGTACGCAGAGTACCGAGATGATAATGACTGCAGCCACCCCAGCAACAACAAGGCCTTTGTTCACTGGTCTATCCCCCAGCACGTCAGCGCGCTTTCCTGATCTCGTCGCTCTACCTGCCCATAGCAGCCATTTTTCTGGCCTTTGGTCAGACGACAATCGCGGCCACCGTCTTTAATCCACCAGCGAATGGCTTCACAGGCACCTTTACGGTCACCAGCATTAATTCGCTTATAGAACGTAGATGGGAAACATTTTCCGGGGCCGATGTTGTAAGGGCAGAAAGAAGCGATACCGGCTTTCTGCGGCTCGGTCAGCGGAACTTTTATATTTCGCTCAACCCACGCCAGCGCCTTGTCGCGCTCAATGGCGTTTACCTGGGCGCATTTCTCAGCTGACAGCTTCATGCCCTGAACTACTGGCTTGCCATCAACCATCGTGGCGCCACGGCAAATAGTCCATATACCAGAGCCGTCCTTGTACGCTGTTGTGCTGTTACCCTCTTTCTCATCCAGAAACTGATCGAGAATAACAGGCGCGGAAGCCCCGGCAAGAATCAAACCAACGACCGCTGCGCTCAGTTTATTCTTCAGCTTTTGTGGTATAGCCATTGCGACGATCCTCCCGTTCTTTCCAGCGGAAATACCAGTTCACTGCACAGGTAATAACGGTGCATGCGATACCGACAATAATTGCCCAGTCGCTCAGGCTTAACCCTGCAATTCTGTCGGCCAACATCCAGGACACCTCTTTTGCTGTTTTAGCTGTTTCGGCATATGCCTTCGCTGATACACCGCAGCCGGTCAGCGTGGTGCCTGTTCCATATGAAAGTCTGCTGTAAATGGTGCTCATTCTGGTCATAGCCTCACCTCCGATTTTTCGGATGGCGCTGTGTGTTTGAAAAGGGTCAGGCTTCACGAGCTGGATTTATCAACAAAGCACGTAGCGGATGATTCGCGTGAGCCTGAAATAAAAAAGCCCCGCTATTACGGGGCAGTTAATAGAATTATAAAGTTTAAAAGTTTAAAAGTTTAAAAGTTTAAAAGTTTAAAAGTTTAAAAGTTTAAAGGAACCATAAAGCTACCAGGCTCTGCACCAGCTTCTTTATTTATTTCTTTACGGATTACCTCATTAATCTGAAAAGCCTCATTGTAAACTTTTTCTAAGTTAATTGACGCCTTCATATTATAGTATGTTTTTTCCTCACAAACATATAACCTTATCGGATATGGCCTAGGGTTGATTGCCTTCCAGTGGGAGATCACAAAATTATAAACTGCAATACCATGACCTTTCATCTTCCCTGCTGTAACATCAATGTTTAGCTGATCTAAATACTCATCGAAGTGTTGCAAGGTGTTTCTCACCCTCACGGAATTAATTTCCTTAATTTCAATATCTTTTATTTTTTGTTGAAGGTAATTACTTCGCTCAATATGCAATCTGAATTGTTCAGGGGATTCTTCCCTAGTCTTATTTTTAGGAACTGCGATTAGTTTCTTGACGTTAGCCGCATCTGAAAGAATGCTATTTATTAATATATGAATATTGTAATCAATTTTAAAGTAGTAACCAGCATCAGGAAGTGGTGTCTCATGAAAGAGCTCTTCACAGCGTGTTTTTATCGAATGAGTTAACAACCATAATTCGTGCAAATAAATAAAATTAAGTTTCATTTGCTCAAAGGTTTTTGACATAGCGAACTCTCCTTTTCAATAGTCCGCTTTTATAGCATTTACATAAGGGGCCTGTGAATTACTATTCTGTTGCTTACCACACTCTCGCAGTGGCCGCGCTCATGCCTTTGAGACCGTAGTCAGGGGTATCTCATGAATCCCTCACCTCTAACCGGAGAACGATTGGCGATCGTTCTGGAGTACCGTCACACCTCTTCTTTATTAACCCTAACCAGTGTGTGTTGCAGTTCGTACCTGCATCTGGCTCTCATGGAGACTCGGGACCGCATCACGACTGCGGTTTTGCCTATCGGCTGCGGTCTATCCGTTTACTGGTGCATTTTCTTACCCTCCAGAAACGCAAAAGCCCCACGGTGTTATCCGCAGGGCTTGAAACGAAGGCATTAACCCATCGTTGGGATAAAATTAACACAGATTCGGGAAAAGTAAATAGCTGGAATTAATTTCCACAACCCTTATCGTGTTATTTGTTTCAGTTGGTTTTCTGCCCAGGCCTCTTCAATATCAAATTTCATAATCAACTGATCGTAGAACGGCTTAACAGACTTCTTCCATGTATCCAAGCTGATAGCATCCGTAATCTGGCAAACAGCCGCATAGGCCTCAGTTGACGGGATGCGCTCATATCCGCGACCGCCACAGCGCTTGCAGGTGCTGAATACTGGAACGCCTTGCTGCTTCGTTTCCTTCTGATTCACCGCTTTCCCGCGGCCACGGCAATCACTACATGCGCAACTGATGGCTTTTTTCCCTTTGCACTGAGGACAGAGAACACGCGTTATCTCTTTTACCTCACGCCTATTTTGGTGCTGCGAAGGTATCACCTTCAAACCAAACGCTTTTGATGCCTTAATGATTTCTTTTGCATGTGCCGGCGTATTGGTTTTCATACTGAATACCTCAGCATCAATAAAGCCCTCACCGTCGCAGCAATCGCACCGCTTTACACTGGCTGCGCTGCGGGAATAATCCTCAAATGCGAAGGTGGCCAACTGGTGCATCACCTGAGGCTTAACCCCGGAATCCAACTTACGAAGTGCGGCAACCTTGTCACATTTGGTCATCGCGTACTCAGCCAGCAGTCCGATCGCCCGATCCCGGTCGTTATTACTTATGCCCATCTTGCCGAGGAAAGCACTGTACCCCATGGCAGCGCGTTCCTGAGTCATGCCCATTGCCGCCATAATGTCGGTGCCAGTCAGTGAATCAGAGGCGGTAGCACGCGGAGAATCGCTAATCAGGGTGGATTTTGCAAAGTGGTATTTCACTGTGTTTTCGAGGTTCATAGCGCTTCTCCAGCATAAGTTTTCACGTAATTCTTCAGTATTCGGTAGTCCGTCAGCACAGAACCGGGAAAGTGGTATAAGCGCAATCGTTGCCAACGAACGCGGAGGTGATCGGCAAAATAGAATTCGAATGTCATGCTGCCTCCTGCTTTTTCAGCGCGCGCAGGTCAGCCAGCGCGGTCAGTCTGATTTCCTTCAGTTCTTCAATAGTCCAACGATGCGGAGCGTTATTGTTCTCGAGCGCTAGTACCAGCTCTTCGCCATAACGTTCCACCAGCGCGGCTCGGTATGCTTCGATGTTCCCGGATTTGTAGACGTTGCAGACATCACACTGAAGATGGATGTTGAAGCGAGTGAAGCGCAGATGCCCAGCGGCTGCCGTAGTCCGATAATGGCCAGCATGCCAGGCGAACGCCGTTTTAGTTCCGCAGGAAATACAGCCCCGCCCCTCCGCCAACTCCGTCTCGCGGCAAATGTCATTTACGGCGCGCTGCGTCAGGTCAATCCAGTGCTTCAGCGGCTTAACTGCAGCTTTACGCTGGCGCCAGGCTGCACGTTCTTTCTTCTCAGTGGCGCGCTGCTTGGCAGACTCTTTGCGTTGTGCAGCCTCCCGGGCTTTTCTGGTCTGCTCCTTGCCGACGGCGCTGGCGCACTCGTAACCGCAAACGGTCTGCGTTTCACGCACCGGATGAAACCATTGGCGACATTCCTTATTGGCACACTTACGGCGAGGTAACTTAACCATAATCACCCCCAGACCTTTTGCCGAAAGGTTCTTGGCGTACGCGCCGGATGTTCGCATTCAGGTAATTTTGCACTGACAGTCCAGGTGATGTTGTCGCGGTTCAGGCTGCGTTCTACTGTGGCGCCACGACGGCGATAACTCGCCACCAGCTCGTCGGCCTGTTCGGTTGTGCATTCGTGATGGTGAAACCAACTTATTTTCATCGCCATCACCCCGCAAAACTCATTAGCTGCGATGCGGCGTTTTCCGCTTCACGCTGATCCTTAAATGCCCTGGACAATACCCAGCGCCACAGAACATCGAGCGCGGCTTTGTACAACTGCTGGAGCTCGGTTTCGTCCATGTTGGCGAAGGCAATACTGCGGGGATGTTTACGGAGGGTGCCGTCAGGAAGCTGAATAGCGTCATAGTGGCCAGACTCGACGATCACCCATGCACGGTATGCGTCATAGGATTTGCAGATGCTGATGCTACCTGCGCGCTTATCAGCGATACGGTCGAGATATTGCTCGGCAGCGTCCAGGAGAGCTGCTTCGCTTCCCGCGAACGAGGCAAGGAATTTGGCGTAGCCGGTTACCAGCTTGCGTTCGTTGGAAGAGATCGCCCCGCCGGTGGGTTCCCAGTATTCGAAACCGAGATTGAGTAACGCGAAAAAGCGACGGTGAAACGCCGGGTTGCGTACCTGCCGGAACTCTGCCACCAGCACGGCGCCGAGTTTGATTTTTGATTGCAGAATATCGCTGGTCTCCGGCGTCGCGGGGATCAGGATTCCTGAGGACTGCTTGATGAGTTGTAGTTCGTGCGCCATGGTTTCTCTCCGTGGCGCAGTAGGTTACGGTTGTTCAGACCGTTGATTTCATATTATCAGAAGGCGGAGTTACCCGGTAGCCAAGACGGCGGATAAATTGCACAAAACCATTGGGAGTAAAGACTTCTTCATCATCGAGTAACGGTCGCATCGATATCATTCCATTAACGCGATAAATCAGATGCCTGCCAGATGAAGGAAAGCTAAACATAACGCAACCATCAGAACGTCTGACAAGGTCGTACCAATGGTCATCTGATGCCTTCAATGCTGAATTACTCACTTAAATTTCTCCCTTCAATCGACACAGACGCGGTTAAAAATGTCGGCAACAGCATTAAAGGGATACACATGTTTGGTATTCTGTTATCTGCGCGCCGGCTAACCCAAGTTCAGTAAAACCAGTCGTCGGCGCTTTCCCATGTTTCCTGCAGGATTTCCTCCACCTTCGTTTTATCGCCCTTGTCGCCACCGAAAACAGTCAGGCTATCACCGCCAGCCATGCGGATAACCAGAGAACAATTTTCATATTGATTCTGAAGTCGTTTAAGCAACTCTTTCTCGAGTGCGGGTATGGCGCCGCGCGGCAGGTCTTTTGATTTGTTGATGGTAAGTTCTATCTTCATAATTCCCTCTACACCAATATACTGTACATTCATACAGTATACCTATTGAACCTCATATTCAAGTGGTTAATAGCACTTTTCGCCAAAGCCATGCTGTTGTATACGCTAAGTTTTTCCGAGTATTTGGAATTTACTAAATCAGTTATGCAAAAAGGCTTGAAGGGGAGGAAATCCCCGCCGTAGCGGGGTTGAGTCAGGCGGCAATATCCTTTGGCTGGCACAGTTCTGGCAAATTAGCCCTCACCAATGCCTCTGCAAACGGTGGCGGCACAGCGTTGCCGCAGCGGGCAACTTGCTTGTCCTTCGCGTACTTCTTACCCCGATAGTCCTGGTCGATGATGTACCACTCCGGGAAGCCCTGCGCGCGGTATAGCTCGTGCGGTTGCAGCATACGCATGCCGATATCAACGATGCGATAAGTGATGCCGTCAACAGTCACCAGCCCGTCGCAATCCTCACCGCAGTATTCCCGCAAAAACTCAAGCGTCTGCTGCGCGCGATATTCGTCGTATTCATCGACCGCTAAAGTGGTTTTCACCTCCCCCACGTGCAGCCCGCCCGCCGTCACCGTTGGCATTGGCTCGCTAGTTGGCTGCCCGTCGCGGCACGTTCCACGCAGTTTCACCAGATGAGAGGCAACTACTGCATGATGGTCGACAGTGGTCACGGAGTGCGCGGGTTCATCCATACTGACACCCGGTCCCGTATAGTTACCGCCGTAGTGTTTCGCCAGGAACGCGCTCACCGTCGCGAATTTATTTCCACCTGCAGTAACGGTCCCCAGTGGGTTATCCAGCCGCAGCACACGCGGTTCTTGTCCAGGTCGTTCGCCATAACCCATTTGGATCAACGTTGGTGTTACCAGTTGAGATTTACCGCCACCACCAGCGGTGATGGTTGCGCTCGGTTCATCCGCTCGGTGTCCGACGCTGGCTCCAAACTGGCGGGCTATCACTGGCGCAACAAGGCAGGCGCGGGATTGCTTCAGAATGGTGTGAGCAGGTTTATCCAACAGGCGCGGTTTAGCCTGGTATTCACTACCGCCATTACCGGCCAGAAACGGTGTCAGTGCAGCCTCAACAATTCCCAGAGCATGACCATTTCCGCCAGGGCGTGACGATGTTCCGGCGGTTACCGTCGGTACCGGTTCAGTAAGTGCCTGCCCGGTGGCGCCGGTACGGAATTTTGTCAGGTGCGGTACGGCTAACGCGTAACCGTGGGTTTTAGTAATGGTTTGCAAAGGCTCGCCCAGCGCCTGACCACGGAAACAGTCGTAACTCGTTTTGGTGCTAGTGTGATTGCACTTCACGATGAACGGCGACGCACTGTCGATAACAAATCGCTGTATGCCGCGCGCGATCCGCTTCAGGGTATTTTCTGCCAGCGGCTTTTTGCGCCCGAATATCGATGGGGCAGGAATTGACCAGTCGATACACTCCGCAGCTGTACGCCATGGCGCCAGCCTGCCAGCCTGAACCGCAGGTGATTTCGGATCCCCATGCGTTGGTTCCGGCCACACAATCGGCTTCCCATCGCGGCGCATGACCATGAAGAAACGTTTTCTGATTGTCGGTGCGCCGTAGTCGCAGGCTCTCAGCTCGCGATATTCAACGACATAGCCCAGACCTTTAACCAGTCGAGCTGCGTCATCGCTATCAAGCGATATATTCAGAAACTCACAGCATTCTACTAGCGCCGGATGGTTCGCCGGGATGCCGGTTGTCAGCATGCCAATAAAGGCTTCGAAAGTTTCGCCTGCGCGGAATGGGTCTGGTCGCATTTCTCCAGCCAGTAGCGGCCCCCACGTTTTAAACTCTTCGACATTCTCCAGTTTCATTACCCGCGGCTCAACATCCAGCCCCCAGCGTAATACTACCCAGGCCAGTCCGCGGATCGCTTTCTCGACAGGTTTAGCGCCTTTGGCTTTAGAAAAGTGTCGGCAATCGGGAGAAAACCACGCCAAAGCCACTGGACGACCTGCGGTAGCTACTTTTGGGCGAACCTCATACACAGACTCGCAATAGTGCAACGTATCCGGGTGGTTCGTGGTATGCATCGCCACAGCATTTTCATCATGGTTAATCGCAATATCAACACTGCGACCGATCGCCATTTCAATGCCGGTTGACGCACCGCCACCACCAGCAAAATTATCAACGATGATTTCTCTCACGCGTATTTCTCCATGGCGATGGCCAGTGACTGTGCCGATGTGATGATGGCCGGTACCGGCATTTTCTCCAGCCACATGCGATTGATGTGATGTTTAAGGCGGCGCTGGTGATGTGACGGGAGATCCACGGCACTTTCAACCTGGCTGTAGACCATTCCCACTTCGGCAGGCCAGACGGTTTCCTCAACATCCACCAGCAACATACTTTCCAGTTCGACGATACGCTTCGTAGCGTATTCCAGTTGTGGGTCCATCACTTCACCTCCTGCATAGGTGCTGCTGGCAAATCGCATCCCATACATGGACACGGGAAGGTATTTGCGGATTTTTTCCAACGGAAATAACCTGTACCGCCGCAGTATTTGCAGGTGGTCCCCTCCGGAGTCACAGGAGAGTTGTCGGATTCCTTGATGTGTAGCCTTGGCTCACCGTCTTTCGGCTCAGGCCATTGACGTTGTTTGTTAACTGCCAACTTTTCTACCATCGCCAGGTTAATCTGCTCATCACTGATACCGGCACGACGTTGCGCATCCCATAACAGGAATTGCATATCAGCCCATTCGCTAAGGTCGTCAGGTTCAGCAGCAGCCTCGAGCGCTTCTTTGGAAAGGTGCTTCAGCGGACCAACTGGACCGACATCGCCGAAAGTAGCCTGTGACCAGGCTGCATGTTCACGGCGTATTTGCTCACGGGCAATCCCCCCGTTAATCACCTTCACAGCATCAGCCATCGCATAGCCGACATTACCGCCGTCGCTTTGTGCTGCTGCCTTGGTGAGTATTTCGCTTATCTGTTGCAGCCGCTCGAGTGATACAGGACCGTGCGCCAGGTGGTTGTTGAAAGTCATCCCGATGTCCTCCCGTAAAACGCCAAAACTCGCTGCATAGCCGGACTCGTGCGGCAAACTGAAGTAACCATGTTTCTTCTCACTTTCGATTTGATCTGCTTAATGTTCAACTCCCCGCTGGGCTGAAACATGTAGACAGGGCGATGCAGTTCGCCAGTACGGATAACTACCGCTTTGCGTGTCAGGTGAAGCAGCAGGTTGTGTGCCTTCTTGCAGTCGCATCCCAACAGGTTCTGAACCTGACGCGGCGTGATCGTCTGATTAACCCGAAGAAAATCGACGATTGCCCACAGTGATTTGCTTGCCATAGTGCTTTTCCCTCGAGGTTATTTAACGATCCGGAGATGGCTAACGTTCTTGCGATAGCTGCCCCAGTCAAAGTTCACCCACATCCCACCATCCATCTGGAGGCGATCAATAACCCGCGCGCCCAATGCACCGAGAAGTTCGTCATGGTTCAGATTTGTCAGAACGCCAACCGGACGCATCGATGACAGACGACGATCGATAACCTGATTCAGAATGACTTTCTCCCCGTTGCTACCGCGCTGAATACCGACTTCATCCAGCACCAGCAGATCGACTTTGCATAGGTCATCGAGAAGCGAAGCCTCTGACTGACCACCGTCGTAGCACTCGCGTACGCGCAGCATCAAATCAGGGATTGTCACCACCAACACAGATTGCCCACCGGACAGGAGATGATTCCCGATTGCCGCTGCCAGATGGTTTTTCCCGGTACCGGGCCCACCACTGAACACGAAGCTCGCAAAGCCAGCCCCAAAGTTCTGCGCGTAGCTTTTCGCCATGGTGTAGGCCTTGCGCTGTTGATCACCGGATACTTCGTAGTTGGCGAACGTGCAGCTGCGATGCAGACTCTGGATGCCAGAGCGGCCGAAGATTTTCTCTGTGCGCGCTTTCTGATTCAGCTTGTCCAGCTCTTCGCAATGTTTCAGGCCTTCTTCCCGCTGCCACGCCAGCAGCTCTGCTGCGCTGGTGAACTTCGGCTGAACGCCTGGCGGAATGAGTTTCTTCAGGCGCTCAAGAGCGCTTCCGGAATTAACAATGTTTTTCACCGTTACCCCCTGAATCCGTTCGGAATGGTTTTATCTGGCTCAGAAATGCGATTCACATCCCTGCCCGTTTTGCGGTCGTTGAGAGCGAATTTTGGTTTGAACAGTCCCTGGTACCCGTTTGCGATACTGGTGTTGATCACATCAACCGGGTCATGCCCTTCGTCCAGGCATGCCTTCAGCAGCTTGAAGGCTTTGGTGACCGTCATTTCGGTCTTGATGGCTTTACCAGACTGCTGGCGATAAGCAACCCACTCACTCCAGGACACAGAATCAAGCCACTCAGGAACTTGAATTGTCAGCGGGTCAAACTTCACCCTCCCCTTTGGGGGATTAGAGGGGGTTAGATCTGTATTTATATTTGTATTTGGAAGAATGTCTTTGGTGTTCCCTGTTTTCAGGGATACCTCTCCCTGTTTTTGGGGATGGTCATCCCCGTTTTCAGGGATGGTTGAATGGGTAAAACTGCTATCCCTGAATTCAGGGATGGTGATAACCCATGTAACAACTTCAGCAGGCGGGAAAGCCGCTGGACACTTAGTGCAATTAGGCTTGGTGTACGCCCATTTATCCAGGCTGGTATTAATCCCAATGTATCTGGTTTGCCCAATTCGGCGCAGAATGATGATGTTCCGGTAGGCAAGGCTAAGCACGGCTTCAGATACGTGTTTCACCTTCAGCGTCGTTTTGTCTGCAATGAGGCTATTGGCGATGCGGTCTGATTTCTTAGACCAGCCATAGGTCAGGCGAACGATAGCATTCAGCACCCGGAACTCGCGCCCGGATAGCTCGACGATACACAGGGCATCCTGAATCTGGTTGGCTAAGCGTAGATAGCCTTTCTCCAGTTCAGCCATGCTGCTCTCCTGTATCCCCTGCCGCGTGGGGAATTTGTATATTTCAGCGGTATTTGACATACTGTTCTCCGCAATTACGCACAGTTTTTGCACCTGAAAGCCGTTGGTGTTCGCGCACCGCGGCTTTCGCCATTTTTGAACCGATCATATAGCCCCCAGCATCATCTGCACCATTTCCATCAACGGACCGGTTAACCCAGGGTCAACGCGATACATTTCCACGATCCCCTCGCTCAGCTCTTTCAGCTTCTGATGTCGTGGAGCATCCATCGCGACAGCAATCTTCGCTTCGCTGGTTTCCTTCTCCAGCCTTGCCAGACGAGCCATTACGTTGTCTTCTGGTAGCAGACGATTGCGGTATTCAATCGGCAGGACAGCGAGGATTGCCGGAGTCAGCTGACGAACGTTTTCGCGGTACCGTTCGCTGTTGAAATGGTTATCCAGAAAGCGGAAAAGCTTCTGACGCTGTCGGCTGAGGTCATCAGGGAAAGTGATCTCGTCTCCCCCTTGCGCTTGGTACTCTTCGATGATCAGAGCCGTAACTACGTCCTGACCATCTACACCCGCCCACGCACGAACGGCATCGCGGATCTGGTCATGTTTATCTACCGAGACAGGTTGATTGCGATTTATCATCGCAGCCGGTTGATATCCGCTATTTTGATGAAGTGACAGTGACTGCATGGTTATGCCCTCGCTTCCTGAGCTGGTAATCCATCCGTAGGGTTGGGATACAAATCTGGTCGAAGTTCATGTGGTGTAATACCTGTTACCCTGAAAATCGGTAATACGCGGTCCGGAGGAACAGCACCTTTATAGCGTGTCTTCCAGCGGCTAACTGACATGGGCTTTATGCCCAGTAATGCTGCAAGATTGCTGGCATTACCTGCTTTTTTGATAGCTTTCTCTAATCCGTTCATCATTGTCTCCAAAAGATACACGAACAAATTAAGCCTTAGACTTAAACATAAATCAAGCCTTGGGCGAATTTTATTTTATAAGCAAAAGGCTTATTCTTTTGATATGGCTGAGAAAAAAATACTTAACCCGATTCTCATCGAGCGTTTGACAGAACTGACGCAGCGGGGGATGACAAAATCTGATATGGCAAGGGTTGCGGGGATTACTCCGCAGTCCGTAAACGGCTGGTTTAAAAAAGGGGTTATCAGCAAAAGTTCTGCATTAGCGGTTGCTGATGCTGCTGGGGTATCCGTCCCCTGGCTGCTTGGCGAGGATGTTGGAGAGAAGGATGGCCTTAAGCCGGACGAGCAGCGGCTACTTGAGCTTTATCGCCAGTTGCCAGAAGAAGAACAACAGAACATGTTGCGGATCGTATCTCTGCGGTTGAAGGAACTCGATGAGCTGTACGCCAAGTATATGGGGCGGCGGATTAAGGGTGATGCGGAGTAACACTTCTCAGACACACAGGAAGCATGGATAAAACGGGATAAACATGAGCAATAACGACAACCCCAAAATAGCATTCGCGTATCCTACTTTTATTAGAGAAGGCATGCGTGCTTCAGGCCCATTCAATCCTGACATAGGTTGGACAGTGAGTGAGTTTCCTGGAAAACTATCTTTTTATGTTTCCGCAGGATTAATCCTAAATTCAAACCGGCCGTACAGTTTTGATGTTGATGTTTTGTTTGAAGGAAAATCATTGATACCAGGAAAGGCCCCGGCTGTAGACTCCAGGCTTATGGGTACAACTGTCTCCGATCGAAATGACTTTATAGCCCTCTCTACAACTTTATTATCGAACATTTCTATTCCCTCTGAAGGACTTTATACCGTGAGGGTTTTACTTCACACTGGACATGTTGAGTCGGAGAACAGATTGTTTATTGATAGCCACGATTGCCATTTTGTTATTGCAAAAAACTGGCTGGCTAACACAATGGAAAAAGTGGAGTAATCTTCATGGTACAGCCAGTAAATATTAGAACCGGCCAGCCCATTGAAGAAGATGGCACATTACCCCATACTATTGATTATGGCGGTGGTAACGGCGGAGGTGATGATATGCTAAAACGAGTTGAAAGACTGGAAGAGAAAGTTATCTCTATCAGTTCAGACTTGGCAGTTATCAAGGCTACCATGTGTACGAAGGAAGATTTACATAAGGAACTAAACGGGCAGACATGGAAGATTGTTATAGCCCTGGTAGTTACCGTGCTTATAGCTGTCTTTTCTAAATACTTCATCAAATAACCCGGCCATCGCGCCGGGTTTTTATACCCCTTTACTCACCAACTCCGCCGCCTTCTCAAACACCTCATCCTGAACGCCATCGCCCTTCTGTATCCCCAGTCTCACCAGTTCGTCAATGATGCTCGCCCGGTTAATGGGTTTTTGAGCTGATACCAAGCCAATCACTGCTGCGCCAATCGCCAAGCCAATCAACCCAGTCTGTTCGTCTTTATTCTTCATCGTTCCGCTCCATTGTGCCCCCCAGAAAGATTAGCACCGAGTGACGCACATGCTAAATGCCTAGTCCTCACTCCGAGCCCGGCCACCGCACCGGGTTTCTTTTGCCTACCCTTTTCGCACTTCCTCAGCTGCAAACCTGAACACCTGTCGCCAAAAATCGTTCTGCTCAATATCCCCCAGCGACTCAAGCATTGAAATGATCGCCTCAGTAGTTGGCGCGTCTCCATGTGATATCAGATTCAGCGTCGCTCTACCTACCGCCTGACATACATCGTTATAACCCATGTAAAACTTTTCCATAGCCCACCCTCAATGATGTTTTTCTGACCATAGCATCCTCTGCTCACATGCATTCGTCAAAAAAATAAGCCGTAAACTTAATCTCAGCATTAGCTATAGGCTTGACATGAATTAAGTCTAAGGCTTAATATAAATCCACATCAACACAACCACCGAGGCAGGACGCCCACGAAGTAGCCGTCCGGGGCATACGAAGACCGGAATGAGGTGGTGAGATTAACGCGCAGTAGGTTTGAAACGTTCCGCTAGCCGGCGACAAGGCAAGAAACAGAAGTGAGCTTCGCGGTGGCGAATTGCAGAGTGAAAAAGCTCAACCGTGAAGATCAGCGCCGCGGCGCCACCAGCGAAGTTCACTCAGAAAAACTGGAGAACATCATGGTTCATCAGCACTACGGTACACAGACAGTAAACCGCGGCGCAGTTCAGCCGGGGATGCTCGTCAAACACAAAGACTCAACCTGGACGGCATTAGCTAACGCTCGCGGACGTTTGTATCTGCATCGCGGCGTGGAGATGACTTACACCAAGGATTTGCTGGTTGAAGTTTATCTGAACGGTCTGGAGCATGGACTCAGCCACTAGCGGAGGATGTCATGTTAGACAAGAAATGCGGTTACTGCGGCAAACCGGTTAAACCGGAAGAAGTAATCAAAAGCACCCTACTCTATCGCAACGGCTCACAACTGGCGCGCAAAGAGAAAGAGTATTGCTCCAAACGTTGCGCTTCTTACGACCAGATGGCGCACGAAGGCTAACGTAAAACCCGCGCAAGGCGGGATCTACGTCCGGTGGTACCGACCAAAGTTACACCGGAAACAACATTAAAACCAAAGTTAACCCAATGGGCGCTATCAATGGTCCGGGGATTCTAACACCCAAAAAAGAGGATCTCACATGGAATTCTTTTATGTAGCCAAGGCTACTCAGAAATCCGGAAAGCAAGATGCAGTGGTCTGGTTCACTGCAAAAACTGAGGCTCGCGCCAACCTGATGCTGGATGTTGCTCTGGAAGACGCTGGCATCGAAACGGGTCGAGGTAAGGACTACGCCAAACCGATTCGCACTGATTTCCCAGTTGTCGGCGGCCTGCCGAAAGAAGGTGAAGTTGATTTAACCTGGTGTGATCGCTACGAGCTTCAGGACGATGGGCGCACCTGGCTGCCAAAAGCCGCTGGTGTGTCTACTGGTTCCGTTGACGCCCCCTCCACACCTACTCCGACCGTAATCGTTGAAGACGCGACTGCGTCCGAAATTGTCCCGGTTGAAAACCGTACTCCAGCGGTCCGCTTTGCCTTCCATCTGATGAACGATAAATACCAAACCCACGTAACTAAAGAGCAGCAGTTGGCTGCCAGCGAAATGTCACTGGACGAAAGCAATACCTATCTCCAGAACCTGCTGCAGGTTAAAAATGATGTTCCTGAAGTTGGCGAACTCAGTCTGAATGCTGAGTGGAAAATGATTCAGGCGGTTAAGGACATTTTCGCACCAGACGAAGAGCACGAACCAAGATTGATCGCTGCATTCATGTCTGACTGGGTGAACACCGATGCCGGTGACCGCAATCAACTGGTAGAAGACTGGCGCAGTGGTAAGTTGCAGTTGCTCAAAACTGAAACCAGCAGCGCTGCTGACGTTACAACGGGTCAAGATCTCACTGTTGAGGACGGTATCCAGACCGACGAGAACGGTCGGGCAAAAGGTGGCGTCGTTGATGGTGAAGTCGATACCGAAGAGCAATCCCAGCAGACACAGCAACCGAACCTGATCGTTGTTGCCACCCTGCCATTCCGCCAGCGCGTCCTAGCTCAGTTCATCGGTGATGGTGAATATCTCTATCACGTCGACGCCGTGCAGAAAAAAGAGATTGTCCGCCTTGAGATGGACATCGATGACGCGTACGTCCAGAACCTCCTGCTGGCTGCTGAAAATGTGGAAGCATTCAAAAAATCCATTGAGCACGATATTCATAAAGTCGTGAATGCCGTTAAGAAAGTATTCCCTGTCGATGGAAAAATCCCTGAACTCGCAACCTTAATCCAGTTTTTGAAATTGTGGTTCGCTACAGATCACATCGACCGCGGTATCCTCGTTCGCGAATGGGCCGCCGGTAATCGCATCAGTAGCGTGCAGCGTACTGATTCCGGCACCAATGCCGACGGCGGTTACGTCACTGACCGTGGACCTGATGCGCACCACACGCTTGACACTCTCGATTTAGAGATTGCCTGTGCCCTTCTGCCTATGGACTTCAACCACTTCGAGATCCCGGGCAGCATTCTTCGTCGCGCTAAAGAAATCGTGACAAAAAAAGAAGAACCGTGGAAATCATGGAGCAGCATTCTGCGCAATCAGCCCGGCGTTCTTGGCGTTAACCGCACGGCTATTTTTAACCTGGTACGTATCGCGCCGGAAAACATTCATCTCACTCCTGTCGCTCACCTGGAATTTGTTAACCAGACCATGACAGCCGAGTTCAATTCCGAAGTCGAGTTATTGCCATTACATGAGGCTGAACCCGCAGCACAGGAAATTTCCCAACCTGAAAGCAAGGAGTCTCCGCGCAAATCCTTCTGCACTCACGAAGAGAACCAGCAACGCGTGCGTGAAGAAGGAGCACGCCGCCGCGCAGAGGAAGCGGCAGCACAACCACAGAATGTCGAACAAGAGCTGGTTAAAAATGTCGGTAACGGAATATTCGACGTTACGGCTTTACTGCAGAACTCAGCAACTCATGGCACGAAAAAGGCTCCGGAGACCACCAGCAATGTGCAGATGGAAAAAACTGTTAGTGATGAAGAGCAGGCTGGTGATGAAGTGCAGTCAGGCGAAAGCAGTCTGGAAACTGGTGAAGAGTCACATACCAGCCAGCAAGCCGATGTAAACCAGAATACAGATTCTGTCGCCCAAAATTGCGGTTCTGTAAACCAAACCGAACCAGTTGCGGCACAAACCGAGCCAGAAGCGCAATCTGACGAACCAGCTGCTGTTTACCCCGCTTACTTCGAGCCAGGTCGCTATGAAGGTCTACCGAACGAGGTTTATCACGCAGCGAACGGAATCAGCTCTACCCAGGTGAAAGACGCACGTGTTTCGCTGATGTACTTCAATGCGCGTCACGTAGAGAAAACCATCATCAAAGAACGCTCTCCGGTTCTGGACATGGGTAACCTGGTACATGCGCTGGCGTTGCAGCCAGAGCAACTCGATGAAGAATTCAGCGTTGAACCCGTAATTCCGGAAGGCGCATTTACCACCACAGCAACGATCCGCGCGTTTATTGATGAGTACAACGCCAGCCTGCCAGCGCAACTGAGCGCAGACGACATCAAAGCTTTGCTAGAGGAATACAACGCCACTTTGCCTGCACAACTGCCGCTCGGCGGGTCGCTGGAAGAAACAGGCCAGAGCTATATGTCGCTACCCGAAGAGTACCAGCGTATCGAAGCGGATCAGAAGCAGACTGCAGCGGCGATGAAAGCCTGCATCAAGGAATACAACGCCACTTTGCCTGCACAGGTGAAAACCAGTGGTAGCCGTGATGCGTTACTCGAGCAGTTGGCAATCATCAATCCTGACCTGGTTGCACAGGAAGCGCAGAAACTGGCGCCGCTGAAAGTGTCCGGTACCAAAGCAGATCTGATTCAGGCCGTGAAGTCTGTTAATCCGGAAGCCGTCTTCGCCGACGAGTTGTTGGATGCGTGGCGCGAGAATCCGCATGGGAAAGTGCTGGTCACCCGCCAGCAGCTGAGCACTGCACTGAGCATTCAGAAAGCCCTGCTCCAGCACCCGACCGCCGGCATGTTGCTTCAGCACCCAAGCCGCGCCGTTGAGGTGAGCTACTTCGGCTTTGACGACGAAACCGGACTCGAAGTCCGTGTACGCCCGGATCTGGAAATCGACCTGGACGGGGTGCGCATCGGCGCCGACCTGAAAACCATCAGCATGTGGAACATTAAGCAGGAAGGACTGCGCGCCAAACTGCACCGCGAAATCATCGACCGTGACTACCACCTGAGCGCGGCAATGTATTGCGAGACAGCTGCGCTGGACCAGTTCTTCTGGATTTTCGTCAACAAAGACGAGAACTACCACTGGATCGCCATCATCGAGGCATCAGCCGAACTGCTGGAACTGGGCATGCTCGAGTACCGCAAGGCGATGCGCGCTATCGCTACCGGCTTTGACACTGGCGAATGGCCAGCACCGATCACCGCTGATTACACCGACGAACTGAACGACTTCGACCTGCGCCGCCTTGAAGCGCTGCGTACTCAGGCATAAGGGGAATGAAGATGCAAAACACTAACGTAACTGTAGCTGACCAGAACGCCGTGATTAACTCCAACGTGGCCCTGTTTGATTCCCAGTATCTGAACGCCATAAGCGCGTTTGCTCAAATTATGGCGCAGGGTGCGGCGACAGTCCCCAGACACCTGCAGGGAAATCAGGCTGACTGCATGGCAGTAGCAATGCAGGCGGCACAATGGCAGATGAATCCCTTTGCCGTAGCACAGAAAACGCACCTGATTAACGGCGTTCTCGGATACGAGGCGCAACTGGTAAATGCTGTGATTTCACGCAGCGGCGTGCTGGCAAACCGCTTTGAATATGAGTGGTACGGGCCATGGGAAAAAGTAGTCGGGAAATACCAGATTCGTAAAGGCGACAAAGGAGAATACCGTGTTCCTGGCTGGACCCTTGCTGACGAAACGGGCATTGGCATCATCATCCGCGCAACGCTGAAAGGTGAAGATCAACCGAGGGAACTTGACCTGCTACTGGCACAGGCCAGGACTCGTAATTCAACGCTTTGGGCTGACGACCCTCGCCAACAGCTCGCTTATCTCGCCGTGAAACGTTGGGCGAGACTGTTCTGCCCGGATGTAATTCTCGGCGTGTATACCCCTGATGAACTGGATGATCGCCGTGAAGAGCGAGAAGTTAACCCTGCTCCGGCGCAACACGTTAGCCTGTCTGAAATTTCAGGTGACACCATAACAACCATGCAGAGCAAGCAGGAAAAATCAGGAAACAACGACTCACTGGCAGATGGTTTCCGCGAACGCATCGATGCCGCACAGGATGTTGATAGCGCCAAAGCACTACGCGCTGATATCGAAAGTGCGAAGGCCACACTGGGTTCAGCCCTGTTCACCGAACTGAAGAACAAAGCAGTAAAACGCTATTATCTGGTTGATTCACGTAACAAGGTTGAGGCCGCGATCAACTCCCTACCGTCTCCGGACGAACCGGATGCAGCAGCGCGTTTCGGGGAAGTTGAGCGAGTTCTGGCAACGGCGAAACGTCATCTGGGCGACGAGCTGCACGATAAGTTCAGCATTACCCTGGCAGATATGAAACCGGAATACGTGAGCTGAGGAAGGCGGGAGGGTTCGCCCTCCCGGTAACGAGATGAGCAAATCATTAAATGCACGTTGCATCCGTCGCTGGGCCGTCGAATTTAAAGGTCGTTGCGACTCGAAATATAGCCCGTACTGGCGCAAGCGGGATCTACGCCAGTATATCCGTGAGTGCGCCCTGACAACTGCCGACTGCATGGTTGAGCGCATGGCAGAGGACAACGCTCTGGTAGATTTTCAGGGTAATGGTCGAGGCTGGTCACCTGAGTTTTCAGCATGGTACAGCGAACGCCGCGCACAGTATCGGAAAGAAGCTCTCACATATCTCAATCATGATGCCACCAATGACGAGATCGACGAGGAAATTCAGAACGAGCTGGAGGACTGGAATGACTGAGCTGAATTATAACCCGGCAGACCCCGACAAAATGAAACTCCCGAAGGGTAAGACTTGCGGCGACTGCGCCCATATCCGCCGCTGTAAGACAATTTTCGGGCATACCGAAACTGATACATATTGCGATTGGTCGCCGTCCCGAGCAATTTTCCGTCAATCATCCAACCCAGATGGCGGTGAAGCATGAAACTGATTAACCGAGGCAATCAGCAATCCCCGTTAGCGCGTCAGGCATGCGACATCGCGCTGGCCACTCATCACGAACGCTACGGCGACTACGGGCGCAGCAAGATGAAGGAGACATACACAGTGAGAGTTGAAGGCGTGAAGGTCTGGGTCGAGGTGGTTAACCGTAAAGCGAGCTACGTGGCCACGGCTATGACAGGCATGCGCCGCTTACGCGCACTGCCGGGCCAAGTAAGTTGATAACGATATTTCATTAACAGTTTTCCGGCAGTTCTATAATGAGTTGCCGGAAGCCGGAGGTAGTATGGCCAAGCTTCTTAATCTGCTGGAATGGGCGAATTCAACTTATTCAACCCCGCCGTCTCTTTCAACACTTCGCCGATGGGCTCGGGAGGGACGTATATACCCTGCCCCGGAACTTCACGGCAAAGAATATAAGGTTCAGCCAGATGCTATCTATGTAGATCCGAGCAAAAAGCACCTTCGTCCCAAAGCAAAACACTTAGCGCTGCCAACTGGCGGCACTCTACTGGAGAGACTGACTCATGGCGAAAAGGCCAGTTCGTTACGACGCTAACCTGCCCCGTAACCTGACCTATCGTAAAAGAGACAGGCTTTATAGCTGGCGAAACCCGATTACTGGTCAAGAGTTATCTCTTGGCCGGATCGACAGAAAGGACGCCATTTCTCAGGCTATCGAAGCCAATAACTACATCGAACAGAATTACCTTCCGTCAGCGCTGCTGGACCGTATAAAGGAAACACCAACATTTACGGTAAAAGCGTGGCTTGAGCGCTACGAAGTAATTCTTGAGCGAAGAGAATTAAAGCCCAACACGATGAAGGTCAGGCGCAACCAGATCGCCACTATCAGTGATGAGTTCGGACGTATGCCGCTATCGGCGGTAAGCACAAAGGACGTATCTACTTTCCTGGAGAGTTACATACTCTGCGACAAGAAGAGTATGGCCTCCGGCCTGCGTTCGGTATTGTTGGATATTTTCAGGGAGGCGATTGTCGAGGGACATATTGAAAGGAATCCGGCAGAGCCGACAAGAACCCCGACACCCAAAGTGAAGCGTGAGCGTCTTTTGCTTGAACAGTTCGAGATAATAAGGAATGCCGCAACCGCCCATTCCGAATGGGCTGCAAACGCATGTGACCTGGCACTTGTCACCGGGCAAAGAAGAGAGGACGTATCGTTGTTCAGATTCAGCGATATCAGGGATGGAAGATTGTTTGTCACGCAGGAAAAGACAGGTCACAAATTGGCGTTGCCACTTGATTTGCGACTGGACTCTGCTGATTTGGTATTGCAGGATGTTATCGACCGTTGTCGTAAAAACAACCCGTCAGACTTCATGCTGTATTCAGCGGTGAGACGTGGAGGCAGGAAGCCTGGTCCGTTAACTCCGGACGGAATTACCCAGGCATTTTCTGACATCCGGGATTCTACAGAGTTAAAGTTTGGTCCCAACCCTCCTCCTTTCCATGAGATCAGGAGCTTGGCGAGCAGGCTGTATGAAAGGGAGCGCGGAGAGGATTTCGCACAGAGACTGCTGGGGCATAAAAATTTAACAATGACCAAAAAATACCTAGACGCACGCGGTGCAGAATATGTTATGGTTTAGACAGGATATGGAAATTTCGAGTAATTTTCGTGGGATTTCGTGATGACACCGAAAAAACCCAACGAAAACAAGCAAATAAAAAGAGACCGAATACGATTCCTGTATTCGGTCCAGGGAAATGGCTCTTGGGAGAGAGCCGTGCGCTAAAAGTTGGCATTAATGCAGGCTAAGTTACCCTGCCATTTAAGAATAGATGACAGCGCCAGGTTTTCCAGTCCGCGACTAAAGTGGCCGGAAAAAAAGGACGTTTGTTACACATCCAAACGCAAAAACCGCAAGTTCTCGTGCGAGAACCTTGCGGTTTTTTATTGGAAATCAGAGCGCTACATCTGACAATTAGCAGAGCTTTTCTGCACGCTCCACAAACGGTGCCAGGCTCATTTTTTCGCCCGGTTTCGCCGGATCATCAATCTGGATAATCTCGATCGGCTTTGCCGTGGTTTTTCCGCTCTCCATCTGCTGTCTGGCAACATCATTCAACGGGTATTGCACCAGCGTACTGGGATTGATGACATACAGCGCGTTACCCGGGCGGCAGGTCAGCATCACCTCTTCCCGATTAAACGCCCACTTATCTTTGCCAACCTCAAAACGGCTGACGGTAATGACCTGCGGCGCAGCCAGCGCGGCTCCGGAGCTTGCCAGGAGTAATAAAGAGATAATGATTTTTTTCATGCGTTTCGCCAGTCCATCAATCAGAAAGGTTCAAGGGTTGCGAACAGGCTGACAATTGCCAGCACAACGGCTCCTATACCCCATTCCAGCTTGGTCATCCAAATAAAATAGAGAGTCATGCCGCGGTTATCCTGCTGCATGCGTGGTACCAGAACATACCGATTCACCAGCGCAATCGCCACCATTAGCATGACCAGGGCACCTTTTAACAAAAGCAGCCGCCCGTAAGCCATGTGCCAGGGAACAGAAAAACCAACAATAAACAGCGCATTCATAATACCGGTAAGTAAAACACCGATAACAAAAAGATGCCCGTAGCGGGAGAAACGCATCATGGTGCTGATGGCCTGTTCTCGCCAGCGGCCATGCGCCATTCGCATACAGTAAAGTACGGGTAGCAGGCCACCGAACCAGGCGGCGGCGCATATCAGATGCAAGGCATGGTTAACCTGCTGGATTGCCCCAGTAATACCACTATGCAGCGTCGCATGCCCTACGCCAGCCAGCAAAATAAACTGCGCAATCGTCAGCATTAACAGCCGTCGCGGCATGCTACGCGGTACGATAATAACCACCACCAGAGTGACCAGCGCGAGGATAATCTGCCATAACCAGACTCCGCCAAACTGCGTTTGCAACACCGCGCCCCATACATCTGTAGAGATAACATCCCGCCAGCCTGAGCCCATTAACCCACCCTGGATCGCCAGCATCAGCGTCGCGCTGATAAAGCTCCACGTTGCGGCATGCCGTTGCAGACGCAAAAAACGACGCATCATTAAACGACGAACCGAAACGGGAGCCAGCCATGCGCCGTAAAGCGCACAGCCAAACACCAGCATCAACGTGGTAAAATGGATAAACCGTAAAGCAACCCAGGTAAATGCCAGCATCGGTTATTTCACGCTAAAGGTATATTGCCCCTTCGTCTTGTGACCATCCACGGAAACAACGTGCCAGTCGACCGTATATTTTCCTGCTTCAAGTGTTTGATCAAGCGGAACAATCAGCTGCGTTTTGTCCTGCTCACTGCGTGACGCCTTGCCCGTTTTGATCTGTTCTTTGTTTGGACCTGTCAGCTTTGCGCCGCTGAATCCCGGCTCTACGCCTTCAGAAAAATTCAGCGTCAACGCCTGAGGAGATGCCGCAACCTCGGCATTAGCAGCCGGGCTTTGTTTTGTGAGGTGGGCATGCGCCAGGGCGGCGGGCGTTGCCAGCACGCTGGCGAGTACGATGAGAGCGCTGCGAAGCATAGATGCAGATGAAGCCATTTCAACTATTCCTTTTTGTTATGTCTAATCTATAGAGAATAACCTTCTACAATGATCGAGTCGAGAATCATCATTTCGGTCTTGCCATTAATGCACACTCTTAGTAACTTTGCGCGCCGAAAGACAGAGAAAAGGAGAAGCCCATGAACATCAATCTGGCCAAACTTGAGCAAGCGGAAATGGATAAGGTCAATGTCGATCTGGCTGCCGCGGGAGTGGCATTCAAGGAGCGATACAACATGCCGGTTGTTGCCGAAGTTGTTGAACGCGAACAGCCCGAACATTTACGCGACTGGTTTCGCGAAAGACTCATCGCGCACCGACTGGCATCCGTTTCCCTTTCACGTTTACCTTACGAGCCTAAAGTTAAATAAAACTTATACTACGTTACGATTCCTTACATGATGGCTGCTACAGTATAAGCATATTCTTAATCTATACTTTCAGGATGATTGTAGACACTATGAAAAGGAAATCATTATGTCACACTGGAAAATCGCAGCAGCGCAGTACGAACCTCTTCACACCTCAGTTACCGAGCATGTCGCACATCACCTGCAATTCATTCAGGCAGCCGCCCAATGCCAATGTGAATTGCTGGTCTTTCCTTCCCTCTCCTTGTTAGGTTGTGTTGATGAACATGACGCGCTTCCTGCCCCACCCGATGAAGCGCTGTTAGAACCTCTCGCCCATGCCGCCGTGACTTATCGTATGACAATCATTGCGGGACTACCGGTGGAACATAACAACCGGTTCGTAAAAGGCATCGCGCTCTTTTCTCCCTGGATGACCTCGCCCTTAACGTTTCATCAAAGTCACGGAGCCTGTATCGCCAGACAGCAAAATGCCATTAGCGTAGTGGATAGCCAGCCGGAAGGTATCGATATCGACCCGGCTTACTCCCTGTTCACCAGTAGTCAGTCCATTAGCGAACCCGAATTGCTCTCCTCCACATCTCGTCTCCAGAGTTTCTCGCATAAGTTTGCCATAGCTGTATTAATGGCCAATGCGCGTGGCAGCAGCGCGTTATGGGATGAGCGAGGCCGATTGATTGTTCGCGCAGACAGCGGTTCTTTGCTGTTAACCGGTCAACGCACGCCACGGGGTTGGCAAGGTGATATCATTCCATTACGCTAGTCGTTTTGGGTCAGGAGCATGGCATGTTGCGCATAATAGATACAGAAACCTGTGGTCTACAGGGAGGCATTGTTGAAATTGCTTCTGTCGATGTGGTTGACGGAAAAATAGTCAACCCAATGAGCCACCTGGTACGCCCTGACCGCCCCATCAGCCCACAGGCGATGGCTATCCATCGCATTACTGAAGCAATGGTGGCCGATAAGCCGTGGATTGAAGACGTCATCCCGCAGTATTACGGCAGCGAGTGGTACGTGGCGCACAATGCCAGCTTTGACCGCCGCGTATTACCCGATATGCCCGGAGAGTGGATTTGCACCATGAAGCTCTCCCGTCGTTTGTGGCCGGGGATCAAATACAGCAACATGGCGCTGTATAAATCGCGCAAGCTGAGCGTACAGACGCCAGCGGGTCTCCACCATCACCGCGCCCTGTACGACTGCTACATCACTGCGGCACTCCTGATCGACATCATGCAGACGTCAGGCTGGACAGTCGATCAAATGGTCGATATTACCGGCCGTCCCGCGTTACTCACTACTTTCACTTTTGGTAAGTACCGCGGAAAACCGGTATCAGAAGTGGCTGAACGCGATCCGGGCTATCTGCGCTGGTTATTTAATAACCTTGATAATATGAGCCCGGAACTGCGATTAACGCTAAAACACTATTTGGATCACGCCTGAGCAGGCAGTGTTCCCTGCGCCAGTCCAATCAAAAAAGCGTACTCAAGAGCCACACCTTCGTAAGATTTAAAACGCCCGGATTTACCGCCGTGTCCGGAATCCATATCCGTGCAAAGTAGCAGCAAACGATCGTCCGTTTTCAGCTCACGCAGTTTTGCCACCCATTTTGCTGGTTCCCAGTATTGCACCTGAGAATCGTGTAATCCCGTCGTGACCAGCAGATGCGGATACGCCTGCGCGGTTACATTGTCATACGGGCTGTAGCTTTTCATATAGGTGTAATACTCTTCGTCCTGCGGATTACCCCACTCTTCAAACTCACCGGTCGTCAGGGGAATTGATTCATCGAGCATTGTGGTTACCACATCGACAAACGGCACCTGAGCAATAACACCATGGAAGCGTTCCGGGCGCTCATTAATGGCGACGCCCATTAACATGCCCCCGGCGCTTCCTCCCATGCCATAACATAACTCAGGCGCGCCATAGCCCATTTTTAGCAGCGCATCACAGACGTCGAGGTAATCATTAAAAGTATTTTTCTTGCGCAGAAACTTACCGTCCTCGTACCACTGTTGTCCTAATTCACCACCGCCACGCACATGGGCAATGGCGTAAACAAAGCCGCGATCCAGTAAGCTTAAACGGCTACTGCTGAAATCGGCATCCATGCTGGCGCCATATGACCCATAGCCATAAACCAGTAACGGATTTTTTCCTTTCAGGAAATACTTTTGATGATAAACCAGCGAAACCGGAACCTCGGTGCCATCACGTGCCGTTATCCATACGTGTTCGCTACGGTAATTCGCCGCATCAAATCCGGGGACCTCCGTCTGCTTAAGCACACGACGTTCCCCGGTGTCCATATCCAGTTCAAACAATGTGTCCGGGGTAGTCATGGAGGAATAGCCATAGCGCAGGCGCGATGTCTCCGGCTCTGGATTATAGGCAAGCCAGGTCACATATGCCGGATCGTCAAAGGCGATCCCGACCACTTCGCGCGTTTTACGATTAATCTGCCGCAGGCTGGTTAAGCCCCGCTGACGCTCTTCTACCACCAGCCAGTCGGTGAATAACGTAAAGCCCTCCAGCATCACGTTGTCACGCGGTGGGATCAGCGTCTCCCAGGCTTGCTCATCACGAACACGGGTACGGTACAGGCCGAAATTTTTCCCCTGACGGTTGGAGCGCAGATAAAAATTGTGCTGATAGTGATCGAGACTGTATTCGTGGTCTTTGCGTCGCGCTAAAAAGACCAACGGTTCGGCATCTGCCAGTTCTGCATCAAGCAACAAAACTTCACTGGTGGTCGCACTGGCAATGTGGATAATCACATAATGCAATGATGTGGTTTTATGCAGACTGACATAAAACATGTCATCGGCTTCTTCATACACCAGCTCATCCAGTGACGATGGCGAGCCGACTGTATGTCGCCAGACCTGATACGGCAATAACGTCGTTTCGTGCTTGCGCACGTAATAGAAAGTCTGAGAATCATTCGCCCATACCAAATCCGCTTCGACGTTTTCCAGCACTTCCGGATACCAGTTGCCGCTTTGCAGGTTGCGAAAACGCACGCCATATTGCCGTCGAGAGAGATAATCTTCGGCCAGTGCCATGATGGTGTTATCCGGTGATATCGCCACTCCTCCCAGCGTATAAAACTCGCTGTGTGCCGCGCGCTGGTTCCCATCCAACAAAGTGTCCCAATCATCCCACTCTTCACTGAAGGCAGACTGACGCTGATAGATGGCATATTCGCACCCCGGTTCATAAATATGCCGGTAGCGATAACCATTCTTCACATAGGGGGCAGAAGCATCCTGAGGCGGGATACGGTCGATAATCTCTTTCAGGACGCGATCCTGCAAAGCCTGCTGCGAGGCCATAACCTGACGGCCATACGCATTTTCTTGTTGCAGATAATCCAGCACTTCTGGCTGCGAGCGAGTGTCATCTCGCAACCAGTAATAATTATCAACACGAGTATCACCATGCTGCGTCATGGCGTGGGGAATACGAGAAGCTTTTGGTAGCATGTCATTGTTCTTTTGCTTAAACATCCTATAAGGGTGGCAAAAGACAGCAATGATGCAAGCGAAACATGCGCCTTAGCGGTAAGTAATTAACCCGGTAACGCCTGTTTTTGTTCCTTGAGATCCTGTTCAATGCCATCACGAACATCCTGCGGGATCTTCAACGCATCGCCCAGCGCATTGAGATAACTACGTTCCATAAAGTGGTCGATATCAATCGCCGCACAGCTCAGGAAGTAAATTTCTAGCGCTTCTTCTTCGTTACGGATCCCATGCGCCAGTCGTTGAGGGTCTAACGGTTGTTCGATGGCGCGTTCAATCAGAACGCGGCCCTGCTCTTCCACGCCCGCTTCACGGAGCTGCTGCTCAATGGCGCTACGTTCTTTGGCATCAATATGGCCATCGCTTTTCGCCGCAAAAACCAGCGCCAGAATCAGACGTTCAGTTCGCTCATCCAGCGGTGAGCTTTGTGCGCCAAACTGCGGCTCATCCTGATGCGCTGCGCGAACTTTATCCTTGTACTTGTTCCATAACACAGTCCCGGCAACCGCGCCGCCGCCCACCAGAAGCGCGCTGGTGCCGTATTTACTCAGTAATTTACGAGAAGATTTGTTGGCAACCAGTAATCCTGCCAGACCGCCTAACGCGCCTGGAACGAGAAGTTTACTCAGCCCTTGCTCGCCAGAAGATGACGCGGAGGAAGCTTTTTGCCCAAGAAGAGATTGTAGTTGATTTAGCCAGTTAGCCATTTTGCCCCTCAAGTACAGACGAATAATCATCAAAGCGTACCCGAGGGGATGTCAGGAAGTGTTCAGGTCATCAAAAGATGTGCAAATACCTCCGTTACTGCGGCTGATACTCCGCTGTTCCAGCTTTGCAGTCGACTTTTACCTGATAGTGAATATCCGCACTTTTACCGCGAACCGTCAGGGGAACTGACCATTTCCCGTCTTTGCCCGTAATATCGGGCGTGTTTACCCAGGCGACAGGATCGACTTGCCCGACGCGCTTTTGATCGTCAGCCCAGCGCGCGATGCGATTTTGTTGATAATCACGTTTCACGCTCGCCGCAATACCGTTAGCGTCCAGTCCCTCACACTTGGGGAACTGGACGTTTTTGCTTTCCATATTTGCCGCAAATACAGATACGCTGGCAGACAGCAGCAGCAGGCTCAATAACGTTCTTTTTTTATACATTCTTTTCTCCTTAATCTCCCCTTCGTCATTCAGATTGCCTGTAGCAACGTGAAATAACGTCAGGGATTGCACAATGATTCAGGGAAAAGCATGGTACAAAACGTCAGGAGCGCAAGTCGTTTCAGGCAGCCTGAGTATCATCCCCAGCGTGCGCATCGTTTTCGACAGCCTGCGGCGAAGGCAGCTTGCCATTTTTCAGAATGGCGCTCAGCACATCTTTTTGCTCAGCCAGCCACAGGGAAAGCGCTTCGCGCTGCTCGTCTTCAAGCGCTACCGGCGATTGCTCCAGCCATGTGTCGAGCAGATCTGCTGTATCCAGCATTTTGTCATACGCATCGGCTTCCTTTTTGCTGGTAAACGACATTTTTTCCTCACCTTCCCGAATGACTACGTATTTAACTTCAACCGCCATTTTGCAGCCTCTTAAATTACCTGTATTTATGTACAGTATATTCTTTTTAAGCCCTGAAATCAACCTGGTAATAAAGACAGACGCAAACGTTTTCGTATATACTGCGCCCAGATAAAACAGGGGATTAATTTATGACGTTATTAGGCACAGCGCTGCGTCCAGCAGCAACGCGAGTGATGTTATTAGGTTCGGGAGAACTGGGTAAAGAAGTAGCAATTGAATGTCAACGCCTGGGTGTGGAAGTCATTGCCGTGGATCGTTACCCCGACGCGCCAGCCATGCACGTTGCCCATCGCTCATACGTTATCAACATGCTGGATGGCGAAGCATTACGCCAGCTCGTCGAGCGTGAAAAACCACATTATATCGTGCCGGAAATTGAGGCGATCGCCACGGATATGCTGGTAAAACTGGAGCAGGAAGGCCAGCGTGTTGTGCCATGTGCAAGAGCAACGCAACTGACCATGAACCGGGAAGGAATCCGTCGCCTCGCCGCCGAAGAATTGTCTCTACCGACCTCTTCTTACCGCTTTGCTGACAGTGAAGTCCGCTTTCGCGAAGCCGTCGCTGAAATCGGCTACCCCTGCATCGTGAAACCGGTAATGAGTTCATCCGGTAAAGGACAAAGCTTTATCCGTTCAGCCGATCAGCTCACTGCAGCCTGGGATTATGCTCAACAGGGCGGTCGGGCTGGTGCCGGACGCGTTATCGTCGAAGGCGTAGTGAATTTTGATTTTGAAATCACCCTGCTAACCGTTAGCGCCGTTGATGGCGTGCATTTCTGCGCGCCGGTTGGACATCGACAGGAAGATGGCGATTATCGCGAGTCCTGGCAGCCGCAACAGATGAGTGAACTGGCGCTGGCGCGCGCGCAGGAGATTGCCCGCAAGGTGGTGCTGGCGTTGGGTGGTCACGGACTGTTTGGCGTGGAACTGTTTGTCTGCGGTGATGAGGTGATTTTCAGCGAAGTCTCCCCTCGCCCTCACGACACGGGTATGGTGACCTTAATTTCGCAGGATCTGTCTGAGTTTGCCCTGCACGTACGTGCATTTCTCGGTCTGCCCGTTGGCGAAATCCGCCAGTATGGGCCTTCTGCTTCCGCTGTTATTCTGCCGCAACTTACCAGTCAGAATATCACGTTTGATAACGTGCAGGCCGCTGTAGGTGCGGGTATGCAAGTTAGGTTCTTTGGCAAACCGGAAATCGACGGGAGCCGTCGTCTGGGCGTTGTGCTGGCCACAGCACAGAGCATTGAAGATGCGGTGATACGCGCGAAAGACGCGGCCGCACAGGTGAAAGTTACTGGATAAAAAAAACGGGCCGAATGGCCCGTTACAGATTCGCAGGCCCGGTAGTGATTACCGGGCATTTTGCGCAATTATTGCTTCGCGCCTTCAACAGCCTCACGAGCCAGTTTGGTAATGCGATCGTAATCACCTGCTTCCAGTGCATCTGCCGGAACCAGCCAGGAACCGCCGATACACAGCACGCTTTTCAGTGCCAGGTAGTCGCGGTAATTCGCTGGAGAGATACCACCGGTTGGGCAGAAACGGACCTGTGAGAACGGACCCGCAATCGCCTGCAGCGCTTTAGTACCGCCATTTGCTTCAGCAGGGAAGAATTTGAACTCTTTCAAACCGTAGTCCATACCCAGCATCAGTTCAGATACGGTGCTGATACCAGGGATCAGCGGAATAGTGCCTTCCGTTGCGGCTTTCAGCAGCGGCTCGGTCAGACCCGGACTGATAGCAAACTGTGCACCGGCTTCGGTAACTTCAGCCAGCTGTTGTGGATTCAGTACAGTACCTGCACCAACGATAGCGTCCGGAACTTCTTTTGCGATCGCGCGAATGGCATCCATCGCACATGCGGTACGTAGGGTCACTTCCAGAACGCGCACGCCGCCTGCAACCAGCGCTTTTGCCATCGGCACTGCGTGTTCCAGTTTATTAACCACGATAACCGGTACAACCGGGCCAGTGGTCAGGATTGCTTCTGCACTTGTCTTCCAGTTTTTCATCAGAGTTTTCTCTCGCCTGATTACAAAATAAGTCTTAAAAAGTGATACAGGTTGCGCCCTGTTCCGCACCGGACAGCTTTTCACGCAACGCGCTGAACATTTCACGGCCTGTGCCCACGCGCGATGCGCTGAGGTCAGGAATATGAGGCTGACGAGAAGCAAGTTCCTCTTCATCAACCAGCAGCGTCAATTCACCTGTCTGTCCATTCACACGAATGATGTCGCCATCGCGTACTTTTGCCAGCAGCCCGCCATCATAGGCTTCTGGGGTTACATGGATTGCTGAAGGCACTTTACCTGAAGCACCTGAAAGTCGTCCATCGGTAACTAACGCAATTTTGAAACAACGGTCCAATAATACACCAAGTGGCGGCATGAGTTTATGTAATTCTGGCATTCCGTTTGCTTTTGGTCCCTGATGGCGCACAACCACTACGCAATCACGGTCGAGCAGTCCCGCATCGAAGGCAGGCAATACATCATGCTGACTTTCGAAAACAACCGCGGGCGCTTCAATCACCTGATTTTCTACCGGTACCGCCGACGTTTTCATCACTGCGCGGCCGAGGTTTCCACTCAGCACTTTGGTGCCGCCGTGGTGGGAGAAAGGCTGGTCAAAGGTGGCTATCACGTTGCTGTCCAGCGACTTCGCCGCACCTTCACGCCAGTCCAGCTCACCCTCGTTGAGCCAGGGTTCCATGGTGTAGCGCGATAAACCAAACCCGGCAACGGTGTTCACATCTTCATGCAGCAGACCCGCGTTAAGCAGTTCACGCATTAACACCGGCACGCCACCCGCCGCCTGGAAGTGGTTAATGTCTGCCGGACCATTCGGGTACAGACGCGCCATCAGCGGCACGATATCGGACAGATCGGAAAAGTCGTCCCAGTTAATCAGAATACCGGCCGCGCGCGCCATTGCGACCAGGTGCATTGTATGGTTAGTGGAGCCCCCGGTCGCCAGCAGCGCGACAATACCGTTGACCACCACTTTTTCATCGATCATTTTACCGATCGGCATCCATTCATTGCCGTTGCCGGTCAGACGCGTTACCTGACGAGCCGCAGCGGCGGTCAACGCTTCACGCAGCGGCGCATCCGGGTGCACGAATGAGGAGCCTGGCAGTTGCATCCCCATAAACTCCACCACCATCTGGTTGGTGTTTGCCGTGCCATAGAACGTACAGGTACCCGGTGCGTGATAAGACGCAGCTTCGGATTCAAGCAGCGCCATACGATCGACTTTACCTTCAGCATACAGCTGACGGATACGCACTTTTTCTTTGTTCGCCAGACCACTCGCCATCGGGCCGGAGGGAATAAAGATCGAAGGCAGATGACCAAATGACAGTGCCGCCATCACCAGACCCGGGACAATTTTGTCGCACACGCCAAGGAATAACGCGCCGTCGAACATATTGTGTGAGAGTCCCACAGCAGCCGACATAGCAATCACTTCGCGACTCAACAGCGAAAGCTCCATCCCATCCTGTCCCTGGGTCACACCGTCGCACATCGCAGGAACACCGCCAGCGACCTGGCCTACCGCATTGGCTTCATGCAGCGCTTTACGAATGATGTCCGGGTAATGTTCGTACGGCTGATGCGCGGAAAGCATGTCGTTATAGGAGGTAATGATCGCGATATTGTTACGCAGCATGCTTTTCAGCGAAGCCTTGTCATCCGGCTGGCAGGCAGCAAAACCATGCGCCAGATTACCGCACGCCAGTTGTGAACGATGAACGGTAGTCGATTTCGCTTGTTCAATACGGGCAAGGTAGGCGGAACGTGTGTCGCGAGAACGTTCGACGATACGTTGTGTTACGCGTAACAAATTCGGATTCATAGAGGCTCCTAAAATTTATCTGTCAGAGCGTTGGAAAAACAATGTGTTTCAGTTGGGTTAAAAACAGCTGAATCGCTTGTTATCCGTAGCTCAGGGGCAAAATCGTTTCAGGCAGTGTAATAAAAAAAGCCCCGCGGGTGAATCCACGCGAGGCTTAAAAGTGCAAAAATTATTCTACAATCTGTGTTAGATCATGTTACCGGTAAAATAACACCTATGGGCTAGATGATATTTTACTCGAATTCGTTCCAGGAACGACCATCACGGGTAATCATGGCCACAGAGGCAACCGGTCCCCAGGTCCCGGCCTGATAAGGCTTCGGTGCGTCGTTGTCCATTGCCCAGGCTTCGGTAATAGAGTCGACCCACTTCCATGCTTCTTCAACTTCATCTCGACGCACAAACAGCGCCTGAATGCCGCGCATCGTTTCAAGCAGCAGACGCTCATAAGCGTCGGCCAGATGTGTTTGGTTGAAGGTTTCGGAGTAGCTCAGATCAAGTTTGGTAATTTGCAGGTTATGCTTGTGATCCAGGCCCGGCACTTTATTCAGGACCTGGATATCGACACCCTCATCAGGCTGCAAACGGATGGTCAGCTTGTTCTGTGGCAGGTCCTGCCAGGATTCTCTGAACAGGTTCAGCTCAGGCGTTTTGAAGTAAACCACGACTTCAGAGCACTTGGTCGGTAAACGTTTACCGGTACGCAGGTAGAATGGAACACCCGCCCAGCGCCAGTTATCGATATCCACACGGATTGCCACAAACGTTTCCGTATTGCTGCTCTTGTTCGCACCTTCTTCTTCCAGGTATCCCGGAACTTTTTTGCCCTGGGCAAAACCGGCGGTGTACTGACCGCGAACCGTTTTTTCTCGCACGTTCGAACGATCGATGCGACGCAGTGATTTCAGTACCTTCACTTTTTCATCACGGATGCTGTCAGCGCTCAGATCGGACGGCGGAGACATCGCGATCATGCATAGGATTTGCAGCAGGTGGTTCTGGATCATGTCGCGCATCTGACCGGCCTGGTCAAAGTAGCCCCAGCGCCCTTCAATGCCCACTTCTTCCGCCACGGTAATTTCTACGTGATCGATAGTGCGGTTATCCCAGTTGTTCACAAACAGGGAGTTGGCAAAACGCAGTGCCAACAGGTTCAGGACCGTCTCTTTGCCGAGATAGTGGTCAATACGATAAACCTGACACTCTTCGAAATACTCGCCAACCTGATCGTTGATTTCGCGCGATGTTGCCAGCGACGTTCCTAACGGTTTTTCCATCACCACGCGGGCAGGCTTAGCATTCAGCTTTGCTTCACCCAAACCTTTGCAGATTGCGCCAAAAGTGCTTGGCGGCATCGCGAAATAGTTAATAGTGGTACGTGATTTCTGATCCAGCATTTCACCCAGACGGCTAAATGCGGCGGTATCATTGACGTCCAGATTACAAAACTCCAGACGACCGCTGAGGGTCTCCCATAAACCTTCATCGATTTTTTCTTTCATGAAGGTTTCGAGCGCTTCGCGCACAACCTTGGTATAAGCTGCTTTGTCCCAGTCGGCACGCCCAACCCCAATGATACGGGTTTCCGGGTTAATCTGGCCGGCCTTTTCCAGTTGATACAGGGAAGGCAGCAATTTCCGTCGCGCCAGGTCGCCCTTCGCACCGAAAATGACCAGGTCACATGCCTGAGCTGTTTGCGTTACCGCCATGTCATTCTCCTCAATTAAGTGCCTGGTGCTTTTGCCAGACACTGGTTGTAATTTTATTACAGTGCACTGTACTGCTTTTACGTGAATCCGGAAACCGTAAACGCTTATCCAGCCGTGCTGTTACCGCGAACAGCCGCTTTATTGGCGTATAACCCATCAAAATGGATAAAAAAGTCGTATTTTTCGTACCCATGACGAAGTATGAAAATCCGACTCCGATCATGTAATGAAAAAAAACAACAACTATTCTGTCCATTTTGCCCCGTTGCTCCATTAGCAGGGGTAATATCTATACACTAAATTGTGTATCGGTTTCCCCGTATCGCTGAAATCGTTTTTGCCCATGACCCATGAGTCTACCTACATCATGAATATGCTGGAAAAAATCCAGTTAAAACTGGAACATTTGAGCAAGTCAGAGCGTAAAGTCGCCGACATTATTCTTGCCTCTCCCGAGCGGGCAATCCATTCAAGCATCGCCGCACTTGCTGTAGAAGCGAATGTCAGCGAGCCAACGGTGAACCGTTTCTGTCGCAGCATGGACACCCGCGGCTTTCCTGATTTTAAACTGCATCTGGCGCAAAGTCTGGCAAATGGCACCCCTTATGTTAATCGCAATGTGGATGAGGATGACAGCGTAGAATCTTACACGGGGAAAATCTTCGAGTCAGCGATGGCAAGCCTCGACCACGTTCGCCAGTCGCTGGATAACGCGGCGGTAAACCGGGCGGTAGATTTATTAACCCAGGCGAAGAAAATTGCCTTCTTTGGTTTAGGTTCTTCCGCCGCGGTAGCGCATGACGCGATGAATAAATTTTTCCGCTTTAACGTGCCGGTAATTTATTCCGACGATATTGTTCTGCAACGCATGAGTTGTATGAATTGTAGCGACGACGACGTCATTGTGCTTATTTCTCATACCGGAAGAACCAAAAGTCTGGTTGAACTGGCGCAGTTAGCGCGGGAAAACGATGCCATGGTTATCGCCCTCACCTCTCCCGGTACGCCACTGGCACGGGAAGCCACGCTGGCAATTACCCTCGATGTACCGGAAGATACTGACATTTATATGCCCATGGTCTCTCGACTTGCTCAACTGACCGTGATAGATGTGCTGGCTACAGGATTTACTTTGCGCCGAGGGGCAAAATTTAGAGATAACTTGAAGCGTGTCAAGGAAGCGCTCAAGGAATCGCGTTTTGATAAAGAATTACTCATCAAGAGTGATGACCGCTAAAAGCAATAACAATGTTCTACCCTTTTATCATCCGGGTTGTTCATTTACCGTTAATGTTTGAGAACGGCCGGATCAATGTTCACGCAACACCAAGTTGTTTCAGTCAACGGAGTATTACATGTCCAGAAGGCTTCGCAGAACCAAAATCGTTACCACGTTAGGCCCGGCAACTGACCGCGATAACAACCTTGAGAAGATTATCGCCGCGGGTGCGAACGTCGTACGTATGAACTTTTCCCACGGCTCTCCAGAAGATCACAAACTGCGGGCGGATAAAGTCCGTGAAATTGCCGCAAAACTGGGACGTCATGTAGCTATTTTGGGTGACCTTCAGGGACCTAAAATCCGCGTATCCACCTTTAAAGAAGGTAAAGTATTTCTTAACGTTGGCGACAAGTTCCTGTTAGACGCCAACCTCGGCAAAGGCGAAGGCGACAAAGAAAAAGTCGGTATTGATTATAAAGGGCTGCCTGCTGACGTCGTGCCTGGCGATATCCTGCTGCTCGACGACGGTCGCGTACAGCTTAAGGTGCTGGAAGTTCAGGGCATGAAAGTCTTCACCGAAGTCACCGTCGGTGGCCCGCTATCCAATAACAAGGGCATCAACAAACTGGGCGGCGGTCTCTCTGCTGAAGCCCTGACCGAAAAAGACAAAGCCGACATCATTACCGCAGCGCAAATCAGCGTTGACTACCTGGCCGTCTCCTTCCCGCGCTGCGGTGAAGATCTGAACTATGCCCGCCGTCTGGCACGCGATGCCGGTTGCGATGCGAAAATTGTCGCCAAAGTAGAACGTGCAGAAGCCGTCTGCGACCAGAATGCGATGGATGACATCATTCTGGCTTCCGACGTAGTGATGGTGGCACGTGGCGACCTGGGCGTTGAAATCGGTGACCCTGAGCTGGTAGGTATTCAGAAAGCGTTGATTCGTCGCGCGCGCCAGCTGAACCGTGCGGTCATCACCGCTACGCAGATGATGGAGTCGATGATTACCAACCCAATGCCGACTCGTGCGGAAGTGATGGATGTGGCTAACGCCGTCCTCGACGGCACCGATGCCGTGATGCTCTCTGCAGAAACAGCAGCAGGTCAGTACCCGGCGGAAACCGTCGCGGCAATGGCGCGCGTCTGTCTCGGCGCTGAAAAGATCCCGAGCATCAACGTCTCTAAACACCGCCTTGACGTGCAGTTTGATAACGTTGAAGAAGCGATTGCGATGTCAGCGATGTACGCTGCTAACCACCTGAAAGGGGTCACCGCTATCATCGCAATGACGGAGTCCGGTCGCACTGCGCTGATGACTTCTCGTATCAGTTCCGGTCTGCCGATTTTCGCGATGTCCCGTCATGAGCGTACGCTGAATCTGACCTCCCTGTACCGCGGTGTCACCCCGGTTCACTTCGACAGCGAAACTGACGGCGTCGTTGCCGCCAATGAAGCGGTGAACCTGCTGCGCGATAAAGGCTACCTGGTTTCTGGTGACCTGGTGATCGTGACCCAGGGCGATGTGATGAGCACTATCGGCTCAACCAATACCACGCGTATTCTGACCGTAGAATAAGTCGCTTAAATGTAAAAAAGCCTCTCGTTTGAGAGGCTTTTTTTATTTCTTCGGATAGAGATCTTTGCGCTTATAGGGCTCAATCTCGCCGGGTTTACGCGTCTTAAGCAGTTTCAGAATCCAGGTGTATTGTTCGACATGAGGCGTGACAAAAATCTCCACCTCTTCGTTCATCCGTCTGGCAATGGTGTGGTCATCCGCCGTCAGGATGTCATCCATCGGTGGACGAACATGGATCGTCAGGCGGTGCGTTCTCCCATCGTATACGGGGAACAGCGGTACCACGCGCGCGTGGCAGACTTTCATCAGACGTCCAATCGCCGGTAACGTTGCTTTATAGGTAGCAAAAAAATCGACAAACTCGCTGTGTTCAGGCCCATGGTCCTGATCCGGCAGGTAGTATCCCCAATATCCCTGACGGACAGACTGAATAAACGGTTTGATGCCATCATTACGCGCATGCAAACGACCACCAAAGCGACGGCGTACCGTGTTCCAGACGTAATCGAATACCGGGTTCCCCTGATTGTGGAACATCGCCGCCATTTTCTGTCCCTGGGACGCCATCAGCATCGCCGGGATATCTACACCCCAGCCATGTGGAACGAGAAAAATAACTTTTTCATCGTTGCGCCGCATCTCTTCGATGATTTCCAGGCCTTGCCAGTCAACACGGTTTTGAATCTTCTCCGGGCCACGTATGGCCAGTTCCGCCATCATGACCATCGCCTGAGGGGCGGTCGCGAACATCTCATCGACAATGGCTTCGCGCTCAGCTTCGCTGCGTTCTGGAAAACAAAGGGATAAATTGATCAGTGCTCTTCGACGTGAGCTTTTTCCCAAGCGTCCGACCATCCGTCCAAGCTTTGCCAGAATAGGATCGCGAAATGACGCAGGTGTTAACGCAATCCCAGCTATCGCCGCTACACCCAGCCAGGCGCCCCAGTAGCGCGGATGGCGAAATGATTTATGAAACTCAGGGATATACTCAATATTCTTTTTTTTCGTTTCCATGCTCTTCCAGTGTCTGGTGCCGCGAAAAGTAAATCTGCTGATAGTGTAGCGGCGCACCGTGCGCCGTACAAAATAAAAAAGCCGGCACGCATAGCGTACCGGCTTTATCAGTGTGCTAATTAATCAAAACGCAGCTGAGGCATAACTTCTTTCACCTGCGCCAGGTAATCGGTGCGATCCGAGCCGGTCAGACCCTCTGTACGCGGCAGTTTCGCCGTCAAAGGGTTCACGGCTTGCTGGTTAACCCATACTTCATAGTGCAGATGCGGACCCGTTGAACGCCCGGTGTTACCTGACAGCGCGATACGATCTCCACGTTTCACTTTTTGACCTGGTTTCACCAACAGCTTACGCAGGTGCATATAGCGCGTGGTGTAGGTGCGACCATGACGAACCGCAACATAGTATCCGGCAGCGCCGCTACGCTTCGCTACAACCACTTCACCATCGCCCACCGACAGTACCGGCGTCCCCTGAGGCATCGCAAAGTCGACACCTTTGTGCGGCGCTACACGTCCAGTCACCGGATTCAGGCGACGCGGGTTAAAGTTCGAGGAAATACGGAACTGTTTCGCCGTCGGGAAACGCATGAAGCCTTTCGCCAGCCCGGTACCGTTACGGTCATAGAACTTACCGTCTGCAGCACGGATGGCATAATAGTCTTTGCCTTCAGAACGTAAACGCACGCCCAGCAGTTGGCTTTGCTCGCGCTTGCCGTCCAGCATTTCGCGAGACATCAGCACCGAGAACTCATCGCCTTTTTTCAGTTTGCGGAAATCCATCTGCCACTGCATGGCCTTAATCACTGCGCTGATTTCAGAGCTGGTCAGCCCGGCATCTTTGGCGCTGGCGACGAAGCTTCCGCCCACCGTGCCTTTGATACGACTGTTAACCCAATCGCCCTGCTGCATTTCACTGCTCATTTTGAAACCCGTCGCAGTGCGATCGTAAGTACGGGTTTCACGGCGGGATACTTCCCAGGTCAGACGCTGCAGGTCACCTTCCGCGCTTAAGGTCCATGAAAGCTGCTGACCAATTTTCAGATTACGCAGCTCTTTATCGGAAGCAGCGAGTTGACTGATATCGCCCATATCGATGCCGTACTGATTCAGAATACTGCTCAGCGTATCGCCAGTGGAGACGACATACTCATGCACACCGGCTTCACCAGACGTTTTGTCATCCAGTTCATCCTGTGGAATGGCTTCGTCTTCTTGTGCAGCCTGATCAATAGGTTCGCTTGCCTCAGGTAACAGTGAACGAATCTCGCTTTTTTCCAGCTCGATAGTTTTAACGATGGGTGCAGAATCGGGATGGTAAACATAAGGCCGCCAGACGGCGACGGCCAATGTCAGTACGGTAAGCGACCCCAGCATAACACGATGGGGTCGCGGCAGATTATTAAATGCCAGAGCGACAGAGCGGGCTATCTGTTGCACGTATTCACTTCCTCATTAATCTCCTTTCAGGCAGCTCGCATACTGGTTGGCTAATTGGTTCAAAAACGCTGAATAGCTTGTTTTACCCAGTTTGATATTCGTACCGAGCGGATCCAACGTTCCCATTCGAACGGATGTCCCTCTCGCGACGGCTTCAACGACCGCTGGCCTGAACTGTGGCTCAGCAAAAACGCAGGTTGCTTTTTGCTCAACCAACTGTGTTCTTATTTCATGTAAACGCTGCGCACCAGGTTGAATCTCAGGGTTCACGGTAAAGTGACCAAGCGGTGTTAGTCCGTAGTGTTTTTCGTAGTAGCCATAGGCGTCATGAAAAACGAAATAACCTTTTCCCTTGAGCGGTGCGAGCTCGTTACCTACCTGCTTATCGGTTGCGGCTAATTGTGCCTCAAAATCCTTCAGGTTGGCGTCAAGTTTGGCTCGACTTTGCGGCATAAGTTCCACTAATTTTTCATGGATTGCAACCGCTGAGGCCCGCGCTATCTCTGGGGAAAGCCAAAGATGCATGTTGTAATCGCCGTGATGGTGATGCTCGTCACTTTTTTCACTGCCAGCATCATTGTGTCCATGATCGTCATCGTCGTCGTCAGCACCTTTCATGAGTAACGGTTTCACGTCATTGAGCTGCGCAATCGTTACCTGTTTCGCGTTAGGAATATTCTTGACTGACTTTTCCATAAACGCTTCCATCTCAGGTCCAATCCAAACGACTAAGTCCGCGCCCTGTAAGCGTTTTACGTCTGATGGACGCAGTGAATAGTCGTGTTCGGAAGCCCCGTCAGGCAGCAAAACTTCAGTGTCTGTTACCCCGTCCGCAATGGCCGAAGCAATAAATCCCAGCGGCTTGAGCGAGGCCACCACAGCAGCATTTGCTGCCTGTGTTGCACTACCCCAAAGAGCAGCGGATAATGCTGCGAAAAGAAGCGTATTTTTATGTAACATAATGCGACCAATCATCGTAATGAATGTAAGAAATGTGATATTATAACATTCTATAACTTCTGCAAGACTAAAATTGATATGACGACTTTGGTTTCACTGGAAAATGTCTCGGTCTCTTATGGTCAACGCCGCGTCCTGTCTGACGTATCGCTTGAACTTCGACCCGGTAAAATTTTAACGCTTCTCGGCCCAAATGGTGCCGGGAAGTCTACGCTGGTGCGCGTTGTATTAGGACTGGTAGCGGCTGATGAGGGAGTTATCAAGCGTAATGGCCAATTGCGGATTGGCTATGTACCGCAAAAACTGTACCTCGATACTACGCTTCCGCTGACGGTAAGCCGGTTTATGCGCTTACGTCCCGGCACCAAAAAAGAGGATATCCTTCCGGCACTGAAGCGCGTTCAGGCCGGACATCTGATGAATGCGCCGATGCAAAAGCTCTCTGGCGGGGAAACGCAACGCGTCCTGTTAGCCCGTGCTTTATTGAATAAACCTCAGCTACTGGTGCTCGATGAGCCGACCCAGGGCGTAGATGTCAATGGGCAGGTCGCACTGTACGACCTTATCGACCAGTTGCGACGTGAACTGGATTGCGCCGTACTGATGGTTTCCCATGACCTGCATCTGGTGATGGCCAAAACCGATGAAGTACTGTGCCTGAACCATCATATTTGCTGTTCCGGTGCACCGGAAGTGGTTTCCATGCACCCGGAATTCATCTCAATGTTCGGGCAACGCGGCGCCGAACAACTCGGAATTTACCGTCATAATCACAATCACCGCCACGATTTACAGGGTCGTATCGTCTTACGCCGGGGAAATGGTCACTCATGATTGAATTGTTATTACCCGGTTGGTTAGCCGGGATCATGCTGGCCTGTGCTGCTGGCCCACTCGGCTCGTTTGTGGTCTGGCGTCGAATGTCTTATTTCGGTGATACGCTGGCCCACGCTTCGCTGCTGGGAGTCGCCTTTGGCCTGCTGCTGGATGTAAACCCTTTCTATGCGGTTATCGCCGTCACTTTGTTGCTGGCTGGCGGTCTGGTATGGCTTGAAAAGCGCCCTCACCTCGCGATCGATACCTTACTGGGCATTATGGCGCATAGTGCATTGTCGCTGGGGCTGGTTGTCGTCAGCCTGATGTCCAACATCCGTGTGGATCTGATGGCTTACCTGTTTGGTGATTTGCTCGCCGTGACGCCTGAAGATCTTATCTCCATCGCCATCGGCGTGGTTATTGTTCTGGCGATTCTGTTCTGGCAGTGGCGTAACCTGCTGTCGATGACCATCAGTCCGGATCTGGCATTTGTCGATGGCGTGAAGCTGCAACGCGTGAAGCTGCTGCTGATGCTGGTTACGGCGTTAACGATTGGCGTGGCGATGAAGTTTGTCGGGGCGTTGATTATCACCTCGCTGCTTATTATCCCTGCGGCGACCGCCCGTCGCTTTGCCCGTACGCCGGAACAGATGGCAGGAGTTGCCGTTGGGGTGGGAATGATAGCGGTTACAGGCGGGTTGACCTTCTCGGCCTTCTATGACACCCCGGCAGGTCCCTCCGTGGTGCTGTGTGCCGCGCTGCTGTTTATTTTCAGCATGATGAAAAAACAAGCGAGCTAAGCATGCGTTGCCCGGTGGCGCTGCGCTTACCGGGCCTACAAAATCGCCCAGGCCTTATAAGCGTAGCGACATCATGCATTAAGGCATCTGTGGCGGTGTAATGCCAAAATGGTTCCAGGCGCGCACGGTTGCCATACGTCCACGCGGCGTACGCTGCAGAAAACCTTGCTGAATCAGATATGGCTCAAGCACGTCCTCAATGGTTTCACGCTCTTCCCCGATCGCCGCTGCCAGGTTATCCAGTCCGACCGGTCCGCCAAAGAATTTGTCGATAACCGCCAGCAGCAACTTACGGTCCATATAATCAAATCCTTCCGCATCCACATTGAGCATATCCAGCGCCTGAGCGGCGATATCTGCTGAAATCGTGCCGTCATGCTTCACTTCGGCGAAATCACGTACCCGGCGTAATAAGCGGTTGGCGATACGCGGCGTACCGCGAGCACGGCGTGCCACTTCCAGCGCGCCTTCATCGCTCATTTCCAGGCCCATAAAACGCGCACTGCGTCCTACAATGTGCTGCAGATCAGCCACCTGATAGAATTCCAGGCGCTGTACAATACCAAAACGGTCACGCAACGGAGACGTTAACGACCCGGCGCGCGTCGTCGCCCCGATTAGCGTAAACGGTGGCAGATCGATCTTGATCGAACGTGCAGCCGGCCCTTCACCAATCATGATATCCAGCTGATAATCTTCCATCGCCGGATACAGCACCTCTTCCACCACCGGCGAAAGACGATGGATTTCATCGATAAACAGCACATCGTGGGGTTCAAGGTTGGTAAGCATTGCCGCCAGGTCACCCGCTTTTTCCAGTACCGGACCGGACGTGGTGCGCAGATTAACGCCCATTTCATTGGCGACAATATTGGCAAGCGTGGTTTTACCAAGACCTGGAGGACCGAAAATCAGCAGGTGATCGAGAGCGTCCCCACGCAGCTTCGCCGCCTGGATAAAAATCTCCATTTGCGAACGGACCTGAGGCTGGCCAATATACTCTTCCAGCAATTTAGGGCGGATCGCACGATCCACCAGGTCTTCAGGGGTCGTGCTGACAGCCGAAATCAGGCGATCTGCTTCAATCATCCTTTACCTCACAATGCCGCGCGAAGCGCTTCACGAATCAGGGTTTCACTGCTGGCATCAGGGCGGGCAATTTTGCTCACCATGCGGCTGGCTTCTTGTGGTTTATAGCCCAACGCCACCAGCGCAGCAACCGCTTCCTGCTCGGCGTCGTCCGTTGTCGGACTGGCCGGAGAGGTCAGAACCAGATCCGCCGCCGGGGTAAAGAGGTCACCATGCAGGCCTTTAAAGCGGTCTTTCATTTCAACAATCAAACGCTCTGCGGTTTTCTTACCAATGCCCGGTAATTTCACTAACGCGCCAAGCTCTTCGCGCTCAACGGCATTAACAAACTGCTGCGCAGACATTCCGGAGAGGATCGCCAGCGCCAGCTTCGGCCCCACGCCATTGGTTTTGATTAACTCTTTAAACAGCGTGCGCTCTTGCTTGTTGTTAAAGCCATACAGCAGTTGAGCGTCTTCACGCACCACAAAATGGGTGAAGATAATCGCTTCCTGCCCGGCTTCCGGCAACTCGTAGAAACAGGTCATTGGCATGTGCACTTCATAGCCTACCCCACCCGTTTCCAGAAGGACCAGCGGGGGTTGTTTTTCAATAATGATGCCTCTGAGTCTGCCTATCACGTGACGCTCCTGCGTTAAGGGCTAAAAGGTAATGCGCTATCATAAAAAAAGGCTGGATAGATATCCAGCCTCATTTGTCACTAACGTAATCGACCTCGCGCCAGATTCAGCCTCGACTCGCTCATTTGCATGGCATTCTGACTGACATGGCAGTGGGTAATAGCTATCGCCAGCGCATCCGCGGCATCCGCTTGCGGATTCGCCGGGAGTTTTAGCAGCGTGCGCACCATATGCTGGACCTGGCTTTTTTCCGCACTACCGATCCCCACCACAGTCTGTTTTACCTGGCGGGCCGCGTATTCAAAGACCGGTAGATCCTGATTGGTCGCCGCAACGATTGCCACGCCGCGTGCCTGTCCAAGCTTTAACGCCGAGTCAGCGTTCTTCGCCATAAAGACCTGCTCAATGGCAAAATAGTCCGGCTGGAACTGGGTGATGATTTCCGTCACGCCCGCGTAAATTAACTTCAGACGTGACGGGAGATCGTCGACTTTGGTGCGGATACAACCGCTGCCGAGGTAGGTCAGCTGTCTTCCGACCTGACGAATAACGCCATAACCGGTGATGCGCGACCCCGGGTCAATGCCGAGAATGATAGACATCACGCACCTCCTGTCAGGTTGCGGTACAGCCACCTCATTCTAAGGTAGCTGCAACCTCATCAGAGATCTCGCCGTTATGGTAAACTTCCTGCACGTCGTCGCAGTCTTCCAGCATATCGATCAGACGCAACAACTTCGGCGCTGTTTCTGCATCCATATCTGCTTTGGTGGATGGAATCATAGACACTTCAGCCGCGTCCGCTTTCAGGCCCGCCGCTTCCAGCGCGTCACGCACTTTACCCATCTCTTCCCACGCGGTGTAAACGTCAATTGCGCCGTCGTCGAAGGTCACCACGTCTTCAGCACCTGCTTCCAGCGCCGCTTCCATGATGGCGTCTTCGTCGCCTTGTTCAAAGGAGATCACGCCTTTTTTGCTGAACAGGTAAGCCACGGAACCGTCGGTACCGAGGTTGCCGCCCGTTTTCGTGAACGCGTGACGCACTTCCGCAACAGTACGGTTACGGTTGTCAGACAGACATTCAATCATAACGGCTGTACCGCCAGGACCATAACCTTCATAGATGATGGTTTCCATGTTGGAATCTTCATCACCACCCACACCGCGCGCGATTGCACGGTTCAGGGTGTCACGGGTCATGTTGTTAGCCAGCGCTTTATCAACCGCTGCACGCAGACGCGGGTTAGCGTCCGGATCGCCGCCGCCGAGTTTTGCCGCCGTCACCAGCTCACGAATTATTTTGGTGAAAATTTTACCGCGTTTAGCATCCTGCGCTGCTTTACGGTGTCTGGTGTTGGCCCATTTACTATGACCTGCCATAAATAATATCTCCAAAAAGCGCGCCTTTTCAGGCGACGTTAATTACAAACTCTTCAATCGCCTGCCGGTTACTCCACGACTTGGTTAATTGGGCGGCTTCAACCGCATTAACCCAACGATAGGTCAGATGTTCGGTGAACACGATCTCTCGTTCTGAGGGAAGTGCCAGGCAAAACCAGGATTCAGTATTTCGTTCAATTCCCGGTGCATAGCGATGACGTAAATGGCTAAAAATCTCAAACTCCACCGTGCGTTGACAGTCAATTAAGGTCAGTTGCTCAGATGCAACATCAATGGCGACCTCTTCCTTTACTTCGCGCATAGCGGCTTGCGACGCGGTTTCACCCTCTTCAAGGCTGCCGGTGACCGACTGCCAGAAATCAGGATCGTCGCGTCGCTGTAACATCAGCACTCTCCCGGTGTCCTTTGCATAAATCACGACTAACACCGAGACAGGCTGTTTGTATCTCATATCAGTTATTCTCGGCCTTCTTAACAACCTGAATGCTCAGTTCCGCCAGCGCAGCTTCGTTGGCAAAGCTCGGCGCTTCAGTCATCAGACACGCTGCAGCAGTGGTTTTCGGGAAAGCAATAACGTCACGAATGTTGTCAGTACCGGTCAGCAGCATAGTCAGACGGTCCAGACCAAACGCCAGGCCCGCATGCGGTGGTGTACCATATTTTAGCGCATCCAGCAGGAAGCCGAATTTCTCACGCTGCTCTTGCTCGTTAATGCCCAGAATACCGAATACGGTCTGCTGCATGTCGCCGTTGTGAATACGCACAGAACCGCCGCCCACTTCGTAGCCGTTGATAACCATATCGTATGCGTTAGCAACCGCGTCTTCCGGCGCAGCTTTCAGCTCAGCAGCTGTCATATCTTTCGGCGCGGTGAACGGGTGGTGCATTGCGGTCAGTCCGCCTTCACCATCGTCTTCAAACATTGGGAAGTCGATAACCCACAGCGGCGCCCATTTGGCTTCGTCGGTAATGTTCAGGTCTTTACCCAGTTTCAGACGCAGCGCGCCCATCGCGTCGGCAACCACTTTCTTGTTGTCGGCACCGAAGAAAATCATGTCGCCGTCTTGCGCACCGGTACGCGCCAGAATCGCTTCCACGATTTCTGCGTTCAGGAACTTAGCAACCGGGCTGGTGATACCTTCCAGACCTTTCGCACGCTCGGTGACTTTGATGTAAGCCAGACCTTTCGCGCCGTAAATCTTAATAAAGTTGCCGTAATCGTCAATTTGCTTACGGCTCAGTGCGGCACCGCCCGGTACACGCAGAGCAGCTACGCGGCCTTTCGCATCGTTTGCCGGACCAGAGAACACTGCGAACTCAACGTCTTTCACCAGATCGGCAACGTCAACCAGCTCCATCGGGTTACGCAGGTCTGGTTTATCGGAACCGTAACGACGCTCAGCTTCGGCAAAGGTCATGATCGGGAAATCACCCAGATCCACCCCTTTAACTTCCAGCCACAGATTACGCACCAGCGCTTCCATCACTTCACGCACCTGCGGTGCGGTCATGAAGGAAGTCTCAACGTCGATCTGGGTAAATTCAGGCTGACGGTCAGCACGTAAGTCTTCATCACGGAAGCATTTTACGATCTGATAGTAGCGGTCAAAGCCAGACATCATCAGCAGCTGTTTGAACAACTGAGGTGATTGCGGCAGCGCGTAGAATTTACCTTTATGTACGCGAGAAGGTACCAGGTAATCGCGCGCGCCTTCCGGCGTCGCTTTGGTCAGCATCGGTGTTTCGATGTCGAGGAAGCCGTGGTCGTCCATAAAACGACGCACCAGACTGGTAATTTTGGCACGCGTTTTCAGGCGCTGCGCCATTTCAGGGCGACGCAGATCTAAATAGCGATACTTCAGTCGCGCTTCTTCGGTGTTGACGTGGTTAGAGTCCAACGGCAGCGAGTCTGAACGGTTGATGATGGTCAGATCGGAGGCCAGCACTTCAATTTCGCCCGTCGCCATCTCGGCGTTGACGTTTTTCGCGTCACGCGCACGCACGGTGCCCGTAACCTGGATGCAGAACTCATTACGCAGTTCGGAGGCCAGCTTTAACGCGTCCGCACGGTCCGGATCGAAAAATACCTGCACGATACCTTCGCGGTCGCGCATATCGATAAAGATCAGGCTACCAAGATCACGACGACGGTTGACCCAACCACACAGAGTCACCTGCTGCCCCTCGTGGGACAGACGTAGCTGTCCGCAATATTCTGTACGCATGAGATATCCCTTAACTTTGCCGCAGGCGGATTGTCACCTGTCTCGCAGATGACGAAGTCGCAGCTTTAGCTGAATGTCACAACTGAATGAAAAAAGGCGGCTATTATACTGGAAATTCTGCCGCACGATAAGTCCGGTACTGACTGTACGCCTGTTTCCTGGACGGGCATTGCGTAATCTCACAAAAAATAACAAAAATTGTCGCCCCTTTCACACTGATTCGCGCTTAAGGTGTAACGGAATTCTATTTTTTACTGGAGTGAACATGCTGGAACTGAACGCAAAAACAACTGCCCTTGTCGTGATTGACTTACAGGAAGGGATCCTGCCTTTCGCTGGCGGACCTCATACGGCACACGCTGTGGTTGCCCGCACCGCGCAGTTGGCGGAAAAATTCCGTACCCACGGTTCCCCGGTGGTAATGGTGCGCGTCGGGTGGTCTGACGATTACGCCGAAGCGCTGAAACAACCAGTAGATGCTCAGACTCCAGCAAAAGCGTTGCCCGAAAACTGGTGGAATTACCCGGCTGCTCTGGGTAAATGCACCAGCGATCTCGAAGTAACCAAACGCCAGTGGGGAGCCTTCTATGGCACCGATCTGGAATTACAGCTGCGTCGCCGGGGTATCGATACCATCGTCCTGTGCGGCATCTCTACGAACATTGGCGTTGAGTCGACGGCGCGAAATGCGTGGGAGCTGGGTTTCAGTCTTATCATTGCAGAGGATGCCTGTAGCGCCGCCAGTGCTGAGCAACACCAGGGTAGCATGACTCACATTTTCCCCCGCATTGCGCGCGTTCGCAGCGTGGAGGAGATTTTGCAAGCGCTATGATCTATATCGGTTTACCCCAGTGGTCGCATCCAAAATGGGTGCGTTTGGGGATCACAAGCCTTGAAGAGTATGCCCGCCACTTTAACTGCGTGGAGGGCAATACCACGCTGTATGCGCTGCCTAAAGCCGATATTGTTGCCCGCTGGCAGGCACAGACCACCGATACGTTTCGATTTTGTTTTAAGTTTCCGGCGACCATTTCGCATAAGGCCGCGCTGCGTAATTGTGATGACCTGGTACAGGAATTTTTTATGCGCATGTCGCCGCTGGAATCGCGCATTGGACAATACTGGCTGCAATTACCCGCGACTTTTAGCCCACGCGACCTGCCTGCCCTGTGGCAGTTTCTCGACGCGCTCCCCAAATGTTTTACCTACGGTGTGGAAGTTCGCCATCCAGACTTCTTTGCCAAAGGCGAAGCCGAACAGCTATTTAATCGCGGGTTACACGAGCGTGGAGTAAACCGGGTGATTCTGGACAGCCGCCCGGTACATGCCGCAATCCCACATACCGAAGCGATACGTGACGCCCAGCGTAAGAAACCAAAGGTTCCGGTGCATGTGGTGGTGACGGCAAACCATCCGATGGTACGCTTTATCGGTAGCGATGATATGGCACAAAACAGCGCGCTTTTTGCCGTCTGGCTGACCAAGCTGTCACTATGGCAACACACCACGACGCCGTATCTGTTTTTGCATACGCCGGACATCGCGCAGGCCCCGGAGCTTGTTGATACACTATGGTCAGATTTACGCAGTGCTCTGCCAGAGATCGGATCAGCACCGTCTATTCCACAGCAATCTTCTCTTTTCTGAAAATGCCACCTATCATAGTCAAGGCCATCAGCCATTTTAAAAGGGAGTTTGTATGGTAAGCGCGCTTTATGCCGTATTGGGTGCGTTATTGTTAATAAAGTTCTCCTTTGACGTTGTTCGCCTGCGCATGCAATATCGCGTTGCCTATGGCGATGGAGGTTTTAGCGAACTGCAAAGCGCTATCCGCATTCACGGTAACGCGGTGGAATATATTCCCGTCGCGTTAGTGCTGCTGTTATTTATGGAAATGAACGGCGCAGAGACGTGGATGGTGCATCTTTGCGGGCTGATGTTGATTGCCGGACGACTGATGCATTATTACGGATTCCACCACCGGCTTTTCCGCTGGCGCCGTTCAGGCATGAGCGCAACCTGGTGTTCGCTGTTGCTAATGGTGCTGGCGAATCTTTGGTATATGCCCTGGGAGTTGGTTTTCTCCCTGCATTAGCGCACAATACGCCACTTTATTTTTCCCGGATTTTTACGTTATGTCTCACCGCGACACGCTTTTTTCTGCGCCTATCGCCAGTCTGGGTGACTGGACCTTTGATGAACGGGTAGCTGAAGTCTTCCCGGATATGATCCAGCGTTCCGTTCCTGGCTATTCCAATATTATTTCTATGATTGGCATGCTGGCCGAACGTTTCGTACAACCCAACACGCAGGTCTACGATCTGGGCTGTTCTCTGGGCGCGGCGACGCTCTCGGTGCGTCGCAATATTCATCACGAGAATTGCAAAATTATTGCTGTCGATAACTCCCCGGCGATGGTTGAGCGCTGCCGTCGTCACATCGACGCTTATAAAGCACCGACTCCGGTTGAGGTTGTCGAAGGCGATATTCGCAACATTACTATCGAAAATGCCTCGATGGTGGTGCTGAATTTTACCCTGCAATTCCTTGAGCCACCTGAGCGCCAGGCGTTGTTGGATAAGATTTATCAGGGGCTGAATCCCGGTGGCGCGTTGGTGCTATCTGAAAAATTCAGCTTCGAAGACGCGAACGTAGGCGAGTTGCTGTTCAACATGCACCACGACTTCAAACGAGCCAATGGCTATAGCGAACTGGAAATCAGCCAGAAACGCAGCATGCTGGAGAACGTGATGCTCACCGACTCGGTCGAAACGCACAAAGCGCGACTGCATCAGGCCGGCTTTGAGCACAGCGAATTGTGGTTCCAGTGCTTCAACTTTGGCTCTCTGGTGGCGTTGAAAGCTGAGGTTAGCGCATGATCGATTTTGGTAACTTTTATCAGTTGATTGCCAAAAATCATCTGTCCCATTGGCTGGAAACACTTCCGGCGCAAATCGCTGCCTGGCAGCGCGATCAGCACGGTCTTTTTAAACAATGGTCAAACGCCGTCGAGTTTCTGCCCGAGCTAACGCCGCATCGTCTGGACTTACTGCATAGCGTTACCGCAGAAAGCAAAGAGCCGCTCAGCGAAGGTCAGCTTAAACGCATAGACACCCTGATGCGTAACCTGATGCCATGGCGTAAAGGACCGTACTCGCTGTACGGCGTCAACATCGATACCGAATGGCGTTCCGACTGGAAGTGGGATCGCGTCCTGCCGCACTTGTCTGATCTCACCGGACGTACCATTCTTGATGTCGGCTGCGGCAGTGGCTATCACATGTGGCGCATGATTGGCGCGGGCGCACATCTGGCGGTCGGTATCGACCCGACCCAACTGTTCCTGTGCCAGTTTGAGGCGGTGCGTAAACTGCTGGGCAATGACCAGCGCGCGCATCTGCTGCCGCTGGGTATTGAACAGCTTCCGGCGCTCAACGCCTTTGATACCGTATTCTCCATGGGCGTGCTTTATCACCGCCGCTCGCCGCTGGAACACCTGTGGCAGTTAAAGGATCAGTTGGTTAATGATGGGGAACTGGTACTGGAAACGCTGGTCGTCGAAGGCAATGAAAATACCGTGCTGGTGCCGGGCGATCGCTACGCCCAGATGCGTAACGTTTACTTTATCCCGTCTGCACTGGCGCTAAAAAACTGGCTGGAAAAATGCGGGTTTGTTGATGTGCGCATTGCCGACGTATGTGTGACCACTACCGAAGAACAGCGCCGCACCGAATGGATGATTACCGAATCGCTGGCCGACTTCCTTGACCCGAACGACCACAGCAAGACGGTGGAAGGCTACCCTGCCCCACTGCGTGCGGTATTGATTGCGCGTAAACCGTAGTCATTTTTGCCAAATGACTATTACGTATAGCACCATTTTTCCAAAATAGTTCGGTTTGCAACAAGGCGGCGACGCAGCAAATCCCTGGGAGCGTAGATAACTACGTGACCAGGGTGAGCGAGGAAAGCCAACACAGTTGCAGACCGAAATATGCAGGAGAAGGAGAAAAAAAGGCCCCTGTTGAAATTGCAGGGGCCTGGTACGAGCAAGCATCATATTGGGCGACATGATGCAACGGTAAAATCAGTTGGCCTGATGGTGTGCAATGATTGCTTTCATTTCAGCAACCGCCGCCCCGTCTACCGCATAGCGAGAATACTCATCCGCCTGCGCATCCGAAGACATCGACAACCCCGAATTGCGATAACGCATTGGTGAAGCCAGCCATACTCCGGCAGAACTGTGGACTTCCTGCACCCCAGCATCAAGGAACAGGGACAAATTCGAGGCGCGAACCCCCGCTCCGGCCATAATGATTGGAGCACCAGGCTGCGCAATAAGTTCCATTATTTTTGTTAAACCTTGCGCCGCATCTGATTTTTGCCCGGAGGTGAGTACTCTGGCGATGCCCAAATCAGCTAATTTTTTAAGCGTATTGAGTGGGTTAGCACACATATCAAAGGCACGATGAAAAGTGACTTGCAGTGAACCGGCGGCGATCATTATTTTCTCCATGCGCGGCATATCGACATCGCCATTCGCATCTAAAATGCCGGTCACCAGCCCTGAGAACCCCAGTTCTCTGACCATCGCTATATCATCCAGCATTGCAGCGAACTCACCTTCGGTGTAACAAAAGTCGCCTCCACGTGGACGAATAATGGGATTGACGGGAATCGAAATGTGCTGGCGAACAGAACGCAAGACGCCCAGTGAAGGCGTTAAGCCCCCTTCTTTGGGTGCCGAGCAAAGCTCAATACGATCCGCGCCGTTTTGCTGCGCCGCGTGCGCGCACTCCATGCTGTAACAGCAGATTTCCAGTATAGTCATGCTCACTCCTGACGTTCGCTTGCCACAATGGTTTCAATCGACCACGGGTGGAATTTTATCGTCACGCTACCATCGCTAACCGCCAGCGTCGGATTCGGTAAACGTTCACGTTCTCCTTTTGGCGAGCTGGTTTTCACAAATATACCAGGTTGACTCAGACCGTGATCGGAAAGCAGCGCCAGCGCTCGCGCATTCAGCGTTTGTGCCTCACCCGGCAGAACAATTTCAATATGTTCCCAGCCTTCATGTGGGTAACGTTTTTCGCCCGGCCACGGCAGTTCGACGATGGAAAATTGCCAATGTTGCACACAAACCGGCTCATGCAGTTTAAAAAGACAAATAGGTCTGCCGTTAATGATGTTTTCTGACAACAATTCACCGCACTGTTCAAACCCACGACGCCAGCGTTCTGCAGTGGTATTTTGATGGCAACGCAAGGAAATGTGATCGGCTTCCAGGCCTGTGATATCCAGCCCAAGACGGGTAGAAAGTTCCGTTAATGCCTGCGTGAAATGCGGTAAATCTGCAGAAATATCCTGTAGTTCTGCAACGGTTTGCCAGTTCGCCATATTAAAAGCTCATATCCATGTTCAAAGTCGCTAATTTACTCTGTTGCGCTGCGCCATCCAACCGCTGTTTTCTCCGAACACATCATGGATAAATTTACGCCATTGCATGGTTTATATTTCAGGCTACTGGCGGTACACACAATGCTGACGGCAACGGGCATTTGCAGTATAATCCCGCCCTTAATTCTTAAACTGGTGCGGTGAATTTTAGACCGCTTCATAAATGTAAGGTATTCCGGTGAATATTCAGGCTCTTCTCTCAGAAAAAGTCAGTCAGGCCATGATTGCTGCAGGCGCGCCTGCAGATTGCGAACCACAGGTTCGTCAGTCAGCAAAAGTACAGTTCGGCGACTATCAAGCTAACGGCATGATGGCTGTCGCTAAAAAACTGGGTATGGCGCCGCGACAACTGGCTGAGCAGGTGCTGACTCATCTGGATCTCAACGGGATTGCCAGCAAAGTTGAAATTGCAGGCCCGGGCTTTATCAACATTTTTCTCGACCCGGCATTTCTGGCGCAGCACGTTCAGCAGGCGCTGGCTTCCGATCGTCTGGGCGTCACCCAACCGGCTAAACAAACCGTTGTGGTTGACTACTCCGCGCCTAACGTAGCGAAAGAGATGCACGTTGGTCACCTGCGTTCCACCATCATCGGTGACGCGGCGGTGCGTACGCTGGAATTCCTTGGTCACAAGGTTATCCGCGCCAACCACGTCGGCGACTGGGGTACTCAGTTCGGTATGCTCATCGCATGGCTGGAAAAACAGCAGCAGGAAAATGCCGGAGAGATGGCGCTGGCTGACCTGGAAGGTTTCTACCGTGACGCGAAAAAACATTACGACGAAGATGAAGCCTTCGCGGAACGCGCCCGTAGTTATGTCGTGAAGCTGCAAGGCGGCGACGAATACTTCCGCGAGATGTGGCGTAAACTGGTCGACATTACCATGTCGCAGAACCAGTTAACCTACGATCGCCTCAACGTTACCCTGACCCGTGACGACGTCATGGGCGAGAGCCTTTACAACCCGATGCTGCCTGGCATCGTGGCCGATCTCAAAGCCAAAGGCCTGGCTGTTGAAAGCGAAGGCGCTACCGTCGTATTCCTTGATGAGTATAAAAACAAGGAAGGCGAACCGATGGGCGTTATCATTCAGAAGAAAGATGGCGGCTATCTCTACACCACAACCGACATCGCCTGTGCCAAGTATCGTTACGAAACCCTGCATGCCGATCGCGTACTGTATTACATCGACTCTCGTCAGCATCAGCACTTAATGCAGGCCTGGACCATCGTACGTAAAGCTGGTTATGTGCCGGATTCGGTGCCGCTGGAACACCACATGTTCGGTATGATGCTGGGCAAAGACGGTAAACCGTTCAAAACCCGCGCTGGCGGCACGGTTAAACTGGCCGATCTGCTGGATGAAGCGCTGGAGCGCGCACGTCGCCTGGTCGCGGAGAAGAACCCAGACATGCCTGCCGATGAGCTGGAAAAGCTGGCAAATGCGGTCGGTATCGGCGCGGTGAAATACGCGGATCTGTCCAAAAACCGTACCACCGACTACATCTTCGACTGGGACAACATGCTGGCGTTCGAAGGCAATACCGCGCCGTACATGCAGTATGCTTACACCCGCGTACTGTCCGTATTCCGTAAAGCGGATATCGACGAAAGCGCGCTGGCAAATGCGCAGGTGATTATCAACGAAGATCGCGAGGCTCAGCTGGCTGCGCGTTTGCTGCAGTTTGAAGAAACGCTGACCGTTGTTGCACGTGAAGGTACACCGCACGTGATGTGTGCTTACCTATACGACGTTGCCGGTCTGTTCTCTGGCTTCTACGAGCACTGCCCTATCCTCAGCGCTGAAAACGAAGAGGTTCGTAACAGCCGACTGAAACTGGCACAACTGACGGCGAAAACCCTGAAGCTGGGTCTGGATACACTGGGTATCGAAACCGTAGAACGTATGTAATTACCTCAAGTAATGTGAAAGCCCGCGCTATGTCGCGGGCTTTTTTATTTTCCCTGACCCGTTCTCATGGCAGCGCAATCAGGCCTACGAGAAGCGGCTACGTTCACTGTAATTTGTAACAGCCCACAAGGAATGACACATTTCCCTAGAGATATGGAACATTTTTTGCCTGTCATCCCGTTTAAGCCTCCGTATCATTAGGCGGCGAATTAATCGGGTACGGGTCAATGACATTCAGAGATTTTGAGGCGGAAGAAAAACTCTTTCAGCGGCGTGTATTGGTGGCCTTTGGCCTGGTGGTCATCTGTTTTGGCATCCTGATTTACAATCTGTATAACTTACAAATCTGTCAGCACCAGTATTACACCACCCGGTCGAATGCAAACGACATCAAAATGCTACCCGTCGCCCCCACGCGTGGCATGATTTACGATCGCAACGGCATCCCGCTGGTGCGCAACGTCACCTGGTACGATATTTCCGTTACGCCTTATAAAATCAGCGATATGAATGCGTTAATCCAGCAGCTCACGCCCATCGTTGACCTCACTCCTGATGATATTGATCAGTTTCGCCATGAGCTAAAAGCCAGCAGCCGCTATCGTCCGGTCGTGCTAAAAAATGCGCTTACCGATGTGGAAATCGCCCGTTTCTCGGTAAACCAGTTTCATTTTAGCGGCGTAAACATCAATAGCTACGAAGACCGCCAGTATCCCTATGGCGCGGCGCTGGCACATGTCCTTGGCTATGTTTCAAAAATCAATGACAACGACCTGAAAGCTCTGGATCAAAAGGGTCAGGCTGAGAACTACGCCGCCGATCACAATATCGGTAAGCAAGGTATTGAGCGCTATTACGAAAATGAACTGCATGGAAAGACCGGTTATCAGGAGGTGGAAGTAGATAACCACGGACGCATCGTACGCCTGCTCAAAGATGTGCCGCCCGTTGCCGGAAAAAATATCCATTTGACGCTGGATTTACATTTACAGCAATATATTGAGAGCTTGTTGGCTGGCCAGCGTGCCGCCGTTTTAGTTGAAGATCCACACGACGGTTCTGTACTGGCGATGGTCTCAAACCCCAGCTATGACCCTAATCCGTTTGTCAAAGGCATTAGCTATCAGGACTATAACAAGCTACTCCAGGATAAAGACCTGCCATTAATCAACCGCGTCACACAGGGATTGTACCCCCCCGCTTCAACGGTCAAACCGTATATGGCGATGTCAGCATTACTAAACGGTGTGATCACGCCGCAGACCAGTTTCTTCGGTGCTCCTACCTGGACGCTACCCGGCACCGAGCGACATTACCGTGACTGGAAAAAAACGGGCCACGGTATGCTGGATGTCACCAAAGCGATAGAAGAGTCTGCCGATACATTCTTCTATCAGGTGGCGTATATGATGGGGATCGACCGGATTAACAGCATGCTCAGCCAGTTTGGTTACGGTAAACCGACCGGCATCGATCTTGATGAGGAGTATAACGGCCTGCTCCCGAGCCGTGAATGGAAGCAAAAAGTGCATAAAAAAGCCTGGTATCAGGGGGATACTATCTCAGTTGGCATCGGCCAGGGCTACTGGATTGCCACTCCTATCCAGATGGTCAAAGCCATGGTCGCACTGATTAACAACGGCAAGGTTATCGTCCCTCACCTGCTACTCGATGAAGAAAATGGCAAAACCCTCACGCCGTATCAGGCTCCAGAAGCACCGTCACAAATCGCCTCAGCCTCGTCACCCTACTGGGAACTGGTGCGTCAGGCGATGTTCGGCATGGCGAATGAACCAAATGGTACAGGTTATAAGTTCTTTCACACCGCACCTTACGGCATTGCGGCGAAAAGCGGCACCTCGCAGGTCTTTAGCCTGAAAGAAAATCAGACCTACAATGCGAAGATGATCCCTGTCCGCTTGCGCGACCACGTGTTCTATACCGCATTTGCGCCCTATAAGAACCCGAAGGTCGCGGTGGCGTTAATTCTGGAAAACGGCGGCAGCGATGGTGTCACCGCCGCGCCGGTTATGCGTCAAATCATGGATCATCTCTTTGCCCCGCAGGACAACACGGTACAAACAGTGACGACTCAACCATCAGGTCCGATAGCGGTAGCGCCATCGAATACCGATATCAAAAATACTTACGCAAGTATTCGGTAAGACACAGCATCGCCATCGCTTGTCCGTAAGGCATAGAAGTCCGAGGGATGTTGCGGTAGAAATCGAGATTGTGTCCCATCCCGGTGCCAAACGAGGTGTGCAGCAGTTCACCTTCCGGTGAAATATGCTGCACAATGCCACGAATGGCTTTTTCGGCCACCAGCGTATACTCTTGCCCAACATAGCGTTTACGTACAGCTTTGAGGATCCCATAAGCAAATCCGGCAGTTGCCGATGCTTCCAGATACGACTGCGAGTCGTCCAGCAAGGTATGCCACAACCCACTTTCATCCTGGCATTTCGCCAGCGCCGCGATTTGTGCGTTCAGGACCTGTACCAGATAGCGGTGAACGGCATTGTTTTCTGGTAAATCAAGTAATTCGAGAAAGTCCGGGATCACGATAGTTAACCAACTGTTGCCACGCGCCCAGCGGGCATTGGCAAAGTTATGATTTCCTTCATAGCTCCAGCCGTGGAACCACAGCCCCGTGTCTTTATCCATCAGGTTTTGCACGTGCAGCAGGAACTGATACGTTGCCTCTTCGATGTAGTCAGGGCGATTGAGTAACTTGCCAATCTTCGCCAGCGGTAAAACCGTCATCATCAGCGTGTCATCCCACATCTGCTGGTGGTTTTCTTCCGCCAGCGTAATGTGTTGCATACCGCCGAACTCGGTACGCGGCATCTCATGCATTGCCCACTCAGCCCAGCTGTCGAGCCACGGTAGATACGCTGGATTACGCGTCTCTTCATAGCGATACGCCAACGTTAAAAATGGCGCCATGGTGTTAACGTTTTTGGTGGTTGCACCTTCAGCAAAGCGATCGGCAAACCAGCTATCGATGATATCGCGTATCGTTTCATCGCCGGTTTGCTGATAGTACTGATACATCCCGTACAAGCCGACGCCGTGCGTCCACTCCCATCCCGCCCAGCCTTTGGTATCAATTACGCGTCCATCGTCCAGACGCAGCAAGAACTCACCAGTTTCGTCATGAATATTGACCAGGTTATGCGTCACCTTTTTGATCAGCGTTTTTAATTCATCCCTGGCAATAAAATGTTCTGGCTGGCGCAACAACGGGCTATGTTTAACCGGGTAAACAATCATTTACTTAACCTCTGTCAATGTCGGATTCAATGCTGTGACCTGCCCCTGTTGCGGCGCAGCAGCTGTATTTGGGAGGCCCCGCAATCCTCGCTTTGACAATGGGCATCCTTATAGAGGCACAGTAAAAGCAAACAGGAAGCGAAACCTTTCTATTTCTGCCAGAAGGATTCGTGAAATGGCAACAATACAAAGAGTCCGGCAACGTACGTCACCTATTTTATAAAACTGCGTTTCTATTTAATTGAATGAGAGGCTGGAATGTTGAAACAACCAGCAGTTTCAACTGCTGGTTTGAATGACGGAGGGTGTTAACGGTAGTTCACAATCACCTGATTGCTCTGAATGCGTAACGCGGGGATCAGGCGACCACCGCCGGGGACTTCCCAGACAAAATGCATCGGTTCAATGGCCGGAACATTATTGAACCCGTTGGTGGTCCCACTTTGCCCGTCCAGCTCGACACAACGGGACTGAGAACATAAACGCACCCGCAGACCTGCGGGCGTGGGGCCATTCAGCTCATAGCGCCAGGCTACCAGCGTCATTAAGCCAGAGACCGGCTGGCCAGGAACCAAAGGCGCAGACGAGGCTGACTGGCCACGGTGATTTAAGGTGATCCCCATACCGCTTGCCTGCCAGGCCCCTTCTCCGGCGGCCTGCGCCACCAGAGGAAAAAACAACAACCACAGTAACTTGCGCATTATTTACCTCCAATGGTCGCCGTCATGCGGATATGGCGGTTATCGGAAAGCTCCATGTTCGATAACACAACCAACTGCGGGATGCTGCGACGTAAAAACCGCGCCAGCAGCGGACGCAACGCGTGATTAACCAGCAAGACCGGCGGCGCGCCCAACATTTCCTGCCGGGACAGCGCTTCCTGTGTTTGGGCCAGCAGGCGGTCTGCAAGCCCAGGCTCCAGGCCACCCCCCCCCTGCAGCGCTTGCAGCAGCAAACGCTCGAGCGGAGTATCAAGACCGATAACCTGAACCTCTTCATTACCCGGGAACCACTGCTGAGTGATGGCGCGTCCCAACGCAACACGGACGACCGCGGTAAGCTCATGCGGATCGTTTTGCAGCGGCGCATGTTCCGCCAGCGTTTCAAGAATAGTGCGCATATCACGAATCGGTACTTTCTCGTCCAGTAAGTTCTGCAGCACTTTATGCAGCGTGGTGAGCGTCACAACGCCCGGCACCAGATCTTCCGTCAGCTTTGGCATTTCCTGCGACACTCGATCCAGTAACTGCTGCGCTTCCTGACGGCCAAACAGCTCAGCGGCGAACTGGCCAATCAGGTGATTTAGATGCGTAGCAACAACAGTACTGGCTTCAACCACCGTAAAGCCCTGAATCTGCGCCTGTTCCTTCAATGCGCTTTCAATCCAGATAGCGTCCAGTCCGAAAGCCGGATCGACCGTTTTCTCGCCCGGCAGCGACCCGGCAGCAGTACCCGGGTTAATGGCCAGCCAGCGTCCCGGATAGGCGTCACCGCTGCCAATTTCTACCCCTTTCATCAAAATTCGATAGCGGGCCGGCTGCAGATCCATATTGTCACGGATGTGTACCACCGGCGGCAGGAAGCCCATATCCTGAGCAAATTTCTTACGAATACTGCGAATTCGCCCCAGTAACTCGCCATCCTGCTGAAAGTCCACCATTGGGATCAGGCGATAACCTACCTCCATTCCCAGCGAATCTTCCAACTGCACGTCGTTCCACGTGGCTTCCACCACGGAGTTGTTTTCCGGCATTTTCACCGGCTGCGGTTCATCTGGCGCTTTTTGCTCACGACCGCGCATCCACCAGGCCAGGCCCAGCAATGCGGCAGTAAACATCAGAAACACCAGGTTCGGCATGCCCGGAACCAGGCCCAAAAGTCCAAGTACCGCCGCACTGAGCAACATGACACTAGGATTGCTGAACAGTTGGGTCACCATCTGTTCGCCTACGTCCTGGTCGGTACTAACGCGGGTCACGATCACGCCCGCAGCGGTAGAGATAACCAGAGCAGGAATTTGTGCCACCAGCCCGTCACCGATGGTCAGCAGGGTATAACTTTCCGCAGCGCTGCCCATGCTCATACCATGCTGCAACACCCCAACTAACAGACCGCCGACTACGTTGATCACCATGATCAAAATACCGGCAATGGCGTCTCCACGGACGAATTTACTCGCACCGTCCATTGAGCCGTAAAAATCCGCTTCCTGGGTCACTTCCGAGCGTCGTTTTTTAGCTTCATCTTCGCCAATCAGACCGGCATTCAAATCCGCATCAATCGCCATCTGCTTGCCGGGCATACCATCCAGCACGAAGCGCGCGCCAACCTCGGCGATACGCCCTGCACCTTTGGTGATTACCATAAAGTTAATGATGACGAGAATCACGAAGACCACGATGCCGATCGCAAAGTTACCGCCTACCAGGAAGTGACCAAAAGCTTCAACCACCTTCCCCGCCGCCGCCGCGCCGGTGTGTCCTTCCATCAAAATGATACGGGTCGACGCAACGTTCAGCGCCAGGCGTAATAATGTGGTAAACAGCAAAATCGTCGGGAATGCGGCAAATTCCAGCGTACGCTGGGTGAACATCGCCACCAGCAGTACCATGATCGACAGCGCAATGTTAAATGTGAACAGCAAATCGAGGACGAAAGCCGGCAGCGGCAGCACCATCATCGACAGGATCAGCAGGATGAGGATCGGTCCGGCAAGGATTTGCCATTGCGTGGATTTCAGGTTGCTGGGCAAACGCAGCATCGCGACCAGATTAGCCATCAGTATTCTTCTCGTTCATGAAATCCAGTGCTTCAGGCACCGGAAGGTTTTCAGGTTGTGGTGGACGTTTGCCGCCAGCCAGACGCCAGCGTTTTAGCTGCCATACCCATGCCAGCACTTCGGCAACGGCGGCATATAATTGACCCGGTATTTGCTGACCAATTTCAGCATGGCGATAGAGCGCACGCGCCAGTGGTGGCGCTTCTAACGTAGGGACACGGTGCTCTGCGCCAATTTCACGAATGCGCAGCGCAACCAGCCCGGCCCCCTTAGCGACAACTTTCGGCGCACTCATTTTGTTCTCGTCATACTTCAACGCTACTGAGTAGTGCGTAGGGTTAGTGACAATAACGTCTGCTTTTGGTACATCCGCCATCATGCGACGCTGAGCGGCCGCGCGCTGCATTTGACGAATTTTGCCCTTAACGTGCGGGTCACCTTCGCTTTGCTTAAATTCGTCACGGATATCCTGGCGCGACATGCGCAGCTTTTTCAGATGGCTGTAAATCTGGAAAAAAACGTCGAATCCCACCATCGGAATGACGCCAAGCACCACTAACAACGCGCACATGCCGACCAAATCCAGGGCGTTACCCATTGCCGCAATCGGAGATTCCGCCATCAGCCGCATCATTTCTGGCCACTTGTGCCAGAGATAAAACCCGGCCACGCTGCCCACTAACGTCGACTTCAGTATCGCTTTGAGCAGTTCTGCGCCGGTTTGCGCGGAAAACATGCGCTTAATGCCCGGCAACGGATTCAGCTTAGAGAATTTGGGTTGCAGGGATTTACCGCTGAAAATCAAGCCGCCAAGCATCACCGGGGAGATTAATGCCACCAGAACGACGCCGGTAATCAACGGCAACAGCGCAATCATCGCGTCTTTAATCAGCAGGATGATTTGGCTGAGGATCAGGTTTGGATCGTTGACCATACTGTGGTCAAAACGTAATCCGGCCGACAGCATACCGGCCAGTCTGCGGGCAAGCGACTCCCCGCCAATCCAGATAATGCACACGCCCACCAGCAAAATAAGTAGTGAGGTTAGCTCTTTGGATCGGGGGATCTGCCCTTCTTCCCGCGCTTTTTCAAGTCGGTGGGGTGTGGGGGCTTCTGTTTTGTCGTCGTCGCTTTCTTCTGCCACGCATCAGACCCTGGATAGAGATATAGGCGAGAATGATGCCAGAACAGCTATCCAGCAATGGGAAGAGTAAGCGGTAAAAAAGACGGGATTTATGGCTTTAAGCAGAATCGCGCGTAAGCCGGATGAGAGGCCCACGCCTCACATCCGGCAAATACTCATCAGAACCCGAGGCTATCCAGCAGGTCGTCAACCTGATCCTGGCTTGCCACTACGCCAGCTTTCGAGGCGTCAACCTGCGGGCCGTTCAGCAAGCTTTCGTTTTCACGTTTAGGACGAGCGCCCTGTTCCGGAATGTTTTCCAACAGAACCATCAGCAGCTGGCGTTCAATTTCCTGGATAACATCCATCATGCGCTTGATGACCTGTCCGGTGAGATCCTGGAAATCCTGCGCCATCATGATGTCCAGCAACTGGGCATTGGTAAAGCTGGTATGTCCGGGCACATCACCAAGGAACTGACGGGTATCGGTGACCAGTTCACGAGCGTCTGACAGTTCGATCGGATTTTCGAACCATTCATCCCAGCGTTTGGTCAGGTCTTTGGCCCCTTTTTCCATCGCGTCCTGGTGCGGCTGCGAAGCTTCGACGCTGTTCAGCGCGCGCTCTGCCGCCTGAGCGGTCATCTGTACAACGTAATCGAGACGATCGCGGGCATCGGGAATTGCTTCTGCCGCTTCGGCAATGGCCTGATCCAGCCCCAGTTCACGCAGGCTGTCGCGCAGCATTCGGGTCAAACTGCCGATGCGCGCGATGATGTCCCCTGCAGAGTGTTCGTCAGCAGGTTTAATTTGTGGTTGCATCATCATCACACCCTCACATGCCCAGTTTCTCAAAGATTTTATTCAGTTTTTCTTCCAGCGTCGCCGCCGTAAACGGTTTCACGACATAGCCACTGGCACCTGCCTGTGCCGCCGCAATGATGTTCTCTTTTTTCGCTTCCGCCGTGACCATCAGCACCGGCAGAGAAGCCATCCCACCATCTGCACGGATGGTTTTCAGCAGTTCCAGTCCATCCATGTTCGGCATGTTCCAGTCAGAAATAACAAAACCGAATCCCCCTGCCTGCAGCTTGTTCAGCGCATCCACGCCATCTTCAGCCTCTTCAACATTGTTGAATCCCAGCTCTTTAAGCAGGTTACGCACGATGCGACGCATGGTGGAAAAGTCATCCACAACCAAAAACTTAAGCTCTTTATCCGCCATAAAAATAAACTCCTGATTCAAATACGTATTGCCTGTCCGGCACTAATTTTCACCAGCATTTGCTGGCTCACCTGGCTAAGATCGACCACTTCGCTTACGCCACCCATATTGATGGCCTCGCGCGGCATGCCGAACACCACACAACTTGCTTCGTTTTGCGCAATGGTCCAGGCACCCGCCTGGTTCATCGCTAACATTCCGGCTGCGCCATCGTTGCCCATACCGGTCAGGATCACCCCAACGGCATTACGCCCCGCATGTTTCGCCACCGAATGAAACAGCACATCCACTGAGGGCCGGTGCCGGTTAACCGGCGGACCGTCATGAATTTTGATTTGATAGTTCGCGCCGCTGCGCGCCAGCTCCATATGCTTGTCGCCAGGCGCGATATACGCATGCCCAGGGAGAACGCGCTCTCCGTCCTCTGCCTCTTTTACGGTAATCTGACACAGTTTGTTCAGACGTTCGGCGAACGAACGGGTAAATCCTGGCGGCATATGCTGGGTAATAAGAATACCGGGACTTGAAAGCGGCAATGGCTGGAGTACATGGCGAATTGCCTCTGTTCCTCCGGTTGAGGCGCCGATGACCAGCAGTTTTTCTGAACTGAGTAATGGCCCCGTTTTCAAGGTCGTCGGTGCCGCCAAGGGTTTGTGGGCGGCCAGTTTTGCCCGCGATGCGGTGCGGATTTTCTCCGCAATCATCTCGCTATACGCCAGCATGCCTTCGCGGATCCCCAACTGAGGCTTGGTGACAAAGTCAATCGCCCCCAGTTCCAGGGCCCGCAGCGTGACCTCAGAACCTTTACCGGTCAGTGAAGAAACCATAACCACCGGCATCGGACGCAGGCGCATCAACTTCTCAAGGAAATCGAGGCCGTCCATGCGCGGCATTTCCACGTCCAGCGTCAGGACGTCGGGATTGTATTTTTTGATTAAATCCCGGGCGACCAACGGATCCGGCGCCGTCGCCACCATTTCCATATCACTGTGGCTGTTAATAATTTCGGTCATGATTTGACGCATCAATGCAGAATCATCTACCGACAACACCCTGATTTTACTCATGCTTTATCCTTACCTGGCGCATGCGCATACACGGTCTGTCCACGCAGGCTAAACTCGCGCACAAGGTTGCTAAAGTTTTCTGAATGACCTGCAAACAGCAGTCCGTCAGGTTTAAGAAGTGGAACAAAACGGTGCAAAATGTCCTGCTGCGTCGTTTTATCGAAATAGATCATCACGTTACGGCAAAATATGGCATCAAAAGGGCCTGGCACGTTGTACTGCTTATCCAGTAAATTGACGCTGGAAAATTCAACATGACCTGCCAGTTCCTGCCGAACGCGTACCAACCCTTCATGCGGCCCGGTGCCGCGCATGAAATAACGCTGCAACTGCTGGGGTGACAGCGTCTTTAGCTCATCGAGGCGGTAAATGCCGTTTCTGGCCTTTTCCAGCACTTCGGTATCAATGTCGCTGGCAAAAACACGCCAGCGGCCCGGTGCCATACCTAAGGTATCGGCAAGCGTAATCGCAATGCTGTAGGGTTCTTCTCCGGTTGATGCCGCCGCGCTCCAGACGCGGTATTCACCGCTGCGCCGACGAGCATGATCTGACAGCACCGGAAAATGATGCCCTTCGCGAAAAAATGCGGTCAGGTTGGTAGTCAGGGAGTTAATAAAAGCCTGCCACTCAGCACTGTTCTGGTTAGCTTCCAGCATGCTGAGATAGCGACCAAAGTCATCCAGCCCCAGGGTACGCAAACGGCGGACCAGGCGGTTATAAACCATATCCCGCTTGTGGTCGGCCAGTACGATCCCCGCACGCTGGTAGATTAATTGACATATCCGACGAAAATGCGCGTCAGACAGCGCGAGGCGCTGTGTCATCTGTAACAATAATGACGTTTGCCCGGTGGGCAGAGATGATGTCATAGCGCCTTCTCAATCACATTCAGGATACAACGGGCACAACCTGCGGCTGCGCCAACTCTTGTTTTGCTACGGTTTGCTCTTCAAGCTTGAAAAATGCGACACAGGCGGAAAGATTATCGGCCTGTGTGGCGAGTTGTCCGGTGGCGGATGCGGCTTCTTCCACCAGCCCGGCGTTTTGCTGCGTCACTGAGTCCATCTGGCTGACGGCCTGCGCCACCTGCTCAATGCCTCTGCGCTGTTCATCGGATGCCGAGGCAATCTCGCCCATGATGTCGTTAACCCGGGTCACCGAACTGACAATTTCTGTCATCGTGCGCGACGCCATATCCACCAGTTGCGAGCCCTGATGCACCCGGGTGACTGACTCCTCAATGAGCCCCTTAATTTCTTTCGCCGCCTGCGCGCTACGGCTTGCCAGATTACGCACTTCACCAGCGACGACGGCAAAACCACGCCCTTGCTCCCCTGCCCTGGCGGCCTCGACCGCGGCATTCAACGCCAGGATATTGGTCTGGAAGGCAATGCTGTCAATCACGCCGATGATGTCGCCGATTTTCTGCGAGCTGGCAGAAATCTCATGCATGGTGCTGGCAACCCGGGACGTCTGCTCGCCACCTTTATGCGCTGTGTCTGCCGCACTTTTGGCGATTCCTGACGCCTGGCGCGCGTTATCAGCGTTCTGGCCGACGGTAGCGGTAAGTTGTTCCATGCTGGCCGCCGTTTGTGCCAGCGCGGCCGCCTGCTGTTCGGTTCGCGAAGATAAATCGTTATTGCCCATCGCGATTTCTGAAATACCGCTATGCATGGCTGAGCTGCCCTGACGAACGTCACTTACCGTTTCGCGTAACGCCTTTTGCATCTTCTGCAGGCTGGCAAAAATGGCCGAGATCTCATTGCGCCCATAAACCGCTACTGGCCGTGCCAGATTCCCCGCGGCAATACTGTCGAAATGGCTGCCAATAATCGCCAGCGGCTGAACAATCATCTTGCGTGACCAGAACAGCGCACCGCTGGTGAGCAGTGCCGCCAGGACCACCATGGTGGCGAAAATCACCCCCGACATATGGTAATTGCGCTGACTCTGCTCTCCTGCCGTTTGCAACACGCGGTCGATGTTGCTCTGCCACGCATTCACATTCGCATCAAAAGCATCTTGAGCCGCCTGCACCGGCGCGGTCAGAAAATCTGACAACTGATTGTTTTCAAGCCAGGTGGCCTGATGCGCGAGATCGCTGTGCCACTGGTTGAAACTTTTCTCCGTCGCGCTTAACAGCGCCTTGCCTTGTTCCGTCGAATCCGACGTCGCCATAAATCGTTTAAACATCAATTCAGACTGCGCCAGGCTGTCGCGCGCAAGGGTCATCAGGGTTTTGATGTCCTCTGGCGGATAGCTCAGGGCGGTCAGCGTCCCTGCCTTATTAAGGGCCGTACTGGCCTGTAATAACACAGCGCGGGTTTGGGCCAGCGCAGCGCGTTGCTGATTACTCCGTTCGACCTGATTCAGGTTCTGAAAACCGTCCCGAAATGCCCAGAAGGACAAGCCATTACTGCCAATCTGCAAAACACCGCAGAGGATTAAAATCAAAAACAGCGTGGTCGAAATTCGAATACGATTAAACATCAACGCTCCCATCAGGCGGCACTGGCCGCGGTTTAACTGTCAGTCAAAATGTTTCCCAATTCGTATCTTGTTCAATGCTCTGGCGCGGATAGGATGCGCTCGGCGCTGCAGGTAATCGTGTATCGCGTGGTTTTGTCGAGGCCGGACGTGACGCAAGACGGAAAGTCGATACCGACTGCGTCAGGCGACTGGCCTGTTCTTCAAGAGCGGCCGCTGCGGCAGCCGACTCCTGTACCAAAGAGGCGTTCTGCTGCGTAACGCGATCCATTTCAGAGACCGCGAGCGCAACCTGATCAATCCCCCGGCTTTGCTCGTCGGAGGCCGAGGCAATCTCACCCATGATATCGGTCACCCGCGTCACGGCATTGACGATGTCGTTCATCGTTTCCCCAGCGCTTTCTACCAGTACAGAACCGGTATCAACCCGGGAAACGGAATCTTCAATCAATGCTTTAATCTCTTTCGCCGCCTGCGCACTACGGCTTGCCAGATTACGCACTTCTCCCGCCACCACGGCAAAGCCGCGGCCTTGCTCACCGGCGCGAGCAGCTTCAACCGCCGCGTTCAGTGCGAGAATGTTGGTCTGAAAGGCAATGCCATCGATGACGCTAATGATGTCGGCAATTTTCTTCGAGCTATCGGCAATTTCGTGCATGGTGTTCACCACGCTATCAACCACTTTGCCGCCATGCTGCGCGGTGTCCGAGGCGCTTTTCGCCAGTTGCGAGGCCTGACGCGCATTGTCCGCGTTTTGCTTCACGGTTGCGGTCAGCTGTTCCATGCTGGCTGCGGTCTCTTCCAGCGCAGACGCCTGCTGTTCCGTACGAGATGAGAGGTCCGTGTTTCCGCTGGCAATTTCGCTGGTACCGGAATAAATCGCATCAGAGCCTTCACGCACCAGAGTGACGGTTTCCGTCAGCGAGCGCTGCATATGATCAACCGTACTGGCCAGCTCGCCGATTTCGTTACGACCACTAACGGCAAGAGTTGCGGTCAGGTTACCGCTGGCGATTTCCCGAATATGGGCAATAACACGGGACAGAGGATTAAGCAGGGTATGACGGATGCCGTACCAGACCACCACCAGAATCAGCACCAGCACCAAGGCCAGCACGCCAAGCTGCCATTGGGCGAAATGGTAATCCCGCGCGCTTTGATCAAATGCCTGAACGTAAAGCTTTTCGCTAACGCTGGCGTACTTGCCCAGCGCCTCGCCGAGCGCGTTTTGCATTCCCTGCGTAGGCTGCGCAAAGTAGGCGTCCATATTGCCGCTTTCCAGAAACTGAACCAGTTCTGCCAAGGCCGCATGATACTGCTGATATTTTTCCTCAACGTTGCCGCTGGCTTCTGCCATTTCCGGCAACGGTGTGATGTTTTTAAATTTTGCGTAATGCGTTTCAGCCTGCGCCAGCGATGCTTTCGCATTCTTCAGCAGATCGTTTTTGGCACTGCTTTGCTGGTTTGACGCATCCATCATCATGCGCGCAGAAGAACGGCTTAAATTGATTCGTGTTTGCAGCATCAGATCCCATGTTGAGGTGAGTTCACTTTGCTGCTGTCGAAGATCGTTAGAAATAACAAAACTTTGCTGATTCTGCTGCAATGAAGAAAACAACAGACCACCGGAAACAAGCTGTAGCAGTGCGAAAACCCCCAGCACCATCATCAGCATTGTGACAACGCGGATACGGTTAAACATAAGGCACCTTCCTGAAAACGAGTTACCAACGTTATCGGCAGTGGCAGAGATAACTTTACGTTTGCAAAAAGGAAATCCTGAAGGGATGTGAAGCCTGGCGAGGGGAAGGTAAAACAGGTGTGCAGCAACCACAAATTATTCACATAAAAACACCATAATTATCATGCAAATAACATACATACTCATCGGTGAGCACGGCCAGATTGGCTGAAATACACTTTTTTGTGTGATTTGGATCACACATACGCATCGTAAATACCACAACAAAATGGATAAAAAATTAAAAAAAGTTGTATCCGTTTACGCTTTAATCCAATTTATATGATGAATACTTCGTTACCACTTAATAAGTATAAAAAATGAGTAACCGATCAATAAATGTTAAATCCTTACTGAGGGCTTTTTAGTGGCAAATGCAAACAAACTCACGTTGTTTATCGTGATCTTCATGCTGGCGGGGATCCTGTCGGGTGCGGTGATCCACTCTTATGCCTCCCCCGGCGTTGTGACCGCCTGGGCCGATAATATTACGCTTCTCACCGACATCTTTTTACGTCTGATTAAGATGGTGATTGCGCCTTTAGTATTCAGCACCCTGACCGTTGGTATTATGCGCCTGGGGGAAACATCCACCATCGGTCGCGTGGGCGGCAAAGCGATGATCTGGTTTATCAGCTCTTCTGTATTGTCTATTCTGGTCGGTCTGTTTGTGGTTTCCCTTGAGCAACCCGGGAGCGGGTTAAACCTGGCGATCCCACTGGAAGCCACCGACACCGGTCTGGCCGTAGGCGGCATGAGCCTGAAAGGTTTTCTGACACATACCATTCCAACCAGCATAGCCGAGGCAATGGCTAACAATGAGATCCTGCAAATCGTGGTGTTCTCAATGTTCTTCGGTATTGGTGGAGCATCGCTCGGAGAGAAATTTAACGCTCCGCTGGTTGCCGCGCTGGATGTGGTTTCCCACATTATGCTGAAGGTGACCGGCTACGTGATGTACGTCGCGCCGCTGGCAATTTTTGCCGCCATCTCTTCCGTAATCTCTACCCAGGGTCTGGGGATCCTGCTTAACTATGCATCGTTTATCGGCGGCTACTATGTGGCGATTTTGCTGACCTGCCTGGTTCTGTTGGCGGTGGGTTATGTCATGCTGAAAAAAGAGGTCTTTCGCCTGGTGAGCATGCTGAAAGACCCGGTTCTGGTCGCATTCACCACCAGCAGCTCTGAGGCCGCTTATCCGAAAACGCTGGAGCAATTAACTAAATTTGGCTGCTCACCCAACATCGTGTCATTCGTGCTGCCTATCGGTTATTCGTTCAACCTGGTCGGTTCCATGGTCTATTGTTCATTTGCCTCCATGTTTATCGCGCAGGCCTATAATATTCACCTCTCTTTCGCAGAAATCACCGTCCTGATGCTGACGCTGATGCTGGCGTCCAAAGGAATTGCCGGTGTGCCGCGTTCAGCGCTGGTGGTACTGGCGGCAACCATCCCAAGCTTCAATATTCCGGTTGCCGGAATTCTGCTACTGATGGGTATTGACCACTTCCTGGATATGGGACGTTCAGCAATCAACGTATTAGGTAATGGGATTGCAACGGCGATGCTGGCGCAGGATGAAGGTTTACTGGAAGAAGAACCTGAGCTGGTTGAGCGGGAAGCGTAAGAAGGAAATCTGCCGGATACGATACGCTACGCTAATCCGGCCTACAATAGCAATCATTGTAGGCCGGATGAGTTATGGCGATTATGCGACGTGGGAAGCGGCAATATCCAGCAGCGCCATTTCTTCGCTGTTCAGCAGCTTCTCAATGTTGACCAGGATCAGCATCCGGTCACCCAGCGCACCCAATCCCGTCAAATATTCCGTCGACAGCGTGACCGCAAACTCCGGTGCCGGACGGATTTGATCCGTTGTCAGAGACAGCACATCCGAAACGCCATCCACCACAATCCCAACCACCCGCTGACCCAGGTTCAGCACAATCACCACGGTGTTTTCGTTGTAATCCACATCACTCTGGCTAAATTTCACGCGCAGGTCGACGATAGGCACAATCACACCACGCAGGTTCGTGACGACTTTGATAAATGCAGGCGTGTTAGCGATGCGCGTCACCTGATCATAACCACGGATTTCCTGCACTTTCAGGATATCGATACCGTACTCTTCATCCCCCAGCGTAAACACGAGGAATTCCTGACCTGACGGTTCGCCGGCCAGTTTAGTTACATTACTCATACCGGTCATATTATTCCCTTCTCACTCAATCAGGCGGCTGTGATCGCCACACGTTGTTCGCGGTTTAATCCCTGCAATGCAGAGACATCGACAATCAGCGCGACGCTGCCGTCGCCGAGGATCGTTGCTGCAGAAATACCTGGCACTTTGCGGTAGTTGCTTTCCAGGTTTTTGACCACTACCTGGTGTTGGCCAATTAACTGATCGACCAGCAGCGCATAGCGACGCCCTGCACTTTGTAAAATAACCACAATGCCCTGAGTCGCTTCAGTTTTAGCACCTTCAACCTCAAAGACTTTCCACAACTCAACCAGCGGTAAATATTCGCCACGCACTTCCAGAACGCGTTCGCCTCCGGCCAACGGATGGAGATCTTCTTCGCGCGGTTGCAGCGATTCCATAACGGCATTTAGTGGCAGAATGAAGACCTCATCCGCCACACGCACGGACATCCCGTCGAGGATCGCCAGCGTCAGCGGCAGTAGAATGCGAATAGTGGTCCCCTGTCCCTGTTTGGACTGGATCTCAACATGGCCGCCCATCTCCTGGATATTTCGCTTCACCACATCCATACCCACGCCGCGTCCAGAGACATCCGTCACCTGTTCGGCGGTCGAAAAGCCTGGAGCGAAGATCAACATACCCACTTCGTCATCGCTCATATTTTCGTGGATCGGCATGCCCTGGGAGATAGCTTTGGCTAGGATACGTTCGCGGTTCAGGCCAGCGCCATCGTCGGTCACTTCAATACAAATATTCCCACCCTGGTGCTCCGCGGAAAGCGTCAGATTGCCGATTGGGTTTTTGCCGGATTCAAGGCGTTTTTCCGGCAGTTCGATACCATGGTCGAGGCTGTTACGCACCAGGTGCGTCAACGGATCGATGATGCGTTCAATCAGGCTCTTATCGAGTTCGGTTGAGCTACCTACCTGCGTCAGCTCGACCTGTTTACCCAGCTTACCGGCCAGATCGCGCACCAAACGAGGGAAACGACTGAACACATACTCCATTGGCATCATACGAATCGACATCACCGACTCTTGCAAATCGCGGGCGTTACGTTGTAACTGACCCATGCTGGTGATGAGATCGCCATGATTGACGGGATCCAGTTCGTTAGATCGCTGGGCCAGCATCGACTGGGTGATGACCAACTCACCGACCAGGTTAATAAGCTGATCGACCTTCTCAACCGCTACGCGGATGCTGGTCGACTCGCTGGCGCGGGCTGGTTTTTCACGCTCCGCGCGCCCATGTGGCGCTTCACTGGCGGCGGCTTTCACCGCTGGCGCAACGGCAACCGGCTGCGACTTCGCGACAACGGCTACCTCTTCAGTTTCAACAGTCGCGGGCGCTGCGCTGACGGTTTCGAATTCAATTTGGTCAGCTTCAATGACAAAGCAGAGTACTGCAATGATGTCATCTTCTGCGAGGTTGCCATCAAGCGTAGCTGACAGCGTGTCGCTTCCTTTTACCACATCGGTTAAGGTCGCCAGATTCCCCAGTTCCTCTTCCAGCAAATCCACTTCGCTGGCTTTCAGACGCGAGAGAGTAATGCGTTTTTTGCTCTCTTCACTGGCGAGTTCAGGCTTTGCAACCGCCTCTTCCTGCATCGCGGTGCTATCAACAACGCTCAGTTTTGCTGAGTTGACAACTGACGGTGCGGTTTCACCTTTCGCTTCGAGCGCTAACTGCCGTAACGCCTGGCAAATGTACTCAAAACTGTCGGCATCAGGCTCCACTGAGCTTTTATAGGCGTCGAGCTGTTCCTGCATAATATCTTTCGTTTCCAAAAACAGGTTGATAATGTCGGCATTGAGCTGCATCTCGCCACGCCGCGCTTCATCCAGCAGGTTTTCCATCAGATGGGTCGTTTCCTGCAAAATGGTAAAGCCGAAGGTGCCCGCCCCGCCTTTAATCGAGTGCGCTGCACGAAAAATGGCATTCAGCTGTTCGGAGTCCGGGGCTTCAGGAACCAAATCAAGAAGGTGTTGCTCCATATCAGCCAACAGTTCGTCAGCTTCATCAAAAAATGTCTGATAAAAATCGCTAATATCCATGCTCACGCTATCACCTCGGATTGGCTGGTGGCGATGTGGGAACGCTTACCGGCGGGAGTTCCGCTGGCCGTTGTAAGACACTTACCGGCTCATTCTGGCTTTCAGCGTTTTCATGCAAAATGGCCTCTTCTGCCTGCTTATTGAGAACCAGCAGGCTAATACGGCGGTTGATAGCGTCTTCAGGACCGCGATCGCTCAGACGCATCGTGGCGGCCATACCTACCACACGTAATACTTTTCCATCATCCAGACCGCCGCTAACCAGCTCGCGACGCGATGCATTTGCGCGATCGGCAGACAATTCCCAGTTGCTGTATCCTTTCTCACCATTCGCGTAAGGATAATCATCCGTGTGACCGGAAAGGCTGATCCGGTTAGGGATCCCGTTGAGCACTGGTGCAATCGCGCGCAGGATATCGCGCATGTACGGCTCAACTTCAGCACTACCGGTCTTAAACATTGGGCGATTCTGACTGTCGATAATCTGTATCCGCAGCCCTTCCTGAACTAAATCAATCTTTAAATGCGGACGCAGCGCTCGCAGTTTGGGATCGGATTCAATCAGTTGATCGAGATCGCCACGAAGTTTGCTCAAGCGGCTCTGTTCCATACGTTTTCTCAGGTCATCAATATTCGGCTGCTTGTTCACCTCACCCTGCTGCTGGGTGTAATCATCCCCGCCGCCTGGAATCGGGCTTTGGCTATTCGAAATACGATTTCCCCCGGTCACCGCGGTGGCCAGCGGTGTACGGAAATATTCGGCAATCTGGATCAATTCTTTAGGGCTGGATATAGAAATGAGCCACATCACCAGAAAGAAGGCCATCATCGCGGTCATAAAATCGGCGTAGGCGATTTTCCACGAGCCATGCGCCCCACCACCGTGATTCTTATGTTTGCGTCGCTTTACAACGATAATGGGATGGGCCTGATTTTTCATGCGTCCTCGGTCGTCTGTTGCGCAGTTGGATTTCTCACCGCACGAACATGTTCTTCCAGTTCGATAAACGAAGGACGTTCGCTGGAGTACAGAGTCTTACGACCGAATTCAACGGCAATCGGCGGCGCGTAGCCATTCAGATTGGAGAGCAGCGTTATCTTCACGCACTGCATCATTTTGGTTGTTTCAGCGCTTTTCTGGCGCAGAACGCTGGCAAGCGGAGAAATAAATCCATAGGCCAGCAAAATACCGAGGAATGTTCCCACCATCGCATGCGCAATCAACGCCCCCAGCTCTGCTGCCGGGCGATCGGCAGAAGCCAGTGCATGCACAACACCCATAACGGCCGCGACGATCCCGAATGCCGGCAGTGAGTCGCCGACCATCGCCAGACTATTCGCCGGAACTTCGGCCTCACTCTCATGAGTCTCAATTTCTTCGTCCATCAGCGCTTCAATTTCGAACGTATTCATATTGCCGCTGATAATCAGGCGCAGATAATCGACAATAAAATCAAGCATTACGGCATCGGCAAGAATGCGCGGATAGCTGGCGAAGATTTCACTTTCTTTTGGGTTTTCGATGTCGCGCTCAAGCGAGAACATGCCCTGTTGACGTGACTTGGCCATCAGACGATACAGGAGCGCCAGCAGATCCATATACATCGCTTTGGTGTATTTCGAACGACGGAAAAGCAGCGGGATCGCTTTCATCGTCCCTTTGATGGCTTTCCCGTTATTACCGACGATGAATGCCCCAATACCCGCGCCACCGATAATCACCAGCTCAGCCGGTTGATAGAGTGCCCCAAGGTGTCCGCCGGTCATCATGTAACCGCCGAAAACTGTACCAATAACAACCAGGTAACCTAATAAGATAAGCACGACATCATCCTTTCGCAATTGACTATGACAGGATGCGCAGTCGGGCAATTAACGTAAGGTCAGGACAAAAAAAAGCAGCGGTAATCGCTTACCGCTGCTGGAGTGTTCATCCACACCGTATCAGTTAAACAGCCTGTTCGATCTGTTCATCCAGCAGTTGTGGAATAATATCGGCAGCATTCTGGGAAAGTTTACGTCTTTTTACGGCCCTTGATGGCGGCTGGCATAAACTACAGGCAAAGCTGCCTGCGGGTTGGTGTGCATGGGTGATAAAATTCCCACCGCAACAATTGCATTGGGACAACTCCAGCAATCCGCTGTCGACAAATCGCACCAGCGTCCACGCGCGAGTTAACGCCAGCAATGGCCCTTCTTCAGGCTGCGGACACTGCTCAAGATATAACCGATACGCCTTAATTACGGCATCCACGCCGCTACAGAGACCCGTTTTGAGCAGGAATTGCCATGCATTGCAAAACATCGACGCATGAATATTTTGTTCCCACGTCATAAACCAGTCGGTGGAAAACGGGAGCATCCCTTTTGGCGGAGGACTACCGTGTAATTCTTTGTACAGCTTGATTAATCGACCACGGCTTAATTGCGTTTCGCTTTCCAGCATTTGCAAACGGGCGCCCAATGTGATTAATTCCATTGCCAACTGGATATCACGCGCTTCCTGAACAATGCTTTTTTCGCTCATCATCAAGCCCTTTTCTTACGTGCTGCATCATCGATGTCGCTTAACAGGCGTGTTGAAAGCATGATACCAGTATGAATTTGCTGAAGATCGTCAACGCGGGAGTCTTGCGTCAGGCGAGTAACAGTCTGGTGATCGTCGAAACGGAAATGACATACCAGTTGGTTTGTTTCGGCCAGTTTGACCATTTGAGGAAGTGTTAATGTTGCCAACGTGTCCGCCATTTCCTCGCTGATACCAAGGCGAAACATCGCAGATGCTTTGTCCTGAACGATCAAACGCTGTGCAAGCAATAAATATGACAAATTGATGTCATAAATGTGTTTCAGCAACTCGGATGTATGCATTATTTGCATCCATAATAACCAACATTGTTTTCATGCGGTAAAACCGCACCCCGTGATGTCGCCGGGAAGGCCCGGTAAAAAAAAGCAAAAGGTCAAATACATAGCAGCGTAACGACACTTACGCGTCGTCTAAACAATCCCTTTTAAGAAGGCAGCGTCCCTTACAAGCTCACATCAATTCTTACAAATGTCTAAGATTTTTCCTAATTCGACGCAACTCTACCCGCCGTCAGTTACACATACAACGGAGCTATGCTGCGAATTTAAAGAATATGTGATCAAGATCACATAAACCAGCCAAACACTTAACATAAATCCATCAGCGTGGCTTTTACTTTGCTTATTTCTTAACCTTCCATTATCCATTTCGATTCCTGATGTACGAATATTCTTGCAATAAAAGCGAATAGTATTATGTTCACGACCGTTAATATCACGCCGTGAAATAGCGAGCTGGATCACATATTTAACTCAAAAAAATTTTTTAATTAAATTCTTTATAAACAATGACTTAAATATTTAGGGCGATTAATTAATACCGCGATGTGACGACCTTGCAAATGTTAATGTATGTTTATTTTTTATTAACACATTGTTTTCATTAGCCGTGGGTTTTACTTAAGTTACCTAAACATATCTGCAACCAATATGAATCGATTATTCTATTTATAAGAATAATTAATGAATAATCATGATGACATTCACACTATGAAGGAAGGAAACGTTGCAGTATGGAGTAAGCTGAGTAAAGCTGAAAAGCCCCCTCATAATTCTTGAAAAAAAGGAGCGAGTTATGAGCTATTCGCACATTCTTGTTGCTGTTGCCGCCACCCCTGAAAGTCAGCAGTTGTTAGACAAGGCGGTTTCTATCGCTCGCCCTGTCAACGCCCGAATTAGCCTGATTACACTGGTCTCAGACCCCGAACTGTATAACCAGTTTGCAGCTCCCATGCTGGAAGACCTGCGTGAAGTCATGCAGGAAGAAACTCAGGATTTTATCGACAAACTTAGCAAAGAAGCAGAATACCCCATTGAGCATACCTTTATTACCTATGGGGCTCTGAATGAACATATCCTGGATGTATGCCGCAAATACGCCATTGACCTGGTCATTTACGGCAACCATAACCACAGTTTTTTTTCACGCGCTTCCTGTTCAGCGAAAAGCGTGATTCATACCAGCCAGGTGGACGTTCTTCTGGTTCCGCTAGCCGGAGATTAATACACAGCGCCAGGACTTCATGCGAGTTTAGAACAGGAAGAAATATTGTCTGGCAGTTGGCATTGACTCCGACGCGGCGTGACTGTTTTAAGATCACTGATGAACGTCGCCTGCCAGTTGTCGATATCGTTTTTAACGATAGTCTCAAGCATTTCAGCGTGGCGCGAGATGCGTTCGGTAAGTGGCATCGTCAGCGCCTGGTTTAATGCGCTTGCCACTTCATCCCGGTCATAAGGATTAACAATAAGCGCAGAGGTTAGCTCATTCGCCGCCCCGGCAAATTGCGATAAAACCAGCACGCCAGGGTTAGCAGGATCCTGTGCGGCCACAAACTCTTTCGCCACCAGGTTCATACCATCGCGCAACGGGGTCACCAATCCTACGTCAGAGTAGCGGAAGATCTTCATCAGCAATTTACGATCAAAATACTGGTTCAGATAGTAAAGCGGCGTCCAGCCCAGTTGCCCATATTTGCCGTTGATTCGCCCTGCTTCTGTTTCCAGTTGGTGGCGAATATCCTGATAGGCCTGCACCTCTTCACGCGAGGTCGGCGCTATCTGCGTATAGCGAATTTTACCGTGGTGCTGCGGATAATGTTCCAGTAAGGCCTCGTAGGCCTGAAAGCGCTCCGGCAAGCCTTTGGAGTAATCCAGACGCTCCACGGAGAAAATATTCTGCACATTTTTAAGCTCCGCTTTTAGCTGCGCCAGTTTTGGCGGCAGCGGCCCGGACGCCTGTCGTGCAATCTCATCAGGTTCGATACCGATGGGATAGACCTGAGTGCGAAACGCTTTTCCCCATGCCAGGTGCTGCTTATCTTTATGCGTGGACACCCGAGTCTGGGCTGCGAGACAGTCCAGAAAAGCCTGGCGATCGTTTTCGGTCTGGAAACCAAGTAAATCAAAGTCACACATTTGCTCAAGTAGCGCCAGATGTGGAGGGAGCGCATTAAAAATTTCCGGCGTCGGAAAAGGAATATGCAGGAAAAAACCGATGCGGTTATTCACACCGCGCTTACGTAACTCGCAGGCAAACGGCAACAGATGGTAATCATGAATCCAGATGATGTCGTCATCGCCAAGCAGCGGCAGAAGTTTATCTACCAGTAAGGCATTAACCCGTTGGTAGCCTTCCCAGGCAGAGCGCTGAAACTGAACTAAATCCAGTCGATAGTGAAATGCGGGCCATAAAACCGCATTTGAAAACTGGCAGTAATACTCTTCGTAATCTTGCTCACTCAAATTAAACGAGGCCCAGGTGATATTGCCACGCGTAACTTTTTTTAACGGTTTATCCTCATTACCTGTATCACCACTCCAGCCAAACCACAGACCACCAGCAGCTTTTAACGCGCCCAGTACACCGACCGCGAGCCCACCCGCGCTCCCTTTGTCATCTGGTGAGGCGATACGATTAGATACTACGACTAAACGACTCATAGCCACCTCTTCTGTTATTCGTTGCTTTCGATTCTTGCTGCGAAGAGTTAATTTGCTCCAGCCAGCGCCAGACATCCCTGACGCCATCCAGACGCCATGTCGCCTGCGTCGGCCCGATCCCCACCTTCACGGAAATACCGCCAGCGCGGTTAACCACAGCAAATCCTGTTTCATCTGTCAGATCATCACCGAAAAACACAGGGATCCGGCCAGCAAAAGGCGCTTCCTGCATAAATGCAGCTATCGCGTCGCCTTTATTGCTGCCCTTAGGTTTTATTTCCACGACACATTTTCCGTGCTGCAGAGCAAGCTGCGGCCATCTGCGCGTGATGCGTTCAGCCAGGGTAATCAACGCAGCTTCGTGTTCGGGTGCCTGGCGATAGTGCAACGCGAAAGCCATACCTTTGGTTTCCAGCGTTGTCCCCGGTAACGTCACTAACGCTGAGTGTAATAAAGCCCCAGCTTCACGCTCGATACCTTCAGGCAGGTGTACTATGTGCGTTTGACCATTGATGTCACGGCGTTCTGCCCCATGCACTCCGGCAAGCGGAAAACGAAACGGAGTTGTGAGTGCGTCAAGCTCAACCATTGAGCGCCCTGAAATCAATGCCAGCGCATCCGCATTATGCGTCGCTAACTGATGTAAACATTGCAGGATTGCCTTAGGGACAACGACCTGGTCGGGAAAGGGTTTAATCTCAGCAAGTGTCCCATCGAGATCAAAAAAGTAAGCACAGTTTACAGATTGTTCAGGGGGTAAGATCAGTGATGCTGTCACCCGGTTATCCTCCTCATCATAGTCAGAACGCCACGCGGATCGCGGCGTATAGATGATGTATGACGGATATAAGTATAGACAGTGTGACCATGCTCGCCATTTGGAAAAACAATCGCCAGCCGGGTAGCGGCTGGCGACGGGCAGAAGCTAGACTAAAAAGTTAGGGTTTAAATCATCAAACGGTACGCTTCGCTTTTTGCTTGTAACGGTCGAAGATCACCGCCGCTAGCAGGATGAGGCCACGTACCACATACTGCGCGAACGGAGAGATATTCAGCAGGTTCATCGCATTCTCAACCGTACCCAGGATTAAAACCCCGGCCACCACATATGAGATTTTTCCGATGCCACCTTTAAGCGAAACGCCCCCTAACACGCAGGCTGAAATCACGATCAACTCATAGCCGATTGAGGTCATTGGCTGGCCGCTGGTCATACGCGATGCGAGGATAATCCCGGCGATGGCGGATACCAGACCGGAAAGAATAAAGATAATAATCTTGGTACGAACAACCGGAACCCCTGCCAGGCGTGCCGCCTCTTCATTGCCCCCAATGGCCAGCGTATTACGACCAAACGTGGTTTTGTTCAGCAGTAAACCAAAGACAATGAAACAAACGACAGTGATCCAGATAGGCGCAGGCAGACCAAACCAGTTAGCATAACCGAGTGTAAAGAAACGCTCGTCTTCAATTCCGACAGCCTTACCGTCGGAGATAATATAAGCCAGACCACGTACAATCTGCATCGTCGCAAGAGTAGTGATCAGGGCGTTAATTTTTAACCGCGCAATCACGAACCCATTCACCAGGCCACACAGAATACCGAGCAGCAGTCCAGCAGCCACGCCAATCCACAAACTTTCAGTCATGTTAATGACTACGGCAGTGGTAACACCAGCACAAGCAATCACAGATGCGACAGACAGGTCGAAATCACCGGATGCCAGACAAAACAGCATCCCACACGCGACCATGCCCGACATCGATACTGCCAGCCCCAGTCCCTTCATATTGATGAAGGTGGCAAAGTTTGGCACAAACAGGGAACAAACGAGGAACAGCACGGCGAACACCACCAGCATACCGTATTGATCCCAAATGCGGCCCAGATTTAGCGCCGACTTCGCTGCGCCAGAACCCGATGTAGAAACGGAAGACATCATACTCTCCTTATTCAGGCTACAGCCTGGCTGACTTTAGGCATAGCAAGGCTCAACGCCTGGCGCTCATCCGCCTGTTCATGAAGTAACTCACCGGCAATTTCGCCTTCTCTCATCACCACAATACGATCGGCGACACCGAGCACTTCTGGCAGGTCACTGGAAGCAAACAATACGGCCACACCGCGCGCTGCGAGGGCATAAATCACGTTGTAAATTTCATGCTTGGCGCCTACATCAATGCCGCGTGTAGGCTCATCCAACAAAATCACCTTCATCTCTTCCGATAACCAACGACCGAGGATAGCCTTCTGTTGATTACCGCCGGAGAGATTCATGATCAGTTGCTCTGCACCCGGTGTTTTGATGTTGAGTGAACGAATATGGTGATCGGCATTGGTCTCTTCCCAGCCGTTGTTGATCACGCATCCCCCCAGAACATGCTTACGTCGTGCACTAATGTTGATGTTGTTGCGCACTGAATGGACCGGAATGATCCCTTCGGCTTTGCGATCCTCCGGGCACAGCATCATCCCTGCTTCAATGGCATGGCTTGGTTTACGGATATCGATAGGCTGTTCATCAATAAATACCCGGCCCGCCGTGATACGCGTACCACCGAACAGTCCTTTCATTAATTCGCTACGTCCGGCCCCCACCAGGCCAAACAGCCCGACAATTTCACCGCTTCGCACAGATAAACTGATTGGCGTACGCACGCCCGGGGCTTTTACCTCATGCAACCGCAGACGCTCTGTGCCATACGGTCTGGATTTCCAGCCATAGATATCCCCGAGGTCGCGCCCGACCATCGCCTGCACCAGCGCGTCGTGATCGACCTGCTGCATATCCGTGAACGTTTTGACGTAATGACCATCTTTAAACACAGTGATGGCATCGCTGAGGGCAAAAATCTCCTCCATACGGTGCGAAACGTACAGAATGATGCGTCCTTCGTTGCGCAGCTCACGAATGACACGAAACAGATTCTCAATCTCACGTGCTGACAGGGAACTGGTCGGTTCATCAAACGCAATAATTTTGGCATTTCGCGCCAGCGCTTTTGCAATCTCTACCATCTGCCACTGACCAATGGAGAGGTATTTCAATGGGGTATCGGGATCGATATCCATTCCCAGATGCTTCAGCTGGATTCCTGCTTCATAGTTCAGCAGCGAGCGGTTCACAATCCCGCCTTTGTGCGGTAACTGCCCTAAATAAATATTCTCGGCAACGGTCATTTCCGGGACGAGATGCAGTTCCTGATAAATAATGGCGACGCCGGCGTTGAGCGCGGCAGTGGTATCCGCGAAGGAAACTTCCTGTCCGCGGATCGTCAATGATCCCGTCGTTGGCGCATAGTTACCGCTGAGAATTTTTAAGAGCGTTGATTTCCCGGCGCCATTTTCGCCCATCAGCGCATGCACCTGTCCGGCATAGCAGTCGAAACTGATATCCGTCAGCGCTTTAACGCCGGGGAACGTTTTGCCAATGCCGCGAAATGAGAGATACGGGGTAGACTGTTGCATAACGTCTCCGTGAGTCAGATCTTTATGCCGGAGGGGGGCTTTGCCTCATCCGGCCTTCTGAGGACGCAATTCGTAGGCCGGATAAGACGCGTTGACGTCGCATCCGGCATTTGTGTTACTTACCGCCTAAGCCTTTCTTCGCCAGCTCTTCTTTGAAGTTATCGCGGGTAATCAGCACCACATCCGTCACTTCAGTGAATGCCGGTGGCTCTGCACCTTTCGTTACCCAGTTGTAGAGCATTTCACTGGACTTGTAGCCGTGAACGTCCGGGCTTGGCAGCAGTGAACCGTAGAACCCGGTCGCTTCGCCTTTAGACAGTTCGCTAACCGCGTCAACGCCGTTAATCCCGATACCAATCACGTTTGGCGCTTTGAAGCCCTGCCCTTCGGTTGCACGTACGCCGCCCAGCACAGTGTTGTCGTTCATGCCGACAATCAGCCAGTTTTTGACTTCAGGATGCTGAACCAGCATGGAGTTAGCGGCGTCGAATGCGCCGGGGATGTCATTCGATTTTGTTGGGACCTGGTAAATCTGTTTTTCCGGGAAGCCTGCGGCTTTAAGCGCTTCCATTGAACCAGAAGTACGACGACGTGCGGTATCCAGTTCGTTGGCGGTAATGGCCATTACGGCGGTGGATTTCACATCCCAACCGCGTTTTTGCATCTCCTTGTACAGCTCCTGGCCCTGGCGCTCACCAATTTTGGTTGCCGCCATCATCACCAGCGGTACGGTATCCATCGGCTTACCTTTGGCATTGGCAAACTGGTCATCGACGGCAATGACTTTCATATCGTAGCCACGCGCCTTAGCCATAATAGCTGGCCCCAGTTTTGGGTCTGGCGTACAAATAACAAACCCTTTTGCTCCACTTGCAGCCAGGCTGTCGATGGCGTTAAGGGTTTTCTCACCATCCGGGACGGCAATTTTAATCACCTCAAAACCAAGGTCTTTACCGGCTTTATCGGCAAATTTCCATTCAGTCTGGAACCACGGTTCTTCCGGCTGTTTGACCAGGAAACCGAGCTTCATGGATTCAGCGATAGCGGATTGTGACATAATGGCCGCCAGACCGATGGCAGCCAGCGCTTTAGTGAATTTGTGCATGGTTAACTCCAGCTTTAACGTTCTTTTATGTAGGGTAAAATCAGACGATTTTTTGTAATTCGGACGTAAAACAAGGCATTACCTTTTATTGATAAGATCAATGCCAGTGCTGAGAGTATTTGTAGCGGGAAATTGATTCTCCATAAGAGAGCGGCATCACACCACAGAATTACAGTAATTGCGTACATAAATTCAGCGGGAAATGACATAAAAAAACGCGGTTTTGTCGACGGGAAAAAAGAGGAATAGCAGATTAGTCCATAACATCAGCCAACGAATCCTTGTTCCCGAATACCGGAGTATTCGGGAAAATGATTACCATCGGTAATAAATGTGATCAGCGTGATCGCGAACCGGAATATCATCTCCCAATAGACGCGCCGCAAGCGTCAATGCAAAATCGAAAATATGCCCTAACCCTTTACCGCTAATCAGGTTGCCATCTTCCACAATCGGCGCATCGATATATTCCCCATCCGTTACGTTTTGCCACAGATCCCCCGAACACACGTAGCGACGCCCCTTCAGCAGGCCGTTGCCACCCAGCACGCGCGCAGCCGCGGAACACACCGGGCAAATGAGTTTTCCTGCCTCGTCATGGCGAGCGATAAACTGGATGACAGCCTTACTGGCGGCAAGATTAACGCTGCCCTGCGGCCCGCCCGGTAACACAACGGCATCGTAAAGATCCGTCTGACGCGCAGCCAGCGTGCTGTCCGTCACCATCGGCACGTCATGATAGCTCACCACCGCACGGGACTCGGCGCAGGCCAGTGTTTCAACTTCGATCTGCAGGCGGCGCAGAATATCAATGGTAACAATGGCTTCCGCCTCTTCAAAACCAGGTGCCAGTAGCACGGCAACCTTTTTCATACACACTCCTCGATTTTTCCAAATACACCAAACCATAAATGCCGAATCATTCAGGCGCTTAACTTTATTAATTTCCACAAAACTGATCTGGCGCAAAAAATTAGCCAGCAGATAACGTTCACTGACACGTCCCGATAATGAAATTTCTCCATCCCAAGGCCGGATAATCATCCGGTGAGAGACAATACCTGATTGTGAAATTCCATTTCGTGATATGAAACATCATTTCAATATTAATTCTTGGATTTAATCCCATAAATATCAATCTCTTATATTCACACCACTTATATACACAAGCAGAAAAATCACTAATATTGCTATGACAATATGTAAAAAATCATAAATACGCAGATTTAAGGATTTTCTTAAGTCGGAACAGGAGTTATGCTGAATCTCGATCGGGAGCGAATATAATTCGTGATCACTAAAGGACCGGCGGAACGGATTTATTCTGCTAACAGTTTTAATTGTACGTAGAGGTGATGTGTAGCGGCAGCCCGTTGCACTGACGTAAGTAACGTACATCCCCCTTTCTGGAAATAAGGATATTGATATGGCTGCAGTTGGAATTGTTCATAAACTCAACACACAAATGAACCTCGAGTTCTACGCATCGAATCTTTACCTGCATCTCAGTGAATGGTGTTACGAACACAGCCTGACTGGCACCGCAACCTTTCTACGCACTCAGGCACAAGGTAACGTGACTCAAATGATGCGTATGTTCAATTTTATGAAAAGTGCCGGGGCTAACCCCATCGTCAAGGCTATTGATGTTCCGGGTGATGAACTAACTTCTCTTGAAGAACTGTTTCAGAAAACGCTGGATGAATACCAACAGCGTTACAGCAAGCTATCACGCTTGACCAATGAAGCAGAAGCCTTGAATGATGCAACAACCATTGATTTTCTTCACGATCTGGAAAAAGAGCAGCAGCAGGATGGCGTGCTGTTACAGACGATTCTTGATGAAGTCCGCAGCGCTAAACGTGCGGGACTGTGCATGGCGCAAACCGATAAGCATCTGCTGAACGTCGTGAACTATCAACATCACTAATCTTCAATTTTCATCATGTTAATGCCGGATAACGATGCGGCGCACCTTATCCGGCTGGTGCTAAATTTTCTCTACGCTCACGCCTCTCATTCTGCGAGGCGCAAAAAAACCTTTCTAAAACCTGAAACAACGGTTTATTTTAGTGAGATTCATTCTGCGGCGTGAATTTCAACTCGATCAAGGCAACTGCTTTTTGTATTGCGCGCATAGTAACCGGATCGGCGCCCGCAGGATGGCTGGAGAAATCGATGCTTTTCAGTTGGCTGGACATTTTCTCCCGCACTTCTACTGGGGCAATAACATCAAGAACATCCAGAATCTGCTTGATAACCAGCTGACAGGCAACAACGTCCGAGAGCAGTTCCTGATCGGCATTCAGTGTTTGGGACATAGTGAGCTCCTTATAGAAAGGTCGTCATAGTACCTATTCGACGAACGAAACGATAGCCGCGCATGCATTACGAATGCGCTGGAAAATAAAAATAGATCCAGTCAGTTTCTTTTGAGATGGCAAGCACAACATGAGTGAACATATAGCGGTTGAGAACAAACGCGGTCTATCCCCGGCTGCATTACTTGTTGCCGGGGCTTTCTTTATGGAGTTTATTGACGGCACGGTGATTGCCACCGCACTGCCCGACATGGCGAAGAGTTTTGCCGTGCAAGCGGTAGACCTGAACATAGGTATCAGCGCCTATCTGATCACCCTCGCGGTGCTGATTCCCGCCAGCGGCTGGATTGCGGATCGCTTCGGTGCCCGAAAGGTGTTTACCCTGGCGCTGGCGATATTTACTCTCGCCTCGGTTTTATGCGGTTTGTCCGAAAGCCTTGAGAGCTTTGTCGCCATGCGAATCTTACAGGGTGTAGGTGGCGCGCTAATGGTTCCGGTTGGCCGACTTGCGGTATTGCGTACCACGCCTAAACATCAGTTGATCACCGCTATTGCGACCCTGACCTGGCCCGCGTTAGTCGCCCCCATCATTGGCCCTCCCCTTGGCGGATTCATTACCAGCTATGCCAACTGGCGTTGGATCTTCTTCATCAATGTACCGCTCGGGATACTGGCGATTGCGCTGGCGCTTCGTTTTATCCCGGATATTCATGACGACGAGCGCCGCCCATTTGATATAACGGGATTTATCGCAACCTCTGTTGCGATGGTAAGCCTGGTGTATGCCATGGAGTTACTGGGAACCCAACAGCCTCAGGGCTGGCTGACCGCCGGACTTTTGGCGCTAGGAACAGTGACATTTCTGTTTGCCCTGCATCATTTTCGTCGCGCCGCATGGCCAATGATTCGCCTTGATGCCATGAACGTCCCTACTTTTCGCGTCACCATGTATGGCGGATCGCTGTTTCGTGCCTCTATCAGCGCCGTGCCGTTTCTGCTGCCGTTAATGTTTCAGGTAGGTTTTGGCATGAACGCTTTCCACGCGGGTTCGCTGGTGCTGGCGGTATTTGTGGGCAATCTGACGATTAAACCGGCCACCACACCGTTGATACGTTGGCTGGGCTTTAAGAAACTGCTGTTGATTAACGGTGCGCTTAACGTTCTGGCGCTGCTGGCCTGTGCATTAATTACGCCGCAGACCCCCGTGTGGGTTATTTTGCTGGTGTTGTATCTGGGCGGTGTGTTCCGCTCAATTCAGTTTACCGGCGTCAGCACGCTTGCCTTCGCGGACGTCCCCGCGGCACAAATGAGCTACGCTAATACGCTGTTCAGTACAGCGACACAATTAGCGGTAGGATTGGGCATTTCTTTAGCCGCTATTGGGATCCGCATTGGCGATGTGGTCAGTGAAAGGCTGGCATTGGGCAATATTCCAGGGATCAGTTTCCGGCTGGCCTTTGTCGCTATTGCCATTATTTGTCTGGTAGGTATGGTGGATACGCTGCGGCTCGCCCGTGATGCAGGAAGTGCAGTATCGAACAAGAACAAGTAGCCCGGAGGGTGAACGCTGCCGGGCCAACAGGATTTAGCCAATTACCTCGCGTACAAACGCTTCGATTGCTTTGTCCTGACAGTTTTCAAAGAAGCACTGCTGGAAGCGCGGGCCCGATACAGCGGTTTTCACCAGCTCAGGATCGATAGCGCGCAGCGTGTCCAGATAATTTTCTTTTACTACAGCCGCTTTCACCTGATTCAGAATACCGGCGTTACGTACCTGCGGCTCTTTACGCTCCGGTGGGTAGCCTTCGCCGTTACGCCCGGTGAACGCTTTTTCAAACATATAGCGCACATTCAGCTCAGCACCCCAGCCAAAACCTTTGGCGAATGCCAGAGAAAGCGCGTTGCCGTTGTTGATCTGAGAGAACAAGAACGCATCTGCAGGATCGAGGCAATAACCACACACCACACCCGGATGGATATTCAGTGACATCATTGCCCCCTGGCCCGTGCCGCAACCGGTGACCACGAAATCAACCGCTTTGGAATTAAGCAGGATGCTGGCCATAATTCCTAAATGGATGTAGGTCAGATGATGATCATTTTCATCGCTCATCCCAACGTTATAGACCGGAAAACCTTTCTCATCCGCAACGGCTTTAAGCTCGTTATGGATGATGGCGTTTTTGCTTGCCTGGCTGTTTTCCATCATCAATGCAATTTTCATTCTGTACTCTCCTGAATGCGCTGCGGTAGCCCGCTGAAAGTCATAACATTCAGCTACATTACTATTTTGCAATCACACTTTCAAATTTAATGAAATTTAGTTTTAAAAAACAAAGTTGCGCTCACATTCTTGTCTGAACAGTTCAGAATTGCCTCAAACGAATGACCTCGTTGTGATTAATCACAGATGATCTTCGGGCTATTCAAGCCATTGATGAGGGCCTCTGTATGCCATGATAGTGTATCTTCGAACTTTCAGAGCGATCTCATGAAGACCTTTATCCTAGCGCTTTTGCCGCTCGTGCTGACAGGATGCACAATTACAAAACAGGCACAGGTCAGCGAAGCCAGCGCCATCACTGGTGTGGTTCGCCTGACTTATAATCAGGCCATGTTACAAACAGCACGTACCGATGACTACGTTACCCAAGGGACAGCCACCAAAGAGTGTCAGCGCCTGGGCTATGCCAGCGCTGAAGCGTTTGGCCAGCCGGTGTCAACCTGCAGCGTATATGCAGGTTCTCTGTGCTTAAATACCAAAATTACACTCGCCTGGCAGTGTCATGGTGTCGCGGTATCGCAATCCCCCTCATTCAATTATTAATATTTCCGACCAGCACATTTTTGCTGGTCTTTTACCACTTTATTATTTATATCCCCCGCTTAATATCGTTAATGCGTTTTATTCCCATTCGCATTTTTAATAAATAAATTTATTATTTTACCTTTTGCAAATAATTAAATAACAAATTATAGTGACGCCACGTCAATATATAATAATGTTTGTGGAGCAGAACCATGCTGAAAACAGAAATGATCGACCAACTGAATGAGCAAATGAATCTTGAATTATATTCATCTCTGCTCTACCAACAGATGAGCGCGTGGTGCAGCTATCACAGCTTCGAAGGTGCCGCCGCGTTTTTGCGCCGTCACGCCCAGGAAGAGATGACGCACATGCAGCGTCTGTTCGATTACCTGACCGATACCGGCAGCTTGCCGCGTATTAATACCGTTTCTTCACCTTTTGCTGAATATGCGTCTCTGGATGAACTGTTCCGTGTCACTTACGAACACGAGCAGTTGATCACCCAGAAAATTAATGAGCTGGCACACGCGGCAATGACCCACCAGGATTATCCAACCTTTAATTTCCTGCAGTGGTATGTTGCCGAGCAACATGAAGAAGAGAAATTATTTAAATCTGTTATTGATAAGCTGTCGCTGGCAGGGAAAAGCGGCGAAGGTCTTTATTTCATCGATAAAGAACTGGCTACGCTTGATACGCAGAATTAATAATTTGGGGTAATGAAGGCAACCCGCCATCATTACCCATTAAAATCAGTGACGGCAGATCTTGCTTTCGTGCGTAGAGAAGCCGTCTTCTTTTGCAATAAACTTTCCCTTCGCCGCTAAAAACGCCACCAGCTCGCCTGCCGTCATATCTGCCGCAGAACAAGTGTGGAAACGCGCCTGCTCGCCGAAACGTGCCGTAATCGCCGCTTCAAGGCTGGCATTTGAATACTGCTCGCCAGATTCAATCATCATGTTGAGCACTTCGTGACCGTGAATAGATTCCATACTACCTCCTCAATAAAGACCGTAGCCTAATGTGAACCGCACGGCGCTGCTTTGCGCTAACGCAGGTTTATCCGCAGATAAATGTCATTTGTTATGCATCTTAATGGTCAAAAATATCGTAAACATTAATGTACAACCATTGTAACGACGATTTGACGAACATAGCGTTTTGCCTTAACCTGCGCCGCAGATATAACCGTTGATTATCTCTGGGACAGAGGAAAGCGTGAAAAACAGAACCCTGGGTAGTATTTTTATCGTGGCGGGAACCACGATTGGTGCCGGTATGTTGGCAATGCCGTTGGCTGCGGCAGGCGTGGGGTTTAGCGTCACGTTGGTATTGTTAGTCAGTCTTTGGGCGTTGATGTGCTACACCGCGCTGTTGCTGCTTGAAGTATATCAACATGTCCCGGCAGACACCGGGCTGGGTACGCTGGCAAAACGGTATCTTGGTCGTTACGGACAATGGGTAACGGGATTTAGTATGATGTTTTTAATGTATGCCCTGACGGCGGCGTACATCAGTGGTGCAGGTGAACTGCTGGCCTCCAGCATCAGCGACTGGACCGGAACAAATATATCCCCGACAACAGGCGTACTGCTGTTCACCTTTGTTGCCGGAGGCGTGGTTTGTGTTGGGACCTCGCTGGTCGATCTGTTCAACCGTCTGCTATTCAGTGCCAAGATAATCTTCCTGGTGGCGATGCTGGCTCTGTTAATGCCGCATATCCATAAAGTGAACCTGCTTACGCTACCGCTGCAACAGGGGCTGGCGCTCTCCGCAATCCCGGTCATCTTCACCTCGTTCGGTTTTCACGGCAGTGTTCCCAGTATCGTCAGCTATATGAACGGTAACATCCGTAAACTGCGTTGGGTGTTTATTACGGGTAGCGCTATTCCACTGGTCGCCTATATCTTCTGGCAACTGGCGACGCTTGGCAGCATTAACTCGACAACGTTCATGGGGCTTTTAGCCAACCACGCAGGCTTAAACGGCTTATTGCAGGCATTGCGTGAAGTCGTGGCTTCGCCGCACGTCGAACTGGCGGTACATCTGTTTGCCGACCTCGCGCTGGCAACCTCTTTCCTCGGCGTTGCATTGGGATTATTTGACTACCTGGCCGACCTCTTCCAGCGCCGCAATACCGTAGCGGGAAGAATGCAAACCGGCGTGGTGACCTTCCTGCCGCCGCTGGCATTCGCATTGTTCTATCCGCGTGGTTTTGTCATGGCATTAGGGTATGCGGGCGTTGCCCTGGCGGTGCTGGCGCTGCTCATTCCCTCGATGCTGGCCTGGCAGAGCAGAAAACATAATCCGCAGGCCAACTACCGCGTAGCCGGCGGTGCTCCGGCGCTGGCACTGGTATTTTTGTGCGGCATTGTGGTGATCGCAGTACAGTTTTCTATTGCAGCAGGATTACTACCAGAAGTGGGTTAAAACAAAGGGGCTTTCGCCCCTTTCTGTTAATGCAAACAGCACTGCTTAAATTTCTTGCCGCTGCCACAGGGGCAAGGGTCATTGCGCCCTACTTTGGCATCCACTTTCACCGGTACTTTGACCGGCGTTTCCTGAGGATGCGCCATCCAGTAAGCATGCAGGTCCAGCGCAGCCAGGCGGATGGCATCGACGCTCTCTTCAAACGCTTCAGGTGTCAATTTCTCAACCACCGCAAAGTTCTCTTCCGTACCGTGCAGCGCAATAGCCTCAAGTGCTGGTTTTAACGTGTCCGGTAACGCGGACCAGTCTGACAGTGCAACGCCGCGCATATAACCAAAGCACCACTCTTCAACGATGGTCAGTTCATGCTCGTCAATTTCACGCAAACCAAACAACGGCTCAAACTGCTCAGGATATTCATCCAGACGATCGGCCGTATCCGCCATATGTTGAAACGCCAGGTTCATGAAACGCGTCATTTCTTTTTCGGAGGACCAGCGAGGGACATACTGCGCGCCGCCCCAAATTGCGACCAGCCACTGCTCTGGTTCAATTTCATACGGTGAACTCAGCACCGCCGTCAGCAAACCATCCAGTTCTGACACATCCAGAATAGCCTTGTCTGTATTGTACTTAGTCAGTACATCATCCAGCCATTCCAGTTCGCTCTCGTTTAATGGTCCCGTTTTCATAACGCTTTTCCTTAGTCAAAAAATCTTGCCTGTGATCATCCTACATGGCTGGAGGGATAACAGATACAAATGGGCATATGCGGCATACAGTTGCCGCCTGTTCAAGTTAACAGGAAACGAGGGGAATTCCGGAAGTTAACGCACAAAAGAGAACACTAAGCCGCCGGGCATCATACCGGGAAAACACAATAAAACCACCCGCAGGTGGTTTACTGTTGTTCAATGCGGTTGAGCGTTGCGGTATAGCCCGTTTTCGCTACCGCGTTAAGTAAAGTATCGGTTGGGAAACCTTCTGGCACAATCGCTTCTGCTTGTCGGGTTTTTAGGGAGGACTTTGCTTTAATCACGCCTTCGGTTTCACGTAGCGCCTGATTGACCGAAATAACGCATAGCGAGCAGGTCATATTTTGTATATCCAGCACCACTTTTTGATTGGCCGCCTGAGCCCACAGCGGCAGCAACAAGCATGCAACTAACGAGAAGATTTTCATTCAAATACCTCATAAAACCAGGCAACGAGCGTTGGATAAAATAGCACCGGCAAAATCAACGCCAGCGCGCACCAGTAGAGAACGCGCGCTTGTTTCAGAGTTAGCCACCCTGAGCACCACAGCCGCCTGGAGAAATAGAGCCGCCAGAAGACATGCAGTAATAATCCCAGGGATAGCAGCACCAGAGGCGTTCGCAAAAACTCAAACTGGGTGAAAACAGCAAAGCTCGCCGCCGAAATACCAAACAGCAGGTAGAGCAGCGGTCCAACGCAGCATAAGCCCGCGGTGACGGCAGCTATCGCGGCCGTCAACAGGGTGAGTCCCGCCCCTTTAGCGTTGTTCTGTGGCGACATAACTGTAGGAGAACGCTTTAGGATCGTAGAAATTGATCGGGTCGCCATCAACTTCAGCATAAGGATAACCAAAGTTGTTCACCGCGCCCTGCTCCGTTGCCGGATACAGCTCGAAATCACGCCCGTAGTTGAATCCAACCCAGTTCATTTCCCAGTTACCAAACAGGTAAGTGTTTACCGCCTGGACATCGGCGTCCTGATGCGATTTTTTCTCTGCCAGACGCATTTTGGTCACATCAGCAGGATCGCAAGGTAACCAACCGTAACCGGCCAGATAGAACTCGGCACGACAATGTTGCCCACCGCTCACATCAGCAACGCCTGCGCTGTCTGCTTTGCCAAATGCACTTTTCGAGTAACGTTCGAGCTTATTGGCTTTGCCCAGACGGATACCAAACAGTTCACGCGCCGGAATGCCGCTGGCACGCGCCAGAGCCACAAAAACGGAGCTCATGTCGGTGCATTTTCCTTTGAGCTTACCGCTTTTTAAGATCTCCGCTACATCCCCCGTGCCGCAGCCGATAACGTCGTTATCGCGCTCCATATGGCTACTCACCCACTCGTAAATCAGGCGTGCTTTTTTCAGCGGATCCTGCTCATTACCGGTGATTTTACGTGCGTTTTCCAGAACCAGCCCATCAACTGGGGTATGTGCCGTCGGCAAAAGGTACGGTTTTACATCCAGCGGATAAATAATCTGCTCCGGCGCTTGCCAGGTTTTCAACGCGTCCTGCTTCAGCGGTTCCCAGTCGGCGGTTTCAATGTCGATATCAACGTTAATCAACAGTTCGCCCTGCGAGTCAGGCCAGGTGGCAAACAGCGTTTTCGCGCCATAAGTATTATTAGTGGTGACATACGCTTGCTTATAGTTTCCGCTAAAGGCAAGCGCCGTCATTTGTTGAAACGCGGTATCTACAGGAAGCGGGATCCACAGTTTTACTACACCGCTCGAGCCCTTAGGAGGGTTAAGTTTATAGGTCTGGGATAACACAAAGCGCCGACGCGCGACTGGTGCAACGGATGGCTCAGCGGCGCGAACCGTCTGACTAATAACCGCAGGACCGACTAAACCGACGGCCGAAAGGAGAACGCTATTTTTGAGAAATTGTCGACGTTGCATTGCTGTCTGTCCATGTTGTAAGAGTTGAACTACGGCTAAGCAGGTAAAAACCGTATACGATCATCACAGCAGACAGACGCTGACATAAAAAGGTGAGCCGATGGAGGTTATTCATCAATAACAGACCTGTTAACTGTGAATGAAATAAGATACTACAAGGTCGCTATTAAGTCATTTACAGGCAAAAAAGTACAGCAGTGAGCGGATATCAATCTGCCAGCCCCCTTCTTATGAAACAAACTCAGCGTAAATCCTGTCTATATTTAACTGCAGCCATAGCGGAAACAACCCTACCCCTAAATCCCGTTTCTTATCTTTGGAGGACATAAAAATGGCAATGAGAATACTGTCTATCGATGGTGGCGGGATCAGAGGCATCCTGCCGGGTATGCTACTTGTGGCACTGGAGAAGAAATTGCAGGATATATCACAAAATCCTGCCGCCAGAATTGCGGATTACTTCGATCTCGTTGCCGGTACCAGTACCGGGGCCATTCTGTGTTCTGCTTACGTTTGCCCTGATGCGAAAGGAAAGCCCAAGTTCTCCGCTCAGGAAGCCGTCAATTTCTACCTTCAGGATGGGGATGAAATTTTTGATGTCGGCGTCTGGAAAACAATCAGTTCACTGGGTGGTGCTAGCGATGAAAAATATTCTGCAAAGGAGCTGGAGAGGGTATTAAAAACAGCATTTGGTGAAACAAAAATCAGTGAATTATTAAGACCAACCTGCTTTGTTTCTTATGACGTGAGCAGTCGTCTTCCTGTCATTTTCAAACAACACTCCGCCCTCGCCAAGAATCGGGACTTCCTGGTCAGGGATGCTTTACGGGGTACCTCAGCAGCTCCCACCTATTTCGAGGCAGCGCGTATTTATTCATTACCCCCGGTACCCGAAAAATTTGTCCTGGTTGATGGCGGTGTGGTGGCAAACGACCCGGCACTCTGCGCCTATTCCGAAGCGATTAAATTCAGTAATGTCGCTGGCATTAAGGATATGATTATTGTCTCACTGGGCACCGGCAAGAAATTGCAGGGGTATTCTTATTCCGAAGTTAAGGACTGGGGCCCCTTTGGCTGGGCAAAACCGGCTATTGATATCGCGCTAGAGGGGGGGCCACAGATGACCGCGTATTATCTGCAACAAATTGCCTCAACGGTAAAAAACTCTAAATACTACAGAATTCAGCCTGAACTATACGGCGCCGATCCAACGCTGGATAACGCATCGCGTGAAAACTTAGAACTTCTGCGCAAGGCAGGCCTACAAAATGCCGCCGTGTATGATAAGAAATTGACTGAGATCGCTAAGTTATTAATCAGTAGTGGAGGCAATTTTAAATATCAGGACGCTAATTAATCCTCAACGCTGACTGAACTCAAAATATATGTACATTCGTTGCCAGTTTGCGGGCTAATCCTCTGGCCCCTTCGCGCATGACCGTATCGTGATTCCAGCGAAAAACGGGTGCCGCCAGCGGGGCCAGGTAATTCATCCAACGAATCGTGGTGCGAACATTCCAGTCATATCTGACGATGGTCTCAGCGCCACTGGCAGAAAAATACCACACACCTCGCCCTTCTACCGCCCCACTGGCTTGTCCCTCAAGCAGCGAGCAAGGCAGAATATTTAACACGTTGATGTCAAAGGTTAAGCGATAGGGAAGCGCTCCTTTCCAGGTATAACGATGCAGCGCCCCAATGCCCTGTACATCACCTTTTTTAATCTCAACAATGCGTTCCAGACTTTCCCACCATTCAGGCCACTGATCGGGATGAGAAAAAACATCCCATACCTCCTGAATAGAAGCCTCAACCCGCCAGACGGTGGAAAGCTGATAGTCAGCCATAATACAGCCTCCTTCAGGGTGAGAAGAAATTGGCGGGAAAACGGATGTTAATGACCATAGCATCCAGAAGCACGGTTTCTAATCGCTGCCCATCTGGCGCATAGCTGATCACTTTGGCAGGAAGTCCGTGATAATTATCCAGCCAGACGTCATAGCGGTGAACACCATCAACCACCATTGTTCCAGGCCCAACCACAGATACGTGCGTCGTCGCCCGTCCTGCAAGGTTTTCCTTGCCAACAGTGATCATTGTCCCTTCGCGTTGCAGATGACGAATATTGCCCAACAACACGCCGATATCAGAGCGATCCACTCGATGACCACGCTCATCCTGGATCAATGAATTAGTAGGCGACAGTTGCAAAATGGGCAAAAAAACCACACCAAATGGCCATAACGTCACTTTACCGCTGACAGGATTAAAGATAAGCACCGCTCCTGAATGCGGTTGGGTAAAATCCATCCGCACATACCCAGGCTTTTGAAAGCTATAGCGAATAATTTTGCTTTCATCGGATGGCGACGAAGAGCGCATCATGACCTGATAAGACGTCAGGTTTTTAAATGACTGTTGAGAAAATGCGATGGGATCCATGGCCCTGGCATTCTGCGAAAAGATATTCCCTTTTTCCACCGAATATGCTGCACAACTAAAGGTGAGCAATGCTGCGAACATGACTATCGGAGAAGATGAAATGTTCATAGCTGCCCCCTGAACCAGCGCGATTGGCAAACAGGAGTTATCACCTGCCGACTGTTTTTATTATAGTTCTTAACTGCGCGGCACTACTCTTCCGGCCCTCAGACTCAGTATGGACAGCAGGTTTAAATTATTGGTTTTCTTTTCAGTTGAGATGACAACATAAAGCTATACTTTAATAGCCATACTTTTAATAGGTATTAATCATGAAACTGCCATCGGTATTTTCATGCACCGTTCTTATATTACTGCTGCTGTCGTCATCTTCTGCCACATCCAGCGCGTTACAAAACCAGGCCGTCAGAGAGCAAGAGTTAAGCGCGGCACTTCGAGCCGGTAATGGCGTGATCATCATTGGCGGGACGGATGATTTCGTTTTCACGTTCAGGGCACGAAACCGAATCCACAGACACCTGGCGATACAGGATGACTTTGGCGATCCCATCCTGATGAATGGTTTCCAGGACCACAACTATAATCCCGCCCGCGATGGTTTTATCAACAACCCTGCCCGAGGGGGCTTTATGTTTAACGCGCCGATTCGGCGATAGATTGATGTGCAATAGTGAGTTCTATGCTTGTAAAAAACAGGTACAAAAAAACCACCCGTAGGTGGTTTCACGACACTGCTTATTGCTTTGATTATTCTGTTCTTTCCCATGGTACCCGGAGTGGGACTTGAACCCACACAGCGCGAACGCCGAGGGATTTTAAAAACTATTAGAGAGTCTTATAAAACATAAGCTTATGATAAATAAGACTCTCTTTGCTGGTAATCGCTGATAATCACAGGTAATGGTTTGATTTTTGCTGCCACTATTTAGAGGGCCAAATTAAGCTGATTCCTCCCATAGTGCGAAGCAGGGAAAGCATCGGATGGGATGAAATCAGCCGGTAACTTTTCGCGGGGTGCACGTTTGGTCACCAGTTTCTCAACGCTGTTGAGCGTAGTAAACGTAATACTGCATTCGAAATTCTGGCACTGGTGATAATGCCGAACTGTCATTTCACTAAGAGGGCGACTGGTGCGCGTACGGGCGACGGCACCACAAACAGGACACTTAAACATAATGGCCTCCCATGGCGGGAGTTGAACTCGCTCATATTATGGCCGCTATGATTCGGTTTCTGCAATCCATTCAGGTATTTTTGCTTCCAACTCCAGCCGCGTTTTAAACCCACTATCGTCAATAGTGTGGCTTGCCTTCGCAATTATCCAGTCCTGGCCGTCAATGACGTCTTTGAACTCCATTACCGTTCCGTGCATCTCCGGATACAGATCCGCGCGCCCGTAAGCCAGGGTTAAAGAGAACTCAGCAGCTCCGCGCTGGAGTTGTTGCCATTTTGCAGCTGCTGCACGCTGTGCGGCCAGCTCACTGCTGTACGTCGTACGGAGTACAAAAACGTTACCATCTTCACCGGAAATATAGTCCCCTTCCCGGCTGCTGCTACGCGGCTTTTTGTCTGCGGTTTTCTTCCGTTTTTTAACAGTAACCTTTTTCTTTTTCCCGAAATCCATATCGAGCCAGTACGCCTGCACGCCAGTGTATGCGTCGCGATCTGCAATCCGGAAAGAATGGCGATCTCCACTGCTGCGCGTGATGGAAAATTCCGGCAACCCTCTGCCGTTTGCGCTGACACCGCCACCAGGCAGGATGAAGAGAAGGTAACCATTTTTCACAGTTGCAATAGCGCCCAGCATTTCCGCCATGCGCGTCAGAAACGACATATCGCTTTCCTGCGTCTGATCTGCATGATCAATCTCGGCGGACATCAGTTGCTCTGAGATGAGAGGTTTTAACTTGTATCTGTGAGCTATAGCAGAGACGATGCGCTCTACTGTAACGTCATGCCACGACACCTCCCGCTTAACGTTAAATTCATCGCGGAAATCTGCACTTCTGGCCGTGATCTCGATACGGTCCGGCGGCCCTGAGTGCGCAATTTCATCCACGATGAAAATCCCTTTGTGTACCAGTTTTTCTCCCTGCCAGCCTATCGCTACCGATAACTCAGCTCCACGTGGCGGCAATTCAATATCTCCCTGGCTGTCATCAACAGTGATAGTCAGTTCATCAGCATTAAAGCCCCTGTTATCTGTTAATTCTAACGAGATCAGTTTCTCATCCAGCATGATCAGCGCCCTGCCGCCAAGCATGACGTTAAATGCTGGCACACGTGACAAGTCGCCAGGATAATTTTTGAATTTCTCAGCACCCGCATTCAGCAGGCTTTTTGCGCTCTCTATTGCGTCAGTTGTCAGTGCCATCGCTTTCTCCTCCCGCAAATATTTCCATGCGCGCGCGATAGGACAAACAGCCTTTTGTTGTCGCCTTTCTGCGACATCCATCGCAACGTGTCTGCCGCCCGGAATTCAGCGAATATCACCATGAACTCACTAAACATGATGGCGGTAGAGTATGACCGACAACTTTTTCCACGGGGCGCGCACCAAAGAAAACACCGACCTCCAGACCGCGATCAATGACATTGATTCAACGGTCATTGGTCTGGTTGCGGTGGCCGATGATGCCGATCCCCTCACCTTTCCACTTGATACGCCAGTCCTGATCACTCGCGTGATTAGCGTGCTGGGTAAGGCTGGCAAAACAGGCTCACTGTATAAATCTCTCAAGGCTATTTCCGACCAGATCAGCACGCGTGTAATTGTTGTTCGTGTCGCTGAGGCCAAGGAGGGAGAAAACGCAAAAACACAATCTCAGCTCATCATCGGTGGCACACAGGCCGACGGAAGCTATACCGGAATGTTTGCCCTGCTGACCGCAGAGCAGAAAACCGGTTATCGTCCTCGCATCCTCGGTATTCCGATGTATGACACGCAGGAAGTAACCGCACAGCTGCGCGTAATTGCGAAGCAGTTGCGTGCATTCGCTTACAGCTACTGTGATGGCTGCGAGACCATTGCCGAAGCGAAAACCTACCGCGAGCAGTTCGCTGAACGTGAAGGGATGATGATTTGGCCTAACTTCATCGCCTACAACCCGCTGACCGGCGTTAACGAAGAATTCCCGGCAGTTGCCTATGCGCTTGGTCTGCGGGCCCTGATTGATAATGAGCAAGGATGGCACAAGTCACTTTCTAACGTTGCTGTGAAAAACGTCCTTGGTATCTCTAAAGATGTGTTCTGGGCGTTGCAGGCGGAGGACTCCGACGCTAACGAGCTGAACGCCAACGAGATCACCACGTTGATCAAACGCGACGGCTTCCGGTTCTGGGGGAACCGTACCACCGACACCGAAGAATATATTTTCGAGGTATTCACCCGAACCGCCCAAATTCTGGCGGACAGCATTGCGGAAGCGCAATTCACTACCGTGGATAAACCACTAACCCCGGCAAACGTCAAAGACGTGGTAAGCGGGATCAATGCCAAGCTTCAGGCGCTGGTCACCGCTGGCAAACTGATTGGTGCAGCATGCTGGTTTGATATTGTCGATAACCCGACCACAGGTATTCGCCAGGGTAAAGCTGTTGTTCGCTACAACTACAGCCCCGTACCACCGCTGGAAAATTTAACGCTGATCCAGACGTTTACCGATCAGTATTACGAACCGGCCTTTGCATCGCTGGGAGGTGAGTAAATGGCTATTCCGAAGAAACTCCGCCTGTTCACGATGTTTGTCGATGGTGACAACTACATCGGGAAAATCCCCAGCGTCACGCTCCCCAAAATTACCCGTAAAACGGAAGATTACCAGGGTGGCGGAATGCTTGGCTCCGCTGCTGTTGACCTCGGTCTTGATTCAGGTGCACTGGATGCATCAATGGTTGTTGGCGGCATGGTCGAAGAGCTGATCCTGAAATGGGGCGGGGATATTGACGAACTACGCACGCGCTTTGTCGGTGAGATCTACAGCGGCGGTACAAGCTCCCTGCTTGAGGTCGAGATGCGCGGGCGTATTACCGAAGTTGACCAGGGCGAAGCCAAGCAGGGTGATGACACCAACCATACTTACGCGCTCAAAAATACATATTACAAGCTCTCCGTGGATGACAAGCCTTTGCTGGAAATCGACCTGCTGAACTTCATCTACAAGCGCAACGGCAAGAGCCTCTACCCGGACCGCATTGCGTCCGCCCTGGGTCTCGGCCAGTAATCTTTTTTTAACCACTGCCAATGGCGGCCAGCATGGCCGCCCGGAGAAAATATAATGTCAGTAACTCTCAGCCAACCCATTAAACGCGGCGACCAGGAAATAAACTCCGTCGCAATCACCGACACAATCAAGCAGGCTGGCTCACTGCGCGGGCTGCGTCTGGTTGATGTTCTCAACTTCGACTATGACTCGGTATCAACTCTGCTGACACGCGTCACCGCGCCTCAGTTGACAACCACTGATATTTCCTCAATGGCGACCGGCGACTTTACGGCGCTGTGCGAAGAAATTACGCCTTTTTTGACGAAAGCGGCGCCGTCCGTACCGGGCGAGGCGGTAGCGGCGAGCAAATAAGAGAGGCAGTATTCAGCGATGTAGACGACCTGATCGCCGACATCGCTGTGATATTTCACTGGCCGCCCTCCGAAATGCACAGCATGGAGTTGCGCGAGCTGATGGCCTGGCGCGAACGGGCGGCCATCAGAAGCGGTAACCATGATAAGGAGGATGACGACGATGGATCTTAGTATTCGCGTTGCGTTCAGTGCAATTGACAAACTCACCCGCCCGGTCAGTGCCGCCAGTAAAGCTATTGGCGGCCTTTCTGACTCCCTTAAAAAAACACAGTCTTCCATCAAAGACCTGGAAAAAAGCGCAACATCATTTGATAAGTTACGCTCGCAAGCCAATGACACTGCGCAGAAGCTGAAAAGCACCCAGCGAGCCTTTGACGGCCTCAACCAGAAACAACGCGAAGGTGGTCAGCTTACTGAAGCCCAGACGGCGCGACTTGAGTCACTTCGTACCAAACTTTCCCGGCTGACTGAAACTTACGGCAGGCAAACGACGCAGCTGCGCACAGCCGCGCAGGCAGTGCGCCAGCATGGCGTTAACCTCACCACCGGGAGCGGCGCTATCCAAAGTGCCATCAGGCGTACGGAGCAATACAACCAGACACTTGAGCGCGAACGTCGCCAGCTGGCTGCTACCCAAAAAGCACAGGCAGGGTATGATCGAGCTAAAGAGACTGCTGGCAAGCTTCGCGGGGCAGGCATGGGAATGATGCTAGGCACTGCTGCTGCGGGCTACGCTGGCGGATCATTCCTGGCACCTGCGATTGGTTTCGATGAAGAAATGTCACGCGTTCAGGCATTAACCCGACTCAACAAAGACTCCTCCCAGCTGGCAGACCTGCGTGCGCAGGCCAAAAAACTCGGTGCCGAAACCGCATTTACTTCGCGCGATGCAGCCAGCGGGCAGGCGTTTCTTGCAATGGCTGGCTTTACTCCAGAGGCCATTCAGGCTGCATTGCCTGGCGTTCTGAATATGGCGCTGGCCGGTGGCATGGATCTTGGTGAAAGTGCTGACATCAGCTCCAACATTCTCTCGCAGTTCCGTCTCGATCCAAAGGAAATGGATCGGGTCAGTGATGTTTTGACCGCGGCATTTACCCGTACTAACACCGATTTAATGAACATCGGTGAGGCGATGAAGTATGCCGGAACAGGGATGGCCGGTCTTGGCGTTGATGTTGAACGCACAACCGCCATGATCGGTGTAATGGCGAACGTTGGCCTGCGCGGCAGTATTGCAGGTACGGGGCTGCAAACCACCTTCTCGCGTCTGGCCGCACCAACAGGTAAAGCTCAGGCAGCCCTGAAAGAATTGGGCGTTTCTGTTGCCGATGCCACCGGAAAAATGCGACCGGCCGAAGTGGTCTTGTCTGATATTTATAAATCTATCAAAAAATACGGTGACACAGACCAGCTGTCATTCTTCAAAGACATTGCAGGTGAGGAAGCGGCAAAGTCATTTCAGGCACTGGTTAGATCGGCTGGTAGCGGTGAGCTGCAAAAACTCCTGGCCGATTTGCGCGGCTCTCAGGGTGAAGCGCAGAAGGCAGCGAAAGTCATGGCTGACAACCTCAGTGGTGATCTGAAAAACCTGGACAGCGCATGGGAAGGGTTTCGCATTCAAGTCGAGGAAACAACCGACGGCCCTCTGCGCTCCCTCACTCAGGGGCTCAGTGATTTGATTACGGCCGCCAGCGCCTGGGTTAAAGAAAACCCCCGCCTGACACAGACATTTATCCTGGTTGGTGGCGCAATCATGGTATTTGTCGGCGCTCTTGGTATCGCTAGCTTAACAGCGAGTTTCATTCTCGGCCCACTGGCGAAGCTCCGGCTGGCTTTAAGCATGATTGGTATATCATCGATCACAGCGACCAGCAGCGTATCCACACTTGGCGTTGCGTTCTCAGGTTTACGGGTAATTCTCGCCTCGTTACTCGGCGTCCCTGGCCTTATTGTTGCGGCATTTGTTGCCGCTGGCCTGCTCATATTGCGATTTTGGGAGCCTATCAAGGCGTTTTTCTCCGGGCTATTTACTGGTATCAGTCTGGGTCTGTCACCACTGATTCAGTCATTTTCGTTTTTAATCCCCTTGTTTGATGCAATTAGCGTCGGCGTATCAAAACTGTGGAGCTGGTTTAGCCAGTTATTTACCCCTATAGACTTTTCTCGTGATGCGCTGGACAAATGCGCAAGTGCCGGGAAAACATTTGGTGAGGTGCTCGGTGCCGCATTAAATTTACTCTTCACTCCCCTTCGACTACTGACCGAAGGGGTCAGCCTTTTGCTGGAAAAGCTTGGTTTAATTCCATCCGGAATTGACGCTGCGAGAGCCAAAGTCAACGATTTCGCGCCCAAAAAACCAGTCTCATGGGAGTGGGACCCACAGCAAAAGAAAATGGTCCAGAAGGAATGGAACTGGTCCCCCAAAAAAGCAGAGTCGCCAGTTACTACTGGCGCACCACCTGCGGCCTCGCCACTGTCAGGAAATACCGGTACGCAACGACGTCTGCAAAGCATCGCAGACAATACAAAAGCAACCGCTGACAACACCAAGAAAGTCGGGCCGGGTGACATTATTTTCAAAAACCTGCCGCGTGCTCTGGCTTTGCGTGGCGCATATCAGGAAGCGCGCGTTACACCGCAATCAGTACCGCGAGTGGCAACGCCCGCAGCTGGCGGCATTATTTCAGCGACAGCAGCCACACAGGCCCCGGTATCAGCTCCCGTTACCGCTCCGACCGGCGGCGCCCCAATTTTTAACATTACCTTTAACGATGTTGGTAAGCGCACGGATCAGGAGCTGGAAAGAATGATGCGCAATGTTGTGCGTGATGCAATGGCCAGCACCGGCAGAATTAACCGTGGTTCTTTCCGCGACAGAGATTAGGTGACGATTATGATGATGGTTTTTGGAATGTTCGTTTTTATGCTGCGCACCACCCCTTACCAGCAACTCCAGCACTCGCAGGAGTGGAGGCACGTAAAAAACGAGCGGGTTAACCAGTCAGCTGGCTGGCAGTACATTGGCGCTGGTGATGACAATATAACGCTGTCAGGCGTCCTTTACCCGGAAATCACCGGTGGAAATCTCTCGCTGTCAGCCCTTGAAACTATCGGCTACGCAGGGCGCCCATGGCCCCTTATTGAGGGTACGGGGCGTATTTATGGTATGTTCGTTTTAACACGTCTGGAGCGGGGTAAGTCCGAGTTCGACCGATTTGGGAATCCAAAAAAAATCGAATTTACCCTCAGCCTGAGCCGTGTCAATGCGGATTACAGGGAGAAGCTGCAAAGCTCGACCGTCAGCGATGCCCTGGCCGGGTTAAAGACGAGTGCAAATAATGCGATAAACCAGGTGAAAGACTCGCTCAACGGTCTGTTTTAGTGATGCCTTAAGCCCCTTCATGTTCCCTTCTTGCTGAAGGGAACTTTTTATAAAGCGTCGACAATCCGACATCAAAAATAATAGCCACCCGCTGTCGTTTCTCCCCTGCGGCTATCAGTCTTCCCGCCTGCTCCCATTGCTGCTTTGTCAGTTTTGGTCGCCTCCCGCCTATCCTTCCTTCTGCGCGAGCTGCAACCAAACCGGCCCGGGTGCGCTCAACGATTAACTCCCTCTCCATTTCTGCCAGCGCCCCCATGACGTGAAAGAAAAAGCGCCCCATAGGTGTTGATGTATCAATGCTGTCTGTCAAGCTGCGGAAGTTAACACCGCGATTGCGTAGCTCTTCGATCATGGTCACCAGGTGGCGCATGCTCGCCCGAGACGATCAAGCTTCCAGACAACCAGCGTATCTCCCTCCGATAAGGTCCGTAATAAACGCTTAAGCCCCGGCCTCTCGGCTTTTGTTCCGCTTATTTTGTCTTCAAATATTTGTTCACATCCTGCGCTTTCCAGTGCATTTCTTTGCAGCGCGGTGTTCTGGTCATTTGTTGACACCCTTACATAGCCGATCAGCATAAAAATCCCCTTTATTTAGATGCCATAGTCCCCCGCATTGTATCGAGCATCGTCATTTCTGGCTGTACTGCAGGTTAGGTACCGCACCGTCAGAAGTAACCATGCATTACGGAAAACGTTCAATTGGGAGAAGCGGCAAAAAGGGGGGTGGGAAATGTCGGAAATCTGCTCCCTGATATGAGCTTCTTTAGCAGGTCTATTGAAAGTAACGGATATTTTCTGTTGCCAAGTGGTGTGGTCGTACAGTGGGGGCGGGTTACAATCAGCGGTTCAACGACTGCACACATTACGTATCCTATCCCCTTCCCAACTAACCGGCTTGCCCTTACTGCATCCCCAGTTGGTAGCGGCTTTACTGTCAATCCCGCTACACCTGTTTTTACGAATGGTGACAGATTCGGATGCGATGTCAGCTCATGGGGAACAAGTAACTACACCGCTATGTGGATTGCGATTGGAGGTTAAGAGAATTATGTACGCATATGCAAATAATAGTTTTTATCCGTTTTCAATGCGGGAAGCTTATGAAGTTGCGGGATCGTGGCCGGCTACTTTTATTGAAGTGGACGACTCTGTATTTGCTGAATTTTCAGCAAATACACCTGACGGGAAAATTCGGGGAACTGGCAATGATGGGATGCCTGCATGGGTGGATATACCGCCCCCAACGCAGGAAGAGATTGTTGCTGAGGTTGAATTAAAAAAAGCTAATTTACGCGTATTGGCAGACTCAGAGATTAACTGGCGTCAGGACGCTGTTGATGCAGGAAACGCGACGGAAGAAGAAACCGCCGCTTTGTCTGAATGGAAAAAATACCGGGTCTTACTGATGCGCGTTGATACAGCAAAACCCGTATGGCCTACGCCTCCGGGGGAACAGGCCAGTTAATATCTGGTGCGCTGGAAGTATCTACCGCTTCCAGTGCATCCAGATAGTCCAGCCACAGATTGTATTGTGTCAGTTCGTCACCTTTTAGCCGCCCGATTGCAGCTTTACCGGGCCACTGTTTGCTGTTAATTAAATCGTTTGCAGCACGTATGCGGCCCTCTTTTTCGAGGTCTGCTTCCTGGATTAACTGTTCTTTGGTTTTCTCAGGTTCGGGAGGGGCTGTAAATTTATTTCCGTCATAGCTCCATCCAATATCAACCGCAACGCCAGAGATATTCACTACCGTAAAATCGGCGAACATATCACCAGTGCCATCCCATGCAACGACGTTAACGACAATATTATTTTTAATCAGCGCGTATCTGTTCATTAGCCGTACACCCATAAAATTGCCAGACCATTAGCCCCCGTTCCACCAGGCATAGATACCCCGGTAGAGCCTGTACCGTAGATAGAGACAGCGCCACTTCCACCCGCGCCATTGCCTCTGGCATTATTTCCTCCTGAAGCATTTATTCCGGCACTTATGGCGATTGCCACACCGCCTGTCCCAAATTCTGAGTCAGCACCTTTCCCGCCAAGTGCATTTTTATCCGAGAACAAAAATCCTGAACTACCACCATGTCCGGTATGCTGCGCTATCAATTCCACCCCATTAGAAATAGTGTTATCAGCATTAGGGGAAGCCGTGGGACCACTGGTTGGCAGAACATTAAAGGCCGCTCCCCTGATTCCACCACGCCCACCAGTTGCTGCAATACCAGTGCCTACAATCGTTGAACCTCCGGTAGCTCCGTCAGCTCCGGTCGCAGGTGTTGCCACGCCACCTGTACCACCCGCACCGATAGTTACATCGATTTCCTGCCCTTCATAACCATTGAATTTTGCCACCACACGGCTACCTGAATTCCCACCCTGTGCCGCTGACGCATATCCGGGTTGTACAGTGGTGGAATTGCTGCCACCACCACCACCTGCACCAATTAAATCTGCCACTACAAACTTAGTGCCCGGGGGTAATCCGATTTTCCGCGATGCTTCAATCCGGTACACAGCAATGAGTCTTCCTGTTCCATCTCCCAAACCAAGGTTTTGGAGAAACTTCGCCACATCCGGAATATCAGCGCCGTTTTGGCTTTTCTGCATCGCACCGGTGATACGTGCATCATCACCCGACGCAACGGTATTGGCAGTTGTGCCAGTATTTTTCGTCGAGCTGTCACCCAGTTGCAGATTCTGGCGGGCCAGTGCCGGATTAGGTAAATCGGCGAGATTGCGATCTTTAGCTAACCGCGCATTCGCGTTATCCATCGCAATTTTTACGGCTTTCGGGGTTGCCGATTGTGTCTCACGATCATCTGTCACGCTGCTGTTAAGCTGCGTAAAACCTTTTGCAGAAGTGGTTGCATCGGGATGATTGCGCGACTGTTCGTGAGTACGCATGAGTTCATCAGCGTAACTTTTCACCTCAATAATTTTATTATCAACATACTGGCGTGTTGCCAGCACGACAGCCGGATCAATCTTCAACGTAACGGCTTCGGTGCTGCTGACAATCAGGATCACGCGAATAACCTGAACGCGCCCGCTCCCCTCCTGCAACTGAGGCTTATAGGTTTCAGCGCAATTGGCAATCGCCACCATATCGCCATCTTTATCGAAAAGGCCGATCTCACGAATCCACCACCCGCCGACGTCTTCCGGTATGACCTGTTCTGCAATGATCTGGCTGGCGTTCGCCGGTTCCACCGTCAGCATATTCAAAGGGGCGCGGCGTAACTCATGCACGAGGGCAGTCTGTGCCGGATTCGGTGTAGGCAGTACACCATTGCCATCACCAACGGCCAGCTGGGTAATCTCAACTTTCGTACCCAACGCCGTGGCTTTTGCCAGTTTTGCCGCCCCGATATTTGTCAACAGGGCAAGATATTTAGTCGCCACTTGCGATCTCCACGGTATCAATTAAATGGATTGCTGCGCCGGTATAGTCATTGCCACCCACAGCGATAGTTTCAGGAAAATAGGGATATACCGTCAGCGTATCGCCCACGTAACACCCCGCCCCTATCTCGATATAACCCTGAGACTGAAGCGAAAGCGAAAGGCCGGTGAGGTGACGGCTTCGGGGTTTTGCATCGTCGATCAGGCGCTCAAGCTCCCGATAAGTTTCCTCGGTGATCCCCTCATCCTGAATGCCGATTTCAAGCCGGAAAGTGCCTGGCTCCTCGCCGTTCTGCCACCACTCAATCACCCTCAGCAAATAGCCAAAAGGTTCAACAACGCGCCTCAGCGCCGAAATCGTGCCTTTGTGGCGATGGACAAGCCAGGAGGCTTTGATTACCTGCCTCTTGGTCTGCTCAGACCAGCGCTTATCCCAGCGATCAACAGACAGCGCCCAGGCCAGATAGGGTAAAAACTCCACGGGGCATTCATCCGGATTCCAGAGCTTTCGAAGGTCGACAGGAATACCGCTGATCCGCGCCGCCGGTTTCTCCGCATTCCGCATGAAAGTGCTGGCTGAAGGCGGCAGGAGGCTGTTATTCATCCGTTCCCCCTGCGCTGATGGTGTGCGAAATACATCGTGCCGCCTGGGTATCATCGATCACGATATCTTCCTGAGGATTCAGCAAGACTACGCGCTGCACCCCCTGCACATGCAGAGCGGCCATAATGGCCGAACGCGCAACATCGCGACCGATTTTCCCCTGCGCTCCCAGCCATGTCCGCAGCGCATCATCTGCCGCACTCAGGATCGGCTCAGATTCCGGCCCCGGATAGAGATAAAGCAGAGCGTCAATTTCATAATTCACAATCTCCGCTGACTGGACGGTTAGCCGGTCAGCGACAGGCCGCTTATCATCCGCTGAGAGCGTGTCGTTTACCGTTGCGATCAGCTCGTCGCTCGCCGTGCCATCCCCTTCGGTAGACAGAATGGACACGACGACAACAGCGGGTGAAGGACTGGTTGCCTTGGCATCTGCAACTTTACCGCTGGCACTCTTCGCAAAATATTCGTATGCCCCGGTAGGGCCTGCAACGCTCAACCCTTCAAAAGCGGATTGCGCACGCAGGCGCAGTGCGGTATCGCTTTCCATCTCAGCATCGGTTGTTTCGGTAGCCGGGATGCGAACCAGGCGCTCGGTGTTCAGGTTACCCGCAAGGTTATCAAGATCGGTGGAGACGGAATGGCTCAACATACAGGCCGCAGCGCCCTCATTGATTCGCTGGCGCAGCATTAATTCCCGGTAGGCAATCACCTGCGCCAGTATCGTCAGGGGTTCAGACTCAAGTTTTAACGCAGCGGCTACAGAGGCCTGTTGTTCATCAGGGAAAGCCGCGATCATGACGGCTTTGACGTCCGACAGGATCACTTCAAAATCCAGCACCTCAATAATTTGCGGCGGCGGTAGCTGCGCCAAATCAACTGTTGCCATTGCTGCTTTTCCTGAGTGTTAAGGTTGTCGTCTGCTGTTCCATAGATTCCGTCAGAGCCCCTGACAATCCCGCCTCCACTGCTCCGGATTGCGAATAACGCACATCCACGATGCTCAGCGTGATCCGCGGTTCCCATGTCGCCAGCGCAATAACCACCGCGCTCATCAGCTGCATGCGTGTAACGTCGTTTTGCGGACCATCAATCAGATCAGGGACAAGAGAGCCGTAGTCACGGCGCATGACCCGCGAGCCAATCGGGGTGTTAAGAATGTCACTGGCTGACTGCCACACGTGGGCGGCATCCGTCAGCGTCCCTGTGCCATCAGGATTCATCCCGGTATAGCGCACCGTCATCGCGTGCCCTCCGTCCAGCTTCCGCCACGCTGCACAGCACCATGCCCATGATCATCAACCTGGACACCGTTTGAGATGAACGCACCGCCATTGTGCGTAAAGTCCCCCTGCATTTTGCCGCCTTCCGTAACGGTGAAATTTTTGGTTTTCAGCATCTCGGTACACTCGACCAGCGGCGTTTTCAGCAAGACCTTAACCGACGCCTCAATCGTTGCTGATTTAACACCGCTGACCTGCAAAGCCCCTGCTTCTGCGTCATAGCGAAACTTCGCTCCATCCGGCGCGGTCACGATCATTTCTTTTGCCGATATACCTGGCGCCGGATTGTCGTTGCTGTAAAGACTTCCCCCAATGATCGCGGCGGTAGTGTTACCCCCAAGGCACAGGAACCATACCTGCTCGCCAACAGACGGCGGCACCCAGAAGCTGAAAGCGCCTGCACGCTGTGCATTCCAGCGCAGCCAGGTGGAATCCAGTTCTCCGCTTTTTACCCTTACCCGCCACTTTTCCTCGTCTATCTCCGTCACCGTACCGGTGCGAACGATGTTTTCCAGCAGGCGAATGACTTCAGCCAGCTCCATCAGCTCACCCCCAGAGAATCAATGACCTGCCGGGCAATAGCCATGCGGTCCGCCTTGCTCAGGCCGAGCAACTCACGGCGCGGGTAGCTTGCCATCGCGCCACTGTCGTTTACCCGGTCCCGCAGTCCGTACTGGTGAACGCGGGCAATGCGGGCAGCTGCACCAGAAAAACCAACTACAGCCCCTTCAGAAGTCGCCCTTGCTTTCAGAAAACGGGTTGTGCGCAGTCGGCGAAACATAGGATCGCTTTTCGTGGTATCACGGCGCGTCTCGCTGAAACTGATATCAAGATAACGCTCAATATCAGAGCGATAGAACGAGCGAACGGCACCCTTCCCCTCATCAAAGCCTGTCAGCATGCGTCCCCGGCTTCCACGGGTTGCCCGCCAGTTCCGCAGACGACGCTCCTCACCTTGCCAGACAAACCCGATCCCAGCCTGGGAGCGTAAGACGCGGCGATGACGCTTCTGGTATTTCGTGCCATCCGGAGCCGTCTGCTTCCCGATGCGCTGGCTCTGGCTACGGCGTAATGTAGTCGCTATTCCGCGCGCAGTACGCAACCGGCTCGCTGGCGCCATTGCGGACAGGATGTCTGCAAAAACCTGATCGAGTTGATGAAACAGCGCTGCATCATCGGTCATGCCAGCTCCCCTCCGCCAAATACCACTTCCCACTCTCCGCCATTAATGCGTGGGCGGTCTTCGCTCAGGTGTTTCGCGACGGGCTTCCCGTCAACGGTTTCCACCATGACGCGCTCCCAGACCGGCACCTTGAACATAAGATCGGCCAGGTCGTCGCTGATAATGTCAGCGTCAAACTCTACCTTGCGGTTATTGTCAGGATTCAGCAGTAAATCCGGCTGATATTGCCAGGCCCAGGCCATGATCGGCAGCATCAGGTCATCAACCGCCCCGGGGAATTCCACGGCGAGAATATTGATAGTGTAGAGGTACATGAAAGACGGTTCGCCGGTCGCCTCAATCCCGATATTGCCTTTTTCCACCCAGACGGTGATTTGCTCCGGGTTGGCCTTACACCATGTGTTACCGGCTATCAGGGCTTCACGCATCAATTCTGCTTTTTTCACTTTATCCCCCTGGCGATTCGCCGCAGTTCCAGCTCTCTGATGCCTGCCTTATCGGCGTTGCATGTGTCCAGCGCATCCAGCAGCGCATCAGACCACGGAGCGAGACTCCCGTATGTCATTGGTTTTGGCGGCGCTGGCGTTTCAGTTTTTGCCGTCAGGCTTTCCGGTAAAGGTTCCTGAATAATCACCGGCGCTGACTTCGGCTGCTCGCTGGTACAGGCTGTCAGCCACACGGTCAGGCACAGGCACAGCGGCGCATTTATCACCGGCCAGCTCAGTTTTGATATTTTCACGGCGCTTTTCCCCTGTATCGCTACGCTTCTGAGCCAGTGTTTTCAGGCCAGCGGCCACTTCGTTCACGTCGTTACGTAACGCCCTGATCTCGGCCAGCACATCACCGGTTTGCTTAAGCTTCTGGTTGGCTTCTCCAAGGGCCGTCTCTGCGGCCTCTCGTTTACTGCTCTCCAGCGTCAGCCTGACGCCTGCGATGACCAGCAGAAGGGAAATAAAAACGGAAAACACACCCAGCGCTTTCATTTCGCCCCCTTCAGCTCAGGCTCTGAGAGGCACCAGTCCCGAAACTCTTCCCGGCGCTTTACCAGCCCCGGCAGACGTTGTCCGCCGGAGTTAACAAAGTCTGTGAGTCGCTCGCAAACGCCCTGCCAGTTACCATCCTGCGCATTGCGCCAGATTGTTGTTCTGACCTTCTGGCCCTTTTTGTTGGTGTACCAGCCAAGACCACCACAACCGACGTTAAATGCGCCATCAGTCAGCGCTTCAAAAACCCGTTGTGGCGCAGCTGCGCCATTAAACTCGCGGTTTACGCATTTCTCAGCACGAAACAGGTCATTCACCCATCGCTCGGCGATCTCGCGCTCGGCGTATTCGCGGTTCTGCACGTTGCTGGTCGACCCCATGCCTACGGTCAGCACACCTGCCGGGCAGTAATAGGGCGTCTTTCGGCAATCCTCATATTTAGCCATCTTCAGCTGCGCTTCAGGACTTGTGCGCAGCGTCTGCGGCCAGAGTGCCGCCGCGAGAGAGACAATCGCCGCAACAGAACAGGCAATAATTCCTCTTTTCATCGCGGTGACTCCCTGATAGTCCGGATTAACTCCTTCACATCCTGCCGGTTCTCGGTATCGTCCCGAATCGCATCGATCAATTCATTCAGCAGAACATTATTGGTTTCATGGATGCGCGACATCCGGCGTCGATGGAGTTCACCCAGCACGGCAACCACGATCCCGGTGAGCGCAGCAATGAAAGCCAGCCAGTCCTTCTGCGTCATCATGCCGACGCCCGTCAGCAGCATCGACCAGAGGTACACCGTCCAGTTCCAGAGGCGGTTTATCAGCTCCATAATTGAACAGTCTCCTTTGTCGCAGAGGTGTCGACGTCAGGCAGCTCAACTTCCTGCCCTGCATCAAGGAAGATCTGACCGGCCAGCGCATGATTCGCAGCCAGTACGATCTCGGTCACGCCCTGGGTGATGCCGTAGTGACGCTGACACAACAAATCCACTGTATCGCCCTGCAATGCCTTCACTTTCATCAGAACGCCTCCGCAGAGTTACGGACCACGCCCTGAATATCCGAGATAGCCCAGCGCGCATCACGCCAGTGATCATTCGCCTGGGTTGCGAGCGCGGCGGCGCGCTTCTCACCCGCGTCACCCGTCGTGTCAACATCGCGGAAAGTCTCGATCAGCAGGGCGCGAGCGATGCTGTAAACTGCGCGGCGCCAGCGATATACCTTTACGCTCTCGTCGTTAATCACCATGGCCGGTACGGCGGCCAAACTGGCATATCCGGCCCCAATCTGTTCAGCCTGCCATTGCTTCAGCTGGTCAGCTGTGTGGGCTACGGCTTCGATGACCACCTGCTTTAAACGCGAAGTGGTAACCGCACCGGTGATCCGCATCTCCTTACGGACGTTGCTCAGCACTATCTCGGGCCAGAACTCCCCGGCGGTGACTTTCTCTCCGCCGTCATCCACGTCCGGCACATCCTCCGCAGAGGGGGTAACTGTGCGAGGGGCCACAAGGCTCATCGTTTAGTCTCCAGAAAAGGTTGGCGGTGAGCGGACGGAGAAAAGCTAACGCGATGCGTTGCAGATCTCCGCCCGCGCCGCCAGCGCACGGGGCGCAAGTCGGTTATTTTTTATCGGCGGTGAGCTTTTTCGTTGTTGTTTTGCGGGCCGCCGTTTTACGTGTTGTGCTTACGGTGTTGTTTTTGGCGGCTGGCTTTTTGGCAGCTGGCACCGTCACTTCTGGCGTTGCTGCAGCCTGATTATTGCCCCCTTCGCCCCCGCTCTGGTCTGCGACCTCACTGCCTGATGCATTTTCCGCAGAGGCTTTTTTTACCTGCCTGGCAAGCTTATCGATCAGCTTTTTCACCCCGGCGCCGGAGTCGAGGTTCAGCGCGCGACGCAACAGCTCCAGCGCAGTCGCCTGTTCATCCGCAGTGCCGTTGCACAATGCAAAAGCGCGGGCTTTATACAGCTTGGCCCGGACGACGTCTGGCATGTCGCTGTTTTCAGTGATCTCCTGGACTTCATCGAGCACCGCCAGATATGGCTTAACATCAGTGCTGTCATCCGCCTTGACCTGCACCAGAATGGGATCGCAAATCTCATCGACCAGTGCTGTCGCTGCCGTGCGGTTAAACCTGTCTGGCATTGCCAGGTTGTGCGCGATGACATACCGCCCGATGCGCACGGCCAGCGGATAATCACGAATATCAATCGCCCAAATCATCAGTCGCGTGATCACTTCATCCTGTCGCCCGCTATCTCCCTCCAGCGTTCCTTCAATCCACCCCTCGTAATTGGGTAGCAGCTGGCGTTTAAGCGCGGCTTTTGCCTGTTCGCCCTGAATTTTCTTCAGCGCACTCATATCCATACGCATGCGGTGCAGAATTTGCTCGTGCGCAGTACGCGCCGTTTCAGACAGATCATCTGCCTTGCCATGGCGTTCAGCCATGACGCGTTGAAAATGTCGTTGTGCCGGTGTCAGCATTGTTTCTTCCCCGATGAACGGCGGGCCGGAGCCCGCCAGTGTGCGGTTATGCGCCGCCTGCCGGCGCCTCGGCAAAGGTAATGCCGTCAATGAATGCGACGTTGCCGTAGTCCTCGATCACAAAGTCATCATTCGATGACTGATAGGTCGCAATACGGTTGTACTCCGGCTCCTCCTTGATCGTCCTGCGCATTCCACCGCGCTGGTAGTACACGGACAGGTTTTTAAACGGCGTGATCAGTACGCCATTGACCGGGAAGTACGGCGCGATGAAGGTCGGCATGTTGCCGACACGCTCCTGCGCAACAATCAGCTGACCGGCCAACATTTCGGTGTTCGGATTGGTCTGACTCATGGCGTTAATCGCCGGGAAGTTGCCGGTGGTCAACAGGTCGCCCGCCAGGATCACCACGTTGTCAGGATTACGTTTGTGCCACTCATCCATCAGACTGTTTTTGGCGTCGTACACCGCCGCGCCCAGGTTGCCGTAAGTCCCTTTCGCAATAACCTTGTTATCTTCATCACGGGAAGTGATCGTGACGCCGGAAATCACGCGGTGTGAGGCTTCGGTACGGATTTTCTCCAGCCAGCCAATGCCACAATCCTGCAACAGCGGGTTAGCCGCGCGGTCTGATGGATCGCTGTATTTGGTGCCGTTGAAACCAATCATGATGCGGTCAAGTGACATCTGGCGAGCCATCGCCTTGCTGATCAGGGGCTGGAATTCCGGCATATGCGCCCAGGCATCAAGCTGTTCATAGCTGATCCCGTAGTCGTAGTTGACCTTGCGGCACATGTAATCAAACGGCTCCATTGAATGGTTAGCCCCTGGATTACGACGGTTGGTGGTGCTGTTGTTAACGCCAGCCATCGGGCCTTTGCTGCCAATCAGCACTTTCTGACCAATCTGCTGATTAACGCCAAATACGTTAATTTTGCTCAGGAAAGAATCACTCTCCTGTGCGGCCTGCTCCATGCGCTGCTGGCGCGCAGGGTCTACCGCAAATTTCGCAGCGACTGCCGCAGTCGATACGCCGTTTAAGCGCGCCTGTTGCGCGATGTACTGATCAAACAGCTGGCGGGTATTGTTTTCCATGTTCTCTGCTCTCGTAGTTGATATCAGTAATCAGCCAGCTGCGCGTTGGCGCCGCCGTTCGCAGGTGGTCGCTGACTGAAGGAAGCTTCAGTGCTCACCAGCTTCTGGCGCAGCTCTGCAAGCTCAGTGGTCAGCTTCTGGATAGCGGCCTTGTCCTCCTGGCGCTCCTGTTCTGCGGCACTGAAGCGATCAATTTGCTCGGATTGAGATTGCGCCACGGCCTCAACGACCTGATGCATCTGACTGAAGCGCTGATCGTCCGTTTTCTGACCTTTGCCAATAATGCTCATCACGCGATTAAACCACTTAGCTCCTTCATCGCTGCGCTGGGCGGTCAGCTCGATCACCTCTGCTTCAAGCGCTTCGGTGAACATCGGCGCCTCACCCTGCTGGTTATTGAAGGCCATCACCGATGCACGCTGCTGTGAGGCAAATTTAAGACGCTCAGTACCCAGGCTCGCCGGGGTATCGGTCATTGCCAGCCCGACAACATAGGCTTTACCGTTGAGGGCAAACTGCGGATGCAGCTCAATACTGGAATAGACTTTTTGCCCTTTGTCGGTCATCTGCACCATGCGCTCGGATGGTTCGATTTCGGCATAAAGCGCGGTACGCCCCGCCAGTGCACCTTCGGTGATGTCTTCAGTGCTGAGGGCTACCACATCCCCCATCGCACCAAAATCGCTATTCGGGAACATAGAGAGATAGTGCTCAATGTTGACCCGCGCGCCATACACCTCAGGGTTGTAATTTGCTGCCGCATCGCGAAGGTGCTGCGGTTGAATTTCGCGCCCGTCAACGGTATTTCCGGAGACGGCCACGCGAAACTTCTTACGTGGTTTTGCTGTGCCTGCCATGTTCGTTTACTCGCTTGTTTTCTGAGTTCCCGGAGATGATGGCAGGGGGACGCATCCCCCCTCAACGCGTTGTTGTTGTGAGCGGAGCACTACAACCCAAAGCGAGCGCAAGGGTACGCGCGCGCGGGTTAATCTCCCCGGCAGGAAGCGAGGAGGATTAATGGCGATTGAAGAAGCATTCATCATGCAGCGTGCACGACAGCTTTACTGGCAGGGCTACCCGCCAGCAGAGATCGCACGCCTGATGGGGATCAACCAGAACACGGTTTACTCATGGAAAAAGCGAGATGAATGGGACGCCACACCGCCGATCCAGCGCGTGACAACATCCATTGATGCCAGGCTAATTCAGCTCACTGGCAAAGACAAAAAGACCGGCGGTGATTTCAAAGAGATTGACCTGCTCACCCGTCAGCTGAAAAAGCTGGATAACGGCACAGCAGCCACCCAGCCGAAGAAAAAGATCCGCAAAAAGCAAAACTATTTCTCAGAGTCGCAGATTGCCGCGCTGCGGGAGAACATTCTCGGCTCTCTGCACTGGCACCAGAAAGGGTGGTATGACAATCACCACTGGCGCAACCGCATGATCCTGAAAAGCCGTCAGGTTGGCGCGACGTGGTATTTCGCACGTGAAGCTCTGGTGCGCGCCCTGTCTGAGGATGTGAAATATAAGCATCAGCGCAACCAAATCTTTTTATCGGCAAGCCGCCGCCAGGCGTACCAGTTTCGCAGTTTCATTCGCTCGGCCGCCGAAGAAGTTGATGTGGAGCTTAAGGGCGGCGACATGATCCAGCTGTTCAACGGTGCCGAGCTGCATTTTCTTGGCACGTCAGCGGCTACCGCTCAGTCATACACGGGCAACCTGTATTTCGACGAATTCTTTTGGGTAGGCCAGTTTGCCAACCTGAAAAAAGTCGCGGGTGCCATGGCAACGCTAAAAGGCCTTACGCGTACCTATTTCTCCACCCCTTCAGCCGAAAGCCATGAGGCTTATCCATTCTGGACAGGTGAAGCATTTAACAAAGGGCGCAGCCATGGCAAGCGCATTGAGTTTGATACATCCTGGAAAACACTTAACAGCGGCCTGATGTGCCCGGACAAGATCTGGAGGCAGATTGTCACGTTGCAGGATGCTATCGACCATGGATGGGATCTGACTGATATCGACGAAATCCGGGAAGAGAACAGCCCGGAAGAATACGACAACCTGTACGGATGCCAGTTCATCAAAAGCGGTGAAAGCGCCTTTGACTATAACAGGCTACTGGCATGCGGTGCTGATGGTTATGACGACTGGCCCGACTGGCGCCCATATGCGGCCCGCCCCATGGCGGATCGTCCCGTCTGGATTGGCTACGACCCGAACGGCGCCAGCGGCAAGGGGGACAGTGGAGCCATATCCGTTAACGCTGTGCCAATGGTGCCCGGCGGCAAGTTCCGCACGATTGAGACACTACGCATACGAGGGATGGAGTTCGAAGAGCAGGCCAATCTCATTATCGGCATGCTCACCCGGTACAACGTGCAGCACATCGGGATCGATGGCACCGGTATTGGTGAAGCGGTCTATCAGCTGGTTAAAAAGCATTTCCCGGCAGCGGTTTGTTACCAGTTCTCACCGTCCAGCAAGCGAATGCTCGTGCTGAAGATGCAACAGCTGATTCGCGGCGGGCGCTGGGAGTTTGATCGTGGTGAGCTTGACCTGGTTGGTGCATTCAACTCTGTCCGCAAGATCGTTACCCCTGGCGGCGTTGTCACTTACGACACGGACCGCTCTCGCGGCGTCAGTCATGGCGATCTCGCATGGGCGACGATGCTTGCCACCATTAACGAACCGCTGGGACAAGAAGGCGGCAGCAGTATGACAGTTACGGAGTATTAACCTTGAGCAAACAAAGACCCACGCGCGGCAGGAAGTATGCCAGGGAGCAGGCAGATCTCGCAGCCTCACTGAAAGCATCACCGGAGCTGAACTTATTCACCTTCGACGGCCCATGGCCGGTGAGTGGTGCCAGCGACCTGCTTGATAACATGTATTGCGCAGATAACGGGCGATACTATGAAACCCCCATTGACTGGTATGGCCTCGCCCGTCAGTTTGGCTATGCGAGCTGGCACCAGTCGGCGCTTTATTTCAAGCGCAATGTCCTTGCAGGATGCTTTATCCCGCACAAACTTCTTTCCCGCCAGGTGTTCTCCGCCTTCGCGCTGGACTGGTTTGTCTTCGGGAATGGCTATCTTGAGATGCGAAAAAACCGGCTTGGTGGTTCCTTTGGCTTTCGTCACTCGCTGGCGAAATACACACGCCGTGGTTCTGACCTGGACACTTACTGGTTTATTCAGGCCGGGCTACAGGATCACATGTTTTCAACGGGCTCGGTATGCCACGTTCTCAGCCCGGATATTCACCAGGAAATATACGGCATGCCTGAGTATTTCGCTGGCCTGCTGTCTGCAAACCTGGCCCATTCTGCTGACAAGTTCAGAAAGCTCTACTACGACAACGGCTCACACGCTGGCTGCATCGTCTACGTTAACAGCGCGATGGCCGACCAGGAGAGCCTTGATAAGCTCAAAAAGACTCTGACGGATACCCGGCGCGGTGGTGCGTTTAAGAACATCCTTCTGCACGCACCTAACGGCGGCAAAGACTCCGTGCAAATACTGCCATTCAGCCAGATATCAGCTAAGGATGAGTTTGTGGGGGTGAAGTCTTCCACCCGCGATGACATGCTGGCAGCGCACCGGGTACCGCCGCAACTGATGGGCGCCATTCCGGAAGGGAACGGTTCATTCGGTGATATTGAGAAAGCGGCCCGAGTGTTCGCCGTCAACGAGCTGACACCCTGCATGGAAGCCATGAAGCATGTTAACGACTGGCTGGGTGAGGAGGTGATTCGCTTCAACCCTTACGCATTGCTTGAACCCACGAAGTGATCTACTGGCCGCATCGTCATTTCTGGCGGTGCGGTACCACCCGCAGCACCATCATTTCCGGCCATATCGGCCACTCACGAAACACAAATAAATCACACTCCCTACCAGACGCAGCCAGCGGCCCTCTGGCGCGACTTCTCTCGCGTTGCCGCTTCGCTCAACCATCAACATGAGCGCCCGGCAGGCGGCGAATGGCGAAGGATATGACCCCCTGCCTGCCCCCCTTTGCGCGCGCTTGCTCCCCCGCCTCGCCTGCGCGCTAAACCGACCCCTTTTTGTGCACTTTGTGCAGCCCGCCCAGGCCCCGCCAGCGCTGGGGCGGCATGGAAAAAACGTTGTTTCAAAAATTGTGCAAATTTGTGCATCTTTTTGCATCCGCGCGGCCCTATTTTTACACCTGATCAACCTCGCCGAGCGCCACCATGATCGCCAGGCGCTCCGCAGGCGGTAACGCTGCAAATTTTTCCTTCCAGCGCTGCGCTTTTCGCTTGATTCTATAGCGATCATTGTAATTTTTGCCTGCAAAAGTATGCGAATAAGCGCGCCCCTCCTGGTAGTTCATCCAGATTTTCTCCGTCCTCACCCCGCCGCGCGTCATTGCCTGAAATTCTTTGCTGCGCCAGCCCACTAACGTTTCGTCATAAAGCTGCGACGGATAGCCAGAAATGATCACGCTAACGTTCTCCGGCAGACTCATCAGGCAGGCTAACAGACGCTCATGATCGGCAACGGTATATTCATGACGGTACCGGGCGCGGCTGGTACGCGTTTCTGGCAGATAGGGAGGATCGGAATAGACCAGCACGCGGCCATGTCGAGTAAAGTCTTCTCTTTCCAGAAACCCTACTGCATCACCGTGATACAGGTGCAACAAAGGCGGAGTTTCTCCCATCTCTGACCAGCGATTTCGGGTTAATTTAAACGCACTTTCATCGACATCAATTCCAATCGTCCTGGCTGCGAGTGGCTTGTAAAACATTACCGCACCACTGCCCAGATGCGTTTCAATGTAGGTATCATGCGGTGGCATTTCAGCAATAATCTTTTGATAAACCCCACTCGCCGCTTTACTTCCCAGATAACTCATAGCCTTCTCGCTCTCCAAAAAAATAAAACCTGCAGCACCGCCAAAAATGGCGGTGCTCGATAGAATGGCCAGCACGGTCAAAAGCGACCGTGGTTAACGGATTGATCGGAGAGTCTTACCCGCAGCCCATCAATAACATCGGGCGCATAATCCCATTTTCCATCTGGCGCAATCATGGCGCCCGCTGAGATGCCGGAAGCCGGATCACGGAAAATTGCCAGTCCAAGCGGATGAAGGATTTCAGTGTTAATGCGGACAATAAGACCTAGCGCTGACAGCTCATTCCAGTCCAACCAGTCGCAGCCGCAGATTTTTTCACGCCCTGCTGGGATAGCTGGCATCACTAGCGCTGGTATCTTCCCTTCAGTGCCTTGCCAATAAGACGGGCCCACCTGTCTGGACTTGTAAACGATGGTTTTCGCTCTGCCCTTGCTCTTGTTTTTCCTTCTCTGCGCCCTGTTTGCTGTCTTCGTTTTTCTGGTGTCTGAGTGCTTCATTTTTACCTCTCATTTTTCCGTTTAACTGCCTTCTTCCAGCGCGTGACGAGGTCACACACCGCCACATATTCAGAAGTTGATTTATCTTTCTCACCTGCGCGCCATGCCCTTACTTCACGTAACCGGCCACCATCAGCCGCCAGCATCCCTCCGCCGTGGCGAACGCTGGCACCGGCGGCGATTGACCGAACAACGTCATCACTGACGAATATCCGACAGCTACGCAGCTGCGCGCCGATACTGTTGATCAGCTCTTCTGGGATGCTGTTCTTTTGTGATGCTTCTTTTTGTTGCGCTTGTTGCAGTGCGGCTCCGGCTTTTTTCTTCTGGTATTCCGCAACAGCTGCGGCGTAGTTATTCGCGCGCCGCTCGGCTTCGGCCCGCAGCTGTTCGCGCCAACGCTGTTCTGCCTCTTCCGGTGTCAGGCTCATATCTTTCGCAGCAGCCACTTTTGGCCCCCACGTCAACGCAGTTTCATCATCAACAGACGTGCGCAAGCCGCGCGCGGTACGCTCGAAGGCTTGATCTGAGCTTTCGCGGCCAAAGTTTTTCAGTCTGCTGGTGATTTCCTGCCGCTGCTGACGTGAATATCGGCGCAAGTCTTCGATATTCAGCGGAAGTTCTGTCATTTGACTGTCCGGGTGATCAATACCGTCATGCATCGCCGGTTTTGACGGTGTGGTACCAGCTGGCACCGCCACTTTTAACGGTGGTTTTTCGCCCGTTCCGGAGCGGCCCGTACAGTTATTGACAGAACTCCGAGGGGCCGCTGCGCGGCCTTCTAAGGTCAAAATCTCGACCGGCGACGGCTTACGCTTCGGCACAATCTTGTAATCGGTGGTGCGGGTGAAAATGACTGATTCGCTGCCCGTATAAGGGCAATAAACGCCAGTAATTTTGGCGACCGTGTCACCATAATCATTGCCGTTTTCGGTGAATTCATAGTTAAGCCGAACGCGTAGGCAATCGCGCGCGACAAATGGCCCGCCCTGAGCGTTGGTATATCCCGGCCAGTCTGGCGCATCGGCTGCGGCGCGTGCCGCCTCCAGCTCCGGATGCAATACCAGCTCGCGGTCACCTAACCGGCGCAGCTCCCGCCAGGTGGTCACCGGTGCGCCGCCAATCTGCTGAAACTGGCGGATATTCCAGCGTGAAGCCCAGGCACGCACGCGCTTTGCCATATCCCTGACTGGCTGGCCTGACTCAAGATCAAGCTCACCATCCATGCCGTAGCCGTCGATATTTTTGGAAATGTATTTGGCGATGTAGCCCGTCGCCGAGCCAAATTGCTCGTCGATTGGCTTAACGGTAAAGCGGTGCTCCTGTGCCCCCGGCTCCTGCCCGTCTTCTCTCATGGCATGCTTACGGAAAATGGCTGTTGCATACTCCACTTCCTCAGGACGGAGGAAGAGCAACAGGTGCCAGTGAGGGGTTCCATCATGGTGTGGCTCTGCAACACGAAAACCAAACGTGCGGATACCTTCGCGACTCCATTTGGCTCTGACGCGCGCCCAGACTTTGCAAAGGTATTTTTGCGTCTGACGCGGGCTGGCGTGCTGGTACTTATCGTTTCGTCTGCCTGACTGGACATGCGTTGAGTGGTAACGCGACGGCGCTGTCAGCGTGTAGAACATGCCAACCAGCCCCATTTCATTCGCCATATCCTCAAACCCGCGCATGCGCACCATCAGCTCATGCCGCGCGATCTTCGGGTTGGAAACACTACCCATCACCTTATCCAGTAATGAGCTGCGCTCGCCGGTGTCCTGGTCTTCCAGTTCCATCGCCTGAAGGAATTCGAAGTTCGCTTTTTTCTGCGCCACCCATTCCCTGAAGCAGGGATCAGAGCAATACGGTGAAGCCACTTTGCTGACGTAGCCGGTCGCGATCATTAGATGTTCGCGCCAGCAGTCATGGATGCGGCGGATTTTGTTAAGCCACCATTTTTCGGAATGAAGTCTGCCAGCGGCACGCAGCGCCTCGTCGGCGTCCAGTTCTTCGTCGCAATAACGCGCCCACCCTGGGATCGCGATATTGAGCGTCGCCGCTTTGCTCGCTACAGCCCCGTACGCGTAAATCGACGAAAACTCGAGATCGGATGTTTGCTCATACTGAAAATCAAACTCGCGCATAAACTCGCTTTTCATCAGGTTCGCAAGCTTATACGCCAGTCTTTTCAGGCGTTTTTTGTCCGCCCACGGCAGCAGGTGAAATTCATCACGCAGCGGAAGAAGAAGCGCCGGGAGCGTACTTTGTGGGAGGTATTGCGCGTTAACCGCATCAACACGGCGTAGGACATGCCGCTCAAACGTACCGAACAGCCAACGCACGACGTCTTTTGGTTTGCTGCGTTCGAGGTTTTCAAGGTGCTGCGAGAAGCGCTTACGGATAAACGCCGGGAGCGTTTGCACCCGGCGGCGGAGGTAGTTAGCGCGGCCATTTCGATCAAATGCCTCACGCGCATCGCCCTCGCGCGGGCGCAATGGTGCGCGGTAGACCGTATCAACCAGATCACCATAAGCGAGCGCCCTGCGCTCGCCTTTCGGTGTCAGATACTCAATGGCTGAGCTTTCGGTTTTATGAGGGTTGATGGCCTGCCGTTTGGTATTCCATTCCCATGCTAACGCGGCGAGATCAGACATAACTCACCGTCGCCATATAAGCACTTATGAATGCCGCCGCCGCTTCGATGTTGATGGCGTTTCCGTAGGTGCGCAGTCTTCCCACTCTGGCGGGAACCCCATTAGCCAACGGGAATGATCCGGGGACAACTGGCCTCCACTTTCCATCCCGGCAGCTGAGCCAGTCAGCATCTCGCCAGAAACCGTTAACCGGGCCGGGCCGCATAACGCCGCGACATCCTGAAGCCGCTTCTGAATCTTTGTTCCATTGTCGCGATACGTCCGCATAGCCTCTTGCGGACATGGCGAGCGGTCGTTGCTCGTGGTCGGCGTCGGCGTCGGCCAGCCCGCTAATAACGCAGCTGTCTGAAGGTTTACCCCCCCCTGTCGGTTGAAATTCCCCGCGCCTCCCCCATTGCTGGCAATCGGCGTCGGCCACCCAATAAGCTCTGTCTCGCCGGTGCGGCGCGCCGACGCTCGCAGACGGAAACGCAACCGCCCCGAAGGCATAGCCCAGGGCTTCCACGTCAGCTTGAACAAGGTCGATCCAGTCGCTCGCGTAAGCGCTTCCAGATTGCTCGCCAAATACCACGACAGGGCGGCGCTGGCCGATAAGCCAGTGTGCGGAGGGCCATAAGTGCCGCTCGTCAGCAAACCCAAGCCCTTTGCCTGCCTCGCTGAAAGGCTGGCAGGGACATGATGCTGTCCATGCTGGGCGACTGTCGGGCCATCCTGAGCGACGCAATGCGAGTGACCATCCGCCAATTCCGGCGAAGAAATGGCATTGTCTGAAACCTTTGAGATCATTCGGGGTTACATCCTCAATTGAGCGTGTATCAACAACACCAGGCGCTATATGACCGGCGTCGATTAAGTTGCGCAGATGCTGCGCTGCATGAGGGTCGATTTCGTTGTAATAAGCCGTCATCGCGCACCACCTACACCGTCACGGTGTCGCCGGGCTTAACCTGCCTGGCGTCTTTTTCGGTATCACGAATAATGGTCGTGCTGCTGTACCTGCCCCAGCTCAACACCTCCACCTCAACGATCCAGAAATGGCGGTATGGGCGAACGTCGAGCACGCGAGTGATCACTGCATCAACTGTGTTCATCAGAATGGCAACTCCTCGTCAGGTGCCTCGGAAACAAGCTGTAGCCGCACAAGTCCACCCTTCCTTATTCCCTGGTCATCGCTTCCAATGCCGGATACGCATGACCTAGATAGCGGCACATCTGCATCAAGGATGAATGCCCTAAAATCAATCAGGGTGAAGGTGTGGTACTGCTGGCTTCCAGTTATGCGGTAAACCAGTGCTGTCACTATGGTGCAATCCCCTGATTCATCGGCGGGATCTACTGCTAACCACACAGGCTCGCTCATCAGCATCCCTCCGCCCCGTCGAATGCACCCGCCGCAGCCATCGCGCCATAAGTGGAATTACCCACCACCGGCCCGCAGTCCGGGCAGTTACCACCGCCAGAACGGCCGCAGCCATCGCAGACGCGAAGCACGCCAATCACTTCACCGGCCATATCGCGGCTTTTGGCGCTCACAGAGCGGCGGACGCTCAGGGAGTGAAGGTTGAAGGCGGAATAAATTTCGCGAGTATCAGGCGTGTCGCTGTTTGAGATGATCGAGCGGGTGGCGTACTGACGGTTAACAGCCACAAGAGCCGCTACCAGAGCGCGATGATCATCCAGGGTAAATGGTTTGCCGTAGGCGGTGAAATTGGCGGTGTCGCTCGCAGGGATGTAGGGCGGGTCACAATAAATCACCGCGTCATGCGCGAGTTGCATAACGTCAGGGATAGATTGGCGGAAATCACTATGGACAAAGACTGCTTTTGTGTCGCTGGCCTTTTCGGCGAATAAGCGCATTTCCTTTTCAGGAAAGTAAGGCGCGGCATATTTACCGAATGGAACGTTAAATTCCCCCCTCAGATTAGTACGATACAGCCCGTTAAATCCATGGCGGTTCAGATACAGAAATAATGCGGCATACAGCAAAGCCTGATCAGGCCTGGAGGTATCACTCCACTGCATGGAGTTAAAAAGCGTCCTTCGTGCGTAGTAACGATCTTCGGTGTTATCACCATGAAACATCGAACTCGTGATGTTGATCAGGCGTTCGGTGTCAGTCGTGACCACACGGAAGAAATTGATCAGCGCGCGATTGCTGTCGCAAAGAATATATCGGCGATAATCCGTGTTCAGAAACACAGTGCCGCTGCCAACGAATGGTTCTATCAGGTAATCAGCTTTCGGCAAATGCTTCAGCAGCTGCGGCATAACGCGAGCTTTACCGCCCGCCCATTTGATTGGTGATCTGATCATTATCTTGCCCTCACAACGATTCGAGGTGTGGGGAGGTCAGGCGTTGCCAGATCTCGCAAACCTGCTCAGCGCGATAAACAGCATCTGTCAGCATGTAAGTCGCTGTAGAACGGCGCGGATGCGGGACATACCCGGTAACGCCAGCGATATGAATCAGAGTCGAGAGGTAACGAATGTCAAAATATGGTAACAATGGGGCAAGACCATGGCGGGAAAGAGCACACGCAAGTGTGGCGATAGCTGCTGAGTCTCCGACTGACCAGCAAATGAGTTTTTCGTGTTTTGAAGCATTTCCTTTGATAAAACGACAGACACCACTGACAGCATCAATCTCGCTACAGGTAGCATTGATTACCTCAGCACGTTGCTCGGCATCCCCCTTCATAAGCTGTAAAACTGCTTCCGGGTAAATACCGCCCACGGTTCTGATATCAATTGCACGGTAATATTGCGGACCAATCTTCCCCGTTGATGGTTCGAAAAAAACGCACTCAATAGCGAACACCGGAGAATCTGGAGATATACCCAGCGCGCGAATATCTAACATGATGTTGTTCATAAGCTTTTATCCTCATTAATGATTAATTCGCGGTTGCTGATCCACCGCTCGACTGATGAATAAATCTCTTCCGGGGGGAGGCTTTCCTTTTTCAGCTGGCTAACGAAAATACGCAGCAGACCCAGCAGGTGAGCGCGTTCGTGTTTTCGTGTGTTGGTGCTTATTTCCATAAACTCTGGATCACTTATTCCGCTCTCCAGCTTTATTGACTTAACCGACATGTGACCTCCTGAAAAAGGCAAAACGAATACCCGGCAAAACGAATGCTGTTATTTTTATGCTGGTTAATTAATGGTTGGGGCGGGGTTTACGCTTAACCTGTTTAAAAATCCTTTCGTGCCAGTAATACAAGAAATCTATAAATGTCATTCGCGCACGTTCATGGTTCCCGCGAATAGTTTTTTCCAGTCCATAAATAATTAAATCGATAGATGGGCTGTCCGGAGTTACAACAATGCGCGCACCATTTTTTAAATTAACAGTAAATCCTTTCTCCGCGTTTTCTACCGCTTCGCGAATCAGCATTTCCCGTTCCCACGATGTTTTCTCTTCTGTAAACATATAAACCTCATGGTTTGTTTGGTGGCATACATGGTTCAGCAACTACATCCAGTTCTGCCACTCTTTTAGCGGCATACACCAGCTCGTTATCACTCAGGCCAAGAAGCGATTGAATCCTTAATAGTGCAAGTTCCGCCTTTGCTACTCTAAGTCTTCTAGCTTTCCGCATTGCTTGCTGGGTAGCTTGCGAAAGCTGGTGCGCGCCGATCAGACTCATTTGCACCCACACTTTTTAAAAAGATGGATTACAGCACTTAATAAACCCTTATTTATTTTCTCCGTATAAACAAACGGTTTATTCATTTCTTTAATAAAACGAACCTTATTAGGTTCTGGCTTAAAGAAACGCCCATCAGGAGTTTCAATCCATCCGCGAGTGTTACTGTAATGCGTAACCTGACAACCATGCTTTAACAGGCTGGCAAGTGACGGCGTGTTATCGTTCATAAAATGCCCCTATTACAATTGTCTGCGCGCCTTGCGCTCCACTTCTTCACGTCGCGCTCTAAATTCAGATAATGCTTTATCTTTTTTCTGCTTTATTTTTTTACAGTGCACTCTTATCAGGATCTGAATCAGGCTCAAAACAAACACAGCAAAAATAAAAAGCCCGATAGCCATTTCAAGTTTCATTTCTCCCACCATTTTTTAGTTTATCAATGGTTCGCATTGCCTCTGCTAATTCAAAGTCTCTGCCAAAATAATTCCCATCATTCATCACGCTATATGCGCGCTGCATTGTTCTGGAGTTTTTAGGACACATGTGGATAGTGAATCCCCGATACACATAATTGTGTCGACTCAGTTGGATTAGCTGATTCATGATTTTCCTGTCAACTGTTTGCAATGGCATCCTTGAGCATGGCTATCATGTTTACTTCCACCTTGCCCCCTGATAGCTCTTTAGGCCTGATAATTATCCTTCCGTCGCGAACCATTAACCTGCATGTGTCGAATGGAATGCCGGTTAGTCTGGAATACTCCTTGAGAGATACATAAGGAGCAGCAACATTCATATTGATGGTCACGCCCGTCATTTCTACCTCATCTTCCGTTATTAATTCCCAGAGTACGGCTGCGGTTCAGACTTCATCGATTCAAGACCGCGCAGAAAGACGATGCGAACCATGTTGGATGCTGAACGACACTCAGCCTCTGCCATGGCCTCAATCTCTGAGCGTTCTTCAGGGGACAAACGCAGTGGCAAAGAACCGCCAGCTACGCTGTTTTTGGGCGTACGTGCCCGCTGTGTGTTTTGTACTTGTGTCATAGTGGTATATTGTGATCTGCTAAGTGTCTGTGATTTACATTCTGGTACTCAAACGAGTACCTGTCAAGGATTATTGAATGCAAACGAGTACAGGAGAACGCCTCAAAGAAGAGCGCGTGCGCTTGGGACTTAGCCAGGCTGCGCTTGGCGAGATAGGTGGTGTTAGAAAACAAGCTCAGCTCAATTATGAAAAAGGTGAGCGAAACCCTGATTCCGCATACCTTTCCGCGATAGCGAAATTTGGTGCAGATATCCAGTACATCGTTACAGGGATAAGGTCTGCCGAGAGCCTTTCTTCAGATGAGAAGGAGCTGATCAATCTATTTAGACAAGCACCTTTAGCGGTCAAAGCAGCAGCGTTAGCAGCGTTAAATGCAGGCAATGCCGCTTCAGATTCAATAAATGTGTCTGGTAGTGGCAACCGAGTGGCTGGCAGGGATTACAACGAAAACAATAAATAGGGAAGCAGTATGGAAGTGAATTCATCTGGAGAACAGAATAGAACAGCTGGACGAGACTTTACGGAAAACCGCGTTCAAATAGATAAATTTGATGGTCGTCACACCATCAACATCGCGATTCCCTCAGATACTCACGATGAGCGTCCATTGGTTAGGGCGCAGAGAAAAGAACTTAATGCCCTGGTAGCGATTGTTTCTGATTCCTACAGCAGAGAAGCGTATGAGATCTGGCAAAAGCTGCATGCAGAAATTGGCGTCTCAAGTATCGAAGAAATGACCGTCAACCAATATCAGACTGCAATTAGCTTTTTGCAGTCTATGGTCGAACGCGCTAAGGACAAAGATGCAAGTAAAGCACTTGTTAGCCTTCTCCTTCGAAATAGTGAAGATAGCGAATTGAGGCAGAAGCTGATTCGTTATTGCCATGTTAACTTCGGCACTGGTCGATTGAATGACCTAACACGCAACCAGCTTCAAATGTGTATATCGTGGCTGGACCAGCAAACACAAGATATTCCACCCCCTCCCCCGAAAGAGAATCACTCTTCAGTGGAAATCACCACATTGCTGCGAACTCACCCTAAAGAATTCATTGTCATTTTCTTAATTGGCTTCCTGTTAGGTTCAATATTTTTCTGACTTCGTGGGGTTTTATATGAAGACTATTTGTTTTACAGGTTTTGGGAAAAAAGATAAAAACGAGCTGATTGAAATTGCTAAAGCTCGTGGATATGTCGTAAGAAATGATGTAACCAAGGATCTTAACTATCTCTGTTGCGGTGAAAATGCTGGTCCGAGCAAAATAAAAAAGGCATCCCAACAAGGCTCTGAGGTGCTGTCGGTCGAGCAATTTCTAAACCTATCGCCTTTGTCGGATGCACAATATGCTGAAAGTGAAGAGGGCAATCCACCAACACTTACAATTCATGATGAGCACCCTCTTCTGGACCTGATCTGGTCGTCAATTGATACCAAAAATAATTTATCAATCATTTATCACGGAGGTGAACGATCAGGAGTTGCAAGAGATATCCTTCCCCTGACATTGCTTGATAACTTTACGCTACGGGCAGCAGACCTATCATCTCCTACTCATCCGGTAAAAACTTTCAGCTTGGAAAAAATTGAAATACCTGGTGTAGAAAGGCTCCCATCCCTGCCAAGCGAACGTAAGAAGAGTAAGAAAAAGCAATACTCCGTTGGCTTATATAAAAATATCGAAGAAGTACATTTAGCATTTGCCGATACACTTCATGGTATGGGGTGGCATGTTGCTACTTACCAAGATGATGCAGGCCTTTGCAATCGTTTGGATATTTGCGACTTTTTCAAAAATGGTAAACCACGTAAAACTCCCGTTGTAAGTTTATCATTCCAGCCAGAAAACCAAACGCGTCCCTTCGTCTGTAGGTGTCGAGATATCGAATTTACTTCAACCTATGCACATCTTGATAACGCTGCGGAAATGTTCATTTCACTCGCGTATGCAGGGTCTGATGATGATGCCGAGGTGCATAATTGACTGTTCGTAAACTTCCGTCAGGCAAATGGCTGTTGCAGTGTTTCCCATACGGACGTGATGGGAAACGCATACGTAAGCAATTTGCCACCAAAGGCGAGGCGCTCTCCTATGAGCGCCGTTTAATGAATAACGCCACAAACCAGCCTGTAAATGACAGTGCTGTCACTCTTTCGGCATTTGTTGAACGCTGGTACGAAATGCATGGCAAAACGCTCTCATCTGGTGATGAAAGAAAGGTGAAATTACTGGCCATATGCGAACGTCTTGGTGATCCATTGGCTTCTCACTTTGATAAAAACACTTTCGCTGTATACCGGGAACGGCGTTTGAGTGGTGAATGGAATCAGAAAGGCAAGAAGAAGCTGAGTGAAGCGACTGTAAACCGCGAGCAGTCTTATCTGCATGCAGTATTCTCGGAAATGAAGCGGCTAGGGGAATGGGAAGGAGATAACCCGCTGTCTGGAATCAGGCAGTTCAAAGAAGGTGATCAGGAGCTGGCTTTTCTGTATGAGGAAGAAATTGACCGATTGCTTGCAGCATGCGACCAGTCTGTAAACAAAGATTTAGGGATTATCGTACGGATTTGTCTGGCGACCGGTGCACGATGGAGCGAGGCTCAAGACTTAAAGCAATCTCAAATCCTTCCTGGTCGTCTGACGTTCACGCAGACCAAAAGCAAGAAGAACCGCACAGTGCCAATTTCACAACAACTACAGGCGATGCTACCTAAAAAGCGGGGCGCCCTCTTCTCACCTGCATACGAGGCTTTTAAGGCAGCTCTCGCACGCGCAGGTATAGAGCTACCAAAAGGACAGCGTACCCATGTACTACGTCATACATTCGCGAGTCACTTCATGATGCGAGGTGGGAATATTTTGGTGTTACAGCAAATTCTCGGGCACAGCACGATCATGATGACAATGAGGTATGCGCACTTTGCCCCAAACCACCTTGATGCTGCGGTAGCACTTAACCCATTCGATAACCGCCAAGAAGCAAAATAGGTAGACAGGAAAAACATGCTGCCATGCTGCTGCCATTTTGCTGCCACTGGCAAACGACAAAAACAAAAAAACCACCCGTAGGTGGTTTCACGACACTGCTTATTGCTTTGATTATTCTATTCTTTCCCATGGTACCCGGAGTGGGACTTGAACCCACACAGCGCGAACGCCGAGGGATTTTAAATCCCTTGTGTCTACCGATTCCACCATCCGGGCTCGGGAAGAAATTGGAGGCGCGTTCCGGAGTCGAACCGGACTAGACGGATTTGCAATCCGCTACATAACCGCTTTGCTAACGCGCCGAAATCTTCTGGCTTTTCAGCCGACATCCGCTATTGCCGATGTCTCTAATTTGGAGCGGGAAACGAGACTCGAACTCGCGACCCCGACCTTGGCAAGGTCGTGCTCTACCAACTGAGCTATTCCCGCATCACCAAGTAACTTTGTTAATCACTTGATTTTGTTATCGTCTGGCAATCAGTGCTGCCGTTCGATGCGTTGCATTCTACTTACCTGACGCAATGAGTCAACGATATTTTTCACCACTAACGATCGTTTGCTGAAATTTGCGTCGAAACGATCACTGATCAAGCAAATCTCCACGTGCAGCGCTCAAATACTGGAACATTGACCACAAAGTCAGTATCGCGGCGACGAAGAAAAGTGCGATCCCAGCATACTCAACCCAGATATTTGGACGCCACAGCAGCCAGGCCAGTGCAGCCATTTGCGAAGTGGTTTTCACTTTACCAATCCAGGATACGGCTACGCTGCTGCGTTTACCCAGTTCGGCCATCCATTCACGTAGTGCAGAGATGATGATTTCACGCGCAATCATTGTTGCAGCGGGGAGCGTCACCCACCAGCTGTGGTAATGCTCTGTCACCAGTACCATCGCAATAGCTACCAGCACTTTATCAGCGACCGGATCGAGGAAGGCGCCAAAACGCGTGCTTTGGTTCCAGCGGCGAGCCAGAAAACCGTCAAACCAGTCTGTGACCGCTGCGATACAGAAGATCAGCGCACAAACAAAAGGAGCCCAGGTGAATGGCAGGTAAAAAGCCAATACAAAGAATGGGATCAGGATGACGCGAAACAGCGTGAGCAACGTAGGGATATTAAATTGCATATGACGGATAACTATCTGTTGTCAGTGAAATTACCCCTATGTTGCTACAGAGGGCTTAATGTTTCAACGAGTAGAAGATCTTTTCTGCCAGAGCTTGCGAAATACCCGGCACTTTTGCAATTTCTTCGATACTTGCATTACGAAGACCTTGCAAACCTCCCATATATTTCAACAACATCTGGCGACGCTTTGGCCCGACACCTTCGATGGTCTCAAGCGTGCTGGTACTTTTCACTTTCGCCCGCTTTTTACGATGCCCGCTAATCGCATGATCGTGAGATTCATCGCGGATATGCTGGATAACGTGCAATGCAGGCGAATCCGGCGGCAGACTAAAGCCCTCACCTTCCGGCTCAAAGAACAGTGTTTCCAGACCTGCTTTACGATCGACCCCTTTTGCCACCCCCAGCAAGAGTGGGTGCTGTTTGTCCCAGGGAACGTCCAGTTCAGCAAAAACGGCTTTCGCCTGCCCTAACTGACCTTTACCGCCGTCGATCAATATGACGTCCGGAATCTTACTTTCTTCAATCGCCTTACCATAACGCCGACGTAAGACCTGATTCATCGCCGCATAATCATCACCCGGCGTAATGCCGGTAATATTGTAACGCCGATATTCTGCACGCAGCGGGCCATTGGCATCAAAAACCACGCAGGAGGCTACCGTCTGCTCCCCCATCGTATGGCTAATGTCGAAGCACTCCATACGCTTCACCGCAGGTAACTTCAATACGGAGGCCAGCGCCGTCAGACGTTGCGTAATCGTCGACTGCTGAGAAAGTTTCGTGGTGAGCGCCACTGCCGCGTTGGTCCGCGCCAGCTTCAGATAACGCGCGCGATCCCCTCGCGGTTTCGTCTGCACGTTAATCTTCCGTCCGGCCAGTTCAGACAGAGAGTCTGCCAGCAGGGTTTTATCGCTAAGATTGAAATCGAGCAGGATCTCCCCGGGTAAGGTACGCATCTGGCTCCCCTGCAGATAAAACTGCCCGACAAAGGTTTCGACGACCTCGCCCAGTTCCGTACCACCGGGTACTTTAGGGAAATAGCTGCGGCTGCCCAGCACTTTACCCTGGCGAATAAACAGAACGTGCACACAGGCCATGCCGGCGTCAAACGCCACGCCAATGACGTCCAGATCGTCTCCAGTATTAGAGACAAACTGTTTTTCGGTCACGCGGCGTACGGCCTGGATTTGGTCACGAATTCGCGCAGCCTCTTCAAATTCGAGATTTTGGCTGGCCTTTTCCATGCGGGTAATCAGCTGTGTTAACACCTGATCGTCTTTTCCGGACAGGAACAGACGAACATACTCGACCTGCTGAGCATACTCTTCCTCGCTCACCAGACCCGCGACACACGGGCCGAGACAGCGGCCAATCTGATATTGCAGACAAGGTCGAGAACGGTTGCGATAAACGCTGTTTTCGCACTGGCGGATAGGGAATATTTTCTGCAACAGCGCCAGCGTTTCACGCACCGCATAACCGTTAGGGAACGGTCCAAAGTACTCGCCTTTGGCATGCTTTGCCCCACGATGCATCGCCAGACGCGGGTGGGTATCGCCGCTAAGGAATATAAAGGGGTAGGATTTATCATCACGCAGCAATACGTTATAACGCGGCTGATATAGCTTGATGTAGTTGTGCTCAAGCAATAACGCTTCGGTTTCAGTGTGCGTTACCGTGACATCAATCTGCTGGATTTGCGCGACCAGCGCTTCGGTCTTGCGTGACGCAAGATTACTACGGAAGTAGCTGGAAAGCCTTTTTTTCAGGTCTTTCGCTTTCCCGACATAGATAACCGTTCCGGCGGTATCATACATACGATAGACGCCGGGCTGACTGGTCACGGTTTTCAGGAACGCTTTGGCATCAAACTGATCTGTCACTGGCTTGCTAATGTCTCCGCATTACACAGGCCATGGCGAATTGCCAGGTGAGTCAGCTCTACATCGCCATGAATGTTTAATTTACTGAACATTCGATAGCGATAGCTGTTCACCGTTTTAGGACTAAGATTCAGTTGCTCTGAGATCTCATTAACCTTCTGACCTTTGGTGATCATCAGCATAATCTGCAACTCGCGTTCAGACAAACTGGCAAACGGGGTTTCCGTTTTCTCAGGCTCAATCTGGCTGAGCGCCATTTGCTGAGCGATATCGGAGGCAATATACCGTTGCCCGGAAAAAACCGAACGAATCGCACTCACTACTTCCTGGGGGGCGGCGCCTTTGCTGAGATACCCTGCAGCCCCTGCCTGCATAACTTTTGCAGGTAATGGGTTTTCGGTGTGTACCGTCAGCATGATCACTTTAATGTCTGCCGTGGAACGCGCAATTTTGCGGGTTGCTTCCAGACCGCCAATACCGGGCATATTCATATCCATCAGCACAACGTCAACGGAATTTGAGCGGCACCATTTTACCGCATCTTCACCGCAGCACGCTTCGCCGACAACTTTTATGCCTTTTATATCTTCCAGAATGCGTCGTATCCCTGCGCGCACCAGTTCGTGGTCATCAACAAGAAAAACGTTGATCAAAGGAATATCTCCAGAATAGGGATAACGCTACCGATAGTTAATCGGTCCTATGTTAACGGGTTTTATCTCAACTTTGAAATGTAAAAAACGCCCGACTTTCGATTTTGCTCTCGTTTTTGGAAATTAGATTGTACGACGAGTGGAAACTTTCAGTACTGGTAACCTTTTGCCACGGTTATATCTGTGTAGCTGTTTCATAATGGTGACAAAAAGATCATATTCCTTCGCTGAATGCAAACCAGGCAGTCAAAGTTGTAACAATAATTAACGAGGAAAATACTCGAAATAAACAACATGTGGAGAAAATATATGCACTGCAACATGTTGTTTATTTTAATGTCCACAACATTGGTCCGCGCAAAAAACAACCACAGATATTTTTAGCCTCGCTTATGGTATACTCCGCCGCCTTAAGATTTGACATCGCACTTTTTCATTGAAACATAACGAGGAAAATAAATGAGTACGCCTGACTTTTCCACTGCTGAGAATAACCAGGAACTGGCCAATGAAGTCACCTGCCTGAAAGCCATGTTAACGCTGATGCTGCAGGCAATGGGTCAAGCCGATGCAGGCCGCGTGATTCTTAAAATGGAAAAACAGCTCGCGCTGATTGAAGATCAATCACAGGCTGCGGTATTTTCCAACACGGTTAAGCAAATTAAACAAGCTTACCGCCAGTAATAAGAAACCGGCTGATAGCAATGCTCTCAGCCGGTTTTGCGTCTGACACTCAGAACGATAATTTACTCAGATAAGCCCGGTTGCCGCGGCATAACAGGCTATCTGCGTTTTGTTTGGCGCGTTGAATTTCTTTTGCATATTCTTCTGGTGGAAGTTCACGGTATTTTCAGAAATCGACAGAATGATGGCTATCTCTGAAGAGGTCTTCCCTTCTGCCGTCCATTTCAATATTTCCTTTTCCCGCTTGCTAAAACGCATCTCTGGCGCCATAACCATGTCATCTTCCAGTCGCGTCAGTACAGACAGACTTTCCCGTACCAGAAGCTGCATCCTGAGCTCCACTTCATCGCTCGCAAGGCGACTGTTACGGATACTTGCACGCGATACAGATAAAAAACCCAACGCCCGGTTAGGCAACATTAAGCATTGCGTCATCCCTTTGCGTAAACCGTGATTGCGCGCGGCGTCCCACAAAGGTTGCGCATCGCGAAACAGAGTATCGTTCCAGGGTAAATGCCCCTGACTGAAGTTTTCAGGTTTCAGCACCGGATCAATGGCAAAATAATTTTCGGACTGATAATGTGCCACCCATGCTTTGGGATAGGTCGTATGAAGTGACGTTTTAGGTCGGGTAAAAGGTACCGGATGACGAACACAGAGCGCGTAAAAATCAAACTCTAAGTGCTGCGTCTGTTGTTGCAATTCCGTATAGACATCCTCTGCCGTCGCCATTTCCTGAAAGCGTAACAGCATGCTCCGTCGCCAGGTGAAGAAATCAAGATCCTGCATACTAAGTGGTAATGCCCCTGAGATTGATAATCATCCAAACATATGAAACAAGCTAACACATAAATGTATTTTATATATGCAAATTATCGGACAAATGAACAATTACTTGAGTATTACTCAACAGCGGAAGTAAGTAACAGAATCAAATGTTAATAATAAAGCAATAATTATAAATAGTTATGCGAAGAGCACTCGCCAGAAACAATCCCGGCGAGTGCCATATACACTATTTATTGCATCAAAAACTTTTCAAGAAACTGACGGGTACGTGGCTGCTGCGGATGCGTGAATAAGGATTTTGCTGGTCCCTGCTCTACTATCCGTCCTTGATCCATAAATATCGCTCTATCGGCAACATCGCGAGCAAAGCTCATTTCATGCGTCACAATTACCATGGTGCGTTTTTCCTGCGCCAGTTGGCGGATGGTATTAAGTACCTCGCCAACCAGTTCAGGATCAAGCGCGGAGGTCGGTTCATCAAAAAGAATAACCTCAGGTCGCATCGCCAGCGCTCGGGCAATCGCTACGCGCTGCTGCTGCCCACCCGATAAACGCCGCGGATAGCTGGTTTCTTTACCTGCCAGCCCGACTTTCGCCAGCAATTCACGCGCACGAGCTGTCGCTTCAGCTTTTGGTTCACCTTTGACTATCACCGGCCCTTCAATAATGTTTTCCAGCACTGTCCGATGGGGAAACAAATTAAAGTTCTGGAACACAAAACCGACGTGCTGGCGTAACTGACGAATCAGCCCTTTCTGCTGGGTCAACGAACGCGCGGTATCAATGGTAATCTCACCCACTTTAATGGTGCCCGCCTCCGGTTGCTCCAGCAAATTAATGCTACGCAGCAGCGTGGTTTTGCCCGATCCGCTCGGCCCGATAATCGCTACTACTTCACCAGGTTTGACGTCAAGATCGATCCCGTGCAGCACCGTTTGCCCATGAAATTTTTTGACCAGGTTTCTGACTTCGATAGCACTCATTTCGGCTCTCTCTCCTGGCGGTTCAGTTGTTCTTCAAAATAGTTTTGCAGCGCAGAAAGCACCGTCGCCATCACCCAGTAAATCAACGAGGCCGCCAGATACATCGTAAAGACTTCCAGCGTACGCGAGGTAATCAGCTGCGCCTGACGGAACAGTTCCGGTACCTGAATAGTGGCGGCCAAAGAGGTATCTTTCACCAGACTGATAAAGCTGTTGCTCAGAGGCGGCAGCGCAACGCGCGCAGCCTGTGGCAGGATTGCCCGGCGCATGGTCTGCCAGCGCGTCATACCAATACTGGCACCCGCCTCCCACTGTCCTTTGTCGATGGAAGAGATTGCCGCACGCAGGGTTTCCGCAGCGTAGGCGGCTGTATTAAGCGACAAGCCAATCATCGCCGCCGGGATGGGATCAAGCTCAATTCCAAACTGCGGCAGACCGTAATAAATCATAAACAGCTGAGCAATCAACGGCGTTCCGCGAAAGATAGAGATATAAAAACGCGCCAGCCAGCGCACAGGCAGAAGCGGAGACAGACGCATCAACGCCAGGATAAACCCCAGCACGAGGCCAAAAAACATCCCGCCGATACTCAGTTGCAGCGTAAAAACCGCGCCTTTGAGCAGATACGGCAGGGAATCAATTACCAGTTGGATACTTTCATGCATTAGCGTTTTTCGACCTGGTTGTTACACGTGAGGATGGTAGGCAAACAGTGCAGGCGCCCCACCGGTATGGATAAAGAGGATTGGCCCTTCATCTTTGAAGCGCTTCTGGCTGATGCCGTCAATCAAACCCGCCATCGCCTTACCGGTATACACCGGATCCAACAAAATGCCTTCGAGGCGCGCCAGCAGTTTTACCGCCTCCATGCCCTCTTCGTTTGGCGTACCGTAGCCCGGCGCATAATAATCATCCCATAACAGGATATCCGCTGAGGCCGTCAGTTCCAGTTCACGGGCAATATCCTGCTGCAACGTGACAACTTTGGGTTTTTGATCGGCGACGCTGCGCGAAACGGTCACGCCGATAAGCTCGACGTCTGGCATCAGTTGTTCCAGGCCCACGGCCAGTCCGGCATGCGTTCCCGCACTGCCCGATGCGACCACCACGGAAGAGAGCGAAACGGCCCCTTCACACTGCTGGGCAATTTCCAGCGCGCTTTCCACATAACCCATCGCCCCCAGAGCATTAGAGCCCCCAACCGGGATCACATACGGGCGGAACCCTTGCGCTTCAATGCGCGTCGCCAGCTCCTGCAACTGCGCATTCGGATCGGTCAGCGCGTCACACATTTCGATCTGCGTATTAAACAGATCCAACAGCAGACGGTTGCCATTGGTGAGATAGTTTTCCGCCGTGGTGCCAATCGGATTTTCCAACAGCGCCACGCAGTGCAGGCCAAGCTTAGCCGCTACCGCCGCCGTCTGGCGAACATGGTTAGACTGGATGGCACCCGCGGTTATCAGCGTATCAGCGCCTTCACGCAGTGCGTCTGCGGCCAGGAATTCCAGCTTACGCAGCTTATTGCCGCCCATGGCCATCGGCGTGACGTCATCGCGTTTGATGAAAATATCGCGCCCGAGGTAGTCGGAGAAACGTGGAAGATATTCGAGCGGCGTTGGCGCGCCAATAAATTCCAGACGTGGAAAGCGCGTTAAGTTATGCAGCGGCATACAGCCTCCGGTATTCGTTGTTGTGATGTTCTTTTTATTATGCACGTTCAGGCGCAATGAAATAAAAAAAGGCGCTGTTAAAGGCGCCTTTTTTTCAGCGGATGACGATTATTTCGTCACATCCGCTCCAAACCATTTTTCAGACAGGGCTTTCAGCGTACCGTCTTTCTGCATTTCAGCAATGGCCGCATCAACCGCTTTCAGCAGATCTTCATTGCCTTTGCGCAGCGCCACACCGGACTCCTGGCGGGAGAACGCTTCACCGGTCACAGCCAGCGTGTCTTTGGTTTTCTTCACCAGATCCAGCGCCGCCAGACGGTCAACCAGAATGGCGTCGATACGGCCTACACGCAGATCCTGGTATTTAGTCGGGTCGTCATCATAGGTACGAATATCCACGCCCTGCACGTTCTGGCGCAGCCACTCTTCATAGTTGGTGCCCAGACCAACGCCGACTTTTTTACCTTTCAGATCGGCAGCGGTCTTAATAACACCTTCATTGCCTTTTTTCACCAGCGCCTGAATACCAGAAACCGTATACGGGGTAGAGAAATCGTATTTTTTCTTACGTTCGTCAGAGATGGTCACCTGGTTGATGACCACATCAATGCGCTTGGAATCAAGAGAGGCCAGCATACCGTCCCACTTGGTCGGCTTCAGGTTAGCTTTCACCCCAAGGTGCTTGGCCAGTTCCTCAGCAAATTCCACTTCGAAACCGGTCAGCTTGCCATCATCGCCCTGAAAACTAAACGGGGGATAGGTCCCTTCCAGGCCCACCAGCAGCGTGCCGCGCTCTTTAACTTTATTTAACAGACCTTCATCTGCATAAGTCTTTACGCTCATTCCGGCGACAAGTGCAACAGCCATTACACCCATCAGAGCCTGACGTCCCAGAAGTGCTAATTTCATAGTTACCCCGAATATTGTCATTAGTGACTATCATTTATGACTACAGTGTAAAGCGTTTGCTGTGTTCCACAAACACAACTCTGTTACACCTTATTCGTTTTTAATATATATCAGAACTGGCTGTCCAGGAGGATTTCTGCATATGCCCCATGTGGGTATGGGCTTTAAACTGCTCATACTTACGTAAGGCGATGCGGTAATTGTTGGTGCTGGTTTCCGGCAGCCACGGGGCAAGGTTTTCGTCGAGGAACCCTTCCTGCAGCAGATCGTGAGAGATTTTTTGTTCGGTCAGGTGATTCCCGAGGCGACGCAGACGGACAACGTATTCACGTACCGTGCCGTGACTCATTTCAGTCTGCTCAAATAAAAACTGTTTAAAACCGATAATATCGAAAAAGTCGCTCTGCTCTTTGCAATGCAAATCACCGCAAAAACGACACAGTGCCACCCACTCTTTTTTCTCCTGCTCCCACTCGGCTTCATCCAACAAAGTGTCCAGGCGGGCGATAGCGATTTTATTCACAATTTGCCCGCGACGAACCAGCGTGATCCTGTCGAGCAACTTAAAGCAATGGGCGCAATGCGTCTGGCTGTGTTTGAAATCTTTGAGGTAGCGGCTTAGAGGCCGTCTTTTTGATTGCTGCACCGTCATGAGAACTCCTGGTAGTCAATTCGTAATGCGGCATTGTTCAGGGGTAATAATGTACCCCTATAGCTTACCCAGCTTGGTGCGTAGACGTTTGATGGCCTGACTGTGCAACTGGCTAACCCGTGACTCCCCGACTTCCAGTACCGCGCCAATCTCTTTCAGATTCAGCTCTTCCTGGTAGTACAGCGTTAACACCAGCTTTTCGCGCTCCGGCAACGCCTCGATCGCGTCCATCACGCGCTGGCGGAGGTTACCCTCCAGAAGCTGTTGTAACGGGTTTTCCTGCTGATGTTCTTCCGTCACCAGCTCAATACTATCGCCATGCTCTTCCCGCCACTCGTCATAAGAGAAGAGTTGGCTGTTATTGGTATCGAGCAACATCTGACGATACTCTTGCACAGGAATAGCCAGACGCGCCGCCACTTCGGTTTCCGTTGCGTTGCGTCCTAATTCCTGCTCCAGTTGTCCCATCGCCTGTGCCACTTCGCGAGCATTGCGCCGAACGCTACGCGGCACCCAATCCCGGCTACGTAGTTCGTCCAGCATTGCTCCACGAATACGCTGCACTGCGTAAGTGGTAAATGCCGTTCCTTGCAAAGCATCATATCGGTCAACGGCATTCAATAACCCGATGCCGCCCGCTTGTAGCAGGTCATCCAGTTCTACGCTCGCCGGCAAACGCACCTGAAGGCGCAATGCTTCGTGACGCACCAACGGTACATAACGCTGCCACAGCGAGTGTTTATCCATTACACCTTCAGCGGTATACAGTGAATTCACGATAAACAGCCCTGCGTTAAATGAGTTATCGGCATGATTATCCGTTTCTGCAGGGGGTTCTATCGGAGGAATAAGGCTATAAAAGAAGGGTTATTTGACTTTTGTAACGCTACAAACAAAGCCATAAAATACAAAACCATTAAAAATCAATCAATTAAGCCGAGAAACTTCTGTCTAATGCTTCCCGGCAACATGCTATACCAGCAAAGAGACCAGAGACAAATCATCTCCCATTCTCACATTCTCAATGTAGCGATAAAAGTCCTCTGTCACTGACTGGTTATGCTGGCTTGAAGAGTGAAAGCTATAAATGACGTTAATCAGATCATCCAAATGCATCGCCCCCTGCTCTTTGGCATGGGCCGCCACCAGCAATTTGATGAAATAATATTCCGCCACAATAATATACAGGCCGCGCAGCGGTGTTCCTGAGATCATATCAGGAAAATCATTTTGCCAGAATTTATAGAGAATATAGTTTTTAAGCGCAAACGGCGTTTTGCCTATTTCGGGCAGAACAAGGCCTTGCCACACCTGTTCGATACCGGCGGTTTTTTCTTCAAACGTCAGCGTATTGTCTGCCGCCAGCACCCGCAGCAGAGAATCAATATATTGTGTTAATACTTTTCCACCACGAGACAGACTTTTCGTGCGGAAATAATTTTGCATCAGAACGGTCATCGACGCTTTAACACGATAATCGCCCGTAATATCGCCCATCATCTCGCCATTTTGCAGTTGTTGTACCAGTTGCGCATGAACACATTCAATCTGCCCAATTGTTGATTCATCAACCGTTCCAACTTTTTCCAGGAACAGCAGGAACTTCACCACGGCAAAAAGTGCGGGTTCAACCTCAACTTCGGCCCGACCAATCAGATCCAGGCAAAACAGACTCAGTACCCGGTGCACTGCCGAGAGCGGTTTCGCGGCATTGGACTTTTGTTGCAACGCAAGGCGTTCATTAAATTTCATCGCATCTGGTTCGCTAAGCAATAACCTGACCACTTCCGGGCATGAAATATTCAGTGAATGGTGTACATCATTCTTATAGGTACGATACAAACGGGGATAAATGGCGCAGGTTTTACTCAGTGCGTTCGCCCCTAACCGTTTATGCACCAGGCATAATTTATCATCACCAAAATATGGACAATTGCCGGACTCAGGTGCAAATGTAATCATCCCCCAGTTAAGCATGTCTTTTTTAACCAGGTGGATGCTTTCTTCCGCAATGGTCTTGATTAATAGATCTTTATTCGTCAGATATTTTTTTACCGTGGGTTTATCTACCGCGATGCTCCACTCTTTACAGCAATGGTCGCGACAATCGCTCCCCACACAATTAAACGCCGCGACAAAGGCGGGTTCAGTAATTAAAATTTCTTTCATTACGTTTGCTCCGATAAAAAAATCAAGGTGACTTTCGCCACCTTGATTGTATTCACTGACTTTTAAAAACTATCGTCAGATTAACGCAGTAAAGAGAGCACGTTTTGCGTGGTCTGGTTAGCCTGGGCCAGAACGGAGGTACCTGCCTGCTGCAGGATCTGCGCACGAGACATGTTGGACACTTCGGTCGCGTAGTCGGAGTCTTCGATACGGCTACGGGCGGCAGAAAGGTTATTTACTGTGTTACCGAGGTTGGTGATCGCTGATTCAAAACGGTTTTGCACCGCACCCAGTGAGCTACGCTGTTTGTCAACCTCTGCCAGAGCCTTATCAATAGCATCCAATGGGTTTGCCGTACTGCCATTCTTCATGGTTTTAGCATCAAGATTTGCGCCATCAAGGGTAAATGTTGCTTTACCAGCAGCAATGGTTGCATCAGCAGGATTCAATGCAATATATACTGTCTGCGCTTTTCCTTCTTCAAGCGTCAATCCATTCTTCGCAGCAGCGGCTACATCAGCTTTTGTTAATGTATTTTTGAACGAAATCTCAGCAAACAAGTTGCCATTTTTATCTACAACCGCTGTTCCCCCTGGCGCATTAATATTCGCTACATCAATACCTGTAGCTGTTGCAATGTCAGCTGCTGCAATACCTTTAACTTCGGTAGCATTCACGCCGGTTGTTTTGCCCCATACATTCTGATAATCAGCAGCAACCATAGCTGCCGGGGTTCCGTTCGGGCCAGAGACGTTAAAACCAGCCAGTTTCAACGTACTTGCTGTTACTTCGCTCAGTTTGATATCAATGGTTTCGTTATCATTAGCACCAACCTGAATTGACAGAGTTTGGTTTTTCGACAGAACATTGGTACCGTTGAACTGGGTTTGAGCAGAAACGCGGTCAATTTCAGCCAGACGCTGTTTGATTTCATCCTGGATGGAGGACAGATCAGAACTGGAGTTGGTGCCGTTCTGAGACTGCACAGTCAGTTCACGTACGCGCTGCAGGTTGTTGTTGATTTCGTTCAGAGCACCTTCAGTGGTCTGCGCGATAGAGATACCATCGTTAGCATTACGGGAAGCCTGAGTCAGACCTTTGATGTTAGCGGTGAAACGGTTAGCAATCGCCTGACCAGCAGCATCGTCTTTCGCACTGTTGATACGCAGACCAGAAGACAGACGCTCGATAGCGGAACCCAATGCGGACTGGGATTTGTTCAGGTTGTTTTGGGTCAACAGCGACAGGCTGTTAGTATTGATGACTTGTGCCATGATCTTTTCCTTATCAATTACAACTTGATGTTATTGGGCTGTTGCCCACGGTTTCTCACCGTAAACCTTGTATCGGCACCTTAAATTCGAACTTTAGAAAATTTTTACTTTCCGCCCTCTTTTTTCTTAGCCCGTGAAATACCCTCTATATGCACCACTATTCTGCGCATTATTTTGACAAAACTATCATTAAACTTTGCGCGCAGATTGCCGATAACCCGCTTAACAATTGTTTGCAATCACAAGGAATCGGGCATGGCTTCATTTACATCATTAGGCGTAGGCTCCGGCTTACCACTGGACACATTGCTAAACAACCTGACTATTGCTGAGAAAAAACGTTTAAATCCAATCACTCAGCAACAAAGCGATAATAACGCGCGCCTGACGGCTTACGGTACGCTGAAGAGTGCGCTGGAAAAATTCCAGACGGCAAATACTGCGTTAAATAAACCAGAACTGTTCAGAAGCAGTAATGTCACCAGCAGTAGCGAAGATCTGAAAGTTACCACCGAAGCCGGCGCGGCACCGGGTATTTATACCATCAGCGTCACGCAGCTGGCCCAGGCACAGTCTCTGAGCACCTCATCGGTTGCTTCCAGCAAAGAGGCGCTGGGTGATGGTTCCGCCACCCGTACAATTAAGATTGATCAGCCGGGTCGTAAAGAGCCGCTGGAGATTAAACTGTCGCAAGACAAAACCACGCTGGACGATATCAGTAAGGCGATTAACGATTCCGATAGCGGTATCTCCGCTAGCATCGTGAAGGTAAAAGAGGGCGAATTCAAACTGGTGCTGACCGCAGCAGAAGGTCTGGACAGCAAAATGACCATCACTGTTGACGGCGACAGCAAGCTTAACGATCTGCTGGCTTACGACAGCACAACCGGCACCGGAAAAATGACTGAGTTGGTTAACGCTCAAAACGCACAGCTCACGATGAACGGGATCCCAATTGAACGTCAAAGCAACAAAGTCACCGATGCACCGCAGGGCGTAACGCTGGAACTGACCAAAAAAGTCACTGATGTCCGCGTAACCGTGACCAAAAGCAATGACAAAGCCACGGAAGCAATTAAAGGCTGGGTTGATGCCTATAACTCGCTTATCGATACCTTTAATTCGCTGACCAAATATAAAGCTGTAGACGCAGGAGCGGAAGGTCAGGACAAAGATAACGGCGCGCTGGTGGGCGACAGCGTGGTACGTACCATTCAGACCGGTATTCGCGCCCAGTTTGCCAACTCTGGTAGCGAAGGTGCCTTTAAAACCCTGAACGAAATTGGCATCAAGCAAGATGGTACAACCGGCAAGATGACCATCGATAATACCAAACTGAAAAAAGCGCTGGACGAAAATACAGCTTCGGTACGTGAACTACTGGCAGGCGATGGTAAAGAAACCGGTATTACTACCAAGATTGCCGCTGAAGTTAAAAGCTACTTGGCTGATGACGGTATTATCGACAGCGCACAAGACAGCATTAATGCCACTCTGAAAAAACTGACCAAACAGTATCTGTCCGTTAGTGCCAGTATCGACGACATGGTTGCACGCTATACGGCGCAGTTTACCCAGCTCGATAGCATGATGAACAAGTTGAATAACACCAGTAACTATCTGGGCCAGCAATTTACAGCGATGAATAAATCCTGATAACACGAGGTAAGCATGTATACCGCGAGCGGTACTGAAGCCTATGCACAGGTCAGCATAGAGAGTGGCGTGATGAGCGCCAGCCCACATCAGCTGATTGAAATGTTGTTTGACGGCGCAAATAGCGCCCTGGTGCGCGCTCGCCTGTTTATGCAGCAGGACGATATCGTCGCCAAAGGCGAAGCGTTAAGCAAAGCCATTAACATTATCGACAATGGTCTGAAAGCAGGCCTGGATCAGGAGAATGGCGGTGAAATCGCCACTAACCTGTCCTCGCTGTATGACTATATGATCCGCCGTTTACTACAAGCTAACTTGCGTAATGATTGTCAGGCCATTGAAGAAGTCGAAGAATTACTCGGCAACATTGCAGATGCCTGGAAACAGATCTCACCGAAAGCGTCGTCCCAGGAGTCTCGTTAATGACCTCAGCCGTGGAGTTTATCAACCGTTGGCAGCGCATCGCGCTACTCAGTCACTCGTTGCTGGAACTGGCGCAGCGCGGTGAATGGGACCTTTTACTGGAACAGGAAGTTACCTATCTGCAAAGTATTGAAGTGGTCATGGAAGAGCAAACTCCACCGGGCATTACGCGAAGTATTCAGGACTTGGTTGCCGGGTATATTAAACAGACGCTGGATAATGAACAATTACTCAAAACGTTGTTGCAGCAGCGCCTGGATGAACTCAGCAACCTCATCGGCCAGTCGACACGCCAAAAGACGCTGAATAACGCCTATGGTCGTCTTTCCGGTATGCTGCTGGTACCCGACGCCCCCACTACGCCACAATAATTTCCCGTCTCGTCTGAATTATCTTCCATACTCCAGAGGTCGGCCAAACGACTTCTGGAGCACGGAAGATGAAAAATCCCACGTTATTGCAGTACTTCCACTGGTATTACCCTGATGGCGGTCAACTCTGGCCCGAGCTTGCCGAACGCGCAGGCGGACTCAATGATATCGGCATCAATATGGTATGGCTGCCCCCAGCCTATAAAGGCGCGTCCGGCGGCTATTCCGTTGGCTACGACTCCTACGATCTGTTTGATTTGGGCGAATTCGACCAAAAGGGAACCGTCGCCACCAAATACGGCGATAAAAACCAGCTGCTGGCGGCGATAGACGCGCTTAAGCACAATGATATTGCCGTACTGCTGGACGTAGTGGTTAACCACAAAATGGGCGCAGATGAGAAAGAAAAGATCCGCGTCCAGCGGGTTAACGCCGAGGATCGCACGCAAATAGACGATGAGATTATCGAATGCGAAGGCTGGACGCGTTACACCTTCCCTGCCCGCGCAGGCCAGTACTCGCAATTCATTTGGGACTTCAAATGCTTCAGCGGCATTGACCATATCGAGAATCCCACCGAAGACGGGATTTTTAAAATCGTTAACGATTACACCGGCGAAGGCTGGAACGACCAGGTTGATGATGAATTGGGTAATTTTGATTACCTGATGGGCGAGAACATCGACTTTCGTAATCACGCCGTCACCGAGGAACTCAAATATTGGGCGCGCTGGGTGATGGATCAAACCCATTGCGACGGCTTTCGCCTGGATGCCGTCAAGCACATTCCGGCCTGGTTTTATAAAGAGTGGATTGAACACGTGCAGGAAGTGGCGCCAAAACCGCTGTTTATCGTCGCGGAATACTGGTCCCACGAAGTCGATAAGCTACAAACCTACATCAACCAGGTAGAGGGGAAAACCATGCTGTTCGACGCCCCTTTGCAGATGAAATTCCACGAAGCGTCCCGTCAGGGCCGCGATTATGATATGAGCCAGATTTTCACTGACACGTTAGTGGAGGCCGATCCGTTTCATGCCGTCACGCTGGTGGCCAATCACGACACCCAACCTTTACAGGCACTCGAAGCCCCCGTCGAGCCGTGGTTTAAGCCACTGGCCTATGCGCTGATCTTGCTGCGTGAAAATGGCGTACCGTCGGTGTTTTACCCTGACCTCTACGGAGCGCATTACGAAGACACCGGCGGCGATGGCGAAACCTATCCTATCGACATGCCGATCATTGAACAGCTTGATGAACTGATCCTCGCGCGCCAGCGCTTCGCACACGGGGTACAGACACTCTTTTTCGATCATCCTAACTGTATCGCTTTTAGCCGCAGCGGAACGGACGACGATCCCGGCTGTGTGGTGGTACTGTCAAACGGCGATGACGGGGAAAAGACCATCAATCTCGGCGCCAATTACGGCAATAAAACCTGGCGTGACTATCTGGGAAATCGCGAGGAAAGCGTGGTCACCGATGAAAACGGTGGAGCAACGTTTTACTGTAACGGCGGGAGCGTCAGCGTGTGGGTGATTGAGGACGTGTTGTAAAGTTCAACCCCGGTGGCCAGAGGCTACCGGGGCGTACGGTTTATGGCAGCGGTGTGGCCAGCGGCGTTTTCTTTAACGCGTCAGCACATTCCTGCGTCGGGCGATCCACCCGCTGCAGCGTCATACCGTCATATTCCAGCGTATTGCCTTCGCGCTCGATCTCATACAGCTCGCGTTTCACCGTCACGTTGGTGAGATCGCCAGAGAGCATCGTCAGTTTCCCCGGCAGCGCGATCACCCGCTGCCACTGGCGACAATCCAGCGTATCGCCCTCTTTCGTTATCACCAGGCTGGCAATCGCTTCCGGGCTTACCAGACTGCGTTGCGGACCTTTTGACTGCCAGTATCCTTCCAGACCGGCTGGCGCTGGCGTTTTCACCACGTCGTTATAATTTTCTACTTCGGCGCATCCGGTTAGCGCCAGAAATACACCAACGATTGCTAATTTTTTCATCATTCATCCTGCATGCGAAGAAAATGGGATTGTGGCATTAAAGGCCTGATGTCGCCAGCCTTTCAGCGGCATTGAGAAAGATTGATCCAGACGGTATTACCTCTTATTACTCATAGTCAAAAATTCTGAACGGTGTAGTATCCACACTTCTTGTTACATACCTTCTGAGTTCAGAGGCGCAACGCATGTCATGGCAACACTTCAAACAGGCCTGGTTAATTAAATTTTGGGCCCCCGCCCCTGCGGTCATCGCAGCGGGTATTCTCTCCACTTATTATTTCGGCATTACGGGAACCTTTTGGGCCGTTACCGGTGAATTTACCCGTTGGGGTGGGCAAATCCTGCAACTGTTTGGCGTGCACGCCGAAGAGTGGGGATACTACAAGCTGATCCATCTCGAAGGCTCGCCCCTGACCCGCATTGACGGCATGATGATCCTCGGTATGTTCGGCGGCTGTTTTGCTGCCGCGCTGTGGGCTAACAACGTCAAATTACGCATGCCGCGTAGCCGAGTGCGCATTATGCAGGCGATAGTCGGCGGGATGATCGCCGGATTCGGTGCCCGGCTCGCGATGGGCTGCAACCTGGCCGCATTCTTCACCGGCATTCCACAGTTCTCGTTACATGCCTGGTTTTTCGCGCTGGCAACGGCAATCGGCTCATGGTTTGGCGCACGCTTTACCCTGCTGCCAATGTTTCGTATTCCGGTCAAAATGCAGAAAGTCTCCGCCGCTTCGCCGTTGACGCAAAAGCCGGATCAGGCCCGTCGCCGTTTCCGCCTTGGCATGCTGGTGTTTATCGGCATGATCGGCTGGGCGCTGCTCACCGCGATGGATAAACCCAAGCTCGGTCTGGCGATGCTATTTGGCGTTGGGTTCGGTCTGCTGATTGAACGGGCGCAAATCTGCTTCACCTCCGCCTTCCGCGACCTGTGGATTTCTGGTCGCACCCATATGGCAAAAGCAATCATCTTCGGGATGGCGGTCAGCGCCATCGGTATCTTTAGCTACGTGCAACTGGGCGTCGAGCCTAAAATCATGTGGGCGGGTCCAAATGCGGTGATCGGCGGCTTACTGTTCGGCTTTGGCATCGTTTTAGCGGGCGGATGTGAAACCGGCTGGATGTATCGCGCCGTTGAAGGCCAGGTGCATTACTGGTGGGTTGGTCTGGGCAACGTTATTGGCTCGACCATTCTGGCCTACTACTGGGATGATTTTGCTCCCGCGCTCGCCACCAACTGGGACAAAGTGAATCTGCTCAACACCTTCGGTCCACTCGGCGGTCTGCTGGTAACCTATCTGCTGTTGTTTGCCGCGCTGATGCTCATTATCGGCTGGGAAAAACGCTTCTTCCGTCGCGCAGGGCTAACGCCTGCCAAGGAGTCTGTATGAAAAATATCGTGCCTGATTATCGCCTCGATATGGTCGGCGAACCGTGTCCATACCCGGCTGTCGCCACGCTGGAAGCGATGCCGCAATTGAAGAAAGGTGAAATTCTGGAAGTGGTGAGCGATTGCCCGCAGTCAATCAACAATATTCCACTGGATGCGCGTAATCACGGCTATACGGTGCTGGATATTCAGCAGGATGGCCCAACGATCCGCTATTTGATTCAGAAGTAACTGGTTGCCGGATGGCCGCTGTGCTTATCCGGCAACCAGTCTCTGCACGTTAAACCTACACCTGCATGGACATCACTTCCTGATACGCCGACACCAGTTTGTTACGTACCTGAATACCCATCTGCATTGATACCGACGCTTTTTGCATATCGGTCATCACATCATTCAGCGCAATACCCGGTTCACCGAGGGTAAATTTCTCAGCCTGCGTACGGGACGCGGTTTGCACATCGCTGATCCTGTCTAACGCCGCATGCAGTTGACCGGCAAAACTCACGGTCGGTTGTGGCTGCATATCCTGCATTTTTGCTGACATCGCCGTGGCTTGCAACTGGCTGATGACCCCTTCAATCCCCTGTATTGCCGACATTCTGATCCCCTGGATGATTTTTTACTTAGCTGAGATTACCAGTTAGTCAATAAGATAAAGGCGTTAAATAACGATAAAAAACCACGGTTTTTAACGCATAGAAAAATTCGAAACCGCAAATAATGAGACCGTCAATTTTTCGAGTTTGCTGACCCGGGAGTGAGTCTTGTTCCACTTTGCAAAAAACGCCGTCCACGATAAGCCACGAGGTGCGAGATGAGTGCGACAGCATCGACTGCAACCCAGCTTAAACCTCTCGAGTGGTTAAACCGCCTGCGCGCGAATCCCAGAATTCCTCTGATTGTGGCGGGAGCCGCTGCCGTCGCTATCATCGTGGCGATGGTCCTGTGGGCCAAAACACCTGACTACCGCACACTGTTCAGCAACCTATCCGATCAGGATGGTGGCGCGATTGTCACCCAACTGACGCAGATGAACGTTCCCTATCGTTTTACTGAGGGAAGCGGTGCTATAGAAGTTCCTGCCGATAAAGTTCACGAATTGCGGTTACGTCTGGCACAACAAGGTCTGCCGAAGGGCGGCGCCGTTGGCTTTGAGCTGCTGGATCAGGAAAAGTTTGGTATTAGCCAGTTTAGCGAGCAGGTCAACTACCAGCGTGCGCTGGAAGGTGAATTAGCTCGTACCATTGAAACGCTGGGACCGGTAAAACGCGCCCGCGTGCATCTGGCAATGCCAAAACCGTCGCTGTTTGTGCGTGAGCAAAAAGCGCCTTCAGCCTCCGTGACCGTTAACCTTGAACCGGGCCGCGCACTGGATGAAGGTCAAATCAGTGCGGTCACACATCTGGTTTCCAGCGCTGTTGCAGGCTTGCCGCCGGGCAACGTTACGCTGGTCGACCAGGCTGGTCATCTGTTAACTCAGTCGAACACCAGCAGCCGCGATCTTAACGATGCGCAGTTGAAATACGCCAGCGATGTCGAAGGGCGCGTTCAACGTCGTATCGAATCGATCCTGTCGCCGATTGTCGGCAACGGCAACGTACATGCGCAGGTCACCGCACAACTGGATTTTGCTAATAAAGAGCAAACCGAAGAACAGTACCGTCCAAACGGTGATGATTCCCAGGCAGTGCTGCGTTCACGCCAGTTAAACGTCAGTGAGCAGATCGGTAGCGGAGCGCCAGGCGGCGTACCGGGCGCATTGTCTAATCAACCAGCACCGGCTAATACCGCGCCAATCGCCACCCCTCCGGCTAATCAGCAAAATGCGCAAACCACGCAAACGGCAAATAACAACAATAATGCTGGTCCACGCAGTACGCAGCGTAATGAAACCAGCAACTATGAAGTCGACCGTACCATTCGCCACACCAAAATGAACGTCGGCGATGTGCAGCGTCTCTCAGTTGCAGTGGTGGTCAACTATAAAACGTTGCCGGACGGTAAACCGCTGCCGTTAACCGCAGATCAGATGAAACAGATTGAGGACCTGACCCGCGAAGCGATGGGCTTCTCCGACAAGCGTGGCGATACCCTGAACGTGGTGAATTCACCCTTCACGGCGACCGACGATTCCATTGGCGAGCTGCCGTTCTGGAAACAACAGGTCTTTATTGAACAGTTGATGACCGCTGGCCGTTGGTTGCTGGTGCTGCTTGTTGCCTGGATCCTGTGGCGTAAGGCTGTTCGCCCGCAGTTGGTTCGGCGCAGCGAAGAAGCAAAAGCGGTACAAGAACAAACGCGCATCCGTCAGGAAACCGAAGAAGCGGTAGAAGTTCGCCTCAGCAAAGACGAACAAACCCAGCAGCGTCGTACGAATCAACGTCTGGGTGCAGAAGTGATGAGCCAGCGTATTCGTGAAATGTCAGATAACGATCCGCGCGTCGTGGCGCTGGTCATTCGCCAGTGGATGAGTAACGATCATGAGTAATGCCCTTACCGGTACCGATAAAAGCGTCATCCTGCTGATGACCATTGGCGAAGATCGCGCGGCTGAGGTGTTTAAACACCTTTCCACGCGCGAAGTTCAGGCGCTCAGTACAGCGATGGCGAACGTACGCCAGATCTCCAACAAACAGTTGACGGAAGTACTGGCCGAGTTTGAGCAAGAAGCAGAACAATTTGCCGCGCTGAATATCAACGCCAACGAATATCTGCGCTCCGTGCTGGTGAAAGCGCTGGGCGAGGAACGCGCCTCCAGCCTGCTGGAAGATATTCTGGAAACCCGCGATACCACCAGCGGCATTGAAACGCTCAACTTTATGGAGCCACAAAGCGCCGCCGACCTTATCCGCGACGAGCATCCACAGATTATCGCCACCATTCTGGTACACCTCAAACGGGGCCAGGCCGCCGATATTCTGGCACTGTTCGACGAGCGTTTACGTCACGACGTGATGCTGCGTATCGCCACCTTCGGCGGTGTGCAGCCTGCCGCGCTGGCAGAACTGACCGAGGTACTGAACGGTCTACTCGATGGTCAGAACCTCAAGCGCAGCAAAATGGGCGGCGTGAGAACGGCAGCAGAAATTATCAACCTGATGAAAACCCAGCAGGAAGAAGCGGTTATTACCGCCGTACGCGAATTCGACGGCGAGCTGGCACAGAAAATTATCGACGAGATGTTCCTGTTCGAAAACCTGGTGGACGTCGACGATCGCAGTATCCAGCGTCTGTTGCAGGAAGTGGATTCCGAATCTCTGCTGATTGCCCTGAAAGGTGCCGAACAGCCGCTACGCGAGAAGTTCCTGCGCAACATGTCGCAACGTGCTGCCGATATTCTGCGTGACGACCTTGCCAACCGCGGCCCGGTGCGTTTGTCGCAGGTGGAAAACGAACAGAAAGCCATTCTGCTTATTGTGCGTCGTCTGGCGGAAACTGGAGAGATGGTGATAGGCAGCGGCGAGGATACCTATGTCTAACGAACTGCCGTGGAAAGTCTGGACTCCGGACGACCTCGCCCCACCGATGGCGGAGTTCGTACTGGCCGACCACAGCGAAACGCCGCTGTCAGAAGAAGCTGAAGAGCCACAGCTTTCCGCAGAGCAACAGCTTGAACAGCAGCTCGCACAGCTGCAAATGCAGGCCCATGAGCAAGGGTATAACGCGGGGCTGGCGGAAGGTCGACAAAAAGGTCACGAACAAGGCTATCAGGAAGGTCTGAGCCAGGGGCTGGAGCAAGGCCAGAACCAGGCGCGAGCACAGCATGCGCCGATCCATGCCCGCATGCAGCAGCTGGTGAGTGAGTTTCAGAATACGCTGGACGCGCTGGATAGCGTCATTGCCTCGCGACTGATGCAAATGGCGCTGGAAGCTGCGCGTCAGGTGATTGGTCAGACGCCAATCGTGGATAACGCGGCGCTGATTAAGCAAATCCAACAGTTATTGCAACAGGAACCGCTGTTTAGCGGTAAGCCTCAGCTGCGCGTACATCCGGACGATCTCCAGCGTGTAGAGGAGATGCTCGGTGCCACTCTCAGCCTGCACGGCTGGCGGCTGCGCGGCGACCCGACTCTGCATCACGGCGGCTGTAAAGTCTCCGCCGACGAAGGCGATCTGGATGCCAGCGTCGCCACACGCTGGCAAGAACTCTGCCGTCTGGCAGCGCCAGGAGTCGTGTAATGACCACTCGCCTGACTCGCTGGCTCAATACGCTGGACAACTTCGAAGAGAAAATGTCACTGCTGCCTGCGGTGCGTCGTTATGGTCGCCTGACCCGCGCAACCGGGCTGGTGCTGGAGGCCACAGGATTACAGCTGCCGCTCGGTGCTACCTGCGTCATTGAACGCCAGGACGGCAACGAAACCCAGGAGGTCGAAAGCGAAGTCGTGGGCTTTAACGGTCAACGTCTGTTTTTGATGCCGCTCGAAGAGGTCGAAGGCGTTCTGCCCGGCGCACGCGTATACGCGAAGAACATTGCCGGAGAAGGTCTGCAAAGCGGGAAGCAATTACCGCTTGGCCCTGCTCTGCTGGGTCGTGTGCTGGACGGTAGCGGCAAACCGCTCGACGGACTGCCCGCCCCGGATACCACCGAAACCGGCGCATTGATTACGCCGCCGTTTAACCCGCTGCAACGGACCGCAATTGAACACGTCCTGGATACCGGCGTACGCCCCATCAACGCGTTGTTAACCGTTGGCCGCGGCCAGCGTATGGGGCTTTTCGCCGGTTCCGGCGTCGGTAAAAGCGTCCTGCTCGGCATGATGGCGCGCTATACCCAGGCCGATGTTATCGTCGTGGGTCTGATTGGCGAGCGTGGTCGCGAAGTTAAAGATTTTATTGAAAATATTCTCGGTGCTGACGGTCGCGCACGCTCGGTAGTGATTGCCGCTCCGGCGGACGTCTCGCCGCTGTTACGTATGCAAGGCGCGGCCTACGCCACGCGCATCGCCGAAGATTTTCGCGATCGCGGACAGCATGTATTGCTGATTATGGACTCCCTCACCCGCTACGCGATGGCGCAACGTGAGATAGCCCTGGCGATCGGCGAGCCACCGGCAACCAAAGGTTATCCACCCTCAGTATTCGCTAAGTTACCGGCGCTGGTCGAACGGGCCGGTAACGGTATCCACGGCGGCGGTTCAGTCACCGCGTTTTATACGGTACTGACCGAGGGTGACGACCAACAGGACCCGATTGCCGATTCCGCGCGCGCGATTCTGGACGGTCACATTGTGCTGTCTCGTCATCTGGCCGAGGCGGGTCACTATCCGGCCATCGATATTGAAGCCTCGATCAGCCGCGCCATGACCGCGCTCATTAGTGAAAAACACTATGCACGGGTGCGTAACTTTAAACAGTTGCTGTCCAGCTTCCAGCGTAACCGTGATCTGGTCAGCGTGGGGGCGTATGCCAAAGGCAGCGATCCGATGCTGGATAAAGCCATCGCCTTATGGCCGCAGCTGGAAGCATTCTTACAGCAAGGTATTTTTGAACGGGCTGACTGGGAAGATTCTCTACAAGCTTTGGAACTGATTTTCCCTGGTGTGTGATTAAGCAGGAGAGCATAGGTCATGGCACAACATGGTGCATTAGCAACATTGAAAGACCTGGCTGAAAAAGAGGTAGATGACGCTGCTGTCTTATTGGGAGAGATGCGTCGTGGCTGTCAGCAGGCGGAAGAGCAGTTGAAAATGCTGATCGATTATCAGCATGAGTATCGCAACAATCTGAACAACGACATGGGCCAGGGTATTACCAGCAATCGCTGGATCAATTACCAACAATTTATTCAGACGCTGGAAAAAGCGATTGAGCAACATCGCCAACAGCTCAATCAATGGACACAGAAAGTAGACCAGGCATTGAACAGTTGGCGCGACAAAAAACAACGATTACAGGCGTGGCAGACGTTGCAGGACAGACAAACCTCGGCGGCGTTACTGGCCGAAAACCGTCTGGATCAGAAAAAAATGGATGAATTTGCTCAGCGCGCAGCTATGAGGAAACCCGAATGATTACTTTACCCCAACTGATTACCACCGACACCGATGTAGCCGCAGGTCTTCAGTCAGGCAAAGCGGTAGATTCACCCGAGGATTTTTTAGCGCTACTGGCTGGCGCATTAGGTGCGGGCGACGCACAAGGTAAAGACGCCCCGCTGTCGCTTGCCGACTTACAGGCGGCCAGCAGTAAGCTGCAAAAAGGGTTGCTGCAAAAAAATGGCGATGCCACACCGTCGGTCAAATTAACCGATCTGCTGGCGCAACAGGAGCTGCAAACCGAGACTTCTCTTGCCGACATGACTGACGCTCAGCAACTGTTGTCCGCTCTCACGCCTTCACTGAAAGCGAATGCCCTGACGACACTGGGCAAAGTCGCGCAGCAGGACGAAAAAAACACTACACTGAGTGATGACGATCTCGCCAACCTGAGCGCGTTGTTCGCCATGCTGCCAGGACAACCACTGGCTACGCCTGCCGTCGACAGCGCACCAGCCCCTGTTGATGCGGCGCTTTCCGCATTGTCACGAGGCGCGGTACACGGCGCGGCAACTGATAATGCAGACGAATTACTGCCTGGTGATGCCAAAAAAGGCAAAGCGGATGTCACGATTGCTGGCGGTGGTGCTAATCAGGCAAACAACCCAACATTAACCCCGCTGACGGCGGCAGCGAACGCCAGAACTGAAATCGACAGCACCCCGTCACCGACCAGCATTGGCATGACTGCGGCCCCGCTAAGTGGTTCACAAACACACGCACAACCGTTACCGACGGCCGCGCCGGTGTTAAGCGCTCCGTTAGGTAGCCATGAATGGCAGCAATCGCTGAGCCAGCACGTCACCTTGTTCACGCGCCAGGGCCAGCAAAGCGCAGAGCTGCGTCTGCATCCGCAGGACCTGGGTCAGGTACATATTTCGCTCAAGCTGGACGATAACCTCGCGCAGTTACAAATGGTTTCACCACACAGTCACGTGCGCGCCGCACTGGAAGCCGCATTACCGATGCTGCGTACACAGTTGGCTGAAAGCGGGATCCAACTGGGGCAAAGCAACATCAGCAGTGAAAGCTTCGCTGGCCATCAGCAGTCTTCCGGACAGCAACAGCAGTCTGGTCGCGCTCAAGGACAAGACATTTTTGCCGCTGAAGATGACGCAATACTGGCAACCCCAGCCTCGCTGCAAGCCGCTGCCCGCGGCGATGGCGCAGTAGACATCTTCGCCTAACGCCAGAGGTAGCATGATTATCCGCGTCTTTTCCACGCTTTGTCGTGGACAGGACACGGGATAATCAGCCCATAAGCTGTACCGAAACAGGAAGCCCGTATCTGATGACTGACTCCGCGATTAACAAAAAAAGTAAACGCGCTATTTGGATCCCTCTGCTGGTATTAATTACCCTCGCCGCCTGCGCAACTGCAGGTTATAGCTACTGGCGCATGCAGCAGCAGCCTTCCGCCAGCGTCAAAGCGGAACCGGCTCCACCGCCAGCCCCGGTGTTCTTTGCGCTGGATACCTTTACCGTCAATCTGGGTGATGCAGACCGTGTGCTGTATATCGGTATCACACTGCGCATGAAAGATGAGGCGACACGTTCACGTCTTAATGAATATCTGCCGGAAGTGCGCAGCCGCTTGCTGCTGCTATTTTCTCGTCAGAATGCGGCCACACTCGCCACCGAGGAAGGTAAGCAACAGCTGATTACCGCCATCAAAGAGACGCTGGCGACTCCGCTTGTTGTTGGGCAGCCGAAACAGGTTGTCACCGACGTTCTTTATACAGCTTTTATTCTGCGGTAAAGACATGGGCGACAGTATTCTTTCTCAGGCAGAAATCGACGCATTGCTGAACGGCGATAGCGAAACCAAAGACGAACCCATTTCAGGTATCGCAAAAGAAGGCGATATTCGTCCTTATGATCCCAACACTCAGCGTCGCGTGGTACGTGAGCGTTTACAGGCGTTGGAGATCATTAACGAACGCTTCGCGCGCCAGTTCCGTATGGGGTTATTTAACCTATTGCGCCGTAGTCCGGATATTACCGTGGGTGCGATCCGTATCCAGCCTTACCACGAATTTGCGCGCAACTTGCCGGTTCCGACCAACCTGAACTTAATCCACCTGAAGCCGCTGCGCGGTACGGGTCTGGTGGTGTTCTCACCAAGTCTGGTATTTATCGCCGTAGACAACCTGTTCGGTGGTGACGGTCGTTTCCCGACGAAAGTGGAAGGCCGCGAATTTACGCACACAGAACAGCGCGTTATCAACCGCATGCTGAAGCTGGCGCTGGAAAGCTACAGCGACGCGTGGAAGGCCATCAACCCGCTGGAAGTGGAATACGTCCGTTCTGAGATGCAGGTGAAATTTACCAATATCACCACCTCCCCGAACGACATTGTGGTGAACACCCCGTTCCACGTTGAAATTGGCAACCTGACCGGTGAATTTAACATCTGTCTGCCATTCAGCATGATTGAGCCGTTGCGTGAGCTGCTGGTGAATCCGCCGCTGGAAAACTCGCGTAATGAAGATCAGAACTGGCGCAATAATCTGGTGCGTCAGGTTCAGCATTCTGAGCTGGAGCTGGTGGCAAACTTTGCCGACATTCCGCTGCGGCTATCCCAGATTTTAAAACTGAAACCCGGCGATGTACTGCCGATTGAAAAACCCGACCGCATTATTGCTCATGTGGACGGCGTGCCTGTGCTGACCAGCCAGTATGGCACCGTAAACGGTCAGTATGCGTTACGCGTAGAACATCTGATAAACCCGATTTTGAATTCGCTGAATGAGGAACAGCCCAAATGAGTGATATGAATAATCCGTCCGATGAGAACACTGGCGCATTGGACGATCTGTGGGCTGACGCGTTAAACGAGCAAAAAACCACGCCCACCAAAAGTGCGGCCGATGCGGTATTCCAGCAGTTAGGAGGCGGCGACGTCAGCGGTGCCTTGCAGGACATCGACCTGATCATGGACATTCCGGTCAAACTGACCGTCGAACTGGGCCGTACCCGCATGACCATCAAAGAGCTGCTGCGCCTGACGCAGGGGTCGGTTGTCGCACTGGATGGCCTGGCAGGCGAACCGCTGGATATCCTAATCAACGGTTATCTGATTGCCCAGGGCGAAGTCGTCGTGGTCGCGGATAAATACGGTGTGCGTATCACTGACATTATCACCCCATCTGAACGTATGCGCCGTCTGAGCCGTTAATCATGAATACCCAGGCTACCGTTTCTCAACCCGCCGCCGTTCCCGGCTCACCGCTGGTGCAGGTAAGCGGCGCGCTGCTCGGGATCATCGTCTTGATCCTGGCGGTGGCCTGGGTCATTAAACGTCTGGGGTTTGCCCCCAAAAGTGCCGGTACACGCGGGCTGAAAGTCACGGCCAGCACCTCATTGGGTCCACGTGAGCGCGTGGTGATTGTCGAGGTCGAAGATGCCCGTCTGGTACTGGGTGTCACAGCCTCGCAGATTAACGTCCTGCACACCCTGCCCCCGGCACCTGCCGATGCGGAAGAAAAAACGGCCTCCCCTGCGGATTTCCAGGCCATGATGAAGAGTTTGCTTAAGCGTCCTGGGAGATCCTGATGCGCCGTTTGTTATCCCTCACGCTGGCAGGCTTGTGGCTTTTCAGTCCCGTTGCCCTCGCTCAACTCCCGGGTCTGGTTAGTCAGCCATTGCCGGGCGGCGGACAAAGCTGGTCTTTGCCCGTGCAGACACTGGTGTTCATCACCTCGCTGACGTTCCTGCCTGCAATTTTGCTGATGATGACCAGCTTCACCCGCATCATCATTGTTTTCGGTCTCCTGCGAAATGCGCTGGGTACCCCCTCAGCACCACCTAACCAGGTGCTACTGGGCCTGGCGCTCTTTTTGACCTTTTTCATCATGTCGCCGGTGATCGATAAAATCTACGTCGACGCATATCAACCGTTCAGCGAAGAGAAGATCTCCATGCAGGAAGCTATGGAGAAAGGCGCCCAGCCGCTGCGTGAGTTTATGTTGCGCCAGACCCGTGAAGCCGATCTGGCCCTCTTCGCGCGCTTAGCAAACAGCGGTCCATTACAGGGACCAGAAGCCGTGCCGATGCGAATTTTGCTACCCGCTTATGTCACCAGTGAGTTGAAAACAGCATTCCAGATAGGTTTTACCATTTTTATTCCGTTTCTGATTATCGACCTGGTGATCGCCAGCGTACTGATGGCGCTCGGGATGATGATGGTACCGCCAGCCACAATCGCGTTGCCGTTTAAGCTGATGCTGTTTGTGTTGGTAGACGGTTGGCAGCTACTTGTCGGCTCGCTGGCACAAAGCTTTTACAGTTAGAGGCGCGAAATGACTCCTGAATCGGTCATGATGATGGGCACAGAGGCGATGAAAGTCGCCCTGGCCCTTGCTGCACCTTTGCTGTTGGTCGCTCTCGTCACAGGTCTTATCATCAGTATTCTGCAGGCGGCGACCCAGATTAACGAAATGACGCTGTCCTTCATTCCCAAAATTGTCGCGGTGTTTATTGCCATCATTGTTGCTGGCCCGTGGATGCTTAACCTGCTGCTCGACTACGTGCGTACGCTGTTCAGCAATATCCCCTACATCATCGGGTAGACAACGTTATGTTGCAGGTGACCAGCGTTGAGTGGCTCCACTGGCTGAATTTATACTTCTGGCCTTTGCTGCGCATACTGGCGCTCATCTCAACGGCCCCCATCCTCAGTGAACGAGCCATCCCCAAACGGGTAAAGCTGGGGCTGGGGTTGATGATAACTGTCGTTATCGCCCCATCAATTCCCGCCGTTGACGTCCCCATCTTTTCGATCGGCGCACTATGGCAGGCAATGCAACAAATCCTGATCGGTATCGCTTTAGGCTTCACCATGCAGTTTGCGTTTGCCGCAGTACGTACCGCCGGGGAATTAATTGGTCTGCAAATGGGCCTTTCCTTCGCGACATTCTTCGATCCCGGTAGCCGTCTGAATATGCCGGTTCTGGCACGACTGATCGACATGCTCGCCATGCTGCTGTTCCTGACCTTTAATGGCCATTTATGGCTGATTTCGCTGCTGGTAGATACTTTTCATACTCTGCCCATCGGTGGCAATCCGGTGAACAGCAATGCGTTTCTCGCGCTGGCACGGGCGGGTAGCCTGATTTTCCTCAACGGGCTAATGCTGGCCCTGCCGGTAATGACGCTGCTACTCACGCTGAACCTCGCACTTGGTTTGTTAAATCGCATGGCGCCACAGCTGTCGGTTTTCGTCATCGGCTTTCCTCTCACTCTGACCGTAGGTATTTCACTGATGGCGGCGCTAATGCCATTAATTGCGCCATTCTGCGAACGATTATTCAGTGAAATTTTTAATTTACTGGCCGATATCGTCAGCGAAATGCCTGGAAAATAATAACCCTTAATTTTTATCCTGTTTTACTAAGGATTGTCCTAATTTTAAAAAGTAACAACATCCACCAGGATATCTCTGTCGCGGCTTATTTGTTTTTGCCTCACTCACATAACGCAACATTCACTTTACTTTAAGATGTTTCCTGGCAAATTATACGCAACTTTACGGGATAGTAAATTCGCCTGAAAAACAGCGAAAGCGTCATCTTGGGTCGTTATTATTCCGTTTAGTTGTGATGAAATAATCAGGTAAGGGGAATTATCGTTACGCATTGAGTGAGGGTATGCCATGTCAACGATTATTATGGATTTATGCAGTTACACCCGACTAGGGTTAACCGGGTATCTGGTAAGTCGGGGAGTGAAAAAAAGGGAAATCAACAACATTTCCAACGTTGATGAACTCAGTCTCGCCTGTGTCTCTCAACAACCCGCTGTGGTGTTTATTAATGAGGACTGCTTTATCCACGAACCTGCTAATAGCCAGCAAATAAAGCAAATCATTAATCAGCATCCCAGCACATTATTTATTGTGTTTATGGCAATTGCCAACGTGCATTTTGATGAATATCTACTCGTCAGAAAAAATTTATTGATTAGTTCTAAATCGATTAAACCTGACTCACTGGATAAACTACTTGGCGATATTCTGAAAAAAGAAGTAGATATTGCTATTGATGTGAATCTGCCGACATTATCATTAAGTCGAACCGAATCCAGCATGCTGCGTATGTGGATGGAGGGTCAGGGAACAATACAGATATCAGATCAAATGAATATCAAAGCCAAAACGGTGTCATCCCATAAGGGGAATATAAAACGAAAGATTAAGACACATAATAAGCAAGTTATCTATCACGTTGTGAGGCTTACGGATAACGTCACCAATGGTATCTTTGTGAATATGCGCTAAGACGTTCTGACTGGTGGCGACTCCACCAGTCAGAATCAAACAGCGGAACTCATCTCACTCCACTTTTTCCACAAAGATACCATCCTGATGACCTGATTCATTAAAGAACCAGATACCGAGCGGGTAGTCTTCCAGCGAAACCAGGTACATGGTGCCTTCACTAAACTCTTCGATTGCCAGTACCACGCCCGGTCGACGAGGACCGCCGTCCGTTTTGACTGTGACCCGATCATTCACCTTCATAGTTTTCCTCCTGTGGCTTTGTGCCAGTGTAGAACAAATTCCTTTTTCTGGCAGCGCTCTGCACGCGCGATTGCGGGTTTTATCGACGGTCTATACTTAAGTTGTGCGTATCTGATGTTTGGGTACGCTCCCCCGGTATCCTTAACGGTTGAGAGGTATGAGGATGAAAACCGCGAAAGAGTACAGCGATACGGCCAAACGTGAAGTCAGCGTCGATGTCGACGCGCTGCTAAAGGCAATCAACGAAATCTGCGAGAGTGAAATTCATCGCAGCCAGGATGACCCGGAGCGCGTTAGCGTCGACGGCCGAGATTACCATACATGGCATGAACTGGCCGACGCGTTCGAGCTTGATATCCATGACTTTAGCGTATCGGAGATCAATCGCTGACTGAGGGCGAAAAAAATCCCGGCCCTTATCGGGTCGGGATCAAGCTTGCTTATGCAAGAAGCACTTGTAAATTCGTTACACCAGAAAATCTGATGTGAACCAAACCTTATCTGCAATTTTTTTGCCTGACAAGTAAATAATTCTCACCAAAATGATAAATATAACTAATGGGTGAGAGATCACCAGGTTACGGTCGAGTCAAATGTTCAGGCATCCTGACAGAGCTGTCTTCGCTCGCCCGGCACCACCAGTTCATCTTCACGGAATGCTTCCCGTTTAACGCCAAAGCCGTCGTACCAGCGACACTCCACCATTCCGCTGGCATACCCGGTAACGATCATACGTGGGCCACCCTCTTTGGAGGTGACTTCCTCACTGACAGAAAAGACCATACCTGCCTCCTGTATCAAGAGAAACCTTTACACCTTAGATGACAAAGAGGCGTTTTGCATAATCAGTCCTGTAACAATTAGTGCGAAACTCCGCGCAGCCTGGCGACAGCTTTCACCAGCAGAACGACAATCCCACCGATGATAAAGCCGAGTACCAGGTTAAGCAGGGTGGGAAGCATTAGCGAAATCAATGTACTTTGCTGTTGAGCAAAATGTTCAATCGCATGATGCAGCGGTGATATTCCGTGTACCACAATACCGCCCCCCACCAAAAACATCGCCAATGTACCGACCACAGAAAGTGTTTTCATCAGCCAGGGGGCAACCACCAGCAACCCTTTCCCCAGCGACTGGGCAAGTTGGCTACGTTTTTCTGCCAGCCAGTACCCGATGTCGTCAAGCTTAACGATAATCCCGACCAGGCCATACACGCCCACGGTCACCACTAACGCGATACCCGATAACACCAACACCTGATTCAGCAAAGGTGCATCCGCTACAATACCCAGCGTAATCGCAACAATCTCGGCAGACAAAATGAAGTCGGTACGTATTGCCCCTTTGATTTTATCTTTCTCAAAGGTGAGTGGATCCTGTGCGGCCAGAGCAGCCAGACGCTGCTGACGCTCTTCCGGGCTTTCTTTGTGCTTACGCGCCTCCAGGGTATGCAGAACCTTTTCCACTCCTTCAAAACAGAGAAACGCCCCACCTACCATTAATAAGGGGGTGATCGCCCAGGGAATAAATGCGCTTATCAATAGCGCCAACGGTACAAGGATAACTTTGTTTACAAACGACCCCTTCGCCACGCTCCAGACCACCGGGAGTTCACGGTTCGCCCGCACGCCCGATACCTGCTGCGCATTAAGCGACAAGTCATCTCCCAGCACGCCCGCGGTTTTTTTCGCGGCCAATTTTCCCATCACTGATATATCATCCAGCAGCGTGGCGATATCATCGAGTAAGGTTAGTAAGCTACTTCCTGCCAAAATTTTGACCCTCAATACTATTTTTTTGCAGTCATAAGTATGAAGTAAAACACGCCATGCTGAAACTGACCTTTCTGGTCAACAAGTTTTTAACATCGACACGTAATTATAAATCTCGCCAGTAAGATAGTTTTGACGTTTACTATGTTGCACCTTTTTATTTCTACCGTGAGGGATTATGCGTTTCAGGCAATTGTTACCGCTTTTCAGTGCGCTATTCGCGCTGTACATCATTTGGGGTTCCACGTACTTCGTTATTCGCATTGGTGTTGAAAGCTGGCCGCCGTTAATGATGGCAGCCGTACGTTTTCTCTCTGCGGGAATTTTGTTAACAAGTTTTTTACTTATTCGCGGGCATAAGCTCCCCCCCTTATGCTTAATCCTGAACGCCGCGTTAATTGGTATCCTGCTGCTGGCTGTGGGTAATGGACTGGTCACCGTCGCAGAACATCAAAATGTCCCTTCCGGTATTGCCGCCGTGGTGGTCGCCACCGTCCCGCTATTTACGCTGTGTTTTAGCCACTTTTTTGGCATCAAAACGCGCAAACTGGAATGGTTGGGAATAGCGATTGGGCTCGCAGGGATCATCATGCTGAACAGCGGAGGCAATTTAAGTGGCAATCCGTGGGGCGCTATTTTAATCCTGATCGGTTCGATAAGCTGGGCGTTTGGCTCGGTGTACGGTTCACGCATTACGCTGCCCGTTGGCATGATGGCCGGAGCCATTGAAATGTTAGCAGCCGGTATTGTGCTGATGTGCGCATCGTTACTCTCCGGGGAAAAACTGACCACCATGCCAACATTTTCAGGCTTTATGGCGGTGGCTTACCTGGCCCTGTTTGGCTCCATTATTGCCATTAATGCGTATATGTTCTTGATCCGCAATGTCAGCCCGGCGCTAGCCACCAGCTACGCCTACGTCAATCCGGTTGTTGCGGTGCTGTTAGGTACCGGTCTGGGGGGAGAAAGACTGGCCCCTATCGAATGGCTGGCGCTCGGCGTGATCGTGTTTGCTGTGGTGCTGGTAACGTTGGGGAAATACCTGTTCCCTGTTAAAGCGGATGCCGTCGCGAGTTCGTCGGAAAAAACATTACAGTAAATGAATACCGAGAGTGTCGATCTGCGCGGTGTCGCCACCGCCGCAGATCCACTCGATGACACGTTCAGATAACGCTTCATCATCCAGCTTTTCGCGACCACGCAGGGCGCACTCCCAGACAATCAGTACGCGCCAGCCAAGAGCCTGCAATTTTTCACAATCCCGCGCATCGCGTTGGACATTTTTGCCTATTTTTTCCAGCCAGAATTCCGTTCGTGTCGCGGGGACTTTAAACAAATAGCAATTGTGGTGGTGCCAGAAACAACCGTGAGTAAAAATCACACAATGATAATCATCCACCACAAAATCGGGGCGACCGGGTAACGTCGCATCCTGCACGCGAAACGTTACCCCCTGCTCTGTCAGCACGCTGGCAAGGCGTTTTTCAATTGCGGTATCGCGGGTGGCTATCGCCCGCATATTTTTACTGCGTGTTGCTTTATCGTGAACGTCTGCCATGCAGGTTCTCTTTCTCGCGAATAGCAACTGCCTGCCTGATTTTTGGCTCCAGCAGCCTGGCCACCGCCGCAAATGCCGGAACGACCACCGAATTACCAAACTGGCGATAAGCCTGAGTATCTGACACGGGGATCCTGAACTGATAGCCTTGCGGAGATTCAAACCCCATCAGGCGCGCGCACTCTCTGGGCGTAAGTCTGCGAGGGCGGTGTCGCTGATTCTGCGGATCGTCAAAATCTTTTTCACCCAGCGCCATATCCCAGCCACGGTCAATCAGGATCTCCGCCCCATCCTTATAATAACGCGCAGATAATGTGCGCGTTACGCTATCAGGGTTACCGGGATACACCATGCCATAGCCAAATCCATTTCCCCGCGCCTGATGCTTTTTCGCATAGCGATAGAGGTATTTCCACAGCACCGGCGTCAGCACATATTTCGCATCGACGGTCGGCTCAAGCAGTTCCGCCAGGGTAGTACGCCGCTGCGGATAACGCGTGACAATATCCCGCAGCGTGAAGTCTGATTTCAAATTCAGATCGCGTCGGAAACCGACAAGCACGATACGTTCGCGATGTTGAGGCAAAAAATGTTGCCCATCGATAATTTTCGGATCATCCGGACCGTTATCCGCCGCATCTGCCACGTCATAACCCAGCTCGTCCAGCGTCTGCATAATGATGCGAAACGTTTTGCCCTGATCGTGACTCTTCAGGTTTTTGACGTTTTCGAGCACAAATATTGCTGGTCGACGAGCGTCGATAATGCGCACCACGTCAAAAAAGAGTGTGCCTTGTGTATCGCAGGCAAAACCGTGGGCCCGCCCTAACGCATTTTTCTTTGACACTCCGGCCAGGGAGAAGGGCTGACAAGGAAATCCCGCCAGCAGTACATCATGTTCTGGAATGTGCTGGCGAATATGTTCTGCCGCCTGCTGGTCGCTCACCCCATCCTGATGGCTCAGCGTGACATCACGAATATCTTCATTAAAGTGATGCTGGAAGGGATCGCAATAGTTGTTCGCTTTGTAGGTGCGCACCGCATGCTTGTTCCACTCGCTGGTAAACACGCACTGCCCACCAATTGCCTCAAAGCCGCGACGAATCCCGCCAATGCCGGCAAACAGATCGATAAATCGAAAGGCATAATGCGGATGATGCGCAGGTGGCGTCGGCAGCAAGGAATTCAGATAAGTAAACTCATTGTCGCTGAGGCGATGCCATGTTTCGTTCGCCACCACTCGCTTAAAGATGGCCGGACTCCAGCGGTTCTCGCCAACACCGTTCAGATAAGCAACCAGGGTTTTCACGTCATATATTTCAAGCAACTTAGCCAAAATCACCTGCGCGGCGGCCTTGTTATCATCTGTCATCGGGTTCATGGAGCCTGCTACTGAAAAATTATCCTGCATACATTTAACCGGCCGAAATGGATAACCGACAGATTAACATAAAATAGTGCGATTGACGTTGCGGCTGCACTGGCGACTAACGTGCTTTAAAGGGTTGAATCGCGTCAAGATCCAGCATTTCATACTCTCCTTTTAACTCCGCACTCAGCTTCGCCATATACGTCAGTAAGAAGTCAGCATTATGCTGCGCTAAATGTCGTCCTTGTTCAGTTTGCATCGTCGACGGCAACGTCAATAACTTGGTCTGGAAGTGATCGAGCGCGTACTGTTTGTCGTCAAGGCTACGCTTTCGGGCAAACGGATCCTCCGCATCAAATAGCGCCACGCCTAACGCACCAGACACAGCAAATACGCGCGCTAGACCGATAGCCCCCAGCGCCTCAAGCCGGTCCGCATCCTGCACGATTTTCGCTTCAAGGGTTTCTGGTGCAATTTTGGCGCTAAAACTGTGCGCCTCAATGGCATGGCACACGGCAGGTATTCTTTGTTGTGGAAAATCCGGAAAATCGCGCATCAAAATGCGACGCGTTTCCAGAGCTGCCAGTACCGACGAACGATGACGCTCAGGATGGTTCTTTGGCAGGCTGACGAGATCATGGAAGTAGCACGCGGTCAGCACCACTAGCCAGTCTACAGTAGCATCTGTACTCAGCTTTTGCGCCGTCATCCATACACGACGAAAGTGAAAGATGTCATGCGCAGCATCTTGTCCGGAATGGTTATCAGCTAACCAAGCTTCAAATTGCGGCTGCCAGTCGTGCAGTTTCATGCTATCTCCCTTTGTAGAAAGAAAATCACCTTAGCAACAATTTTCGTTGCAAACCACTGCCTGCCCCATTACATAATTAAATTTTATTATCACGCCGAAAAAAACCACATGAATTTATAAAAATCATAATCTCAATATCAACAACCATATTATATGAATAACAAAAACAAATACTTTCCACAAATAAAATTCAAGTTACAAATAAATAACTAGATACACATAACTAATTGATTAAAAATGATTTATGTGGCAAATAACAATTTAATTCACATATATTTTTAGTTATAAAAATACACCGAGGAAATATTTAGAAATATTTTAAATACATTTGTTACATGTTATATTTTAAATTAAATGAACTTCATAGATAGTATCCAAATGTAGTTGCTTGGATAGTACTACATATTCATTTTAATTATCATGCAAAGGGAATACATAATGAAAAGAAAAGTATTGGCACTGCTTCTCCCTGCTTTATTAGCTGCAGGCGCAGCAAATGCGGCTGAAATCTATAATAAAAACGGCAATAAACTGGATCTGTACGGAAAAGTCGATGGTCTGCGTTATTTCTCTGATGATGCAGGCAGCGACGGCGACATGACCTATGCGCGTCTGGGCTTTAAGGGCGAAACGCAGATCAACGATATGCTGACTGGCTATGGTCAGTGGGAATATAACATTCAGGCCAACGGTACCGAAGGTGACAAAGGCGATTCATGGACTCGTCTGGCCTTTGCCGGTTTAGGTTTTGGTCAAAACGGTACTTTCGACTACGGTCGTAACTACGGCGTCGTGTACGACGTTGAGGCCTGGACCGATATGCTGCCAGAATTCGGTGGTGATACCTACACTCAGACCGACGTTTACATGCTGGGCCGTACCAACGGCGTTGCTACCTATCGTAATAAAGGCTTCTTTGGTCAGGTTGATGGCCTGAACTTTGCCCTGCAATATCAGGGGAATAATGAAGGTAGCAGCGTAGGTCAGGAAGGTTCTGGTAATAGTGAAAACCGCAAACTGGCGAAAGAAAACGGTGACGGTTTCGGTATGTCCACCTCCTATGACTTCGACTTCGGTTTAAGCCTCGGCGCGGCATACTCCAGTTCTGATCGTACAGATGATCAGGTTGCTCGCGGTTACCAGGACGGTATGAACAAGCGCAATAACTACGCAGGCGGCGAAACAGCTGAAGCTTGGACTGTTGGCGCGAAGTATGACGCTAACAACGTTTACCTGGCAGCCATGTATGCAGAAACCCGCAATATGACCTATTACGGCGGCGGCAACGGCGAAGGTAATGGTGGCATTGCTAACCAAACCCAGAACTTTGAAGTTGTGGCTCAGTATCAGTTCGATTTCGGTCTGCGTCCATCCATCGCTTACCTGCAGTCTAAAGGCAAGGATTTAGGTGGTCAGGAAGTGAGCCATGGTAACTGGCGTTACGTCGACAAAGATCTGGTCAAATATGTTGAAGTGGGTATGACTTACTACTTCAACAAAAACATGTCCACCTACGTTGATTATAAAATCAACTTGCTGGACGAAGACGACAGCTTCTATGAAAGCAATGGTATCGCAACTGACGACATCGTTGCCGTTGGTTTAGTCTACCAGTTCTAATTACGACAAAAATACGCAAGCCCGCTTCATACCAAGCGGGCTTTTTTACCGCACAGGGTTAAGCTCTGCTAACAGCGCCAGATATCCGACACTCTTTTAGAATTAATGCGGGGAAGATTTCGAAAAAATATTGATAACCAAAACCCCAGCGCAAATCAGGAACATGCCTGCGATCGCCGGGAAATCCAGCTTTTGCCCACTTACCAACCAGCCCAAAAGGCTGATTAATACGATTCCAGCACCTGACCAAATTGCGTATGCAATACCCGTTGGAATCGTCGACAGCGTCTGAGCGAGAAGATAAAAAGCAGTGCAGTAGCACACAATGGTTGCGACAGATGGCCATAGACGTGTAAATCCGTCAGAGAACTTCATCAGGGTTGTACCTATTACTTCAGCTACAATGGCCCCGGCAAGGAAAATGTATGAATTCAAAATCTGGCCCCATGTGACAATCTAAGATAATTATCGTATCACAAAGGGTTAAGTGAGTTTATCCAAAACAAGTCGTGGGCATAACCCCAACAAATATTGCAATCTTGTCACCGTCTTGTGCGTCCGCTCATCGCTCAAAGATAACTGTCAGATTTATTCTCGAGGCTTGTTGCTAATTTCTCTGACGGCCTGGTTTCTGGGGCTATCTTCTTCTAGCATAAAAGCCAAAATAACTTTAGCTACCCTGCCCCTGGTTTAATTTTGAGCCGCAGGAAAAAAACTTGATAGAAACGAGAAAGGACAAACAACTATTCTCAGATCACAAAACTGAACGCCAGGTTGCGGTTTATGACAGAAAAGTGAAAATTTCCCCCACACTGGATCTTCCAGTATTGGGCAAATCAGAACATGATGATGGCGAGCTTTATACTAAGCGAATATATCAACACTATACCAAGTGTGACATGAGTCGTTGAAAGGAATTGAGCTAAGTGTTTGAATAGTGGCGGAGAGAGGGGGATTTGAACCCCCGGTAGAGTTGCCCCTACTCCGGTTTTCGAGACCGGTCCATTCAGCCGCTCTGGCATCTCTCCGTTTTGGCGGTTGCCATGATGCCAGGTAATTTGGCATTTTAACAGACCCCGTTCCGTCAATTTCGTTCAAGTGACGAGTTTGCGAGCAAAACGATGATTAAGTGGCCCTGGAAAGAGCAAGAAACAACCCGGAGTGACGACTGGCCGTGGGACGACGCCCTGGCTATTCCTCTTCTGGTGAATCTCACCGAGCAAGAACAAGCCAGACTTATCGCCCTGGCCGAGCGCTTTTTACAGCAAAAAAGATTGGTAGCGCTTCAGGGGTTTGAACTTGACCCGCTGAAAAGTGCGCGCATTGCGCTGCTTTTCTGTTTACCTGTCCTGGAATTAGGGGTCGAGTGGCTCGACGGGTTTCATGAAGTTCTCATCTACCCTGCCCCGTTTGTCGTGGACGATGAATGGGAAGACGATATTGGGCTGGTGCATAATCAACGGGTTGTACAGTCCGGGCAGAGCTGGCAGCAAGGTCCGATAATCCTTAACTGGCTCGACATTCAGGATTCTTTTGATGCCTCCGGCTTTAATCTGATCATCCATGAAGTGGCACATAAGCTTGATATGCGTAATGGCGACCGCGCCAGCGGTATTCCGGCGATCCCTCTGCGAGATATTGCCGGTTGGGAGCACGACCTGTATGCCGCAATGAATAACATTCAGGATGAAATTGATCTGGTCGGTGAAACCGCGTGCAGTATAGATGCTTACGCAGCAACCGACCCGGCCGAATGCTTTGCCGTTCTATCGGAGTATTTCTTCAGTGCTCCTGAATTATTTGCGCCACGTTTTCCGGCCTTATGGCAGCGTTTTATTCAGTTTTACCGCCAGAACCCCATGGAGCGGTTACGCGATACCCGCTAAGATGGTCATTATCGCTCAGCAAATGTGCATTAACGCTGAATTTGAAGATTAATTAAGCAATTGAAATGACGCGCTAATTTTACTGTTGACACCTCATGGTGAGGTCAGTAATATGCGCCTCGTTCACACGATTCCTCTGTAGTTCAGTCGGTAGAACGGCGGACTGTTAATCCGTATGTCACTGGTTCGAGTCCAGTCAGAGGAGCCATATTTAAGAAGCCTGCTTAGGAAACTAAGCAGGTTTTTTGCTTTTTCGGTCGCTATAAAATCCCCTCTGATAAGCACCCTGCCTGCTCTGCACCCCGTTACATGCCGCATCACAACGTTGATTAAAGTTATGTAAATGTAAATCGTTTAAACTTTGCAATTATTGTAAGTGCTAGTGATTATCATTTATTGTACGCGAGCCAAAGGAACGAGCCCTCGCTCGGTTCACTGTACGTTCCAATTACTCTGGGATATAAACGATGAATTCTCTGCCTCGCGCCGGACTGCGCCGTATCACACTTGCCTCTTCCCTGGTCTTCTCAGTTAGCCTACCGGCTTTCGCTCAGGAAACGTTAACGCTCTATACAACCCGCGAACCGGGTCTGATCCAGCCTTTACTTGATAGCTGGACCAAAACCAGCGGCATCAAAGTCAGTACGGTCTATATCAAGGACGGTATGCTTGAGCGCGTTAAAGCTGAAGGTAAAAATTCACCTGCCGACCTGCTGATGACCGTCGATGCCGGTAATCTCATTGATTTAGTGGAAGCGGGTGTAACTCAGCCAGTAGAGTCAGAAGCACTGAAAACCGCTATTCCAGCTAATCTGCGCGGTGCAGATAATCAGTGGTTTGCGCTGTCGATGCGTGCCCGCGTGCTGTATGCCGAGAAGTCACTGCCAATCGATAACTGGCATTACGAACAACTCGCCAGCCCTGAGTACAAAGGTAAAGTCTGTATTCGTTCCGGACAGCACCCGTATAACACGGCGCTGATCGCCGCAATGATTGCTCATCACGGCGAAGCAAAGACCGAAGAATGGCTGCGCGGTGTGAAAGCTAACCTGGCGCGTAAAGCTACTGGTGGCGATCGCGATGTTGCTCGCGATATCCTCGGCGGCATTTGCGATATTGGTCTCGCCAACTCCTATTACGTCGGCCATATGAAAAATGCCAAAGAAGGCAGCGATGCGCGTCAATGGGGCGATGCAATTAAAGTCGTTAAACCTACCTTTGAAAATGGCGGTACACACGTCAACATCAGTGGTGCAGCTGTAGCCCGCTATGCGCCAAATAAAGCCGATGCCGTTAAGCTGATGGAATATCTGGTTTCCGCACCTGCCCAGCAGCAATATGCGAAAGCGAACTTCGAATACCCGGTACTGAAAGGCGTGACGCTTGACCCGGTTATCAACGCAACTATTGGCGAAATCGACGTCGATAAAACACCATTAACCGAAATCGTTAAATATCGTAAACAAGCTAGTCTGCTGGTAGATAAAGTTGGATTCGATCAATAAACCTCTGCAGTTTCCGACGTTACGCGGCCTGGTTTCCGGGCCGCAGTCATTATTGACGCCGCTACATCTTGGCGCACTGTGCGTAGCGCTTGGCGTTCTGACACCGATCATTGCGCTGATTTGGCAGGCTACCCAGGCCGATTTATCTCACTGGGATAATCTCCTGACGTATGTACTACCTGCCGCACTAAAAAATACCGTGCTGTTATTAGCCGGTGTCGCGGTGATGGTCGGCGTGATTGGCGTAGGCAGCGCATGGGCGGTAACGGCATGGGATTTCCCTGGACGTAAAATACTTAGCTGGGCGTTACTGTTGCCGCTGGCGATGCCGACCTACATTGTGGCCTTTGCGTGGCTCGATCTGCTGCATCCGATTGGCCCCCTGCAAACCTTTATCCGTTTTTTACTGGGTTTTGACAGCCCAAGACAGTTCCGTCTGCCAGATTTGCGCTCACTTTCCGGCGCAATCATCCTACTCGGATTAGTGCTTTACCCATACGTGTATCTGACAACCCGCGCCATGTTTATTAGCCAACCGGCCCATTTACTGGAAGCCGCACGCACACTGGGATGCAGCGCGACCGGAACCTTCTTTCGTGTTGCATTGCCCATGGCCCGTCCGGCACTGGCCGTTGGGATCAGCCTGGCACTACTGGAAACGCTCAACGATATCGGCGCATCGGAGTTTCTCGGGGTACAGACGTTAACCGTTACCGTGTACACCACATGGATCTCGCGTTCTGATTTATCTGCCGCGGCACAAATTGCCTGCATGATGCTGATGTTTATATTCCTTATTCTGACGCTGGAATTTTATGGTCGCAGAAAACAAGGATTCAGCAGTCGCAGCCTGCGGGAAATTCAACCTACGCGCGTGCAGGGCTGGCGTGGCTGGCTGCTCGGTGGCGTTATTTCACTGCCTGTCCTGCTGGGTTTTCTGGCTCCGGTTCTGTTTTTAATGTGGGAAAGCGCCAAACGCATAGGTGATGAAAATCCGCTTTCCTCTTCGTTACTGTCAGCATTACAAAATACGCTATCGCTGGCGGCAGGAACCACGCTGGTGGTGGTTTGCGTCAGTATGTTAGTGGCCTGGAGCGCGCGTCATAGCGCCGCCGACAACGCCATGCCAGGATTTCGTCGCGGCGTGATGCGTCTGGCTTCTTTAGGCTATGCGGTCCCCGGCACAATTCTGGCAATTGGTTTTTTGACACCCGCCATGGCGGTCGACCGCTGGCTGGCCGATTTACTGGATGTTCGTGGTCTGCCGCTGATGTCCGCCGGGATCCTGCTGGTAATTTGTTGTGCCATGCGATTCCAGGCGATTGCCATTGGCGCACTGGATTCTGGTCTGGGCCGTATCCCCCCCTCGCTGGAACAGGCGTCTCGTCTGTTGGGTGAGAATGGCGCGGGGACGTTTGCACGGGTCCATTTTCCCCTGCTGCGTCCAGCGTTAGTCAGCAGTGCCCTGCTGGTTTTTGCCGATGCCATGAAAGAACTGCCAACAACGTTGCTTTTGCGCCCGGTCAATTTCGAAACGCTGGCAACATTGTTGTATGCGGAAGCCGCCCGTGGAACCTATGAAGAAGGTGCTATCGCCGCGCTAATGATTGTGTTAGCTGGCACGCTACCGGTTATTTTGTTGGTGCGTCATCAAATGACTCGCCGTGGTTAAGAGAGCAACAATGTCAGAAATTGCATTACGACTCCAGGATGTACACGTTACTTATGGCAACAGCCAGCAATCGGTACTGAGCGGATTTTCAATGTCGGTACATAAAGGTGAAATCGCCTGTCTGCTGGGCGCTTCAGGCTGCGGGAAAACCACGGTGCTACGCGCAGTTGCCGGATTTGAACGCCTGCAAAACGGAGAGATCTATGTGTCACAGCGCCGTGTTGCCGGTCCCGGCATTCATCTGCCACCGGAAAAACGTCATGTCGGCATGGTCTTCCAGGAATATGCGTTATTCCCCCATCTGACCGCGCAGCAAAATGTGGCCTTTGGATTGCGTCGCATGCCGCGTGAGGAACAACAGGCCAGAGTGACTGAGCTGCTGAAAATGGTGGAGTTACACAGCCATGCCAACCGCTATCCGCATGAGCTTTCAGGCGGGCAACAACAGCGTATCGCCCTTGCGCGTGCGTTGGCGCCACATCCGGAAATCCTGTTGCTCGATGAACCCTTCTCCAGCCTTGATAAGCGCACACGTGAACGTCTTGGCAACGAGGTACGGGATATTTTGCGCGCAGCCGGGCAAACGGCGCTGTTAGTTACCCACAGTGAACACGAAGCTCAACTAATGGCAGACCATATTGGCGTGGTAAAAATGGGGCAGTATCAAATAAAAAAAGCGACCCATCCGACCTGAAGGTCACCGGGGTCGCCCTGAAAATTAATAATGTTTCTGTACCAGGCTGATGTTCACCGGCATACCGGAACGTCTTTCCAGTGCCTGGTTCCCACGGCTCACATCCACGTCATTCCCGCTGATAAAGGTACGCAGAGCGGGAGTGACTGGCAAAGGTACCTTTCTGTCAGACTCGTATTCCGAACGGTTTCGCGACAGCGGCTCATGCACTTCCACCCAACGACTACCGTCCGGCTCTTCGCTGTATTTCACCGGTCGGTCAATTAATTGTACACGGGTCCCTACAGGCACCGTATCAAACAGGTACTTGATGTCGTCATTCCGCAAACGGATACACCCCTGGCTTACCCGCAGACCAATACCGAAATTGGCATTTGTCCCGTGAATGGCATAAAGCCTGCCGATATAAATTGCATACAGGCCCATCGGATTTTCTGGCCCGGCAGGAACAAATGCTGGCAAGCTTTCCCCGCGAGCGGCGTATTCGCGTCGGGTATTTGGCGTCGGTGTCCAGCTTGGTGCTTCCTGCTTACGCTCTACCGCCGTCACCCAGTTGCGCGGCGTTTCTCTACCCGCCTGACCAATGCCAATGGGTAAAACCTCAACCGTATTGCTGCCAGCAGGATAATAGTAAAGCCGCATCTCGGCGACGTTGATGACAATCCCCTCGCGTACGGTATCCGGTAATATCAGTTGCTGCGGCACAACCAGCGTTGAACCCGATTTAGGCAGAAAAACATCGACGCCCGGATTGGCTTCAAGCATATTGCTCAACCCCTGCCCGTACTGAGCGGCAAATGCTTCCAGCGGCTTGGTATTTCCTGGTGGAACCGTAACAGTCAAAGGGCTACCCACCAGGCGACTGCCCTCTGGCGGCAATGGATAACTCACCGCCTGCGCGCCCTGACTCGCAAGCAGCATAATGAGTGAACAAAGCAGTTTTACACGACGCATCTTTTTCCTTTCCTTCGTCGCAGCAGATATCCGTTAATTATAGCTTTTATTATCTGTTTTAGTGGGTTACGACATATTTGCGCATAAAAAAACCTCGCCAACAGGCGAGGTTCAGGTTGAGCGGTAACTACGCTTCCTTACCATCCGGAAGCTCGATGTTACTGGCGGCTAACTGCCCCATATTGTTGTACATCGCACAAGCAGCCTCAACAATTGGCATCGCCAACGCGGCCCCACTGCCTTCGCCCAAACGCATCCCCATATTCAGATACGGATCCAATTCAAGATGCGCCAACGCGGTACGGGCGCCCTTCTCAGCGGAGAAATGTGACGGGATTAGGTAGGGTTTAATTTGTGGTGCAATCTGGCAGGCCGCCAGCGCAGCGGAATAAGAAAGAAAACCATCCAGCACGACCGGCAGGCCGCAGGAGGCCGCCCCCAACATTACCCCTGCCATGCCGACAAGATCGAACCCACCAACTTTAGCCAGCACATCGACACCGTCATGGCGATCCGGCTGATTGACGGCAATTGCCCGACGCACAACGTCTACCTTATTCCCCACCCGAGAAAGAGGAAGGTTAGCGCCAATACCCACGACTTCCTCAGCATCACTGCCGGTAAGCACGCTAACAATGGCCGCCGCAGGTGTAGTATTTGCCATACCAAGCTCACCGACACCAAACAGCGTTACGCCGTCTTTGGCCAGTTCATGGGTATAGCGAATGACTTCCAGCAACAGCTCCGCGGCCTGCGAATGGCTCATTGCCGGGCCTTCGGCTATATTGCCGCAGCCGCGTGCCACGCGCATATTCACCACGCCGGGAATAGGTTCAGCATCAATCCCCACATCTATCACATGGACCTTCGCCCCCGCCTGAGCGGCGAGGACGCAGACGCCGGTCGTTCCACGCGTCATATTGGCAGCCTGTATAGCCGTGACAACTTTAGGTGAAACGGCAACCCCTTCATCCCACACGCCGTGATCGGCGCACATCACCAGCATCGCTTTGCCATTCACATGCGGCACACCCTTCAAGCCTGGCATCCCGGCCAATTGCACGGCGAGAGATTCGAGTCGCCCCAAACTTCCCGGCGGCTTAAGCAAGCCGTCGATATGCTGCTGCGCGCGCAGCATCGCGGCACTGTCAGGTAATGGGATCGCGCGGAGTAAAGAGGTTAAAGTCTGCATAAGGGTTCCAGTATGTGGGCTGACTCAGAGCAGAGCCAGCAAGAAAATCAACTCGCCAAGTTCAATGGCAGCGCCCAGCGTATCGCCGGTTTGCCCACCCAACGTGCGTTTTAATAACTGCCCAAGAATAAAAATCGCCACCATTGTGACAACCAGCGCTGCCACGCCGCGCATGCCGGGAAGCAGCACGGCGGCAAGGATCGCCGCCAATCCCAACGTAACGCAGGTTTGACGCCCGGTGACTTTACCAATAAAAACGTTGCCCAGTCCTTCTTCGCGGGCATAGCGATGCCGATACATCAGCAACACCGCCGTTCCTCGCCCGGCGACACATGCCGCCGCCAGCGCAGCCAGCATCGGCGTGCCACGCAAAGCCAGTTCGCTCACCACCAGCACCTTCGCCAGTAAAACGAAAATTAACGCCAGTCCACCGTGGGTTCCCAGACGACTGTCGCGCATGATTTCCAGCATCCGCTCGCGTCGGCGCGCCGAAAAAATGCCGTCACAGGTATCCGCCAGACCATCCAGATGAAATCCCCCGGTCAATAACGCCAGCGTCAGCACCGCAAAAAGAGCGGCCAACGGTATACCGCACCAAGTCTGGAGCGCCATGAAGACCAGCCCCGTCAACCCTCCCAACACGACGCCAATCAGGGGGAACATCACAATACCGCGGGAATAATGCTCGAAATCCAGTCCTTGCGACCAGCGAGCAGGAACGGGCAAGCGACTGATAAAAGAGAGCATTGCCCAGAACAATTTACTCATTTAATTTTGACTCCAATTCCTGATACCACCAGCCAGACCTCATCAGCCGCCGCCGCCAGTCGCTGGTTCACGCGTCCTGCAATATCACGAAAATGCCGCGCCAGACGGTTCTCCGGCACAATCCCCATTCCCACTTCGTTAGTGACCAACACGATCTTTGCCGGGCAGCGCTGACAGGCTGCAATCAGCGAACGGATTTCACCTTCGATAGACTGCTCCATCGCCGCGTAATCCCAGCTATCCGGATCGCTGTCACCGCCCAGAGCAAACAGCAGGTTGGTCACCATCGTAGTGATGCATTCAAGCAGAATGGCTTCCTGAGGATCGTTCGCTGCCGTGATCAGTTCATCAAGATGTTGCCAACGTTCGGCTGTACGCCAGTGCGCAGGACGTCCATCGCGATGATGCTGAATTCGCGCAGCCATCTCCTCATCAAAAATCTGCGAAGTCGCAATATACAAAACGTTTGGGGAATCAGCGATCAGCGCTTCCGCATGCCGACTCTTACCGCTTCGCGCGCCGCCAGTAACCAGAATCATCATACTGGCTCCCGGTGTTGCTGCATGATGGTATAAATTTTCTCAATATCGATGTGTTGCCGCATCGCATCCGCCAGCAGATCAAACTGCTGCGATTTATATTGCGCGTAATGGAAGGTGGAATCCAGCGGAGCTAACCCTTTACGTTCTCGCAGGCCATTGACCAACGCACGGGTGAAATCATCGCTGTCGAAAAGACCGTGAAGATAGGTGCCGAACGCCAGACCATCCGCAGTGACCGCGCCGTCAACAACGTTGCCGCCGTCTTTGTGCAACGTCATCACCGACTGACATTCATCGGTTAATGCTGTTTCACCCATATGAATTTCATAACCGCGAACGGATAACCCCGCCGTGCCCGCCAGCCAGTCAGGCAGCGATGAGGACATTTGCCCCTCAACCAGGGTCGTGGTTTTGTGCTGAGCAAAATGGGTGACAGTATTGAGCAAGCCCAGCCCCGGCAGCGTACCGAGTCCTGACTCCACTTCATCAATGATGGTATCGCCGAGCATTTGATAACCGCCGCAAATCCCCACCACCGGTACGTTATTACGATGCAATTGCACGACACCATGCGCCATCCCGCTTTCACGCAGCCACACCAGATCGCCCAGCGTATTTTTGCTGCCGGGCAAAATCACCAGATCGGCCCCCGCCAGCTCTTCAGGCTGGCGAACATAGCGCACACGCACATCCGGCTGCGCAGCAAGCGCATTGAAATCCGTAAAGTTAGAAATGTGCGGTATTTGCACAACGGCGATGTCGATGTCGCGTTTATCAGTGCGCAAATACTTGCCCTTTTGCAGCGCAACGCCATCTTCATCTTCCAGATCAACATCCAGCCATGGCATCACGCCCAGCACCGGAACACCGGTCAGCGCTTCAATTTGCTCGATACCGGAGTGCAGCAGCGTCACATCACCGCGAAACTTATTGATGATCACCCCTTTTACGCGTGCGCGTTCGTGATCGTGCAACAGCGCCAGCGTGCCGTAAATGGAGGCGAACACCCCACCACGATCGATATCCGCCACCAAAACGACGGGGCACTGCGCCATTTCTGCCATGCCCATATTGACGATATCGCGATCGCGCAGGTTAATCTCTGCCGGGCTCCCCGCACCTTCCAGCACCAGCACATCGAACTCCTGCGCCAGGCTGTTATAAACTGACAGGATCTGTTCCCGCAGACGTGGTTTGTACTCGTGGTAACTCACCGCGTCCATATCAGTCGCTACTTTGCCCATCAGCACTACCTGCGCTTTGCGATCGCTGGTCGGTTTAAGCAGAACCGGGTTCATACGCACATCTGGCGTAATACCTGCGGCTTCAGCCTGAAAAATTTGCGCGCGGCCCATTTCTTTTCCCTCTGGCGTAATGCCAGAGTTCAGCGCCATGTTCTGCGATTTGAACGGTGCGGTATGCAGTCCATCCTGATAAAAAATACGACACAGCCCGGCGACCAATACGCTTTTACCCACATCAGATGCCGTTCCCTGCAACATTATTGCCTGCGTCATGACGCCTCCTTCAGTGCGTTCTCTCGCATACAGCTAAAAAATTCAGCCTCTGTTTTACACAGCGGGAAGCCCAACTCGGTATGCAGCTTCACCAGCCAGGGCTGAGTTAATCCCGCTTGTTCAATAAGATCCGTACGGGCGAAAACGTCGCCTGGCGTGCCGTGCGTGAGTACTTCGCCCCGGCGTAAAACGTACACCGCATCGCTGACTTCATAGATAAGATCGATATCATGGCTTGAAATTACGACATGGTTTCCTTGCGCTACGATGCGTTTGATAATCTCAATCATCTGCGTGCGGCCTGACGGGTCGAGGCCCGCAGTAGGTTCATCCAGCAGCAGATACTGCGCCTGCAACACCAACGCCCCGGCTATCGCTACGCGTTTTTTTTGCCCATGGCTTAAACACTGAATGGGCTGATGGCGAAAATGCTGGGCGTCGACCAGCGTAAGTGCATCTTCCACGCGTCGGGCGATTTCAGCCTCATCCACCCCGAGATTGCGCAAGCTAAAGGCGATATCGCTGTCGATATCGGTATAAAAGATTTGCTGATCTGGGTCCTGAAATACCGTTGCCACCTGTTGACGCAGCGCCAGCAGGCCGCGTTTGCTGTAATCCAGCGGTTTGCCTTGCCACATCACCGCCCCTTGCTGCGGGCGCAATAAGCCACTCAGGTTCATAAACAGCGTGGATTTCCCGCAACCATTAGCGCCTACCAACCCGGTGACGGCATGCGTAGAAAAATCCAGCGTTAGCCCTTTGAGGATCGGGTCATCCTGATAGCGAAACCAAAGCGCTGAGGTGGCAAGCATACTTTTCCTTACAGGTGAAAATCACCCTGATAAAGTTTGATATCCAGTGTGGTGGTCATTTGCTGGTAGCGGATCAACACGCGGGTGAACAGCAATCCCACCAGCATTGCCAGAGAGCGGTAGCCCAACGGCAAGCTACGATAACCAAAACGCAGCGTTTGTGCGCGGTGAATAGCCAGCGCCTCGTCTAACAGAATAAAAATAAACCGCCAGGTCAGCAGGATCTGCTCAGTTAGCAGGCGAGGAACGTGCGCGCGTTTGAGTAGGATAATTAATTGCGGAAACGGCAGATTCAGTACCAGCCAGAAGGTTGCCGCCAGCGCTGCAAGGCTGCGCCAGAATGTTTCATTCGCTGTCACCAGACCTGGTGCGCTGATCCCCAACCAGTAACTACCCACAGGTATGCTGGCCAACAGCGTCTGTGGATCGCGGCTGATGCTAAACAGGATGGTCACTACGCCAACCGCCAGAAAACCAAACGGTAATGCCATCCAACGGCACCAGCGCCAGAAGGAAATACGCAGCAGCCAGCAGCTCAGCGCGGCAATCAATAACAGCTCAATACCCTGCCCCAACGGGGGCAGAGTAAACGCCAGAATCATCATCACCAGCCAGAGCAGAAATTTCCGCACTGGCGAGACATGAACCCAACGACTTTGATAGCTAAACCTGTCAAGCCCGGTCATCACGGCGTTGCCTGCCCTTGGTATAACCCAGGATATAGAAAATCACGGCTGCACCCAGCGAGCCCTGAAGTGTAAACAGCAGACTTTCAATTTCACCGCTTGCCGGTTCATACAGCGGCTGGAACCAGGGTTCATAATGCGGGGCAATAGCCTGAATCTGACTCTCAGCCTCACCGTCTGAACCGCCGTACTCTCCACCGTGGTTGATAAAGAACGGCAGGATCACCAGCGCCACTACCATGCCCAATATAATCAGCGTCTTTTTCATCGTTAATGTCCTTGTGCGGTTATTAACTGGCGTTTGGTTAGCTGATCGTAAATCAGCACGGTGAGTAACCCTTCCGCAATCGCGATTGGGATCTGCGTCAGACAGAAAATCCCCATGAACTTAATGATTGAACCGGTAGCGCCAGCAGAGGGATCCGGGAACGCGACGCCCAGCTGTACCGACGTCACGAAATAGGTGACGAGATCCGCCAGCATCGCGCACAAGAAGACGCAAACGTCACGACGCAGCCCTGCACGGCAGGCCATTTTCCACACCATGTAACCCACTACCGGGCCAATTACCGCCATCGACATGCCGTTCGCGCCGAGCGTCGTTAAACCACCGTGTGCCAGCAGCAGTGCCTGGAACAGCAGAACGATCGCCCCGAGGATGGCCACTACGCCAGGTCCAAACAGGATAACCGCCAGGCCTACGCCGGTAGGGTGTGAACAACTTCCGGTAACGGAAGGAATTTTCAGCGCCGACAGCACAAAAATAAAGGCGCCGCACAGTGCCAGTAAAACTTTCTGGTGGTTATCTTCCTGCACGATTTGGCGCAAGCGCACCAGCCCGTACCACAGGCAGGGTAAAAACAGCAGCCACCATGCCAGCGCCCACATCGGCGGCAGAAAACCTTCCATAATGTGCATGGCGAACGCTTGCTCAGGAACAATCATCAGTAATAGCGCCGCAGCCAACCCGCTGAAAGACAGCTGTTTTAGCTGTTGTTCAAGCTTCATTGTGCATACTCCCACTGTTTATTGACCAGAATGGTCGAGAAATAAGGCAGCGGCTGATCGTCGCTCACCTCATCGAGATGACGCCAGCACTGTTCACCTGGCAGCGTGGCTTCAGACATCATTAATGCGCAGTCCAACAAACCCTCTTGTTGCAGCAGTGCTTTGATACGCGCAAAACGACCGTACACTTTCATCAACACCAGACTGTCATGCTGCTTTAACGCCTGCTGAATTTCAGCTTCCGGCGCGGTACAGGAGACCACTGCCAGCGATTGTTGCTCCATGGCGAGCGGGGTTTTCGAACGCGCGGCAATCGCAGCGAAAGAAGTCACGCCCGGGACGATTTCTAACCAGTCAGGCGAACCAATGCGCTGCAGTAAAAAGACCCAGGTACTGAACAGCATGGCGTCGCCGAGCGTAATGAAGCCTACTTTTTTTCCAGCTTCGACTTCCTGAACCAGCGCGGTTGCAACCTCATCCCAGACGGCCTCTTTTTCCGCGCTGTCGGCACTCATGGGAAAATGGCAGCAGCGAACCTCGGTCTGCTCGCCGATATACTCCCGCACAATCGACAGCGCCAGGCTATCGCCGCCTTTACGCCCGGCAGGCGCATAGAGAATATCCAGCATGCCCAGCGTACGTGCAGCACGTACGGTGATCAGATCGGAAGCGCCAGGTCCGGTGCTTAATGCGTACAGTTTCCCGCTCATGCTGCTTCCTCCAGCGCCACATTAAGCGCCTGCTGTAAATGTGCCACGAACATGGCGCGAACCGCCGGGTTTTCCCCCAGTCCGCTGAGCCACGGCGTAGCCGTTATCCCGGCCGCATTGAACAATGTTTTCCACGAATCATCTTCGTCAGAGGCCATATCATTAATGGCATGGTCACCAGCAACTAACATCAACGGCATCAGATGCACCGCCGTCACCCCTTCCTGAGATAAACTTTCAATCAGCACATCCACTTCCGGATAGCTTTCCACCGCCCCAACCCGCGCCGGAAAGCGCTGCGCCGTCATCATATGGTCGAGACAGGCATAGGCGGCAAAGGCATGATGGCTGGCACCGTGTCCCATAAACACCACTTTTTCATTTTCTCTAAGCGTCGGCATTTGCTGTTGCAGCGCCAGCATCAGCTGGGCGTAATCTTTATGGCTGCTCAGTAGCGGTACACCCAACGTCAGGCGTGAAAACAGCGGACGCATACTTTGCACTTCGCGGACAATTTTTTCGTATTCGTCGCCATTGATAATGTGCAGCGACTGAATAGCCACATCCTGATACCCCTGCTCCGCCAGTTTTTGCAGCGCCTGCAGCGGTGTGTCGATTTCAATGCCGTCACGCTGCTTGAGCTTGCGGATAATCATCCCGGAGGTAAACGCCCGGAACAGGTCGCGATCAGGGCAACTGGCTGCGAGATCGCGCTCACAGGCCACAATATTTTTTTCACAGGTGTCGTGATAGCTGGTGCCAAAGCTGACCACCAGAAGCGCCTTTTTCATCTCTAACTCCTTAAGCCGCGGCCAGCCAGCGCGTTAAACGCGCCGCAAAGGCGGCCTGACTTTCCAGTAACTCGTCTCCCGTCACCAACGGTGCCGGACGTGTAATCACGATGCAGGGGATACCGGCATCCAGACAGGGTTGAACTTTTTCCTGATAACCACCTTCAGCGCCTGAAGCCTTAGTGATCACCACATCAGCCTGACACTGGCGATAAAACGCGGCGTTGAACTCGGCGCTAAACGGCCCACACAGTGCGAAGATTTCACCGACGCCAAATCCCAGATCCGCGCATTGCTGAATGACCTCAGGAACAGGCAGAACACGCGCCAGCAGCGTTTTTTCAGGCAACCCTTCGCGCCAGGTGGCCAGATCTTTACTACCGGTCGTCAGCAGCACGCGATCGCCGAAGCGTCGCGCCACCTCACAGGCTTGCGGAATACTTTGTACGGTATAAAGCTGCGGGTGAGTTAATCCGCTCAACTGCTCAGGGCGCTGGTAGCGGCTCAGCAGTACGCCCGCCGCTTCGCAGGCATTCATAATGTTGCGACTCACCACCTCGGCGTACGGATGCGAGGCATCGATCACCCAGCGCGTCTGATTTTCCTGCAGCCAGGCAATCATTTGCTCGCGTTCCAGACGCCCGCAGCGCACCTGGCCTTTGATGTCTCCCGCCAGCTGCTTTCCCGTCGGGGTCGCAACGGACAGGGTGTAGGCCACGTTTGCTGCATCCAGTTGCTGGCACAGCATGCGCGCGTCGCTGGTGCCGCCCATGACCAGCACATCACCATAATTCACAGCACATAACCTCGTGGCGTGATCATCAGGCCGTCCTGAACATAGGTTGTTTTATTGCCCACGATCACAAGACTGGTCATATCAACCGGCTCAAAGTCCATTTCACCCAGCGTGGTCAGCCATTTTTCCTGCTTTTTACGTCCGGCTGACTTCACAATACCAACCGGCGTTTGTGCGCTCTTGCTGGCAGATAACAACTCAAATGCGCGCGCCAGATGACCTTCGCGACCCCGACTGCGCGGGTTGTAGAAACAGATAACAAAATCGGCTTCACCAGCGGCAACGATGCGTTTTTCGATAACCGGCCACGGCGTTAACAGATCGCTTAAGCTGATGTGGCAGAAATCGTGCATCAACGGTGCCCCCAGCAAAGAGGCGGCGGCAATGCTGGCGGTCATCCCTGGGATTAGCCTGACCTCAACGTCCAGCTTTTGCTTACTGACCAGCTCGAGCACCAGCCCGGCCATACCGTAAATCCCCGCGTCACCGCTGCTGATCAGCGCCACGTTGTGCCCCGCCTGCGCCAGTTCGATCGCCGCCTGACAGCGTTCAATCTCTTTGCACATCCCGGTTTTGATCACCTGCTTGTCGCCTGTGAACGCTTTTACCAGATGGGTGTAGGTTTTATAGCCAACGATGATTTCCGCTGCCTGCAGTGCTTCAACGGCTTCCATGGTCATCATTGCCTGCGAGCCAGGGCCAATTCCAATTACGCTTAACATCAGTGTGAAACTCCCAAAGTGATAGTGACGCCCTGTTCTCGCAGGGTCTCGCCTAACAGTTGTCCGTGGCTCAACAGCCAGGCTGCAGGACCAGAAACGCTTCCTGTACCCACCGTTTTGCGGACAAACGATGAGGCCGGAAAACGGTGCTCATGCTCACGCAGCGCGTCAGCAGTAAAGGTTTCGAAAGGAACGCGGCAGCATGAAGCCAGTTGGATAAGTCCCTGTTCATCTTTTTTCAGCGTGATGCTGCCAATCGCTTTTAGCGCCAGCGGATCGAGCTGTTGGGCTTCGAGTTGGCGGGCAAGCAGCGCAGCCAGCAGCGGGAACGGCGTATCACGGCGACAACCAATTCCGGCCACAACCCGCTGCGGCACCAGCTTCCAGTGCGGAACAGGCAGCTCAGGTAAATTGGTGCGTAAGGTGATGCACACCAAAGCATCCAGTTCAGGGAGCTGGTTGAGATCGGTGACCGTAATAAATCCGCGCCGGTCGCAATGGCTGACATCCTGCGTCAGTTCGTCATCCCACCACAGCCCAACCCGCTTATTGCTGACCAACATCTGATTGACGATCTTCACCGCCGAACGGAAATCACTCATTCGGGCATTCAGTTGAAATGCCAGCGTATCCAGTGCCGCCATATCGTTCACATCCGTCGCGGTGGTGATAACCGGGTCGGCACCCAACATGCCCGCCAGGTAACGAGCCAACGCATTAGCACCGCCCGCATGACCGGAGAGCAGGCTGATGACATGCTGGGCACGTTCATCAATGACCACCACCGCCGGATCGCAAAACTTGTCGTTGACCAGCGGGGCCAGTACGCGCACCGCAATGCCGGTCGCCCCGATAAAAATCAGCGCCGAATAATTCGTAAACGCTTCGCGAGCGGTATTCGCAAAGCCGTTTTCGAAGGGAATAAACCCCTCCTCCAGCAGCTTTTCACTGGTAAAACAGGTAACCGGCAGCATAGCTGCCAGACGTTTCGCCAGCACAACGCCGCCAGGAGTCAGGCAAAAAAGCGCAATTGACTCAGGCTTTACGGTATTCATGGCTAAAGTCCGCCGCATAGAGTTTGGAGTAGTGATACTCCGAGCCCAGGAAATTACCGACCAGAATAAGGGCCGTTTTACGGATGCCAGCATCGCGAACCTTGTCGCCAATATCCGCCAGGGTCCCGCGTACGGTCTGGCTTTCCGGCCAGGTCGCTTTATAGATCACCGCTACGGGCGTGGTCGCCGGATAGCCGCCTTCAATCAGACGCTCAGCCACCCGATGAATACGCTGGACGGAAAGATATATCGCCATTGATGTCTGGTGGCTGGCAAAAGACTCCAGCTGTTCACGCTCTGGTACCGGGGTGCGGCCTTCCAGGCGCGTAATGATCAGGCTCTGTGACACTTCGGGCACGGTATACTCAACACCCAGCTCCGCCGCCGCGCCGAGGAACGCGCTGACGCCGGGCACCACCTGCCAGTCAATCCCGCGTTTGGTCAGCTCCTCGCCCTGCTCGCGCACGGAACCATACAACGAGACATCGCCGGTTTGCAGACGCACGACGGTCTTACCCGCTTTCACTCCGGCTTCCATCAGATCAAGGATCTGCTCCAGATGCAGTTCGGCACTGTCGTGACATTCAGCACCGGCAGGGCAATACTCCAGCAGTTCGGTGTTAATCAGCGATCCGGCGTAGATAACAACCTGCGCCTGTTGCAGCAACCGGTAACCTTTGAGGGTAATCAGCTCGCGATCTCCAGGACCTGCGCCAACAAACCACACGCTACGGGGATCAAAAATCTCAGACATGGTTTCCTTCCTTCTGACAGGCGATAACAAATACGGGGTTATTCGGTTTAAAATAGTGACCACTGCCAAGCGCGGTAAGCGAGGAAACCTGTAGCTGCAGGCAATCCACTCCCTGTACGCCAAGATGGTCCAGATGTGTTAGCGCGGTGTTGAGGTTTTCCTGGAGGATAAATGTCATCACCAAACGCCCTGCGGGATGCAATTGACGCATCGACCAGTCAATCAGGTCGGTCAGATGACCACCGCTGCCGCCCATAAAAATGGCATCGGCTTTTTCCGCGATAGTCATGGGAGCAACGCCGGGAAAAATATCGATATTTGCGCAGGCAAAATGCTGGCGGTTTTCATCCAACAACCTGAGCGCCGCCGGGTTACGTTCGATGGCCGTTACACGTAATCCGGGATATTGCAACGCCGCCTCTATCGACACGCTGCCGGTTCCGGCGCCTATATCAATCAGGTGACTGGCGCGGTGTAATTCAAGTTTTGAGAGGGCAAGTGCGCGTACCGCTTCTTTGGTCATAGGCACTTTCTCTCCACGCAGAAACAGCTCATCTTTCATCGAGGATCACCACTGCATTCATGTCATAGTCGGCGTTAACTTCACGCACAGGCAGGAAATGGATCTTTTCGTTTTCCATCGCCAGGTTTTCGCCAATCACCATCCAGCGATGCCCCTTGCCTCGGGCAATGAGCTGCTGCGCGATTTCACGCGGGCCACACAGCGCATCAGTCACCATCGCTACCTTGTTATGTCGCGCCAGCTCATCAAAACAGACGCTGCGGCCATGGCTACTGGTCAGCCACATATCGTTCATATCAATACCGGACTGCGCACACAGGTACTGCACCGCACTAATGCCGGGAATAATCCGCACATTCTCAATACCAAAATGCGCCACCATGCGCGTCCCGATGCCGTAAAACAGCGGATCGCCAGATGCCAGTACCACAACATGCTTCTCCTGGTGCGCGCTAATCCAGCTCAGAAGTTCCGGGATATTGGCGCCAAGAGCAAACTGTTCACCGGCAAAATCCGGGAATTGCTGCAAATGCCGCTTTCCACCGACCAGAACATCCGCCGCCGCGACCGCTTCACGTGCCGCAGGCGTCATCAAATGCAAACCGGCGGGGCCCATCCCTACAACGGTTAACATTGCATCTCCTCAGCAATTTCTGCGACCGGACGATTACTGCCAAGAACCTGATTATCAAAGGAAAACATGATGGCATCGCAGGTCGGTGGATTTTTGGTAAAGCGCAATGTTTGCAGAACACGCATACAAATGCGCTGAGCCAGATGGTCATAAATGTGCTGGAAACCGTATGCGTCGATATGCTCCATCGCCGCTTCGGTGGTATCGCACTCGCTGACCAGCGTCAGCAGTTCCAGCGGTGCGCCAAGTAATGCGAGGTGGGCCACCAGCGTTTCCATACGGGCATCGGCAATATGGCTATGGGTGTGGAAGATCCCCGCCGCGATTTTGACGAGCTTACCGGGGTGTCCCACCAGTACGATTTGCCGGAATCCAAGACGTACGGCTTCTTCAATCATGTAGCCGACAAAGTTGCTCATGGTGACCACAACCTGGGTGTCGATACCCATCTGCTCGCGCACAAAACGCTCGCCGTGGTTTCCCGGCACCAGTACGACACGCTCCAGCCCAGCCGCCCGCTTAATTTCCAGCTCCAGCGACAGCGAACGTTTCCAGCTCTCTTCCGACATCGGCGTGACAATACCCGTGGTGCCGATAATCGAAATGCCGCCCAGAATGCCAAGGCGGGAGTTGTAGGTTTTTTGCGCCCGTTCTTCGCCTTCTGGCGCGAAGATTTCAATCTGCGCCCCGCGATTTGGGCCAATCGCTTCGCGGACGGCAGATTCAATGGTCTGGCGAGGTGTACGGTTAATCGCCGAACTGCCGACCGGTAGGCCAATCCCTTTGCGGGTTACCGTACCGACCCCTTCACCGCCCTGTAAGGCAATCACGCCACTATCGTCTAACGTCACGCGGGCAAAAATCAGCATGCCGTGGGTGGCGTCCACATCATCACCACCGTCTTTGCGGATGGCAGCTATCGCCTGCTGCCCTTCGATATGCGGCGACTCAACGTTCAGGCACAACGTCACCCCGGAAGGCGTGACAATGGAAACCTGATGGATGAGGTGTTGGCGCAATACCATCAACGCTGCCACTTTTGCCGCCGCCGTGGCGCACGATCCCGTGGTATATCCTTTACGCAGCGCTTTACCGTTGTGCCACACCGGCGTATCGAAGGCCTCGCTCATCGCGCCCCCTGCATGTGATAAAGCATGGCGTTGACGATAGCGGCAGCGACATTACTCCCCCCTTTACGGCCTAACGCGGCAATGGCGGGCAAATTGCTTTGGGTCAAGGCATCTTTCGACTCTTCTGCACCAACGAACCCGACCGGTACGCCAACCACACCGCTGACAGCGACATCATGCTCAAGCAGGCGAAACAGCGCTGTCGGCGCGTTGCCAAAGACAAACAGCTTTTCTCCCTCTTCCTTCACCGCAATGTCGACAGCAGCCATGGACCGGGTAATACCCTGCTCTTTTGCCGTACGCACAACCCGCGGGTCACTGATGTAACAGCGGCATTCACCGCCGAATTTTGCCAGCAGCGTTTTATTGATCCCGGAAAGCGCCATCGTGGTGTCGGTATAAATCACGCTCGAACGGCTAAGCGCCGCACAAAACTGCTCCAGCACATCACTGGAAAACCACAGAATGTCCAGCCAGTCGAAATCTGCCGTCGTGTGAATGACCCGCTTGATAATGGCTTCATGTAACGGACTGGCAAACCGATAGTCCGGACGGGTTTCACGGATGATCTCGCCAATAATGTCGAAACTTTTGGCTTCAATCGCCTGGGGTTGCTGGATATATTGCATTATGTTGTCCTCAGGCTACACCGGCCCACAGCCACCGCAGCGCAATAAACAGCGCCAGTGCCAGCGTCGATGCCACCCACATCAGTCGAATCGTATGGGAAATGTCGTCTACCGAAATGTCGCGTTGTGCATCACCGATCCACGGTTTCTCAACGCGCTCGCCAAAGTAGTCATTAGGACCACCCAGACGAATGCCTAATGCCCCGGCTACGGATGCCTCTGACCACGCACAGTTTGGGCTGCTGTGGTTGTAGCGATCGCGCCAGCCAATCTGTAAAGCTCGCGAGCCGTCTTTACGGCATAAAAATGCCGCCACGCCCAGCAGCAGCCAGCTCAGTCTTGCAGGAATAAAGTTCGCGACATCGTCCAGACGCGCGCTGACCATACCGATAGCGCGGTATTTTTCATGTTTGTAGCCCACCATGGAGTCAAGGGTGTTTACCGCTTTGTAGGCCATCGCCAGGGGTGCACCGCCGAGAAGGAGAAAGAACAGTGGCGCGATAATGCCGTCGACGGTGTTTTCAGCCACGGTTTCCACCACCGCGCGATTGATCTGTTGCGGTTGCAGTTGCGAGGTATCACGCCCCACTATCCACGACAGTTTTTCCCGACTCGCGGCAAGGTCTCCGGCCCGTAGAGGACGTTCTACATCCTGTGCGGCATTCGCCAGGCATCGCCCGGCCAGCACGGTAAAGATCATCCATACCTCTACCACCCAACCCAACCAGGGATGAACAGATTTTGCCAGTACCAGCACGCCCCAGGACGCAGCCCAGGTCAAACCAACCACCACAATCCACATCACCGCGCCACCAATGCGCAGCGCACGGTCGCTATGACAATAACGCCGAATAATTCGCTGCACTGCAGAAATCAGATTGCCAATCCAGCGCACCGGATGCGGCCAGTTCTGCGGATCGCCGATGATAAAATCAAGCAGCCAGGCAACACACCACGCAAGGATCGTCATAGCGCGCTCCTCGCGGCTGTCAGCCAGTGGTTAAGCATCTGCGGACGTTGTGCAAAATGAACGTGTAGATAGCTGGCGAAGGTGTTTCCGACCTGCCAGCCGCCAGACCAGGCTTGCAGCGTTTTACCATCGCGCACTTTGCGACAGTTCATCACCGCTGGCGTTTCAGGGGTAAAATCAGAATAGTGGAATTCATGCCCGCGCAGCACTTCCCCTTCTGCTGCTAACAATGTTTGCTGTGCGGCCTGCGCTTCGCAGTAGCCAAATCGGGTCAGACGTTTTCCCATTTTGCTGTGGCCGGGAATGATATCCGCCATCAGCCAGGTATCTCCGTTACTGTCCTCAAGCGAACTGCCGAGATACATCAGCCCCCCACACTCTGCGTAAATCGCGACGCCACGTTGATGTGCCGCTCGCAGTTGCTTCAGCATCGAGACATTGCGAGCCAGCGCCGCAGCGTGTAGCTCAGGATATCCGCCACCTAACCAGATCATCTGACAGTCGGGTAAGCAGGTGTCGTGCAACGGGCTAAAACGAACAATATTAAGCCCCGTACGTTCCAGCAACGTAATGTTGTCCGGGTAGTAGAAGTTGAAGGCTTCGTCATCGGCAATTGCAAGCGTTAGCCCTGCTCCAGCATCTGCGGCAGGCAGCGCGGGCCATTCGCCAGCAGGAAGATTGGTTGACTGGCTTAATGTCAGCAGTGCGTCAATATCAAGGGTTTGCTCCAGCGTGGCAGCAAACTCCTGCCACGGTTGCTGATTGATAACCGACTCACGTGCGGTGACTAAACCCAAATGTCGTTCGGGAAGGGCAACCCCATCCATACGGGGTACGTAACCTAAGACGGGTACATCGCAGTAACGTTCGATTGCGACTTTCAGTAACTGGTAATGCGTTTCGCTGTTAACCCGATTAACAATAACACCAGCGATGTTCAGGGTGGGATCAAAATGCTGAAAACCCATTACCGTTGCGGCGATTGAGGTGGAAACGGCTTTGCCATCAACCAGTAAGATGACCGGACAGCCTAACTGTTTAGCCATCGCGGCGGTGCTGCAGTAGTTTGGGTCGGTACCATAGCCGTCATACAACCCCATCACACCTTCAATAACGGCGATATCCGCATGTCGCATCTGCTCGTTGAATAGAGCGTTCAGCGTGGGGACGGGAAGCATAAAGCTATCAAGATTGCGGGAAGCAGTACCGCATACCGCTGTATGCCAGCCGGTATCAAGGTAATCAGGACCCACTTTGCAAGGCTGGACGCGCAAACCGCGTTTTTTCAACAAGTTCAACAAGCCCAGCGTCACCGTGGTTTTACCACAGCCGCTTCCGGTACCTGCAAGAACAAATGCGTGAAAATTGGCCGCCATACCCTGATCCTGTTCAGGGTGGTAGGGGTGTAGAGATACCCAGTCTCTCGACTGTATGCATCTGAACCACCCACTTCCCACCGAAGTTGTTGGTAGTCACTGACAGGCAGGTCTTCTGGCTTAGCGTCATCCTCACCCGTCCTTCCCAATCTTGCGATCAGTGGTCCATACGGGGTCGTCAGCATCACAGCAGCGGGGGCTGCGGGGGATTCTCACCCCCTTCCCTACCACAAATGTGGCAAACCTGTCAGTTCAAGAGCCTGGTTAATTAAGCTCTCTGTTATGAGGTAAATTCACGACCTCATGACAATAATTCAGTTTAATATCTTTCCGAATTCATTCAGCCAATTTCCTGGCCTTTTCCCACATATTCATACGTTCACTTTTTGAATGAAAGTATCAGCTAAGAATAAAGAAAGTCATTCACACAGACACTGTATCTCATCACAAAAATAAAAACTGGTGCAGTTTATCCCTCTAATACCATTATTTTGTTGCGCTATGACAATTTATTGGCAGCTGTCATTATTTTTCATTTTATAATGACGGGCATAGCACCACATATCAAAAATCGGCAATAGCAAAATATTGCTATTTAAGCGGACTCTCCGCGTGAAATGACATTAATTTGCTGGCGAAATGCCTGCGGCGTAACCTGATACGTTTGACGGAACACTTTGCAAAAATAGCTGGTTTGCGAAAAGCCTAAATTACGCGCAATGCTGGCTATGCTCCAGTCACTGTGGCAAAGCAGCTCTTTGGCACTTGCCATTCTCTGTTGGTTTACCCATGCGTTAAAACCGATACCCTGATATTTTTTGAACAATTTACTGAAATAGTACGGGCTAAGGAAAACATGAGAGGCAACATCTTCCAGACGCAGCTCGTCTGATAAATGCGCATCAATATAGCGCAGGGCTTTTTTCATTTTACTGTCATGCGGATTGGTACTGCGGTTAGCGCGTACCGGTTCTGATTGCTGCGGGTTATCCTTGATAACAACAAAATTGAGTTGTTTCTTAAGGCAATTTTCGACGATGAGCTTGAGTAAATCCGCTGAGGCAATGACACGAGAATAGTCCATCTCAGGTACATTACGGAACTCGTTGACCAGCTCTGGATCGGCTTGCCAGCGGTCATCGACGTTCAGAATATCAACGAGGCCTACATCGTTACTTAAGCGTACTTGTCCACAAAGCACAAACCCTACCAGGTGTCCCGCGATGACCAGCGGAATTGAGAAATCGGTAAGCCCGGCATGGCAGCGATAAATGCAGGGCTGATCGGACTTAGAGGCTTCCAACCCGCCACAGCGGTCGCTCATACGACAACGCGTACTATGCTGAGGATGCTGGCGCATCAACTGACAAAAAGGAGTGAAATTAAAAAGCTCAGAAATTTCATCACCGTGAATATTGACAACCACAACAGCCAGACTGGTGGCCTGTGCAAAATCCTGTGCGATTTTATTAATGAGTTCTGAGTTCAGGGCACTCGCAGAAATCATGATAAAACCTCTCAGTTAATTTATTGTTATAAATAAAACATATTATTCACACATTCATTTTCATCTCGCGATCCAGCGCTCTGATGAAAGTCAGCATTGAACATAACAAAAGTCTCCCATTCTTGGGAGACTTTTTAAGCCGTTCAGGAAACCGGATCACGAAAACAGTTTTTGCCTTTCAATAATAAACATCTTTCATGAAGCTAGCTCTCGTTTTCCTCCAACTTACACGAATTACACGGTAAATTTTTGCCAATAAAATAACGATAAATTGCTGCGCCCGCACAGGCACCGATGATGGGAGCCACAATCGGCACGATGAAATAAGGGATATCGCGCCCGCCGGTCATCGCAACATCACCCCACCCGGCCATCCAGGCAAACAATTTAGGACCAAAATCACGTGCCGGGTTCATCGCAAAGCCGGTAAGTGGGCCGGTTGATGCGCCGATAACAGCAACCAGAATACCAATCAACAGTGGTGCCAGAGGGCCTTTGGGAACACCGTTACCGTCGTCCGTTAGCGCCATAATCATCCCCATCAGAATGGAGGTAATCACCACTTCGACCAGTGCGGCCTGCCAGACACTCAGTGCGGCGGCAGGATACGTGCTAAAAATACTGGCAAGTTGCAGGCTTTCCAGACTGCCGCGTACCATTTGGTGGGCTGATTCATACTCAATAAATAAACTGCCGTACAACAAATAGGCCAGCATAGCGCCACCAAAGGCACCCGCTATCTGAGCGACAGAATAAGGCAGTACTTTACGGCCAGGAAAACAGGCAAACAACCAAAGTGCGATGGTAATAGCGGGATTGAGATGGGCCCCAGAAATCCCGGCTGTCAGGTAAACTGCAAGCGAGATCCCCAAGCCCCATATGATGCAGATCTCCCACAATCCCAAACTGGCACCCGCGACCTTCAGGGCGCTCAGGCACCCAATACCAAAAAACAAAAATAGCCCGGTACCCAAAAACTCAGCAATACATTGCGCTCTTAGTGAATCGTTCATTGTGACACCTTCTAAGCAGAGTTCGTGTCTTTACCAGCGGACTCCTTGCTGGCAGGAAGGTTACTTCAAGACTTACTATAAAAATCTGTATCGGCAAATTGTTGGCAATCTGCAAGCGACATACCCTTAAAAATCGTGTTGTGATAGCAAATTTTTGCTATCACCTTTATTAAAACAGGCGACAAAACGTGGATTCACCCAATTAAAAGTACATTTTCAAAATAATAAAATATTGCGAACAGCAGAATTCCATTTTCAAACGATCATCACAATTTCATTTTTCTCGCATAGCAAATGATATTTAAACTGTCACTCAGAAAAGTGTAAATATGGAATTAACATAACCAAATAGTCATATCGATGAAGATTAAAATAACCAATAAAAACACAGTATTACAATAACTCACAGCAATTTTATCTCACCATTACCCCACTATTTTTTCACTCTTACTTTCAACTCAGCCATTCTTTTTCCTCGCTTCTTTTTATAGTCATGAAAATCGGGACAACCCAGGCGAGGTCTTTATGCAACAAGAAGCGTTAGGAATGGTAGAAACCAAAGGCTTAACTGCAGCCATAGAGGCCGCAGATGCAATGGTGAAGTCAGCCAATGTAATGCTGGTCGGCTACGAAAAAATTGGTTCGGGGCTGGTAACAGTTATTGTCCGCGGCGATGTCGGCGCAGTCAAAGCAGCAACAGATGCCGGTGCCGCCGCAGCCCGTAATGTGGGAGAAGTGAAAGCCGTACACGTTATCCCACGCCCGCATACCGATGTAGAAAAAATCTTACCGAAGGGAATTAGCTAATGAGCAGCAATGAACTGGTTGAACAGATCATGGCGCAGGTGATTGCTCGTGTGGCAACGCCAGAACAGCAGGCTATCCCAGAAAATAATCACCCAACACGAGAAACGGCTATGGCAGAGAAAAGCTGCAGTTTAACGGAGTTTGTCGGTACCGCGATTGGCGACACCGTCGGTCTGGTAATCGCCAACGTAGACAGTGCCCTACTGGACGCAATGAAACTTGAAAAACGCTATCGCTCCATTGGCATCCTTGGCGCCCGTACTGGCGCAGGCCCGCACATCATGGCCGCCGATGAAGCGGTGAAAGCCACCAATACTGAAGTCGTCAGTATTGAGTTACCACGTGATACCAAAGGCGGCGCAGGTCATGGCTCGCTGATTATTCTTGGCGGCAACGATGTTTCCGACGTGAAACGCGGCATTGAAGTCGCACTGAAAGAACTGGATCGCACCTTTGGCGACGTTTATGCCAACGAAGCCGGTCACATCGAAATGCAGTACACCGCACGCGCCAGCTACGCGCTGGAAAAAGCCTTTGGCGCACCGATTGGTCGTGCCTGTGGCGTCATCGTCGGCGCACCAGCGTCCGTTGGTGTCCTGATGGCTGATACTGCCCTGAAATCCGCCAACGTGGAAGTTGTGGCTTACAGCTCCCCTGCTCATGGCACCAGCTTCAGTAACGAAGCCATTCTGGTTATTTCGGGTGACTCTGGCGCTGTTCGTCAGGCTATTATCTCCGCCCGTGAAATCGGTAAAACCGTACTCGGGACCCTCGGCTCAGAGCCGAAAAACGATCGTCCGTCCTACATCTGATATCAGTGAGGCTGATTCATGAGATCGAAAAGATTTGAAGCACTGGCGAAGCGCCCTGTGAATCAGGATGGCTTCGTTAAGGAGTGGATCGAAGAAGGCTTCATTGCGATGGAAAGCCCGAACGACCCCAAACCGTCGATTAAAATCGTCAACGGTACAGTCACTGAACTGGACGGTAAATCCGCCAGTGAATTTGACTTAATCGACCATTTCATTGCCCGCTACGGCATTAACCTGGCACGCGCTGAAGAAGTCATGGCGATGGATTCGGTCAAACTGGCCAATATGCTTTGCGATCCCAACGTGAAGCGCAAAGACATTGTGCCGCTGACCACCGCAATGACGCCGGCAAAAATTGTCGAAGTCGTGTCCCATATGAACGTCGTTGAGATGATGATGGCCATGCAGAAAATGCGTGCTCGTCGTACACCATCTCAACAAGCGCACGTCACTAATGTCAAAGATAACCCCGTGCAAATTGCCGCTGATGCCGCTGAAGGCGCATGGCGCGGGTTTGACGAACAGGAAACGACCGTTGCCGTTGCGCGTTATGCGCCATTTAACGCCATTGCGCTGTTAGTCGGCTCACAGGTTGGACGCCCGGGCGTGTTAACTCAGTGTTCTCTGGAAGAAGCAACCGAACTCAAACTCGGGATGCTAGGCCACACCTGCTACGCTGAAACCATCTCCGTCTATGGTACTGAACCCGTCTTTACCGACGGCGATGACACGCCATGGTCTAAAGGCTTCCTCGCCTCGTCTTACGCATCCCGTGGTCTGAAAATGCGCTTTACCTCCGGCTCTGGTTCAGAAGTTCAGATGGGTTACGCCGAAGGCAAATCGATGCTTTATCTGGAAGCCCGTTGTATTTACATCACCAAAGCTGCTGGCGTACAGGGTCTGCAAAACGGTTCCGTAAGCTGCATCGGAGTCCCTTCCGCCGTGCCGTCAGGAATTCGTGCAGTGCTGGCTGAAAACCTGATCTGCTCCTCTCTGGATCTGGAATGCGCCTCCAGCAACGACCAAACCTTTACCCACTCGGATATGCGTCGTACTGCTCGTCTGCTGATGCAGTTCCTGCCGGGTACTGACTTCATTTCCTCTGGTTATTCCGCAGTGCCGAACTACGACAACATGTTTGCGGGTTCGAACGAGGATGCTGAAGATTTTGACGACTACAACGTTCTCCAGCGTGACCTGAAAGTAGACGGTGGTCTGCGCCCGGTTCGTGAAGAAGACGTTATCGCCATTCGTAACAAAGCGGCGCGTGCGCTGCAGGCCGTCTTTGCCGGGATGGGATTACCGCCAATCACTGATGAAGAAGTGGAAGCGGCGACCTACGCCCACGGTTCGAAAGATATGCCGGAACGTAACATCGTTGAAGATATCAAGTTTGCACAAGAGATCATCAACAAAAACCGTAACGGTCTGGAAGTGGTGAAAGCCCTTGCTCAGGGCGGATTTACCGATGTCGCTCAGGACATGCTCAACATCCAGAAAGCCAAGTTAACCGGGGATTACCTGCATACCTCCGCCATTATCGTTGGCGACGGACAGGTGCTATCCGCTGTCAATGATGTTAACGACTATGCCGGTCCGGCAACAGGTTATCGCCTGCAAGGCGAACGCTGGGAAGAGATCAAAAACATCCCTGGCGCACTTGATCCCAACGAGCTTGGCTAAGGGGTGAAAAATGGAAATTAATGAAAAACTGCTGCGCCAGATAATTGAAGATGTGTTGTCTGAAATGCAGACCAGCGACAAACCCGTCTCTTTCCGCGCATCTACAGCGGCAAGCGCACCTCAGGCTGCTGCGGCACAGGGCGACAGCTTTCTGACCGAGATTGGTGAAGCCAAACAAGGCCAGCAACAGGACGAAGTGATTATTGCCGTAGGGCCGGCGTTTGGCCTGTCACAAACCGTCAATATTGTTGGGATCCCGCATAAGAATATCTTGCGCGAAGTGATTGCCGGTATTGAAGAAGAAGGCATTAAAGCGCGCGTTATCCGCTGCTTTAAATCCTCCGATGTGGCGTTTGTTGCTGTTGAGGGTAACCGTCTGAGCGGTTCCGGGATCTCTATCGGCATCCAGTCAAAAGGCACGACGGTTATCCACCAGCAGGGGTTACCACCGCTTTCAAACCTGGAGCTGTTCCCTCAGGCACCGCTTCTGACGCTGGAAACCTATCGTCAGATCGGTAAAAACGCCGCGCGTTATGCCAAGCGTGAATCTCCACAACCGGTCCCGACTCTGAATGACCAGATGGCCCGTCCTAAGTACCAGGCGAAATCAGCCATTCTGCACATTAAAGAGACCAAATACGTTGTGACAGGCAAAAACCCGCAGGAACTGCGCGTGGCGCTTTGATAAAGGATACCTCCATGAATACCGACGCAATTGAATCGATGGTTCGGGATGTGTTGAGCCGGATGAACAGCCTGCAAGGCGAGTCCGCGACTCCGCCCGCGGCAAGTTCATCAGCACATACCGCGAAAGTCACGGATTACCCTCTCGCGAATAAACATCCTGAGTGGGTAAAAACTGCGACCAACAAAACGCTGGACGACTTCACGCTTGAAAATGTTCTGAGCAACAAAGTGACCGCGCAGGACATGCGCATCACTCCTGAAACACTGCGCCTCCAGGCGGAAATCGCCAAAGATGCCGGACGTGACAGGCTGGCGATGAACTTTGAGCGCGCTGCCGAGCTAACCGCTGTTCCTGACGATCGCATTCTTGAGATCTACAACGCGCTGCGCCCGTACCGCTCAACAAAAGATGAGCTGATGGCTATCGCCGACGATCTCGAAAATCGTTATCAGGCAAAAATCTGTGCAGCTTTCGTTCGTGAAGCGGCAGCGCTGTACGTTGAGCGTAAAAAACTCAAAGGCGACGACTAACTCAGGGACAGGATCATGCGATATATAGCTGGCATTGACATAGGCAACTCATCAACGGAAGTCGCTCTGGCTACTCTGGATGAGTCTGGCGTGCTGAGCATTACCGGCAGCGCGCTGGCAGAAACCACCGGAATTAAGGGCACATTACGTAATGTGTTTGGCATTCAGGAGGCCCTTACGCTGGCGGCAAAAAACGTCGGTATCAATGTCAGCGATATTTCGCTCATCCGTATTAACGAAGCCACCCCGGTCATTGGCGACGTGGCGATGGAAACAATAACCGAAACCATCATCACTGAATCCACCATGATCGGCCATAACCCTAAAACACCGGGCGGTGTCGGGTTAGGCGTGGGCGTCACTATTACGCCGGAAGACCTTCTCAGTCGCCCGGCGGATACGCCCTATATTCTGGTGGTGTCATCGGCATTTGATTTCGCCGATGTTGCTACGATGATTAATGCCTCCGTCCGTGCCGGATACCAGTTGACTGGTGTTATTTTGCAGCAGGACGATGGTGTGTTGGTCAGTAATCGTCTGACTCATCCCCTGCCCATAGTCGATGAAGTCCTTCATATTGACCGTATCCCGTTGGGGATGCTGGCTGCCATTGAGGTCGCCGTACCAGGAAAGGTTATTGAAACACTTTCTAACCCCTACGGTATTGCAACTGTCTTTGGCCTCAATGCCGATGAGACTAAAAACATTGTTCCGATGGCACGGGCGCTGATCGGCAACCGTTCAGCCGTGGTGGTGAAAACGCCGTCAGGTGATGTGAAAGCGCGAGCGATTCCTGCCGGAAATCTGGAGCTACAGTCTCAGGGTCGTACAGTACGGGTCGACGTTGCAGCGGGCGCCGAAGCGATTATGAAAGCGGTTGGTGAATGCCCGAAACTGGATAACGTTACTGGAGAAGCTGGCACCAATATTGGCGGCATGCTGGAGCATGTGCGCCAGACGATGGCTGAATTAACCAATAAACCCAGTCATGAAATTTTTATTCAGGATCTGCTGGCGGTCGATACCTCGGTTCCTGTCAGCGTGACGGGTGGACTTGCCGGTGAGTTCTCGCTGGAACAGGCTGTCGGCATAGCCTCCATGGTGAAATCAGACCGCCTGCAAATGGCGATGATTGCCCAGGAGATCACGCAAAAGCTCAACATTGACGTCCAGGTTGGCGGGGCCGAAGCCGAAGCTGCCATTCTGGGGGCCTTAACTACTCCGGGCACCACGCGACCACTGGCTATTCTGGACCTCGGCGCGGGTTCAACCGACGCTTCTATCATCAATCCTAAGGGCGAAATTATTGCCACGCACCTGGCGGGTGCAGGCGATATGGTCACGATGATCATTGCCCGTGAACTGGGTCTGGATGACCGTTATCTCGCGGAAGAGATTAAAAAGTATCCGTTGGCGAAAGTTGAGAGCTTGTTCCATCTTCGCCACGAAGACGGCAGCGTTCAATTCTTCCCTACGCCTCTCCCGCCAACGGTTTTTGCGCGCGTGTGCGTAGTGAAGCCCGATGAACTGGTGCCACTGCCGGGTGAACTGGCGCTGGAGAAAGTACGGGCCATTCGTCGAAGTGCTAAGGAACGCGTTTTCGTTACTAACGCACTCAGAGCGCTACGTCAGGTGAGTCCGACCGGGAACATTCGGGATATTCCCTTTGTGGTACTGGTTGGCGGCTCATCCCTGGATTTTGAAGTTCCGCAGCTGGTCACCGATGCTCTGGCGCATTATCGACTGGTTGCCGGGCGCGGCAATATTCGTGGTACCGAAGGTCCACGCAATGCGGTTGCGACAGGGCTGATTCTCTCCTGGCATAAGGGATTCGCTCATGGAAAGTAATCTCACCACGCCAGCCATCGTTATCTTCACCAGTGCTGACTGCGCTGACGTCTGGAATGACGTACTGCTGGGTATTGAAGAAGAAGGGATCCCCTTTGTGATTCAGGAGAATGACTCAACTGACGTTATCCACAACGCATGGTTGGCCGCCTGCCAATCACCATTGCTGGTTGGTATTGGCTGTAGCCGTGAAAAACTGGTCGTGCACTACAAAAACTTACCCTCATCAGCACCACTTTTTACGCTGACGTATCAACAAAATAGCCACGATCGCCGCAGCATTGGTAACAACGCTGCGCGGCTGGTTAAAGGCATTCCGTTCCGGGAATGCCACTCATAACCCACAGGAGAAAAGCAGTATGAATAACGCACTGGGACTGGTTGAAACAAAAGGGCTTGTCGGCGCTATTGAAGCCGCTGATGCCATGGTGAAATCCGCAAACGTGCAGTTGGTTGGTTACGAAAAAATCGGCTCTGGCCTCATCACCGTTATGGTTCGCGGTGATGTCGGCGCGGTGAAAGCAGCCGTAGATGCTGGAAGCGCAGCCGCAAGCGCCGTTGGCGAGGTGAAATCCTGCCACGTTATCCCGCGTCCGCACAGCGACGTTGAAGCCATTTTACCTAAATCCGCATAAGTTGTTGCAACCAAGGAGCACAGCGTGAAGCAATCACTGGGATTACTTGAAGTTAGTGGTCTGGCATTAGCCATCAGTTGCGCGGACGTCATGGCGAAAGCCGCCTCCATCACGCTGGTGGGCCTAGAAAAAACCAACGGCTCAGGCTGGACGGTGATCAAGATAATCGGGGATGTGGCCTCCGTCCAGGCGGCCATTTCCACTGGTGTCAGTTTCGCTGACCAGCTAGATGGACTGGTGGCTCACAAAGTCATTTCCAGACCCGGGGACGGGATCCTGTCGCATAGCGTTGTCCTGGAGCCTGAACCAACGCCCGAACCCATACCAGCCATACCGCATGAAGAGATATTTGTAGACCATGCGGCACCCGAAGCGCCGCAAGATGCAGAGTTGATTAGCTGCAATTTGTGTCTTGATCCTGCCTGCCCTCGCCAAAAAGGTGAGCCGCGCACTCTTTGTCTTCACTCCGGCAAACGAGGTGAAGTGTGATGGATAAACAGCAACTGGAAACCACTGTCGCTAAGGTTCTCGATGAAATGCGCGAGCGCCCGATTCCGCTGGGGATCTCTAATCGGCATATTCATCTGTGCGCTGAAGATTACGGTCGCTTGTTTCCCAATCACCCTATTAGTGAGAAAAAAGAGCTGCTGCAGCCAGGACAATATGCAGCAGAGCAGACTGTCACACTGGTGGGGCCAAAAGGTCAGTTAAAAAATGTGCGTTTACTCGGCCCGCTGCGCAATACCAGCCAGGTCGAAATTTCTCGTACCGACGCCCGCACGTTGGGAATTGCTGCTCCGCTGCGGATGTCGGGTAATATTCAGGGCACACCCGGTGTTCGTCTTGTCAGCCCATTTGCTGAACTGGAGTTAGCATCCGGGGTGATCGTTGCCCAACGGCATATCCATATGTCGCCGCTCGATGCTCTGATTCTGCGAGTTTCCCATGGTGATAAAGTCTCGGTCGCCATTAATGGCGATGAACGTCGACTGATTTTCGATAACGTCGCCGTACGCGTTTCGCCGGATATGCGCCTCGAAATGCATATCGATACAGACGAAGCCAATGCTGCAGGCGCTGATAATCCCCAAGCATTTGCCACACTGGTGACCTCACGATGAACAACGAACTGCTGCAACGCATTATCGAGGAGGTTGTTTCCCGATTAAAAAAACGCGCGGAAAGCACGCTCACTCTTAGCGTCGCGCAGTTACGGGAAATCGATTCACGGACAGTATGCTGCCAGTACTCGTCGCTCCATCTCCAGCAAGTGGACCTGCCATTTCTGGAGCAAATTGCCGAAGGCTGCCCAGTCAACATGTCGGTGGTAACGATTCACGACGCGCTGGCATGCGGAGTCCGCGTGAAGATTTCACTACAACACCGATTGTTACCCGCAATCCCCGTGAAAAAACTCGCACGTCTGCCACTGGAATTCAGTGATGAACTGGGGCGAATCATCTTTTTGCATCCTGAGAAGCTTCTCAGCTATGCCGACGTCGCCCAATTGAGGGATGGCGTACTGGTGTTACGCCGTCGATGTGTCGTGACGGCTCTGGCTCAGGAAGCTGTCAGTCTGCGAAATGTCCAACTAATTAAGCAGGAGTGAGCTATGCATCTGGCACGGGTTACAGGCGTTGTGGTTTCCACGCAAAAATCCCCATCACTGGTGGGAAAAAAACTGTTGCTGGTACGTCGGGTAAGTGCTGACGGAGAGCTTCCTGCGTCCCCAGTGAGTGGAGATGAAGTCGCTGTTGATTCTGTCGGCGCGGGGACCGGCGAACTGGTATTACTCAGCAGCGGGTCCAGCGCCAGACACGTATTTTCCGGCCCTAATGAGGCCATTGATCTGGCTATCGTCGGCATTGTCGACACGCTTTCTCGTTAGGAGGAACTATGGCGATTTATACCCGCACAGGTGATGCCGGAACAACAGCCCTATTTACCGGACAGCGCGTGAGCAAAACGCATCCGCGCGTGGAAGCCTACGGTACGCTGGACGAACTGAATGCGGCGCTTAGCCTATGCGTTTGCGTGGCGAAAAACCCTCAGCACCGGCAGTTACTTGAAAATATCCAGCTGCAGCTTTTTTGGTTCAGCGCCGAACTGGCAAGCGAAAGCGAAGAACCAACGCCAGAGCAGCGCTACATCAGCTCAGAAGAAATTGCGGCACTGGAAGCTGCCATCGATATCGCAATGGGAAGAGTACCGCCCCTGCGCAGCTTTATTTTACCAGGCCGCAGCGAAGCCGCCAGCCGACTGCACTTTGCCCGAACTCTGGCACGTCGCGCAGAAAGACGACTGGTCGAGCTGTCCACCGAGATCTCCGTCAGACACGTGCTGATGCGTTATATCAACCGCCTTTCCGACTGCTTATATGCGCTTGCACGAGCAGAAGATCATGACGCCCATCAAAACGAAATCATTCAGAAAGTGGCTGAGCGCTATCTCGCTGCCGTTCAACCACCAGCCACAAAGGAGCCGACTATGTCTCTGTCTTTTCAGGAGCTCCACCAACTCACTCGCGCTGCGGTGACGAGAGCAGAAGAACTTCAGGTTCCGGTCGTCATTAGTATTGTTGATGCGAACGGTACCCAAACGGTGGCCTGGCGCATGCCTGACGCATTACTCGTGAGTAGCGAACTGGCACCGAAAAAAGCATGGACTGCCGTGGCGATGAAAACCGCCACGCATGAGCTGACATCAGCAGTGCAACCAGGCGCCGCGCTTTACGGTCTGGAAAGCCATATGCAGGGAAAAGTCGTCACCTTCGGTGGCGGGTACGCATTATGGCGTGAGGGTTTACTCCTCGGGGGTCTTGGCATCAGCGGAGGAAGCGTTGAACAGGATATGGACATTGCAGAAACGGCCATTGCGGCGATTAACGTGAGAACACATCAATGAATACTTCAGAACTTGAAACCCTTATTCGTAACATTTTGAGTGAGCAACTCGCCCCGGCAAAAGCAGAAGTTAAGGGTAACGGTATTTTTCCGTCCGTTGGCGAAGCGATCGATGCCGCTCATCAGGCTTTTCTGCGTTACCAGCAATGTCCATTGAAAACCCGCAGCGCCATCATAAACGCCCTACGCGAAGAACTGACGCCTCATCTTGCTTCACTGGCCGCTGAGAGCGCTGCCGAAACGGGTATGGGCAACAAAGAGGATAAGTTCCTTAAAAATAAAGCCGCGCTGGACAACACTCCGGGTATCGAAGATCTCACCACCACGGCGCTAACCGGCGATGGCGGCATGGTGTTATTCGAGTATTCACCGTTTGGCGTAATTGGTTCTGTCGCCCCCAGTACTAATCCGACAGAGACCATTATTAACAACAGCATCAGCATGCTGGCGGCAGGGAATAGCGTTTACTTCAGTCCGCATCCGGGTGCTAAAAAGATTTCACTCAAGCTGATTGCCATGATTGAAGATATTGCTTTCCGTTGCTGCGGAATTCGTAATCTTGTCGTCACGGTCACAGAACCCACTTTTGAGGCTACCCAGCAGATGATGGCGCACCCTAAAATCGCAGTTCTGGCGATTACCGGTGGCCCAGGCATTGTTGCTATGGGCATGAAAAGCGGGAAAAAAGTCATCGGCGCAGGCGCAGGAAATCCACCCTGCATTGTTGATGAAACGGCCGACCTGGTTAAGGCGGCGGAAGATATCATCAATGGCGCATCCTTTGATTACAACCTCCCCTGCATTGCTGAGAAGAGCCTGATTGTTGTTGATGCCGTTGCCGAACGACTGGTTCAACAGATGCAGTCTTTTGATGCGATGCTTCTCAATAGAGAAGAGGTAGACAAACTGCGAGCCGTCTGTCTACCAGAAGGCATAGCCAATAAAAAACTGGTAGGTAAAAGCCCGGCAACCTTACTGGAAGCAGCAGGAATACCAGTTCCGGCAAAAGCACCTCGATTACTGATAGGCATCGTCCAGGCGGACGACCCGTGGGTTACCAGCGAGCAACTGATGCCAATGCTCCCCGTCGTAACGGTGAGCGATTTTAATAGTGCATTAACGTTGGCCCTGAAGGTTGAAGAGGGATTGCATCACACGGCCATTATGCATTCGCAAAATGTGTCACGTTTGAACCTTGCCGCGCGCACGCTTCAGACCTCCATCTTTGTGAAAAATGGCCCCTCTTACGCCGGGATCGGCGTTGGTGGTGAAGGCTTTACAACCTTCACTATTGCGACGCCAACCGGTGAAGGAACAACATCTGCGCGCACTTTCGCACGCTCTCGTCGTTGCGTGCTGACAAACGGTTTTTCTATTCGTTAATGGGGCCGTTATGAATAGCTTTTCACTGCAAACTCGATTGTACAGCGGCCAGGGAAGTCTGGATGTGCTCAAGCGCTTCACGAATAAGCATATCTGGATTATTTGCGATGGTTTTCTCGCGCGTTCTCCCCTGATTGAAAAGCTGCGCAACGCTCTGCCAGCGGATAACCGCATCAGCATTTTCAGCGATATCACCCCCGATCCCACCATCAGCACTGTAGTTCAAGGGATTGCACAAATGCAGTCCCTGCGGCCGGACATCGTGATGGGTTTTGGTGGCGGCTCAGCACTGGACGCCGCAAAAGCCATCGTCTGGTTCAGCCGCCAGTTCGGTATTGAAATTGAAACCTGTGTCGCAATTCCCACTACCAGCGGTACGGGCTCCGAGGTAACCAGCGCCTGCGTGATTAGCGATCCGGATAAAGGCATTAAATATCCATTGTTTAATAATGCGCTTTATCCAGACATGGCCATCCTTGATCCAACGCTGGTCGTCAGCGTACCGCCAGCCATAACCGCGAATACCGGCATGGACGTGTTAACGCATGCGTTGGAGGCATACGTGTCCACGAAGGCCAGCGACTTCACCGATGCACTAGCTGAAAAAGCGGCTCAAATCGTCTTCCAGTATCTGCCTGTCGCCGTCAGCAAAGGCGAATGCCTGGCAACCAGAGGGAAAATGCACAATGCGTCAACGCTCGCGGGAATGGCATTTAGTCAGGCTGGACTGGGGATCAATCATGCGATTGCCCATCAGTTGGGCGGTCAGTTTCATCTGCCACACGGACTTGCCAATGCGCTGCTGCTGACCCATGTCATTCATTTTAATGCTCGCGATCCGCGGGCTGCGAAGCGCTATGCCCGTTTCGCTAAAGCCTGCCATTTATGCCCGGATAACGCGAACGATACAGCGGCATTGAATGCGCTCATTCATCATATCGAGCTACTCAAAAAACAGTGTGCGTTGCCTTCTTTAGTTGACGCGCTTAAAGACGGAAAGCAAGCCTGGTCGCAACGTATCCCGTCGATGGTTCAGGCCGCGCTGGCTGATGTCACGCTGCAAACCAATCCTCGTGTTGCCGACGCCAGTGCCATGCAGGAACTGCTTGAGGAATTATTATGAAGACAGCCATGACGGCAGAGTCCACGCTCTATGATGCGCAGACAATTCGCGAACGCGTTCGCGCAGCGGGTGTTGTCGGAGCCGGAGGCGCAGGCTTTCCTGCTCACGTAAAATTACAGGCGCAGGTCGATACTTTTCTGGTCAATGCGGCTGAATGTGAGCCAATGCTGAAAGTTGACCAGCAGTTGATGGCCGTCCAGGCTGAGCGACTTATCCACGGCGTTCAATATGCCATGACGGCTACCGGAGCCAGTTCCGGAATTATTGCGCTCAAAGAGAAATACCAACAGGCTATCAATGCATTAACGCCCCTTCTGCCTGCCGGGATCCGCTTACATATTTTGCCCGATGTCTACCCGGCAGGTGACGAGGTTCTGACCATCTGGATGGCAACAGGCCGGAGAGTTCCGCCTGCCGCGCTGCCTGTCAGCGTCGGCGTAGTGGTCAATAACGTCCAGACAGTGCTCAACATCGCGAGAGCAGTTGAGCAGCAGTACCCGGTTACGCGTCGTACCTTGACCGTTAACGGCGCAGTCGCCAGTCCCATCACACTCACAGTCCCTATCGGAATGTCTTTACGTGACGTTCTGGCGCTGGCCGGGGGTGCAACCGTTGACGATCCCGGCTTTATTAACGGTGGTCCGATGATGGGCGGCCTGATTACTTCACTGGATACCCCAGTCAGCAAAACCACCGGGGGCCTGCTGGTTTTGCCTAAGTCTCATGCGTTGATTCAGCGGCGGATGCAGGATGAACGCACTGTGCTTTCTGTTGCAAAAACCGTTTGCGAGCAGTGCCGTTTGTGTACAGATTTGTGCCCAAGGCATTTGATCGGTCATGAATTATCCCCGCATCTGCTGGTTCGTGCGGTTAATTATCAGCAGGCGGCCACGCCGCAGCTACTGCTCACGGCCCTGACCTGCTCAGAATGCAATGTGTGTGAAAGCGTTGCCTGTCCGGTTGGGATTTCGCCGATGCGAATCAACCGCATGCTTAAACGCGAGTTGCGGGCGCTCAACCATCGTTATGAAGGGCCGCTAAATCCTGAGGATGAAATGGCGAAGTACCGGCTAATCCCGGTTAAACGCCTTATTACCAAACTGGGTCTTAGCGACTGGTATCACGATGCGCCACTGGTTGAGACTGATTATTCCACAGACAAAACGACGCTGTTGTTACGTCAGCATATAGGTGCCAGCGCCATCCCATATGTAGAACAAGGCGAACGCGTTGTTCGCGGTCAATGTGTTGCCGATGTACCGTCCGGTGCATTAGGCGCGCCTGTTCACGCCAGTATTGACGGTATTGTCAGCGAGATCACTGAGCAATCCATCACGGTAATAAGAGGTTAATCATGTCTCAGGCTATAGGGATTTTAGAACTCACCAGCATTGCCAAAGGAATGGAAGCTGGCGATGCCATGTTAAAAAGCGCGAATGTGAATTTACTGGTCAGCAAGACCATCTGCCCGGGAAAATTTCTACTCATGCTCGGTGGTGACGTAGGTGCCGTACAACAGGCGATTGCCACTGGAACATCTCTTGCTGGCGATATGCTCGTTGATAGTCTGGTACTCCCCAACATTCATGCCAGCGTACTCCCCGCAATCAGCGGACTAAACAGCGTAGATAGGCGTCAGGCAGTTGGTATTGTCGAAACATGGAGCGTTGCTGCCTGCATCTGCGCCGCCGACCGGGCTGTTAAAGCCTCCAACGTCACGCTGGTACGCGTCCATATGGCATTTGGTATTGGCGGCAAGTGTTACATGGTCGTAGCTGGCGATGTATCCGATGTGAATAACGCGGTGACGGTTGCCAGTGAAAGTGCGGGTGAAAAAGGCCTGCTGGTTTACCGCTCGGTCATCCCCCGTCCACACGAAAGCATGTGGCGACAGATGGTGGAAGGATAATGGAAAGACAACCCACCACGGATCGTATGATTCAGGAATATGTTCCTGGCAAACAGGTCACGTTGGCGCACCTTATCGCCAATCCCGGTAAGGATTTGTTCAAGAAACTGGGATTACCTGATTCGGTTTCAGCGATCGGTATTCTGACCATTACCCCTAGCGAAGCCTCAATCATCGCCTGTGATATCGCCACGAAATCAGGGGCGGTAGAGATTGGTTTTCTCGACCGGTTTACCGGCGCGGTGGTACTGACGGGCGATGTTTCAGCCGTTGAGTACGCGCTGAAACAGGTAACCCGAACGCTGGGCGAAATGATGCGTTTTACCGCGTGTCCCATCACCCGGACGTAATCTCATGAAACGTATCATGCTAATTGGTCCCAGCCAGTGCGGTAAAACGTCGCTCACGCAGTGCATGCGCGGAGAGGTGCTCCACTATCAGAAGACCCAGGCCATAGTCTGGTCACCTACGACAATAGACACACCGGGTGAATATCTTGAGAACCGCTGCCTGTACAGTGCGCTGCTGGCCAGCGCCTGTGAAGCGGACATTATTGCGCTGGTACTCAATGCAGACGCGCCGTGGTCACCATTTTCTCCCGGTTTTACCGGACCAATGAACCGACCCGTTATTGGCCTCGTTACCAAAGCCGATTTAGCCAACCCGCAGCGTATTTCTCTTGTGGAGAGTTGGTTAGTTCAGGCTGGTGCGCAAAAAGTATTTGTCACCAGCGCGCTGGAGAATACCGGAGTCGATGAGATGTTCATTTTTCTGAATGCAAAGGAACCTTCATGTCTCACAAAATAATGGCCATTAATGCAGGTAGTTCCTCGCTTAAGTTTCAACTACTGGCGATGCCGCAGGGTGAAATGATCTGCCAGGGGTTGATAGAACGTATCGGTTTGTCTGATGCACAGGTCACCCTAAAAACACAAGCGCAGAAATGGCAGGAGACTTTGCCCGTAGCAGATCACCGTGAAGCCGTAACGTTGCTTCTGGAAAAACTGCTCAACCACCACATTATCAGCAGTCTGGAAGAGATCGACGGCGTGGGCCACCGCGTCGCACACGGCGGGGAATCCTTTAAAGATTCCGCGCTGGTAACTGATGAAACGCTGGCAGAAATCGAGCGACTCGCGGAACTGGCTCCTCTGCATAACCCAGTAAATGCGTTGGGGATCGCGGTATTCCGCCAGCTATTGCCCAAAACGCCAGCCGTTGCGGTGTTCGACACCGCGTTTCATCAAACGCTTGATGAGCCTTCTTTCATCTATCCCCTGCCCTGGCGTTACTATGTCGAGTTGGGTATTCGTCGTTACGGTTTTCATGGTACCAGCCACAAATACGTTAGCTCACAGCTTGCTGAAAAACTGGGTGTGCCACTCAGCGCCCTGCGCGTTGTTTGTTGTCATCTGGGCAACGGCAGCAGCATCTGCGCGATCAAAGGCGGACAATCGGTGAATACGTCAATGGGCTTTACACCACAGTCTGGCGTGATGATGGGCACGCGAAGTGGCGATATTGATCCATCCATTTTGCCCTGGATAGCCCTGCGAGAAGGCAAAACACCCCAGCAGCTCAACCAATTGCTCAACAATGAGTCCGGATTGCTCGGTGTTTCTGGCATCTCACCTGACTACCGCGACGTTGAACATGCCGCAGATACGGGCAATCACCAGGCTGCGCTGGCGTTGACGCTTTTTGCTGAGCGCATTCGTGCCACCATTGGTAGCTATATTATGCAGATGGGCGGTCTGGATGCCCTGGTTTTTACCGGTGGTATTGGCGAAAACTCCGCACGGGCGCGCGCTGCGATTTGTCGTAACCTGAATTTCCTGGGTCTGGCCGTTGATGAGGAAAAAAATCAGCGTAATGCCACCTTCATTCAAACGGAAAATGCGATGGTCAAAGTAGCAGTGATTAATACCAATGAAGAGCTAATGATTGCGCAAGACGTTATGCGTTTAGCGATATCTGAAACTGTGACATTGGGCATTCCTGCATAATACTGCAGCACCTCAAATTGCGGCAAATCATGGTAATAGCGCGATCGCCATGACACTATGCGCCGAGGATTGCTGATCACATAGGTGAAGACGTGGCTGTTGCGCAATGTCCCGCATCGTGCGGAGAACTTATCCAGGGCTGGATTCTGGGCAGTGAGAAATTGGTCTCCTGCCCGGTTGAATGGTATAGCACCGTTGAGGTCACTTCAGGTTCACCGCTGACAGATGAACGTCCACTTTCGCGAGCAATGGTTGAGAGGTTATTGCTGCACTGGCAATACCCGGCACACATGAGTCAGGATATCCGAATAGATGTCCAGTCAACCATTCCTGTCGCTAAAGGGATGGCCAGCAGCACAGCGGATATCGCCGCCACGGCAATCGCCACGGCACAGTATCTGGGGCATCAGCTAGACGAATCCACTCTGGCGCAGCTTTGCGTTTCGCTGGAACCTACCGACAGCACCGTTTTCCGCCAGCTTACGCTGTTCGATCATAACGACGCCTCCACGCAAATTGCCTGTGAATCCCAGCCTCAACTCGATCTGCTGGTTCTCGAAAGTCCGGAAATCTTGCTTACTGCTGATTATCACCGTACTCCACGTCAGTCAGGGCTACTGGCGGGCGCCCCAGCACTGAAACGCGCATGGGAAAAGGTACAGGAAGCCTGTATCAGTCAAAACCCTTATCGGATGGGCGAGGCCGCCACGCTGAGCGCGATCGCCAGCCAGTTGCTGTTACCTAAACCAGATTTTGATTCACTATTAGCACTGGTAGAAGAATGTGATTTATACGGTGTCAACGTCGCGCACAGCGGCAGCGTCGTCGGTCTGATGCTCGACAGAAAGCGTCATGATGTGGACTACATTAAATGGATGCTGACGCAGAAAAAATTAACATTGCACTGGCCGGAACAACATTTGTTGCGGATGGTAACTGGCGGGGTCGAACTGCAATAAGGGCCGCCGCTAAGCAGCGACCCAAACGAGCATAAAATCGTTACTCAGCTTTCGCATCGGCGTTTTTCACTTCGCCCATCGCTTTCAGCTTTTTAGAGATGTCACGGCGCTCTTTAGAGATCTCAGCGTTTTTGATGATGTAATCATCAACACGATCTTCATAATCGCTTTTCATGCTGGCGATAATGCCCTGAATCGCTTCCACGCTCATTCCAGGCTTGATGTAGTCGCTCAGGTTGTCCAACAGCAGAACGCGTTTCTGGTTGTCACGGATCTTTTTCTCAACGTCCTGAATTTCACGTTGCAGTTTGTTTTTACGACGGAACAGACGAACAAATTCCAGCACGTCCTGGAAAGAAGGCTTGGTAGTTTCCATTTTTACACCCCTGATAATGTGAGATTCGGATTCGTTAAAACAACGGCTAAAGTGGGTCAACATTACTTTCATGCCCGCCATACTTCAAGTTGCATCTGCATCGACAATGCATGGTTGAAACCTGAATTATCGAGGGTAAAGCCATTGCAGTTACCAATGGTTTTAGCCTTTTTCAGTATCATACCTCTAATCTTTGCTGAATCGAAGCAGCAGTAGAACCTATCGCCTCATCTGCTCTTTATTTGCGCAGCGCGCGACAGATTAAATGTGAGAGCAATTCCAGCTGTCGCGCCATTTCCATGTTCAACCAAACGTAGCCGTGAATGGGCGTTTCTGCGACATAATCGCCTTTATGCTCAGCAATGAGCTGACGTAACTCCGCCACGGTGTCATTGAGCTTTTCCGTATTGGCAAGCACCGGCTGCGGATTCCCTTCGTACAAGGCGTGGGTTATGGTCAGTAGCGCCTGCTGCGTCCTGAGCTGAGTTTCACGCAAAGTTTGCGCATTCAGCATGACAAAGTGGCTGGTGCGGCTGGCCCAAAGTGCATTAATTTGCAGCTCAAGCATGCAGACCAGATTGCGGTTAACCGTTTGAATAGCCTCAAAAATGGATTTTTGAATACGGGTTTCTTTACTGGCGGGAACGATGAGCCCGCGCATTTTGACAACGTCACTTAAGAGCTGCTGCAAATGCTTCTCAAGCCGCGGTTGCTCAAGCAAATTAGGGGATAGCGCGGCCTGATACACCCGATTATATCCCGTCACACAATGTGCCAATTGGATACGCCAGTGTATAAATGCCCGCTGCGGCCAGATGCCGGTAAACAACATCGCCAGTAACGAACCCAAAATAACATCGCCACCGCGCCATAACGCGGTATTCATATCTCCGGCAGGCGCCCCCACGACCACGGCAAGCGTAATGCCAATCAGCAGCGCCTGATACGGCCTTTTACCCAACGCCAACCAGCCACAGAGAAACATCGCCACCGCGCACCAGATCAGCATTAGCGGAAGCGAAAAGAGTTCCAGACGCAGGGCAATCAATCCAAGCACCGAGCCCAGGATCGTTCCGCCTATACGCTCAAACGCTCTGGGAACAACGTTACCCCAAAAAGAAATTGGCCCCATAATCACCACCAGCGTGATCAGAGGCCATGTACCTTCGGGAATGTTTAACAGGCGTACCAACAGAAAAGTAAGAAGAAACGCCAGCGCAATGCGAATGCCATGCACCACACGATAATGACGATACAAACGAATTTCAAAAGGACTCAGAGACTTATCTGCACGCACTCATGCACTCCGTCAGGGAATAGCAAAGAAGCGAATTGTACCTGTTTTTACGGTGAAAACATCATCCTGATGACCAGGACATTCATCCTGATTTACACCAAAAACAGTTACTTCAACTGTACCGGCACGTACATTTCAATGTCCCAGTAACCGTCCTCCATGCCGTTGTTCATATAAACTTCAAAACAGGGTTTAGCCGCTATCGCATACGTCGAATCCTGCATCAGGCGCTCAAAAAACTGATACCACGGCGTCGCGAAGTCATGATTTTCAACGCGCGCAACGGCTATAGCATAGTCGCCACCTGCCAGCTCGGTCTGGATCACGCCTTCGCTGTTTTCCGGGATCTCAAAACCTTCAGGCACAGACACCACGGTATCACAACGCAGTTTTTCCGCCGGAACAACGTCAGGATTGTCGTAATAAACGGCTATCCATTCCAGCGGTACGATCTGCTTACCGTCGACCCACATCATTAACTGTTCGAAACCTTGCTTTACCGTTTGTTCCCACGGTCCAACCATATGGAAACCGGCAATTATGCGTTTCTCGACCTGCTTTATCTCGTACTCCATATAACCTCCGTTATTACACTGTATTTATATACAGTGTAATTTTTAGGTATGACGGCCACAAGGAATCAGTGATTATTATGTGAGCAGATTCGCACTCTTGCCAGTCAGGCACATCAGGAAAACTACGCCTTATGGCGGAAGTAATCGCTCAAACGCGAGAAGACGCCACCTTCGTTGACAGACTCCAGCGTAACCAGAGGCCAGTGCGCCACCAGTTTATCCCGATCGTAGAGTTCAATTTCCCCCACACGTTGATGGGCTGCAATCGGGGCGACCAGTTCTTTCTTATCAAGAACATATTTTGCCTTGATATTCGCGACTTCGGCTTTAGGCAGGGCCATCCAGAAATCCTGCTCTGTGCCAAGGCTAATTTTTTCTTTATCGCCATACCAGATCCGTTCAATACCGACCTGCTTACCGCTACGTAAAACCTGCACGGTATCGAAGTTCTGTTGTCCCCATTGCAGCAATTTTCTCGCCTGGTCTTCACGTCCTTTCGCACTCTCCGCCCCCATAACAACCGCAATCAGGCGGCGCTGCCCATCAACAGCAGAAGCAATCAGGTTGAATCCAGCGCCGGAGGTATGCCCAGTCTTCAGACCGTCGACGTTCATGGTTTTATCCCACAACAAACCGTTACGGTTTTGCTGCGTGATTCCGTTCCAGGTAAGGCTTTTTTCACTGTACATATGGTAGAAATCCGGCTCTCCATGGATGATAGCTCGCGACAGCACGGCCAGATCGTAAGCTGAGCTATGCTGACCTGGCGCATCCAGACCATGTACCGTTTCAAAATGCGTGTCCCGCAGGTTCAGCTTTTGCACATAGTTGTTCATCATCGCGACAAACTGCGGCTGCCCTCCGGCGATGTAATCCGCCAGCGCCACACAGGCATCATTACCGGAATCAACAATTAACCCGCGACTCAGGTCGCGCACAGAAACGCGATCCCCTTCTTTCAGGAACATTAAGGATGAACCGACGAATACCGGATTATCTTTCGCCCAGGCGTCGCGCCCAACGGTGACAATATCTGTCGGACTAATACGCTTGCTGTCAATTGCGCGATCGACAACATAACCAGTCATCAGCTTGGTCAGGCTGGCAGGGTTGCGCTGCTGGTGTTCATTTCCGGCTGTCAGGATTTGGCCCGTGGTGTAATCCATTAATACCCACGCTCCGGCATTAATCGCGGGTGGCTGTGGGGAAAAGCTTACGACCTCGGTCGCGTAAGCGGGCGAAAAACTCATCGCAAAGAGTGAAGCGGCAATAAACAAACGGCGTTTCAACAGCATGTCCTCAGGAAATGGAAAAATAGCCGTTCTTTTTACGGAAGTTCTGGCGAACAAACATGGATAAATTGCAAGAAAATGTGACACAAGGCACATTTTCTTGCTGTAAGGAAAGGTTTTCAGATATCAACCGCGGCGGACATTACCCTTTGCGCGGTGCTGTCTCTGCGTGATGGCTGCGATGACGATGATAGCCATCTATCATGCTGCGGAAAATTTGCCCCGGTGTGTCACCCAGCGTGCACAGGTAAATATGTGCACAGATGAACAGTAAGCCGACAATCGCCAACACCATATGCAACACCAGCATCACAGGCCCTGCCCCTATCACCTGCGGGTAGAGACATAACAACCCGGTAATGATCAACAGCGGAACCAGCGCATACATGATGGCCAGATAAGCCAACTGTTGTAGTGGGTTAAATTTACTCTCTGCCGTTGCGGCAAACGGGTGCGGCTCACCTTTCATGATGCCATACAGATAAAAGCGCGTTTGCAACAAGCAGCGTGATATCAACCCGTTAAACTTCACCCGATAATGACAACCGTTGCCGCTGGTTGCGTTGATTAGCACAAAACCAACCCAGAAGGCCAACAGGGCGAAGCCGCACCAGGTATGTACCTGCACCATCAATGCCACCGGTCCGACAGAGAAGTGCCCAAACAGGCCACTCAGCAGAAGCAGGATAAAAAGCAGCGCATTACCCCAGTGCCAGCGGCGAACTGCCAGCGAATAGAGGTAATCCCGATGTTCTTCTCCAGTTGCTGTTTTGGGTGACAACATCCGACGTAACAGCGCGTGTATAACCAGGCCCGCAATCATCAGCACAATAACAACGCCTGCATAAATGAGCCACAGCGGCCAGTAGTCCGGCGCATAGTTAAGCTCTGCTCCCCAGATAGAATTCATGCTTTACCCTCCTGATGGATCTCTTTACGCCGATAAACACTCACCGGGCCGCTACGCGTATCCTGCTGGCGATAAACCTCTTTTTGATTTATCCAGTGCTGAATTTCCGGGGCGTCACGACGACCAAATTTCAGCGCATCCGTCGGGCAAACGGAAACGCAGGCGGGCGATTGTCCAGTCTCCAGTCGGGTATCTGCACAGAAGTTACATTTGTCGGCAATTCCCGTTTGCGGATTGAGATAACGGACGTGGAACGGACAAGCGGCAACGCAATAGTCACAGCCAATACAGCGAGACTTATCCACTTGCACAATGCCATTTTCGTCGCGAAATGACGCACCGGTCGGACAAACGCTGACACACGGCGCATCTTCACAATGCTGACAGGAAACGCGAACAAACTGGAAGTGGGATAGCACCTCGGGTTCATGTTCGGGTGAACGGATCTGCACCTGTAGACGGCTAAATCCCTCTGGCACGTCATTCAAAACTTTGCAGGCAACCGTACATGCCTGACAGCCGATACAGCGTTTCTCGTCATGCAGCATGACATAAGGGTTTGTATATTGATTCATGATGTTCTCCTTTCTCATGCCCGACGAAGCGTAACGCCAGCGGTGTGGACCACCGTACCGGAAACCGGACTGGTGACATGCGGCAGCAAATTACCGCAATGGATACCGTGCGTTGTCGCTGCGGTTTTGGCTCCCGCCTTGGCGCCAAATCCCATATAAACAAACAGCGTATCGGGCCGAATTCCGGCGGTGACCAGCGCTTTGCCTTTTTCCTTGCCGGTCGCATTTTCCAGCCAGATGTCATCGCCGCTTTTGATGCCTTTTTCACGGGCCGTTTGCGGGTGGATCCACACCGCGTTGTCCCACATCAACTCGCTAAGCAGTGGCACGTATTGCGTCGCACCGTTGGTATGAACAGCCACTTTTCCCTGGATAAAATAGAGCTCACTATCGCCTTTGAGCGCAAAATTGCGCGCGCGCGGAATACCGTAGCCAGGCAGGAGCGTCTCCAGCTCTTCAGAATAAAGTTCTATTTTTCCTGACGGAGATTTAAAGCGCAGTTGCTCCCCATAGGTACCGTCGCTGTCAACCGCCACCGCGCCCGGATAGCGTTCCACAAACTGACGCACCGCTTCAGGTTCACGCAGCAGTAACGGAACACCCCACTCCCGATACCCTTTCTCACGCAGTTCAGCAGACAGCGCATGATCGCCATTAAGCTGGTATAACTGACGCGTTTGCATATCCTGCCATGGGTAGAATTGCCCAAGGCCTAACTGCACGGCCAGCTCTTTCCAGATTTGCCAGCTTGGACGCGCATCACCAATAGGTTCTACTACCTGCTGGCGCAGGGCATAGGCTGGATTCAGACCCGACATGTCTGAAACTTCTTCATCGCGCTCAAGGTAAGTACATTCAGGCAAAAGGTAGTCGGCATACGCCGCGCTTTCGCTTAGATAAACATCACAACTGACCACAAGGTCGAGCTGTTCAACGGTTTTGACCAGATCTGGTCGACAGGTTACGGTTTGGAAAGGGTTGTGTCGGGACATAATCCATCCCTTCACCGGATAAGGCGTCTGGTTTAACACAGCATCAATGATGCTTTGCACCACACCACCGCCCGCCGCGATGTACTTAAACTGCGGGGCTACCAGATCGATACGCTGCGCCGTTGGCTTGGGTAATTTGACATCGGGTTTTGCCAGCACCGGAGCGACCTTCTCTCCGGCCAGCTTATTATAAGTTGCCGCCGCTTTTTTCTGGTATAAACCGCCTTCACGCTCAATATTGCCAAGCAGCACGTTGAGGGTAAAAATCATGCGCCGCATATCAATTTCTTCTTGCGAGAACGTCGCACGATGGCCCGGGCTGACGATAGCATGAGGCGCGCAGGCGGCCATTTCTCGGGTGACCCGAACAATGACATCAGCAGGCACATCAGCTTGCTTTTGCGCCCATTCCGGCGTGGTCTCTTGTACTGCTTCTGCCAGTTGGTCAAACCCTGTGGTGTAGCGCGCAACGAAGTCCGCGTCATACAATTTTTCATTGATCATGACGTGACACATGGCCATCAACACCGGCAAGTCGCCGCCCGGTTTGAGCGCATGCCATTCATCCGCCTTGCTGGAGAAGACGGACAGACGAGGGTCGAAGCTGACCATTTTTGCGCCCTTTTCCTGCGCCATCATCAGTTCATGCGTTTCGGCAACCTCAATTCCTTCATAAAGGTTGTGACCAAAAGAGACCATATAACGGGTATTGGCGATATCCATGGCCAAATCGCCGCCCATCATCACTTTGGCGGCAATCGATTTTCCGGCCGGGCATGTCGACGCGTGCGTAAAGGTGTTTGGCGATCCGAAAGCCGTCGCCAGTTGAAATAAATGCCCTGAAAGCGAACCGGATTTAGAAGAAAAGACGACGCCCTGAGGACCATGCTGCGTTTTAATTGCCGTCATTTTTTCGGCAATTTCTTTATACGCTTGTTCCCAGCTAATAACCTGCCATTCTCCGCTCCCGCGAGGTCCTGTGCGTTTCATGGGTTTAACAATGCGATGAGGGTCGTTGACCAGGCTAACGCCGCTGCCGCCACGAGCGCAGACACGCGTGCCTTGTTGAGGAGCATTAGGGTTCCCTTGAATAAAAACCGTTTTGTTATTAATTACCTGCGCCTGTATCGGGCAACGATAAGAACACATTTCACACAAACTTGGCGTCAGGGATGTTTTCCCTTTGATACTCTCAGGAGAATTTCGTGCCAGTGCGCCTGGCGGAAAACTGCCTATCGCACAGGCTGAACAGCCTATACCCACTCCTCGCAAAAAATTACGCCGACTAATGCTCATATAACCTCCTGTTATTAGATATATCCAATGATTATATGGCGTTTAGAATATTTATTTTTTACATCAATCACATTTCATTACAATGCATGACAGCGAATTGACACAAATAAAAACTCTTTGTTTATAAAAGACTTTTAAAGTTTCCAGAACCCAATAAAAGAAGAAGAAAATAACAATAACGGTTATCAATTAGATTGTTTACAAATCCGCAACTCCAAGATATTTTATTTCCGTAATTTATTTTAACAGTGAGGAATTTATTTATTAATTCTATAAAAGTCCTGTTTATCTCAACTTTATTGCGTACACAATCCAGCTTCGATAATACCATAGCTGATTATCTCACTATTTTTTGGTATTCTTGGACGAGCGCTAAATTGATCCCGGACATAACTGAACAATGAATGACGGCAAGCAGCAACCTGGTTTTCTCTTCCACGATTACGAGACCTTTGGCACCCATCCGGCGCTGGACAGACCCGCGCAATTTGCGGCTATCCGCACAGATAATGATTTCAACATCATCGGTGAACCAGAAGTCTTTTATTGCAAACCCGCGGACGATTATCTGCCGCAGCCTGAGGCGGTGTTGATTACGGGTATCACACCGCAGGAAGCACGTGAAAAGGGAGAGAATGAAGCCGCTTTTGCTGCGCGCATCCACGCCCTGTTCACCGTGCCGAAAACCTGTATCCTTGGCTATAACAACGTGCGCTTCGATGATGAGGTGACGCGCAACATCCTGTATCGCAATTTCTACGATCCCTATGCCTGGAGTTGGCAGAACGATAATTCGCGTTGGGATCTGCTGGATGTGATGCGCGCCTGCTATGCCCTGCGCCCTGAAGGCATTAACTGGCCGGAAAACGACGACGGCTTACCCAGCTTCCGCCTGGAGCATTTGACTAAAGCCAACGGTATTGAGCATGCCAATGCTCACGATGCGATGGCGGACGTATACGCCACGATCGCAATGGCGCAATTAGTGAAGTCGCGCCAGCCGCGTCTGTTTGATTATCTCTACAGCCATCGTAATAAGCACAAGCTGGCCGCACTGGTTGATGTCCCGCAAATGAAACCGCTGGTCCATGTCTCTGGTATGTTCGGCGCATGGCGCGGTAACACCAGTTGGGTGGCGCCATTGGCGTGGCATCCGGAGAATCGTAACGCAGTTATTATGGTCGACTTAGCTGGTGATATTTCGCCGCTGCTCGAACTCGACAGCGACGCCCTGCGCGAGCGGCTCTACACGTCTAAAGCGGATCTGGGTGATAACCCGGCCGTACCGGTTAAATTGGTGCACATCAACAAATGCCCGGTACTGGCACAGGCGAATACCCTGCGTCCGGAAGACGCCGACCGTCTTGGCATTAACCGCCAGCATTGTCTGGATAATCTTAAAGTTCTGCGCGAAAACCCGCAGATACGCGACAAAGTGGTCGCGATCTTTGCCGATGCGGAACCCTTTACACCATCAGATAACGTGGATGCCCAACTGTACAACGGCTTTTTCAGCGATGCTGACCGTGCGGCGATGAAAATCGTTCTGGAAACTGAACCACGCAATTTACCGGCGCTGGATATCTCCTTTGTCGATAAGCGCATTGAAAAACTGTTGTTTAATTACCGTGCACGTAACTTCCCGGGAACGCTGGACGAAGCTGAACAGCAGCGCTGGCTGGACCATCGTCGCCAGGTATTCACACCGGAGTTTTTGCAAAATTACGCCAATGAATTGCAGCTATTGAGCCAGCAATATGCGGATAACAAAGAAAAGTTGATGCTGCTGAAATCACTCTGGCAGTATGCCGAAGAGATTGTATAAATCCCACGTATAAAAAAACGGAGAACATGTCTCCGTTTTTTTTCAGCTAAATGCAGTTATTACGCGATATCTTCGTCGTACTGCGGGACCGGGTTGCGGAAGCTTTTGGTCACGCAAGCCAGGTAGATCAGACCGATACCCGCCCAGATCAGGCCCAGAACCATTGAGCTTTCTTCCAGGTTCACCCACAGCGCGCCAACGGTCAGCGCACCGCACATTGGCAGGAACAGGTACTGGAAGTGATCTTTCAGCGTCTTGTTACGCTTCTCACGGATCCAGAACTGGGAGATTACCGACAGGTTAACGAAGGTAAATGCCACCAGCGCACCAAAGTTAATCAGCGCCGTCGCCATCACCAGGTCGAAGTTGATTGCCAACAGAGCAATCGCCCCAACCAGAATGATGTTCATGGACGGAGTACGCCATTTCGGGTGTACATAACCGAAGAAGCTTTTCGGGAATACGCCGTCACGACCCATCACGTACATCAGACGCGCAACGCCTGCATGCGCCGCCATACCGGACGCCAGTACGGTAATGGTAGAGAAAATCAGCGCACCAACCTGGAAGAACTTACCGGCAACATACAGCATGATTTCCGGCTGCGAAGCATCTGGATCCTTAAAGCGCGAAATATCCGGGAAGTACAACTGCAACAGATAGGTGGAGACGATAAAGATCAGGCCACCAATCAGCGCGGTCAGGAAAATCGCACGCGGGATCACGCGCTCAGCGTCTTTGGTTTCTTCTGACAGGTTGCTGATACCGTCAAAACCGGTGAACGAGAAGCACAGGATGGTCGCACCGGTGATCATCGGGATCACGTGGGCATCACCAGACCAGAATGGACGGCTGCTCGCCAGCGTACCGGCACCTTCCCCTTCGAACACGCCATAAACGACCATGCCGAGGATCACCGCAATCAGCACCACCTGCAACAACACGATTACGGTGTTGAAATTCGCAACGGATTTAAGGCTACGCAGGTTGAAGGCGGTCATAAAGGCCACCAGCGCCACCACGAACATCCACGATGGAATCGAGGGCACCAGCGCTTCAAAATAAATTTTCGCCAACAGAATGTTGATCATCGGGGCGAACAGGTAGTCCAACAGTGATGACCAACCCACCATAAAGCCAACTGTCGGACTAATGGATTTCTGGGCGTAAGTGTAGGCAGAGCCTGCAGACGGATAGCGGCGTACCAGTTTACCGTAGCTCAGTGCGGTAAAGAGGATGGCGATCAGTGCAAAGGCGTAAGCTGTCGGGACGTGACCATCGGTCATTCCTGATACGATACCGAATGTATCGAACAGCGTCATCGGCTGCATATAGGCAAGGCCCATCATGACAACCGGAACCAGCGTAAGCGTTTTACGTAATTCCACGCGAGAGGTGTTTGGAGTAGCGTTATGCGACATGGTTATCCCCCATTACGGCGAAAACCGTCGCGTAAGCAAAAAATTGCCCCATTTTTTGTTAATCCTCAGCGACAACAACTGTCGATTTTTAAGTAAGTATCTATCCGGTACGAAGCCCGGCCTCTTTTATGAATGATTGGTTTGATGCAAAAAAATAACCGACGCGTATTAAAACGTCGGTTAATGTCATTTTTTGCAAGCGGCGTATTTTGCACTAAATTGGGGAGAAATAACAAGAGATTGAAGTGGACACAAAAGAATATTTTTTCTTAACTGATTGATTTGTCAGCAGCCGTTTTAACATACACCCCCGCAATAGCACTATTTGCTAAAATTTCATCCCGCCACCAGGCACTGGCCAACCCGGCGGTCTGTTCATTCCAGCCTATCCACACGGGTTCAAGGACAATTTGCGCGACCACTTTTTTCTCAATCAGTGCGCCGCTCTCCAGAAATCGCTGCGCCAGATAGCGCGGAATATAGCCACATCCCAGGCCGCTGATTTGTAGTTCCAGCTTGGTTTTGAAGTCAAAAACGGTAATGGCTTCCTGATCGTCAAGCACCTGAGAACCTGAGACATTGGCATGCTGCGCATTGTCGCCCACTACAATGGCGCGAAAACGGCGAATAGTGCGACGATTTAACGGTTCCTGTTCCTGCGCCAGCGGGTGATGCGGCGCAACCACAAACACCTGTTCCAGAACCCCCAGCCGTGCAAAGCCAAATTCGCTCGCTGCAGGGGGTTCATGCATGGCACCGACAATAATATCCGCCCGGCCCTGAGTAAGGGCATCCCATGAGCCGCCCAGCACGCCATTGATAAATTTCAGACGCGTCACGCTGTGATGTTGATAGAAAGACTCGATGAGTGGGGCCAGCAATGAAAAGGGAAAGGTATCATCTACGCCAATAACCAGTTCATTCTCCCAGCCTTCGTGTAGTTTAATGGCCTGCTTTTCGAGTTCACGGACGGTATGCAGCACCTCCCGCCCCTTTTCCAGCAGCATCTGTCCGGTGCGGGTGAACTTAGCCCGGTGCCCGCTGCGATCGAGTAGCTGAATATTAAGATCGCTTTCCAGCTTATGGACGGTGTAGCTAAGCGCAGACGGCGTCTTAAACAATTTTGCCGACGCCGCCGCGAAACTGCCCTCTTTTTCTAAGGCATCGAGGATGATAAGAACGTCCAGCAGTGGTTTCATACTCGCCCCCTGGCGGTATACAGCGGCACTCTGCTGGCTTGTCACTCCATCGGCATCACCAGCGGATCAGGATACTGGTACTCAAACCCAAGCTCATTACAAATACGGTTGCCATCAATGACTTTACCTTTACCGTTATCCGTACCGTCGCGAAATTCCGGCGGCTCCATCCCCAACTGGCGGGCCATCTGCGGATAGAACACGTTACGCGCCGGATGCATAGGCGCACATATATTATAGATGTGTCCCCCTTTAGGCGCTTGCAGCAGTAACGTGATGGCAGAAACCACATCGTCCAGATGCACCAGATTGACGCCATGATGTCCGTCTGGTGCCGTCTTGCCGGCAAAGAAGCGACCAGGATGTCTTCCCGGACCAACTAACCCGGCCAGACGCAAAATATCCACCGACGTGCCAGGTAAATTGTGCAACCAGTCTTCAAGTTCTTTCAGAACACGACCACTTGCCGTGACCGGATTACGCGGCGTCCCCTCTTTCACTGTTCCTTGAACGTCACCATAGACTGACGTAGAACTGGTAAAAATAATCCGAGGGATCCGATACGCCAGCGCGCTGTCGACCAGTTCCTGCATTGCCTGCAGGTAAAATGCTTCCCCAGGACCGCTACGGCGTGCAGGCAGCGTAATAACCAACGCATCGGCGTCCATCAGTGCGTCGAGATCGTCAGCCTCACAGACCAGTTCAGGTTCCAGGCGCAGCGAGTAACTCTCGATACCGCTCATGCGGGCCGCTTCCACCCCATCCAATGTGGTTTTGCTGCCGGTAACCTGCCAGCCTCTCGCCGCCAGCGACATGGCTAACGGCATGCCTAACCAACCTAATCCGACAATTGCGACCTTTTTCATGCCTTCTCTCCTGACTTTTGGCCTATAACGCAAGGCTACGCCAGCCCACGGTGGCTGACAATTCATAGTATCAATATGAAATGAATTAATGATCAAAAAAAGCCCTTGCTTTCCGTAGCTAAAGTGGTTTAGGTTAAAAGACATCAAATGAATAAACATTCATCGAGAAAATTTATGACACGCGCTCAATTCAAACACCATCATCACCATCATCCTGACTAGTCTTTCAGGCGATGTGTGCTGGGAGACATTTAAATCTTCCAGCGGTGCATGAGCGTATGAGAAAGCCCCCGGAAGATTTCTTCCGGGGGCTTTTTTTTTGTGCGTGACCCAAACTGATTCAGACAGGATAACGAGGAATAAAGAATGTTAGACAACACCCGTTTACGCATAGCTATGCAGAAATCTGGCCGTTTAAGCGATGATTCACGCGAATTGCTGGCCCGTTGTGGCATTAAAATTAATCTTCACACCCAGCGCCTGATTGCAATGGCAGAGAATATGCCTATCGATATTCTGCGCGTACGTGATGACGATATCCCGGGTCTGGTGATGGACGGTGTCGTTGACCTCGGCATCATCGGGGAAAACGTTCTGGAAGAGGAACTGCTCAACCGCCGGGCACAGGGTGAAGACCCTCGCTATTTTACCCTGCGTCGTCTGGACTTCGGCGGCTGCCGTCTCTCGCTGGCAACCCCGGTTGATGAAGCCTGGGATGGCCCGGCAGCGCTGAACGGTAAGCGTATCGCGACCTCTTACCCACACCTACTCAAACGCTATCTCGATCAGAAAGGGGTGTCGTTTAAATCCTGTCTGTTAAACGGCTCTGTAGAAGTCGCTCCCCGTGCGGGTCTGGCCGACGCGATTTGTGATCTGGTGTCCACTGGCGCAACGCTTGAAGCCAACGGTCTGCGTGAAGTGGAAGTCATTTACCGCTCTAAAGCCTGCCTGATTCAGCGCGACGGCGAAATGGCCGACGCCAAGCAACAACTGATCGATAAATTGCTAACCCGTATCCAGGGGGTGATTCAGGCTCGTGAATCCAAATACATCATGATGCACGCGCCGAGCGAGCGTCTGGACGAAGTTATCGCCCTGCTGCCTGGCGCTGAGCGTCCGACCATTCTGCCGCTGGCCGGCGACCAGCAGCGTGTTGCCATGCACATGGTCAGCAGCGAAACCCTGTTCTGGGAAACGATGGAAAAACTGAAAGCGCTCGGTGCCAGCTCAATTCTGGTGCTGCCAATTGAGAAGATGATGGAGTGATAGCCATGAGCTTCAATACCCTGATTGACTGGAATAGCTGTAGCCCCGGGCAGCAACGCGAACTGCTGATGCGCCCGGCTATTTCCGCCTCGGAAAGCATCAGCCGTACGGTGGCCGAGATCCTTGAGAACGTCAAAAATAACGGCGACCGGGCGCTGCGTGAATACAGCGCGAAGTTTGATAAAACCGAGGTCGCCGCGCTGCGCGTCACCGAGGAAGAAATCCAGCAAGCCAGTAGTCGCCTGAGCGACGAACTGAAACAAGCTATGCAGATGGCGGTGCGTAATATTGATACTTTCCACACCGCGCAGATCCTGCCACCGGTGGATATCGAAACTCAGCCGGGTGTGCGCTGCCAGCAGGTTACCCGCCCTATCGCTTCCGTGGGCCTGTATATTCCTGGAGGTTCGGCGCCGCTGTTCTCTACCGTATTAATGCTGGCGACCCCGGCGCGCATCGCCGGCTGCAAAAAAGTGGTGCTGTGCTCACCACCGCCGATTGCCGATGAAATTCTCTACGCCGCGCAGCTGTGTGGTGTAAAAGAGGTGTTTAATGTGGGCGGCGCACAGGCCATTGCCGCGCTGGCGCTGGGCACCGAATCTATTCCTAAGGTCGATAAAATCTTCGGGCCGGGCAATGCGTATGTGACCGAAGCCAAACGCCAGGTTAGCCAGCGTCTTGACGGCGCGGCCATCGACATGCCTGCTGGCCCGTCCGAAGTGCTGGTTATCGCTGACAGCGGCGCGACGCCGGACTTTGTTGCCTCTGACCTGCTTTCTCAGGCAGAACACGGCCCCGACTCGCAGGTAATCCTACTGACGCCAGACGCTACGCTTGCCGAAGGCGTTGCCAAAGCCGTAGAGCGCCAGCTCGCTGAGCTTTCCCGCGCTGAGACCGCCCGCCAGGCGCTCAGTGCCAGTCGGCTGATTATCGCCAAAGATCTGGCGCAGTGCGTGGCCATTTCTAACGCCTACGGTCCGGAACACCTGATTATTCAGACCCGCAACGCACGTGAACTGGTTGATGAGATCACCAGCGCCGGTTCGGTGTTCCTCGGCGACTGGTCGCCGGAATCCGCAGGCGACTATGCTTCTGGCACCAACCACGTTCTTCCGACCTACGGCTATACCGCGACCTGCTCAAGCCTTGGGCTGGCTGACTTCCAGAAACGGATGACCGTACAGGAATTAACCCCACAAGGTTTCTCTGGCCTGGCCTCAACCATTGAAATACTGGCCGCTGCTGAACGACTGACTGCCCACCAAAATGCCGTTACCCTGCGCGTTAACGCCCTGAAGGAGCAAGCATGAGCACTGACAACTTTCTCAGCGTCACTGATTTAGCCCGTAAGAATGTTCGCGAATTAACGCCCTATCAGTCTGCCCGTCGTCTCGGCGGTAACGGCGATGTCTGGCTCAACGCGAATGAATATCCCACCGCCGTGGAGTTCCAGCTCAGTCAGCAAACGCTGAACCGCTACCCGGAGTGTCAGCCGAAAGCGGTGATTGAGAATTACGCGCAGTATGCTGGCGTCAAACCGGAGCAGGTGCTGGTCAGCCGCGGCGCAGATGAAGGGATCGAGCTGCTGGTGCGCGCGTTTTGCGAACCCGGTAAAGATGCCATTCTCTACTGCCCGCCGACTTACGGCATGTACAGCGTCAGCGCCGAAACGATTGGTGTTGAATGCCGCACCGTCCCGACTCTTGATAACTGGCAACTGGATTTGCAAGGCATCGCGGACAAGATTGATGGCGTGAAGGTGGTCTACGTTTGCAGCCCTAATAACCCAACCGGCCAGTTGATTAACCCGCAGGATCTGCGTTCACTGCTCGAAATGACCCAGGGTAAAGCTATTGTGGTCGCTGATGAGGCCTATATTGAGTTTTGCCCGCAGGCCACGCTGGCAGGCTGGCTGTCTGAGTATCCGCATCTGGTGATATTACGCACGTTGTCAAAAGCGTTTGCTCTCGCCGGTTTACGCTGCGGGTTTACGCTGGCGAATGAAGAGGTTATCAATCTGCTGTTAAAGGTGATTGCCCCTTACCCACTCTCTACGCCGGTGGCAGATATCGCCGCCCAGGCCCTGACGCCGCAAGGGATTTCCGCCATGCGTAAACGCGTAGAGCAGATCCTGGAAGAGCGTCAGTATCTGGTAGATAACCTGAAAACAATTCGCTGTGTAGAACAGGTTTTCGACTCTGAAACCAACTATGTTCTGGCGCGCTTCACCGCATCAAGTAGCGTATTTAAATCTTTGTGGGATCAGGGCATTATCTTACGAGATCAGAATAAACAACCTTCGTTAAGCGGCTGCCTGCGAATTACTGTCGGAACCCGTGAAGAGAGCCAGCGCGTCATTGACGCCTTACGTGCGGAGCAAGTATGAGCCAGAAGTATCTTTTTATTGACCGTGATGGAACCCTGATTTCCGAACCGCCAAGTGACTTTCAGGTCGATCGCTTTGACAAACTCGCCTTCGAGCCGGAAGTTGTTCCCGTTTTGCTGAAACTGCAAAAAGCAGGTTTTAAGCTGGTTATGATCACTAACCAGGATGGACTAGGAACGCAGAGTTTCCCACAGGCTGATTTTGACGGTCCGCATAACCTGATGATGCAAATTTTCACCTCTCAGGGTGTGACATTTGATGAGGTACTGATTTGCCCGCACCTGCCAGCGGACGAGTGCGATTGCCGTAAGCCAAAAGTGAAGCTGGTTGAACAGTATCTGGTTGAACAGGCCATGGATATGGCGAACAGCTACGTGATTGGCGATCGGGCAACCGATATTCAGCTCGCTGAAAACATGGGCATTAGCGGAGTACGTTACCATCGCGACACCCTGAACTGGGCAATGATCGGCGAGCAGTTGACCAAACGTGACCGCTACGCACACGTTGAGCGTAATACTAAAGAAACGCAGATTGACGTCAAAGTCTGGCTGGACCGCGAAGGCCGCAGCAAAATCAATACCGGCGTTGGCTTCTTTGACCACATGCTGGACCAAATCGCCACCCATGGCGGTTTTCGCATGGAGATAGCCGTTAAGGGCGATCTGTATATAGACGATCACCACACCGTTGAAGATACCGGTCTGGCGCTGGGTGAAGCCTTAAAACTGTCATTAGGCGATAAACGCGGCATCAACCGTTTTGGTTTTGTGCTGCCGATGGACGAGTGCCTGGCGCGTTGCGCACTGGATATCTCCGGCCGCCCGCACCTGGAGTACCGCGCGGAGTTTACCTACCAGCGCGTTGGCGATCTGAGCACAGAGATGATTGAACACTTCTTCCGCTCACTCTCTTACACCATGGGCGTCACCCTGCACCTGAAAACCAAAGGCAAAAATGACCACCACCGTGTGGAGAGCCTGTTTAAAGCCTTTGGCCGTACGCTGCGTCAGGCGATTCGCGTCGAAGGCGACACGCTGCCCTCTTCAAAAGGAGTGCTGTAATGGACGTGGTGATTCTGGACACCGGCTGCGCCAACCTGCACTCGGTAAAATCCGCCGTCGCACGCCATGGATACGATCCTGTTGTCAGCCGCGACCCGGACGTAGTGCTGCGAGCCGATAAGTTGTTTCTGCCAGGCGTCGGTACCGCCCAGGCGGCGATGGACCAGTTGCACGAGCGTGAACTGATTGAGCTGATCAAAGCCTGTACGCAACCAGTGCTGGGGATCTGCTTAGGCATGCAACTGCTTGGTCGTCGCAGCGAAGAGAGTAACGGCGTATCCCTGCTGGGCATTATTGAGCAGGATGTCCCGAAGATGACCGATTTCGGTCTGCCGCTGCCGCACATGGGCTGGAATCGCGTCTATCCACAAGCGGGAAATCGTCTGTTCCAGGGCATTGAAGATGGCGCGTATTTCTACTTTGTACACAGCTACGCTATGCCGGTAAACCCGTGGACCATCGCCCAGTGCAATTACGGCGAACCGTTTACCGCGGCAGTACAAAAAGACAATTTCTTTGGCGTACAGTTTCACCCGGAACGTTCGGGCGCGGCTGGGGCGCAGTTGCTGAAAAACTTTCTGGAGATGTAATGATTATTCCGGCATTAGATTTAATCGATGGCACGGTAGTGCGTCTTCATCAGGGCGATTACGCAACGCAACGTGATTACGGCAACGATCCGCTCCCCCGTTTGCAGGATTACGCCGCCCAGGGGGCCGAAGTACTGCACCTGGTTGATTTAACCGGCGCGAAAGACCCGGCGCAGCGCCAGATCCCGCTGATTAAAACGCTGGTCGCTGGCGTCAACGTTCCAGTGCAGGTTGGCGGCGGCGTGCGTACCGAAGCGGATGTTGAAGCGCTGCTTAACGCTGGTGTTGCGCGTGTAGTGGTGGGGTCGACGGCGGTAAAATCCCCCGAGGAAGTCAAGAGCTGGTTTGCTCGTTTTGGTGCCGACGCGCTGGTGCTGGCACTGGACGTTCGTATTGACGAGCGCGGGAACAAACAGGTAGCGGTTAGCGGCTGGCAGGAAGATTCCGGGGTTTCACTGGAAGAACTGGTTGAGACCTATTTACCCGTCGGCCTGAAGCACGTGCTGTGCACCGATATCTCCCGCGACGGCACGCTGGCAGGCTCAAACGTCGCGCTTTATGAAGAAGTGTGCGCCAAATATCCGCAGGTGGCGTTTCAGTCATCTGGTGGTATTGGTGGAATCGAGGACGTAGCGGCCCTGCGCGGGACCGGTGTTCGTGGTGTTATCGTCGGACGAGCCTTGCTGGAAGGAAAGTTCACCGTTGAGGAGGCCATACAATGCTGGCAAAACGCATAATTCCTTGTCTGGACGTCCGCGATGGGCAGGTAGTAAAAGGCGTTCAGTTCCGCAATCACGAGATTATTGGCGACATTGTCCCACTGGCAAAACGCTATGCCGATGAAGGCGCAGATGAACTGGTGTTCTACGATATCACCGCTTCCAGCGATGGCCGCGTAGTGGATAAAAGCTGGGTATCACGCGTGGCGGAAGTGATCGATATTCCGTTCTGTGTTGCCGGTGGCATTAAATCCATCGACGATGCGGCACGTATCCTCTCTTTCGGGGCGGACAAAATCTCCATCAACTCCCCGGCGCTGGCCGAACCGGAACTTATCACCCGTCTGGCAGATCGCTTTGGCGTGCAGTGCATCGTGGTGGGCATTGATACCTGGTATGACGCCGACAGCGGCAAATATCACGTTAATCAGTATACCGGGGATGAAAGCCGTACCCGCGTCACGCAGTGGGAAACACTGGACTGGGTGCAGGAAGTCCAAAAACGCGGCGCGGGCGAAATCGTCCTGAACATGATGAATCAGGACGGCGTACGTAACGGTTATGACCTGGAACAATTGAAAAAAGTACGTGACGTTTGCCACGTCCCGCTGATTGCCTCCGGCGGCGCGGGCACCATGGAACACTTCCTTGAAGCTTTCCGGGATGCCGACGTTGACGGCGCGCTTGCTGCCTCCGTCTTCCACAAGCAAATCATCAATATTGGCGAATTAAAAGCGTACCTGGCAACACAGGGCGTGGAGATCAGGATATGTTAACGAAGCAACAATGCCGCGAGCTGGACTGGGAAAAAACCGACGGGCTGATGCCAGCCATCGTGCAGCATGCGGTTTCCGGTGAGGTGCTGATGTTGGGTTATATGAATCCGGAGGCGCTGGATAAAACGCTCGAAAGCGGCAAAGTGACCTTTTTCTCGCGGACTAAGCAGCGCCTGTGGACCAAAGGAGAAACATCCGGTCACTTCCTGAATGTGGTAAGCATTGCGCCTGACTGCGACAACGACACTCTGCTAGTGCTGGTTAACCCGATTGGCCCAACCTGCCATAAAGGCACCTCAAGCTGCTTTGGCGACACCAGCCACCAGTGGCTGTTCCTGTATCAGCTTGAGCAACTGCTGGCCGAACGTAAAACCGCTGACCCAGCCAGTTCCTACACCGCGAAACTGTATGCCAGCGGCACCAAACGCATCGCACAGAAAGTGGGTGAAGAAGGCGTAGAAACCGCGCTAGCTGCGACGGTGAACGACCGTTTTGAGCTGACAAATGAAGCCTCTGATCTGATGTATCACCTGCTGGTGCTGCTGCAGGATCAGGACCTTGACCTGACGACGGTGATTGAGAATTTACGTAAGCGTCATCAGTAAGTTGCAGAGCAGATATGAAAAAACCGGGCACTGCCCGGTTTTTTGTTGTCAGGTTCAGGCTTACTCTGCTTTTGCGTTGTAACCACGCAGAACATTTCGCCCCAACACCACACCGGCACCAATCATCCCACCGAGCAGAACCGCCAGCACGAGGGTAATCGCTTTTTTCGGACTGTCACGACGAACCGGCAACGTTGGTTTCATCACATAGCGATAGGCGTGTAACTCGGCCCCCTCAAGCTTAAGATTTTCGATATCCAACAGCTTTTGCTTAGTCTGAAAGTAGTTGTCAGATAATATTAACGGACGCGTAGATTCGTGCTCAATCATGGACTTCAGGGCATCACTACCCAACAGGAACATGCTGTCCTGTGTAACATCCTGCGTCTGCTGAATTTGCGGCTTAGTCACACCCGCTTGCAGTGCATACCGCAGCGCTTCCTGGATTTGCTTGATTCGCAGATCTTTTTGCTCCTGAGCGACCACTTCCTGAGTTTTCAGAGAGTCTTGCAACGTAGTTGTTTGCAATTTGATGTTATCAACCAGGTCAAGTTCCAGCTCTTTGGCAACCTTTTCATCTGTTTGTTGAATGTATTCGGCGAGCTGACGCTGAGCGTCTTCTGGTGAGCCACCCACATAAGAAACCGCCAACGGTAATGGTTGCCCTTTTACAGACTGCTCAATCGATAGTTTTTCAGGCTTTTCCTGATTATCCAGCGTTTCCGCCAATGCGGATAAAGAGGTGCTGAAACGACCGATCACATTTTCCTGAAGTTCAGTGGCCTTAGGCGCACTGGCACCATACAACACATTGAGGGCGTTGTTATATGTGGCTATCTGACCAACATCCGGTTGAGTGATAATGGCTGTTGAAGTCCATTTCTCCTTAGCAACTGCCAGGTAGCCCGCAGCAAGCACTATGGCAATAACAATCGCAATAACGATTGTTACTTTCCCGCGCCACAACTGTACCAGTAAATCAATCAGATCAATCTGTTCCGGATCATGACTGCGCCCGGACATGTTATTATCACTTACAGACATAGAAACCCTAGATAAGGAAAGACTTAAACTGGGATTAGTTTAGCTATAAATTGAGGCAATACCATAGGATTAATGATAAAAAAATCAAATTGTTTGAGGGATTTTGATTGGTATTTCAATCACTACTGGAAATCAATACGATTAAACAAAAGTGAAATTACTCAAAGAACACTTTCATGAGCAAAAAAACAGCAACAATCAGATTTAATGCCCGCCAATCGTTGCACTTTACAATTCATTTTAATGAATTCACATCATGAATAACTACCGTCTGACCAGTAAAAATGGTAAGCATAAAAAATATAACAATTAGCTTTTTTACCATCTAACGGTATCATTCCACTTTTTAGTAGCGCCTGTTGGTGCCTGGCTATTATTTAGCCAAAAAGAGGAATAAACATGAAATACCTGGTTACGGGTGCCGCTGGTTTCATCGGCTTCCACGTTAGCAAACGCCTCCTTGAGGCTGGCCATCAAGTAGTCGGTATTGATAATCTGAACGATTACTACGACGTCAGTCTTAAACAAGCTCGTCTGGAATTACTGGCACAGCCTGGTTTCCAGTTTCATAAAATTGATCTAGCCGACCGCGAAGGAATGACTGAACTCTTCGCATCCGGGCATTTTGAACGCGTCATTCATCTTGCCGCACAGGCTGGCGTACGTTATTCACTCGAAAATCCGCATGCCTATGCAGACTCAAATCTCACAGGATTTCTGAACATACTGGAAGGGTGTCGCCATAATAAAATTAAGCATTTACTCTATGCCTCATCCAGTTCAGTTTACGGTCTGAATCGCAAAATGCCTTTCTCTACGGATGATTCCGTCGATCATCCTGTGTCGCTGTATGCAGCAACCAAAAAAGCCAACGAGCTGATGGCTCATACTTATTCCCACCTGTACGGATTGCCCACAACCGGGTTGCGTTTTTTCACCGTGTACGGTCCATGGGGTCGACCGGATATGGCGCTGTTCAAGTTCACCAAAGCGATGCTGGAAGGGAAAAGTATTGACGTCTATAACTACGGCAAAATGAAGCGTGACTTTACCTATATCGATGATATCGCAGAAGCAATCATTCGCCTGCAGGATGTCATTCCACACGCAGACACACAATGGACCGTTGAAACAGGCACGCCAGCAGCCAGCATTGCGCCCTGGCGCGTCTACAATATCGGCAATAGTTCACCGATTGAGCTAATGGACTATATCCAGGCTTTGGAAGAGGCTCTGGGTATTGAATCGAAGAAAAACATGCTACCGCTACAGCCAGGTGATGTACTGGAAACCAGCGCAGATACTAAAGCACTGTATGAGGTAATTGGTTTTAAACCTGAAACCACGGTAAAAGATGGGGTGAAGAACTTTGTTGACTGGTATCGTAATTTCTACAAAGTTTAATTACTGACCTGATTAAAATAAAAAGGCCTTTTATAAGGCCTTTTTTATGGGGACGAGATTAATCACTACCAAACAAATCGCGGGTATACACTTTATCGGCAACATCAGCTAATTCTGACGTCATGCGGTTAGAAATAATGATATCTGCTTCATTTTTGAACGCATTAAGATCACGCACTACCCGAGAGTGGAAAAACTCATCTTCCTCCATCACGGGTTCATAAATAATAACGGGCACACCCTTGGCTTTAATGCGCTTCATGATGCCCTGAATAGATGATGCCCGGAAATTATCGGAACCACTTTTCATGATCAAACGGTACACGCCGACCACCTTAGGCTTACGCGCAAGAATAGAATCTGCAATGAAGTCCTTACGCGTACGGTTAGCATCAACGATCGCGCCAATAATGTTATTCGGTACAGACGCGTAGTTAGCCAGCAACTGCTTAGTATCTTTCGGCAGACAGTAGCCGCCATAGCCGAATGACGGATTGTTGTAGTGATTACCGATACGCGGATCCAGGCACACACCTTCAATAATCTGCCGTGAGTTCAAGCCAAGACTTTCTGCATAGCTATCCAGCTCGTTAAAGTAGGCCACACGTAACGCCAGATAGGTGTTAGCGAACAACTTGATGGCTTCGGCTTCAGTCGAGTCGGTAAACAGCGTCGGAATGTCTTTTTTAACCGCACCTTCCTGCAGCAACGCCGCAAAACGCTCGGCTCGTTCGGAACGTTCACCAATAACGATACGGGACGGATGCAAATTATCGTACAACGCACGGCCTTCACGCAGGAACTCCGGCGAGAAGAAAATATTGTCGATGCCCAACTGTTCTTTAATCGAATTTGTAAAACCGACCGGGATGGTAGATTTGATGACCATCACCGCATTTGGGTTAATTGCCACCACGTCACGGATCACAGACTCGACGCTTGAGGTATTGAAGTAGTTAGTCTTAGGATCGTAATCAGTCGGTGTCGCGATAATAACGTAGTCCGCGTCGCGGTAAGCATCATACTTATCGGTCGTTGCACGGAAATTCAGCTGTTTTGTCACCAGATATTCTTCAATCTCCTTATCAACGATCGGCGATTTTTTCTGATTCAGCATCTCGACCTTCGTCGGAACGATATCCAGAGCGACCACTTCGTGGTGCTGGGCAATCAGAATACCGTTCGACAAACCTACATAACCTGTTCCTGAGATAGTTATCTTCATTCGCTGTGTAACTTCTTCCGGTTGAACATTTGAGGGTGAACACGCTGCCAACAACGTGGCGCATCGGCTCTGCATTGCGCCAGTATATCGTGATTTGCTACAACACCGGATATCGGACCTGACTGAATCCCATTTTTTGGCAATAAAAAAGCCCGGAGGAACGCTCCGGGCCTGCATTTACAGTTTGAGTAAATCAGATTAATCCAGCCATTCGGTGTGGAACACACCTTCTTTATCGGTGCGTTTATACGTATGTGCACCGAAGTAGTCGCGCTGGGCCTGGATCAGGTTAGCCGGCAGTACCGCAGAACGGTAGCTATCGTAGTAGGCTACTGCTGCAGAGAAGGTCGGTACCGGAATACCGTTCTGCACAGCGTAAGCCACTACATCACGCAGCGCTTGCTGATATTCATCAGCAATGTTTTTGAAGTACGGGGCCAGCAGCAGGTTCGCGATGCCTTTGTTTTCAGCATAGGCGTCGGTGATTTTCTGCAGGAACTGCGCACGAATGATGCAGCCCGCGCGGAAGATCTTCGCGATTTCGCCGTAGTTCAGATCCCAGTTGTATTCGTCAGATGCGGCACGCAGTTGAGAGAAGCCCTGAGCATAAGAGACGATTTTGCCCAAATACAGCGCGCGACGGACCTTCTCAACAAACTCTGCTTTATCACCAGCCAGTTTAGCCTGCGGGCCAGACAGCACTTTAGATGCCGCAACGCGCTGGTCTTTCAGAGAAGAGATGTAGCGAGCGAATACGGATTCGGTGATCAGCGACAGCGGTTCGCCCAGATCCAGAGAGCTCTGGCTGGTCCATTTACCGGTACCTTTGTTGGCCGCTTCGTCCAGGATCACGTCAACCAGGTATTTACCCTCTTCATCTTTTTTGGTGAAGATATCTTTGGTGATGTCGATCAGATAGCTGCTCAGCTCGCCTTCATTCCACTCAGTGAAAGTAGTTGCCAGCTCTTCGTTAGACAGGTTCAAACCGCCTTTCAGCAGAGAATAGGCTTCCGCAATCAGCTGCATATCGCCATATTCGATCCCGTTGTGAACCATCTTCACATAGTGACCCGCGCCATCGGCACCGATATAGGTCACGCACGGTTCGCCATCTTCAGCGATCGCTGCAATTTTAGTCAAAATCGGAGCAACCAGTTCGTAGGCCTCTTTCTGCCCGCCAGGCATGATAGAAGGGCCTTTCAGGGCACCTTCTTCACCGCCGGATACACCAGTGCCTATGAAGTTAAAGCCTTCTGCAGAGAGTTCGCGGTTACGACGAATGGTATCCTGGAAGAAGGTGTTGCCGCCATCAATGATGATGTCGCCTTTGTCCAGGTGCGGCTTCAGGGAATCGATGGCAGCATCGGTGCCAGCGCCCGCTTTCACCATTAACAGGATACGACGAGGGGTTTCAAGAGACTCGACGAACTCTTTCACCGTGTAATAAGGCACCAGTTTTTTACCCGGGTTCTCGGCAACAACTTCCTCAGTTTTTTCACGGGAGCGGTTGAAGATGGAGACGGTATAACCACGGCTTTCGATGTTGAGCGCCAGGTTGCGCCCCATCACTGCCATACCGACGACGCCGATCTGTTGCTTGGACATTACATACTCCTGTCAGGTGTGGTCACCGCGCGATGTATGCGCGGCTTGAATTGTGGCTTAGATGTTAACTCAGTTTAAGGTGATGCTGATAGCTAAAGGTGCAACATAAGAGCAGCTTCCTATGATACCCACATCCCCGGTGCGGAATGCTAACCACTAATATTATAAAATTGCTTAATAAGATGCTTAGCTTCACTGTCATCGTTGTAAGGCAACAAGGTAACTGTTCCATCTTTATTAGTCATGAAAAAGTCATCACCAATAGCGGTTGAATGAGAAAACGCTGAGTTACAAGTGGCATCAAACAATGAACAACCCAAGAAATAATTCATTGAATACTGGATACCAAGCATTTGTAACAATGTTGGTGCTAAGCTAAGTGAGTTAGTTCCTTGAGCATCTACAACTTGCGGCTTAACGTTTTTCCCGAGGATAATTAATGGGATGCGATTCACAAAGAATGGTGCGGTGCTATTGAAACTTTTTTTATAGTCAGTTGATGGAAATGTTGCATGATCTGTGGTGATGACCAGCAATGTGTTGTCATAAAAACTGCTGTTCTTAAAGAAATCAACAAACTTTCCTAATTGATAATCATAGTTATAGAATTTATTGTAATATGCATTCTTGCCGTCAGAAAATTTCTCATTAGGGCTATCTTGCCCGTGGTGTGTCCCCGAAGGATAAACACCAATAAAAAATCGTTCATGATCTTTTTCTTTTGAACGCAAAAAATCTTGCAATGCGTTGAATGTCTGTTTGTCTGTCATTCGATCATTTTGATAACCGACAAAATCCCCCATCCCTAACACGTTATCAAACCTGAGCGTTTTAAGCATTGTGTTCAGCGGACTACTTTTCTCCGTAGACGCAATAAAATAATTATGATAACCGAATTTAGTTAAAATTTCCGGGAGAGAAACCTGACGATGAAGATAGATATTATCAATTTCCGTTGTTGATAATTGATCTATACCTGTGCCTTCATTTGTAACTCCGTCACGATACTGAAAACCCGATGTCAACTGTCCGCGCAAGCCACGAAAAGTTGCAGCGGTATGATTGAAATAATTCGTGAAATTTATCCCTTCATTTTTCAATCGATCAATATTGGGGGTAACAGAAAACGTTCGGCCATTCGTTTTACCAATAACCTCGGAGGATATTCCTTCCGCAAAAATAACAATCACATTATAGTTTTTAAAATTTAAACTTGATTCTATTGGTTGCGTAAAAAAATTAGATTTTAAAAAAACATTTCCCGCCTCACCGATTTTTGCATTAGGTTTGAATGTCACCTGTAAATAGTAATATTTTACTGTTGTATACAACTCGTAAATAGGTCCCTGAGCAAAGAATGAAACAATCAGAGAAATAATCGCAAATGTAATATTTACTATTTTATTGGTTGTTGCTCTACCACGCCAGACTGAGACTTGTGAGAATAAGACAAAAACAAGAAATACGCCCACGACTTTGACGAACGTTTTTATACCCAACGCCTCAAACTCTGCACTATTCGATAATGCAAGCGGCATCAGGTATTGCCCTGACGAGAATAAAGATGCGGCCTGAATACCTAAAACAACAAAATAAAGGCCCCATACTATTCTTTTTATAATAGCGACAGTGATAAAGTTGAGCGCAACGCAAATAAAGATAAATTCGATAACAAAGCAAAACAACAGATCTAATCTATCGGCATACACTAAAATCGCAGCATATAGTAATGCAGAACTTAAAATGCATACCACTAGTTTATTTAGTTTCATTATAATTCAACATTAATGATTCAGTAAAATAACAATCACATGAAAATTTAAAACAATCTTTCGTAAAATGCGGCTATGTTTTTCCAGCAGTATTTTTTGTTAGCATATTCTTTTAATTCTTGCCCCATATTCGTATTTAGTCCACGCTGTAATTCATCAACAGCAAGTTTCAACTCATTGGTATCTGAAAAATAAAGGGCAAGATTATCGGTTGTATATCTGTTAAAGGTACAATCGAATGCAATTACAGGAATACTGAAGTGCATTGCTTCGACCAACGATGGATTAGTACCACCTGCGGAATGACCATGAATATATGCAATGCAATGTTTACGCAAAGAATATAAATTGGCAATGTTATAATCTGGATCAAGGATATCAATATTCGAAAAGGTCATGTATTTTTTCTTTAACGCTATGCCATATTCACTATTATCCCAGTTTCCCATAAATTTCAGACGTACATCCGATGCAGAAAATGATTCGAGAATCATGTCTACATTATTTTCTGGTTCAATTCTACACAGTGCAAAGAAATAGTCCTGCCCTACATTTTTGTCTAAATGGATTTCAGTATTGACTGCAACAGCGTGATCACCGCCATAGGCAATAACTTCACTCTTGCGCCCATACTCACTCTCCACATATTCAGCAATCGCCTGATTATCCGAAATGACAATATCAGAATATTTAACTGCAATTTTTTCTGATTTTTTCAGGAACCATTTAGCTTTATTGCTCCACTTATTCCGACGCCATTCAAGGCCATCTATATTGGTTATTACTCGTGATCTGGAGAATAAACGATAAAAAGGTAAAAATATGCATCCAGAAACACCGAGAACTAACACCACATCAGGTTTCTTAATTAAGCATACCAGCAGACACAGAATATCGTATAAAATACTAGATGGACCATTCGCATTAAGAGGCAGATAAATTAGTTCAGCATTGTGATAACTTTCCAATTTTTTATCATATTTTGGGGATGAGCAAAAAACCTGATATTTTATATTGTCAGATTGATAATCAACCAAGTTTTGAACTAAAGACTCAAATCCACCATAACATGCTGGTATACCAACCGTACCTACCACAGCAATTTTTTTACACGAAGAGCTACTCATTTTACACCTTTAAATTAATTACCTTTATTCATCTTCTTAAGAAATGCATCAGAAATCGCTTTCCAAGCAACTCCTATCGATTTTATTTTATTTTTTGAGTAAAGCACTTCAAAAATAATATTCTTTGCAGAGTGAAAGAATAGATGATATCGATATTTAAATTCATAATCTGAATACAACATAAGATAAAGTGCGTTACGTATTTTGTAATAATTTCTGAATGAATTATGAATTGTCACAGAACGACCAGCAAAATTCTTTTGCCCATAACCTAGTTCATGAGAAATCATTACTGAGGGAGTTTGCACCGTTTTATATCCCTTTGAATGTGCACGCCAACACCACTCGGTATCAACCCAGTCAATAAACAAGTCCTCACGAAAAGGCCCAACCGTTTCCCAGGCATCTCTGGAGATTAGCATTCCAGAGGCAATTACATGTGATGGAAAGAGATCTTCTGAGTCGCTCTGAGAGATTGTTTTAGTACTTGTAAATAAATTTAATGATACAGAGGGATGAACATAGCCAGTCCGATGATCGTTAAAAAAAGGCGATACACAGCCAATATTTTTATCATGTGCAGAACTGTGTAAGTTAAAACAGGTAAGCAATTTTTCAATCGTATCTGAAGGAAACACAGTATCCTGATCTGAAAAAAAGAGATACTGAGCATCATATTTTTGAAGTGCCGCCTCTACCCCACGATTTTGTGCAAATGCGATGCCTTTATTCTCATTCAAAAAGATAATTTCAGTACTATCGCTTTTCAATTGCTCTAGTTCTTCTGCTTTATCAGAGCCGTTATCAACAATAATAACCCTATCAACTTGCTTAACTAAAGAATCAATACATTCATACATCCTGGCTATTATAGGATTATAAGTTACAATTACAGCACCAATATGCTTATCCATTAACAACTCCGAAAAGAACATGATAGTAAAATGCCAAATATATAATTATAATAATTTTCCCCAAAAGAGGTAGTAAACCCGGTTTGTCTTTATTAATGAAGATATCTATTGTCAACATCAAGAATAAATACATCTCCAACACTCTAAATGCTAAGACAGGCAGGGAAAACAGTACAAATATAGTGTATTGCAGAATAGCAAAACTAAAAAAATAACGATAGAGGCCCCGAACTTTAGATTCGATAACCATCATCGAAAGTATATACCATGCAACAAATGTCAATGACAGTGAGTTAATCAGATTAACATGATCATCATTGCCAATTTTCTGCCCAAGACCATATTCCCGTATTGAAAGAATCAATCCTTCAGAATAGCCCATCAAAAATATTAGAATCAGAGCGATACCAATTATGTTACCTAAGAGTCTTATATTTTTACTATGAACATATGGATATAACAACAGGAATGGTAGCGCTGACCAGTGAGCAGTAATTGCCAGACAAACAGCCAGATAATATAAACCTAATTGTTTGTTAAATAAATAATACATTGAAAACATTAGTACTGAAACACAAAGCCCATTTCTAAACTGGGTGTAATCAAGTAACCATACAGCTATTGAAGCATAATAAATAAGAAAAACAAGCAAAGCCTGGTTATTCTTTGTGTATCGAGCTAAAAAACGCAACTTAATGAGCATAGCTAATAATGAGACTATCAGAATTATATACTCATAGTTTCTGGTAAACAGCATTAATACTCGATAAAAAAACTCTAATACTACACCAGACTCCTGTCCAGAAAATATTAATTTGTAATTCTCATAATCACGGCTGAAGCCAATAAACTGAGTGTTAGACAGGAAAAAACCAATAACAGAGAGAGAGAACATTACAAAATATGAAATGTTCATGAAATTTGTATTGCGATTGTTTAGTTTATTATCATAACTCATATAAATACTATAGGTATAACAACATTTAATTTTCTGTTGCCTTTCATGATAAAGGCAACAGTTCGGTTAGAATAAATCTTGAACTTTTAACGATTCAAACAACACCGCATCTTTATCTTTCGCTGATAATATATAATCAATACCAATTTCAGGCCAAGCTATGTTTAAAGTAGGATCATTGTATGCAATAGCTTTTTGAACTTCAGGAGCATAGTAATCAGTTGTTTTATATAAAAACTCAGCCTCCGTACTTGTCACCAAAAATCCGTGAGCAAATCCTTCCGGGATCCAAAATTGTCGCTTATTTTCTGCGGAAAGAGTCACCCCCACCCATTGTTTGAAGGTTGGCGAATCCTTACGCAGATCAACTGCTACATCAAACACTTCACCAACAGTACATCTAACCAGTTTACCTTGAGCACATGGATTCAGTTGGTAATGTAAACCTCGCAGAACGCCCATCACAGATTTTGAGTGATTGTCTTGTACAAAATTCACTTGTTTGCCAATGGCATTTTCAAAAATCTGTTGATTAAAACTCTCCATAAAAAAGCCACGCGAATCGCCGAAAACTGCTGGCTCGAGCACTAACAAATCAGGGATAGATGTTTCGATGATCTTCATGTTTCGTTTCTTTCCATACTTTTAGCATAATGCATTACTTATGAAGTATTGCGTTTAATTTACGTCCAACTACGTCCCAGCTATACTGACTTACTGCAAGCATATTCTGTTGTATCTCATGATCAAGTTCTTCACTTTTCAGTGAAAATGCCTTTTCTATTTTTGTAGTAATAATAGCGCTATCAAAAGTTGGGATGCTGAAATTACTACTTGTATCTATTAGCGGCGCATAATTGGATATCACTAAACAACCGCAAGCCATAGCTTCAGCACAGGGATAATGAAATGCACCATCCTCAATAAGTCCAGTAGCTATGACAAGTTGATTTCTTTTGTAAAAGGCTGACAGTTCCTCATCACAAGCTATATCGTAATAATTCCAATTAATTTTTGCTTTCTCTAGTTTTTGCTTATTTTCATCACTAAGGTAAATAGCAACATTTAGAGTAATGTTACTAGTAATTTTCAAGTTACAGATCAGATCAACAGTTTCATTAGTTCCTTTATGTCTTTCTTTCCGTCCAATTATGCCTATACATCTTACAGGCTCAGAACGAACCGGTAGTTCTGGCCTGAATAAATTCAAATCAATCCCTGCGGGCACAACACCTTCAATATTATTGATTTTTTTTGGTAGCAAATCCTTGTGGTTTACTATTTTTCGCAGCGGTAGAAGATACGTTACATAGGCAATTAAACGAGACAGGTTATTTTGACCAAACATGACCTCATATGCTTGTATATAGTAAAATTTCTTTGAGGTTGCGATAGGTAACAGCGCAACTAAATAAGCAACAAGGTGAAGGTTCGCTATGACTGCATCAGGTTTCTCTCGTAAACAAGCGCGCCATAAATTAAAATAGCGACTAAAGAATCTGGCTACTTTGCTTCCTTGCTTATTAAACTTACTATACTTGACAGTGGCGGAAGTCTGATAATATGGTTCACCACTATGCTCTGGTGCTATGAAAACCACATCATGGCCAAAGTTTTTTAATTCTGTTGCTAACTTTGAAAGCACGCGCTCACCACCGGCTTTACCAAACCCGACAACAGGGATAATAATCTTCAAAGAGCACCCTCGTTTTTACGGCTTTTAACATTTACAAAATTTGTAAATATAAATGCAAATATGAAATAAGCTGTATAGGTAAATGTATAGGCTAAATTAGCTCCATGCACACCATAAATCCCGACTAATACATAACAGCTTGCAACAAATAATAGCGAAAATAAAATTTCCGTGCTTATAAATAGCTTTGTATGCCCTTGCGCTTGTAAAGGGTATGCATACATAAAACCAGCTATTTTAATTACATCGCCAATAAGCTGCATACCAAACAGTTCTCTGGCAGTTCTAAACTCTTCTGTGAAAAGCAAGGTAATGCTAAAATCACGAAGAAGGTAAATAACTAATGCCATACAGACTGTTATCCCCATTACATAGGGAAGAGTGGTATTTATTTCTCTCTTTATTAAGATACTATCTTTCAAAATTGCCAGTTTGGGTAGAAAATATGTTGCAAGCGCAATAGTCACAACACTCAGATAAACCTCAGATATTTTCCAAACGGCTTGCCAGTGTCCGGCATCACTCCAATTAGTTTGGTCTACTAAAATATTACGAACACAGATAAGAGAAACAGGGCCAGCTGCAGCCGTAGTTAATGCCATCAAAGTATATTTCCCGATAGCTTTCATATGATACGGTTCCGTTTTACCAAACCAAAAACGGAACCTTAGCCAGGACTGTTTAATACATGACAGGAACAGCACAATGCCAGCTATTGCGCCATTTAGTGCCGTCGCAATAAGTGCTCCATTAATACCAAAGTAGATGACCAAAAGTGACATGATGGCGGTTGAAATAATAACCGACAACATACCTAAAAAAATGAATTTTTTGAAGTGCTGTTGCCCATTAAGAACAGATGCGATCATTGTATTAACTATAGAGCATGGTAGAACACAAGATGCAAATATAATTAACCATCCATACTTTTGGGTTTCAAAAAGTAGCAATGACAGCTGAGTTGAAAATAGGATTGTAAGAGGAACAATAGTTAAAAAAAGTACAGCGGAGATTTTCGCACATGCGCGCCACCATGGCACGCATGCTTGCTCACCCTCTGGCCATGTTTCAGCTGTATATCTCACCAATCCGGTACTAACCGGAGCAGCTGTTATTCCAGTTATTATGGTCATCAAGCTTTGTATTTGACCCAGCATTGCTAATCCCGCTGGGCCAGTATAAATAGCGACAACTTTCCCCACAACAAATCCTGCGACCATTTTCAAAAACGTATAGATCGCAGTTAACATCGTAACCTGGAGAAATTTTTTCATTATTTATAATTATTTATCACTTCAATAACATAATCCACTTCATCATCATTCATTACCGGACTTATCGGAAGTGATAATACTTCTGCATGAATCTTCTCTGATATTGGTAATTGAAGGTTTTCGTACTGCTTATAAGCAGCTTGTTTATGTGGTGGGATCGGGTAGTGAATCAGGGTCTGCACTCCATGTTCAGCTAAATAGGATTGCAGAGTTTCCCTCTCTGAGGTTCTTATAACAAACAAATGCCAAACATGTGATGCTTGCTGAGAAACCTTAGGCAGAGTAATTTTACTATTCTTAATTTCATTAAGATAACGATTAGCGATCGTTTGTCGAATCAACGTATCATCAGCCAAGTACGGTAATTTTGCACTTAAAAATGCTGCTTGTAATTCATCCAGACGGCTATTCTGTCCTAAATATATATTTTCGTATTTTTTATGTGACCCATAATTCCGCAATGCCTTAATTGCATCAGCCAGTTTAGGATCATTAGTTGTGATAGCACCAGCATCCCCTAAGGCACCGAGATTTTTACCCGGATAGAAGCTAAATCCTGCAGCATCACCTAAAGCACCACATTTGATACCGTCTAATTCAGCACCATGTGACTGAGCACAATCCTCAAGAATCAGAAGATTATGTTTTTTAGCAATTTTCTGAATAGAATTCATATCACATAATTGCCCATATAGATGAACAGGCAGAATAGCTTTTGTTCTATTCGTGATATGCTTCTCAATTAATTCTGGATTAATATTATAAGTATCGATATCTGGCTCAACCATGATGGGTATGAGCTTATTTTCAGTAACAGCCAGAATGGATGCAATATACGTATTAGCAGGAACCAGGACTTCGTCACCTTCATTGATAAGGCCAAGCTCTTTCCATGCTCTGAGCACTAAAACAAGCGCATCTAACCCATTGGCAACACCAATACAATATTTAACGCCACAGTATGCAGCAAATTCTTCTTCAAATTTCTTTAATTCTTCACCCATTATATACCAACCAGACTCTAAGACTCTTGTAAATGTCTGTGTTAGTTCCTGAGCTTGTCGTACATTAATAGCTTTTAAGTCTAGAAAATTAATTTTTTTCATCATTGTTTATCCATTTGACAACTTTAGCTGGATTACCGACCACAACAGCATAAGGTGGTACATTTTTAGTCACGACACTTCCAGCCCCTACAATTGCTTTTTCCCCTATTTCAATTCCTGGTAAAATAGTGGCGTTAGCACCAATAGATGCCCCTTTTTTCACAATGGTTTTCAGAAAGGCCGCAGGATACATTTTTGATCGGGGATGTTTATCATTAGTAAATGCTACACAAGGCCCAATGAATACATCATCTTCAATCGTTATACCATCCCAAATATATACGCCACTTTTAACAGTGACGTTATTACCAATAATAACATCATTTTCAATCATCGTATTGGCGCATATATTACAATTACGGCCAATAACTGCATTTTTTAGAATTACAACAAATTGCCAGATACGAGTATCTTCGCCGATATTTGTTGACTGAACATCACTTAATTTATGAATATTCATTGTCATCAATCATTCTCATAAAATCGTCATAATCACGAATGTAGTCTTCTTCGTTATAATAATCACTAGCAATGACCATAAGTATGCAGTCTTCGCTGAAGTCATACATTTCATGCCAGACGTAGGGTTCAATAAGTAAACCAACAGCAGGATCGCTTAACTCAAGCTCCTCTGTATGTTTCCCGTTGTCCATATGAAATTTACACGATCCTCGTGCGACAACTGCAACCTGACGAGTTGCTTTATGAGCATGAAATCCACGCCTCACTCCTTGAAGCGTATCAAATATGTAGTAGATGCGTTTGATTTCGAAAGGAATGTTTCTTTGTTCTTCGAGCGCTACTAATAAACCCCGAGCATCACCATGCTTTTGCAATGGAATTAATTGAAGATCCATCAGGATTCTCTCTTTAATATTTGTTATTAATCATTTTCAATAAGTATTGCCCGTACATATTTTTTGATAACGGGCGAGCGAGATTTATCACCTGTTCGGCATCAATAAACCCTTTGCGATATGCAATTTCTTCCGGACAAGAAACTTTTAATCCCTGACGTTCTTCAATTGTCGCAATAAAGTTGCTTGCCTCGATTAAGCTTTGATGAGTACCTGTATCCAGCCATGCATAGCCACGTCCCATCATTGCAACAGATAGCCGCCCCTGCTCCATATAAATTCGGTTAATATCAGTAATTTCCAACTCGCCACGTGCTGAAGGTTTTAAGTTCTTTGCCATTTCAACAACATCATTGTCATAGAAATATAGCCCTGTCACCGCATAATTACTTTTTGGTTCAAGCGGCTTTTCTTCCAGACTAATCGCTGTGCCATCTTTGTCGAACTCTACAACACCGTAACGTTCAGGATCGTTAACATGATAGGCAAATACAGTCGCGCCGCTTTCTTTATTTACGGCTGTTTCCATTAATCTAGGAAGATCATGGCCGTAAAAAATATTGTCGCCAAGCACTAAAGCACAGTCGTCATTACCGATAAACTCTTCACCAATAATAAATGCCTGAGCCAGACCATCCGGCGTCGGTTGTACTTTATATTGCAGATTTAGTCCCCACTGGCTACCGTCACCCAGTAACTGTTCAAATCGTGGGGTATCCTGTGGAGTACTAATAATCAGAATGTCACGAATCCCAGCTAACATCAGCGTGGACAGCGGATAATAAATCATTGGTTTATCATAGATCGGAAGCAGTTGTTTACTGACAGCCATTGTCACCGGATAAAGACGTGTTCCAGAGCCACCAGCTAAAATAATCCCTTTACGCGTTTTCATTTCATGATCTCTTTATATGTCAAAATGCCCATTAAAGGGCATTAAAATAATTTTAAGCTGTCGTAGTTGTAAATAATTCAGCCAGCATACGTCTTACACCACTCTCCCACTCGGGTAATACCAGATCAAATTTTTTCTGGAATTTATCAGTGCTTAGCCGAGAGTTATTTGGTCGTCGCGCAGGGGTAGGATATGCACTGGTAGGAACGGCATTGAGCTTGTTAATGGCCAGTTTTATTCCCGCTTTACGTGCTTCATCGAATACCAGTGCTGCATAGTCATGCCATGTGGTCGTGCCACTAGCCACCAAGTGATACAGTCCTGCAACCTCAGGTTGTTTAAGCGCTACACGTATTGCATGAGCCGTACAGTCCGCTAGCAATTCAGCTCCTGTGGGCGCACCATACTGATCGTTAATCACCGACATTTCTTCGCGCTCTTTTGCGAAACGTAGCATGGTTTTTGCAAAGTTATTACCTTTACCCGCGTAAACCCAACTGGTGCGGAAAATTAAATGCCGGACACAATTCTCCTGAAGCGCTTTCTCACCCGCCAATTTTGTTTCACCATAAACATTCAACGGTGCAGTAGCATCATCTTCACGCCATGGAGTTTCCCCAGTACCAGGAAAGACATAATCAGTCGAATAATGCACGACCCATGCCCCTGTTTCTGAAGCAGCTTTGGCGATAGCTTCGACACTTCGCGCATTGAGCAGTGTTGCAAACTCAACTTCTGACTCAGCTTTATCTACTGCCGTGTGCGCAGCCGCATTCACGATCACATCTGGGCGGATTCGACGTACGGTTTCCGCAACGCCCTCTGGGTTACTGAAATCGCCGCAATAATCTTTCGAGTGGACATCAAGCGCAATAATTTTACCAAGAGGCGCTAATGCGCGTTGAAGTTCCCAACCCACCTGTCCATTTTTGCCAAAGAGGAGAATATTCATTACTGACGCTCTCCGTAATTCTGTTCAATCCAGGTTTTATAAGCGCCACTCTTCACATTCTCAACCCACTGGGTATTATTCAAATACCACTCCAACGTTTTACGGATACCGCTTTCAAATGTTTCCTGCGGTTTCCAGCCCAGCTCATCACTGATTTTTGCTGCATCAATCGCATAACGACGATCGTGACCGGGGCGGTCAGTGACGTAGGTCAGTTGATCGCGGTAAGAACCCTCTTTAGGCACAATCTCATCGAGCAGATCGCAAATAGTATGTACCACATCCAGGTTTTTCTTCTCGTTATGCCCACCGATATTGTAGGTTTCACCGACTACACCCTGGGTCACCACGGTATACAGTGCTCGGGCATGATCTTCAACATACAGCCAGTCGCGAATCTGATCGCCTTTACCATAGATTGGCAATGCCTTACCTTCCAGCGCATTAAGAATCACCAGCGGGATCAGCTTTTCAGGGAAATGATACGGCCCGTAGTTATTGGAGCAGTTGGTGACAATTGTTGGGAAACCATAGGTACGTAACCATGCGCGAACCAGGTGATCGCTGGATGCCTTAGAAGCAGAATACGGGCTACTCGGCGCATATGCTGTCTTTTCCGTAAACAGAGGCAACACGCTACCGGCAGATACTTCGTCTGGGTGTGGCAGGTCGCCATATACTTCATCCGTAGAGATATGGTGGAAACGGAACGCCGCTTTCTTATCCGCATCCAGAGTATTCCAGTAACTACGAGCGGCTTCCAGTAACACATAAGTACCGACGATATTCGTTTCAATAAACGCTGCCGGCCCCGTTATAGAGCGATCAACATGACTTTCTGCCGCCAGATGCATCACCGCATCTGGTTGATGAGTGGCAAAAATGCGCTCCATTGCCGCTTTATCACAGATATCCGCATGCTCGAAGTGATAGCGATGACTTTCGCTGACTTCAGCAAGAGACTCAAGGTTACCGGCATAGGTTAGTTTATCGACATTAATAACGGTATCCTGAGTATCTTTAATAATATGACGAACAACTGCAGATCCAATGAAACCCGCCCCACCAGTAACAAGTATTTTCACGTTTTAATTCCGAATATCGTTTATATGACTACTATTAAAATGCTGGTGTACAATGCCTGCGTCTGGATATTTACGCACGCTACCGCCCCTGGCCTTACAGCAACCAGAGCACTACTTGATGGATAAAGATGTAACCAGCCCCGCCAGCTTTCGCAAAGCACGCTAAATTCAAACGCTAATTGTCTTACCAAATGCAGTCGGAAACAAGGAAAAATCCAATCAAAAGCAGATTAAACTTAGTAGGTTAACTTCTTGTTATCTATTGTTTTTAAAATAAAAAGCGACAGTAACACCCCTCAGCATAAAGCATAGAGACTGGGATGTTAGCTGCCGCTATTTTTTCTGGCTTACCGTCACAAAGGCTTGTAAATATCTACTCGCTAAGAAGCTTCTCAATGCTCTTACGGAACTTCGGCCCTTCTTTCAGGTTACGCAGGCCATACTTTACAAATGCCTGCATATAGCCCATTTTTTTACCGCAGTCGTAGCTGTCACCCGTCATCAGCATAGCATCAACAGACTGTTTTTTAGCCAACTCTGCAATGGCATCAGTCAGCTGAATACGTCCCCAGGCACCTGGAGCAGTTTTTTCCAGCTCTGCCCAGATATCAGCAGAAAGCACGTAGCGTCCTACGGCCATCAGATCGGAATCCAGCGTTTGCGGCTGATCCGGTTTTTCAATAAATTCAACGATACGGCTGACTTTACCTTCGTTGTCTAAAGGCTCTTTGGTTTGAATAACCGAGTACTCAGACAGATCGCCATCCATGCGTTTAGCCAGTACTTGGCTGCGCCCGGTTTCATTGAAACGTGCCACCATGGCAGCGAGGTTGTAGCGCAGCGGATCCGCACTTGCGGTATCCAGAATAACGTCAGGTAATACCACGACAAACGGGTTATCACCAATGATAGGACGAGCACAAAGAATGGAGTGACCCAGACCCAGTAACTGAGCCTGACGGACGTTCATGATAGTCACGCCCGGAGGACAGATAGACTGCACCTCGGCTAATAACTGGCGCTTAACACGCTGCTCAAGCAACGATTCGAGTTCGTAAGAGGTGTCGAAGTGGTTCTCAACCGCGTTCTTAGACGCATGAGTTACCAGAACGATTTCTTTGATACCCGCAGCTACAATTTCGTCGACAATGTATTGAATCATCGGCTTGTCAACGATCGGCAGCATCTCTTTAGGGATTGCCTTCGTGGCAGGCAACATGTGCATCCCCAGGCCCGCTACCGGAATAACTGCTTTCAAATTAATCATTAAGTCATTCACCTATTCATTAGTTGCTGAATTATAGCTTTTTAGCTTGTTTTAGCCAGTATGAATTACATTGTACAGTTGCCGCGTATGTTACGCCGCTTATCTGTAGAATGCAGTAATCTTAAGCTCAAGTATGTGCGACTTGAGCCAGGAATGGTCGCAAAGTTACCTCCCCTGCCCCGGTAGTCGAAAATTCACCGCTTCGACATTCACTACCTGATGGTTTATACGGTCAATGTCAACTGAACTTTGCCCGACTTCGTTTACTGCATGAACACTGGCCAGCGAGAGTAGCGTGTCCTGTTTAGCCATAAACTTACCGCGTACGTCCTGACGCAGATCGAAGTGCATCTTAAGTGCGGGACCCGTAGCCGATTGCTGCATCACCCTGACGTTACGTAAAAAAAGGTGCTGCGGTTGGTTGTGCAACTCAAGCGTGGCATGCTTCATCTCCACGTTGGTGATGGCCACGAATGACGTTGCATTACCAGAGGAGATCTGAATTCCGCGTAATTTGTATTCACGTTTGGTGTTATCGAGATGGATATTATTTAGCTTAAAGTTTTGTGGAATGGATAAATATCGACCTTTGATGACGCCATAACCAATGAGCATACCTGCGCTGTTCTCCATATTGATATTATCAATCACGAAGTTATCACATCCATAAATAGCAACCGTCGCATTATCAATGCCTGCTTTCTTACTGAAATCCGGGGTGATATTTCGCGCGGTAATATTACGAATGATAAAATGCTTGCCGTTCTCCACATGAACTAACTGCCGACAGTCGGTACCGGTGATGTTCGCCACCACGAAGTTTTTTACCGCCAGTTCATCGGGATAGCTATTATCATAGGTACTGCCTGCCAGCCCGATACCGATGCCCCAGTTCACATTGCCATTGGTACAGTTAATACGTTCAATGACATGGTCAGAAATGAGGATGTTGCTGTCGTTGATAGCCACATTCCACTCAATGGCATCCCCCTGGAGATCGCTAAAACGGCAGTTTGTAATCTTTACGCCGTCCATTCGGTTATGAAAACCCTGACGCAAAATCCCATAGTTAGCGCGTGTGACAGTAATATCATCAATAATCAGATTACGCATCAGCCTTGAAGTTTTACCGCCGATATAGATTTGCGTCACCGGACCGAAACCGCCCATGGCAATCCCTTTTATTACACAGTCCGAACCACGTACATCCAGGGTAACGTTCTTCAGGCTCCCGCCCTGCTCGCCCAGCACTTTGCATCCATCCTGCAGAATAAAGCGTCCACGGCCATTGCCGCTGATTCTGCCTTGCAGGTGTAGCGTTTTGCCAGGAGGAATAACGATAGCGGTATTGAGATCCTTACATTCCAGTCCATATGGTACGACGACCATTTGTCCTTCTTTGAACGCCTGCCTGAAAGAGGCCACCCAATCCAGTGGGTTGTAATCCTGAATGTTGACGCTCCCCGATGATTCAAGCGCGCGAACAACGGGAGAATGCAGCACGACAAGCGCAGAGCCCGCCGTCAGAAAAGTACGGCGTGAGAGTTTGTTCTCTGACATACAACCTCGATTTACATCGTTTGCAGCAGACTGGCTAACTGTTTATTGATAGCTAACTGATTAAATTCATTTTCAATTTTTTCACGCGCACACTGCACAATCGACTGTACCTGCTCACTGTCGAGCAGGCTAAATGCCGCTAAACGCTCTGCCAGTGCCTGCGCGTCGTTTTCCGGTGCCAGCCAGCCTGATTTACCCGACTCGACCAGCTCCGGGATCCCGCTGTGAACGGTGGAAATCACCGGAATACCCACCGCCATTGCCTCCATCAGTGCCACCGGGATCCCTTCCATATCGCCGTCTCTTCCGGTGATCGAAGGCAGCAAAAATACATCCGCCTGTTCAAGCATCTCCTTTACCTGATGACTGGGCTTAAAGCCGGGCATCTCAATAACGCCATCGAGCTGATATTGCTCGATCAGCGTACGTAAACGACGCTCCCAAGGGCCGATACCCAGAATGCGATAACGAAATGAAACGCCCTGCTCTTTTAACTGACGACAAGCTTCGATGGCGAGGTGCAGTCCTTTTTTCTCGGTTAACCGGGCGACAGAGATTATTTCCAGCGGTGCGGCTGGTGCTTTTAGTTGGCGAGGGGTAAAACGCGTCATATCAATGCCCATACGCGAAACCGCGATTTTTTGCGGCGGGCATCCCATGTTTTTTAAACGTCCGGCCCAGAGATTGCTGATGGGTAACATCAAATCTCCACGTTGAAACAGTTGCTGATACTCAGGGGTATAGCGGGCCAAAACGCCCCGGTGCGAAACATCAACCCCATGAAATACCGTGGCGATTTTTCCGCGGATCATCCCAAGCTCACGCAGCTTGGCGGCCGTTACGCCTGCGGGCCCAAAATGAGCAATAAAGACATCCGCCTCAAATGCTCGCGGATTCCCGCCGCAAATAGCAGCCAAAATCAGATTGCGCGCCTCCTCACCATAGCGTGCAACATTAAGCGCTTTCCAGGTCGCTGCGCGGGTAATACCGTGCAGAGCCGCCGCTGCCCTATATTTCAGTTTCGCCAGTTTGCTTTCCGGTTCATTCAGCAACCAGCGAGTTTTTTCACCCAGACGGTAGGTATTAAAGGAGGCATGAGTATTTTCAAGATCGCCTTTCTGCAAAGCGACAATCTCCACGTCATAGCCCATATCAATAAATGCGGTTATCTGATTGAGTACAAATGTCTCGGAGGAGAGCGGAAATTTAAGCAGAAAAAAACCAATCTTCATTTTTCCCCCTCAATACGCGTTAAAACCGACTGCACCATGCGTACCCCACGTTCGCGTTCGCGCATAACCGCGTCGCCGAGACGTATGCGCAGCTCAGGTAACTGTCCGAGAGTATCGGCAACCTTCCCTTCGAGACTGCCATCGAGAAGATGACGAATATCAACAGCCATCTCCGGTAACCCCAGTTGTTGCATGATCCCGGCCGATTTGTGCTCGTAGTTAATGGCGATGGCAGGCGTCATAAAATTCATCGAGATGATGGCAGAATGCAAGCGAGTCCCCACCGTCAGATCGCATGCGCCCAGAATCTTCCCCATCTCCAGATCGTTAAGTTCATCCATCACCACGTGATATCGGGCCGGATCGTTAACATACTGGCGCAGGTTTAACGCCACCATGCGGTCATCTTTGTTGTAACTATCAATACCGGTGCAGGTTGACAGCGCTATCACCTGGTAACCTTCGTCGAGGATGCGGTTCACCACTCCGGAAAAGGCTTGCTCATAGGCCTGCTGCGTTGTCCCCAGACGCTTATCAAAAGGAGCCAGCTCACGCAATGTAATGGCAACGGTCTTCTGTTTAGCCGCCATGTCTAACCAGTGCTGTACCGCATAACCTGGCTCAAAATCCTCATGATGGTTGTCGACCAGCCAGGCCGTATCCACGCCTGTTTCGACTTTATCCGTGGTAATTGCGCTGCGCTTCATCAGATCCAGACTGACGGATTCACGTAAAATCAGCGCATTACAGTGACCAAACACGTAGTTCGCCAGTTGATTAAACTGCTCATCCTGGAATGGCCCCACGCTGTGACCAATCATGTACAGCGGTTTTTTCGCCATAAACGAACACAGGGCATGTTCAAACTGCGGCACGCCATACAGATCGACAAAGAACGATCCGCCGACCTGGATGATGGCGTCATAGCGCGACAGCAGACGGACAAAATCGGTAAAGCCCTGGGCGATAGCGATGTTGCGCAGATTACCGGAATCGGTAACACGCGAGAGCAGTACCTGATGCTGATAGCGACGACGCAGCACTTTCTTCACGCGCCCCATAACCCCTGCTGCGTTGTTATGTTGCTTCATCTGCAAATACAGCGGGTCGCCCATCACCGGGCGGTTTAACAACCACGAAGAGCTCACCGGGTAACGGCTCATCACATCCACTTCGGTCTCGGGACGCAACGCGTTAATGGCATCCAGCAAACCGCGCAGGATCGCGCTATCCCCTCGGTTCCCGCAGGTATGGTTGCCTAAAATTAGTAATTTCATTATGACCTCTTAAAACGTTGTTCTTATCCCGCACGGAGCAAGGTTTTCATTTTTTCACTGCGACAGAGTTGGCGTTTTATTTCCACCACCAGCGGATGGCGCGACAACACAATCATTAGCGCAAACACCAGTGCTCCTGCCGCTATCTGGATCCCCAGCAGCGCGCTTAATGGCACCTGGTTGCGCAGGGTTAAGCCCAACGCATAGCTCACCACAAGGGTTGGTAAGGAGAGATACAACGGCAGCCACAGGCTGAGCATGTACTGACGGTAGCTGGAGCCAAGAACAGGCTTGATCATCACGAAGTAGCTGAGGATCGTGTTAATCACCTGGACCAACAGAAAGCCCAGCGTCACGCCAATCGCCCCCGCCAGATGACCGCCAATGAAAATGGCAGGAATAAACAGAAAGGTTTTGAACACATTGAATTTGAAGCTGATATCGACCCGGGCTTTCGCCATCAAGAGCGATCCTATTGGATTCCCCACCGAGCGCAGCAGACCCACAATGCACAATAGTTGCAGGACCGGAATAATGCCGTTCCACTTCTCGCCAAACACCAGCGGCACCACGTTGTCCGACACCACCATCAGTCCCAGTAGCGCCGGGAAGTTGATAATCCCAACCACTGACAGCAGCTTGTAAAAATTCACCCGTAGTTTTTCGCTGTCGTCCTGGATTTTGGCAAACGCCGGAAACAGCACGCGGGTGATAATCGGGTTCAGTTTGATCGGCGGGACAACCGCCACGTTCCAGGCGAGATTGAATCCGCCCGCCACGCCAGCTCCCAACGTGCGAGCTAAAACCAGCGTGGAAAGGTTGGTATTGATATAATTGATGATGCTGTCTGCCGTCAGCCATGCGCCAAAACGCAGGTTCGACGAAACGGATGCCAGCGAAAAATGCAGCCCGGGTCGGTAAATCCGGCGGCCAAAATAGCCGAACAGCAGCGTACGTAGCGTACTATTCACCAGATACCCAAGAATGGCCGTCAGCGCGAGCGGCCAGAAATGGGCGCTGACCACGGTAAAGGTAAATCCAGCCAGCACCGAACTGGTTTCAATCATGCCAATTTTGTTGAAGGCCAGCTCTTTTTGCATCAGCGCGCGAAACTGCTGCCCGTGCGGTATCACCACAAACGCCAGTGATAAGGTTTTGATGAGCGGTGCCAGTTCTGGGTTATTGAGCACATGGGCAATCGTCTCGCTCAGCAGAAACATCGCCACGCATACCACGATACCCAGCCCAACGTTTAGCCAGTAAAGCGTCGTCAGCTCCAGATAACCAATCTCTTTGCGTTGAATAATTGAGTTGGCGATACCGAAATCCGACAGCGTATCGGCCAGCGCTATGATCACCAGCGACACGGTTAACAACCCGAACTGGTGGTTATCAATAATTCGCGCCAGGACAGTCATCTGAATAAGTCCGAGCCCAATAATGATCACCGTGGCAATCGCCGACCACTTTGCGCCATTAAGCGTTTTTTCTCGTAAACTCATGTTAATACGCCGCTTTGTTAACAAAGCCTTTGAATATCGTCAGAAAAACAATTTTGATATCGAACCACACGCTCCACTCGCGAATGTATTCGAGGTCAAACTCCACACGTTTCTCCATTTTTTCCAGCGTATCGGTTTCACCGCGCCAGCCGTTGATTTGCGCCCAGCCGGTAATACCCGGTTTCACCTTATGGCGTAACATGTATCCCTCAATCAGTTGGCGGTACTGTTCGTTATGCGCCACCGCATGCGGGCGTGGCCCGACGATAGACATGCCCCCGGTCAGTACGTTAATAAACTGCGGCAGTTCATCGAGCGACGTCCGACGCAGGAAATTCCCCACAGGAGTAACGCGCGGATCGTTTTGCGTCGCCTGCGTCACCACCGCATCGTTTTCCATCACTTTCATTGAGCGAAACTTCCAGACTTTGATCGGCTTCCCATCCATGCCGTAACGGGTCTGGCGGAAAATCACCGCTCCTTTGGAGGTCAGTTTTACCAGTAGCGCTATGCCACATAGCACCGGGGAAATAAGCAGCAGGATCAGTGAAGCCAGCACGATATCTTCCGCGCGCTTTAACAGACGATTAATCCCCGAGAGTGGCGTGTCATACAGCGGCACCACCGGAATGCCGTTCATCTCTTCAATCCGTGAATGCAGAATGTTGAAGGTAAAGACATCAGGAATAAGGAGCACTGAACAGGTGGTATCGGCCAACTCGCGCACTAATTTTTTGACGCTGGCACCATCGCTCATCGACATGGCGATATAAACGTTATGAATGCGTGAGGCTTTAGCGTCATCCACCAGTTGTTGCAGATTACCGGCCCAGTCGCGGGAGTTTTTTCCAGGGATAGGGTCGTGATAGATACCTGCAACTTCAAACCCCAGCCACGGTTCATGGCGAAAACTGTCCAGTAGCATTTGTCCAGCTGGCAGGTCCCCTGCCACCGCCACCCGACGAGTGTTGTACCCGCAATTGCGCAGCCATCCCGCGCCGTAGCGAATAAACGAACGACTCAACACCAGGCCGACGCTGGATAGCAGATACCATGCCAGCCAGACGGCGAGACGGTTATCAAAATCGTTATTAAAGGCGATCAGACCTGCGCAAAAAATCAGGCTCAGCGTCCAGTTTTGCAGCAACAGCACCAGCTCAGTGGTCATTTTGACACCACGCCAGGAGCGATAAAAATCCGTTATGCCACCGAGCATCTGAAAAACGACCAGCGTGATCAGCGCCACCAGCAGGTGCATGTACAGGAAAGGCAAACCATTAAATTCGCAGATTACCCACAACCCGCCAAACATGATGGTGATATCTGAAAAGCGTTGCACCATCGAAATTAACGACGCATTGGTTTTGGCGCGCTCGCGCTTCTTTAGATGTGTCATCGTGGTTCCTGTTAGTCACCCTTTGCCCAGAATCGGGCAAAGGAAGCACCAGCATTACTGATTCAGTAACGCCAGAAGAGTGCGCGTTCGCGCTTCCATCAACGGAATATCTCCGCGCGATTCCACGTTCAGGCGCACCACCGGTTCGGTATTGGAAGAGCGTAAATTGAAGCGCCAGTCGACAAACGACATGCTGATACCGTCCGTTCTGTCAACCGTCAGCGCCTCACGGGAAAAATGCTGCTCCACGCGCGCAATCGCTGCCGCCGGCTCTGCCAGCGTGCTGTTAATCTCCCCACTCGCCGGGTAGGCCACCATCCGGTCGCGGACCAGTTCGCCCAGCGACTGTCCTTTCAGACACAGCAGTTCAGCCACCAGCAGCCACGGGATCATGCCGCTGTCACAGTAGGCAAAGTCACGGAAATAGTGATGCGCACTCATTTCACCGCCGTAAATGGCATCTTCGTGGCGCATCCGCTCTTTGATAAACGCGTGTCCGGTTTTTGACATCACCGGTTTACCGCCTGCCGCCGTCACCACGTCCACGGTGTTCCAGGACAGACGCGGGTCGTGGATAATCTTCGCCCCCGGATTCTTCTCCAGAAACGCCTCCGCCAGCAGGCCGACAATGTAGTAGCCCTCAATGAACTGACCTTTTTCATCGAACAGGAAGCAGCGGTCAAAATCACCGTCGAAGGCAATCCCCATATCGGCGCCGTGTTCAATCACCACGTTGCGCGTGTCAGCCCGGCATTCCGGCAGCAGAGGATTGGGAATACCGTTGGGGAAGTTGCCATCCGGCGTATTGTGGATTTTGATAAACTCGACCGGCACGCCCAATGTTTTAAAACGGGCTTCAATGGCGTCCACTACAGGGCCTGCCGCGCCGTTGCCGGAATTGAGCACCAGCTTCATCGGTTTCAGATTGGCGGGATTGATGTAACCCAGCAGGTGGTCAATGTAGGCATCACGGGTAGTAATACGCTGGTAGCGGCCACGTTTTGTCTCATCAACCGCCGGGAAGTCGTTGGCTTCCGCCAGGCGCTGTACGTCGCGCAGACCGGTATCACCGCTGATGGGCCGTGCCCCTTCCCGCACCAGCTTCATGCCGTTGTAATCCATCGGATTATGGCTGGCGGTGACTTCAATACCGCCGTCAATGCCCAGGTGGAAAGTGGCAAAATAAATCTCTTCGGTGCCCGACATACCAATATCCAGCACATCCACGCCCGCATCCTGAAGTCCTTTCGCCAACGCCAGCTTTAGCGTCTTGCTGGTCAGGCGCACATCACCGCCGAGGACAATCGTTTTTGGCTTCAGGAACTCGCCGTAAGCGCGGCCAATACGCCACGCGATATCTTCATTCAGCTCTTCGCCCAGCCTGCCGCGAATATCGTAGGCTTTGAAACAGGTTAATTTCGTCATGATTTACCCTTCTTCAGGCAACAGGAGGCCCTGACTCTTAATGAGCCTTTTTAATGAGTGTTAAATGCATTGCCCGGTGCGCTTCGCTTACCGCGCCTACGTTGTTGTAGGCCGGATAAGCGCGGCGCATCCTGCATCAGGCGCGCCCGTATCTGTCCGCAAACCGCACCACATCATCCTCATCGAGGTAAGATCCGGAGCGCACTTCAATCAGATCGAGCGGGATTTTCCCGGGATTCTCCAGACAATGGGTCGCCCCAAGCGGAATATAGACAGACTCGTTCTCAGCGAGCAGTTTGATGTCATCATTGATCGTCACTTTCGCGGTACCGGCCACCACCACCCAGTGTTCAGCCCGGTGATGATGCATCTGCACGGACAATCCCTCACCTGGTTTAACGGTAATTCGCTTCACCTGGTAACGGTCTCCGGCATCAATGGAGTCGTACTTGCCCCACGGACGGTAAACTTCACGGTGAATATGGTGTTCATGTCGTCCGTCAGCTTTAATTTGCTCCACCACTTTTTTGACGTCCTGCACCGCGTTGCGATCGGCGATCAGCACCGCATCTTTGGTCTGCACCACCACCAGATCCTTCACCCCGACGGTCGTCACCAGGCCAGATTCGGCATACACGTAGCTGTTCTCCGTTTTGTGGCTAATGACGTCGCCATGATGCACATTGCCTTCGGCGGTATGGGCGCTAATTTCCCACAGCGATGACCAGGAGCCGACATCGCTCCAGCCTGCGTTCATGGGCATCACCACCGCATCGGCCGTACGTTCCATTACCGCATAGTCCACAGACTCTTCCGGACAGGCGAGAAACGCCTGTTCATCAACGCGGATAAAATCGAGATCGGGGTCAACCGCACTCATGGCATTCTCACAGGCCTGAAGAATGTCGGGGCGATATTTTTTCAGTTCTTCCAGGTAACGTCCGGCGCGGAACAAGAACATGCCGCTGTTCCAGTAGTAATCGCCGTTCGCCACATAAGCCTGCGCGGTTTCCAGATTGGGCTTTTCAACAAACTGCGCCACTTCGAACGCCACTGCGTCGGTATTGGTCGGCGAAACCTCGCCACGGCGGATATAGCCATAGCCCGTTTCCGGCTGGTCCGGCACGATACCAAACGTCACCAGCTTACCCGCACTGGCATAGGGCATAGCATTGCGAACCGCCTCGCGAAATGCCTCTTCGTCGGCAATCATGTGATCGGCCGCCAATACCAGCAGCAGCGGATCTTCCTCCGGGCTTTGACGTTTTGCCGCCAGTGCGGCCAGCGCTATCGCCGGTGCCGTGTTACGTCCGGCGGGTTCGAGAATAATGTTCTCAGTCAGCTTGTGCAGTTGCCGTAGCTGTTCCGCGACGATGAAACGGTGTTGTTCATTACAGATAACCACCGGGCTTTCACACTCCACGCCGTTCAGACGACAGATCGTTGTCTGCAGCATGGTGAGATCGCCTTTCAGGCACAGGAACTGCTTTGGATACAATACGCGGGACAGAGGCCATAAACGGCTACCCGAGCCACCGGCCATCACTACCGGAAAGAGTTTGCTTTGACTCATCATTAACCCCGAATATCAGCAATAAATTGGCTAAGCACGTTATCTTTATCCAGCGTGCGTTCGGCATAGTCACGTGCCACCGTATTGACTTTTGGCATCCTCAACGCCCGTTGGATACCGCAAACCAGCGCGTTTACCGATTCCGGTTCCACGCATACTGCGATGCCTGGAACAATGTTACAGAGTTGCCCCAGCTCGGTTTCCGGCTCGGCGGTAATCACAGCGTTACCACCAACGGCGAGGATATTGGTCAGTTTGGAGGGCAGTACGGCATCCGCCGCACCGCGCTTTTGTACCACCAGATGACAGTCCGCCATTTTGAGCAGTGCAGGCAGCGCGTCATAAGATTGCAGTGGAAAGAACATCACATTGTTCAGGCCGCGTTCGCTGACCATACTCTCCAGCCGCGCTTTACCCCCGCCCTGCCCGACAATCACAAACAGCCAGGGCCGCTCGCTCAACAAGGCCGCTGCGTCGATTACACTCTCCAGTCCTTGCTTTTCACCAATATTGCCAGAGTAGAGAATGATTTTTTTTCCATCAGGCAAGCCCAGCTGCTGGCGCAACGCCAGAGCATCGGCGGCGTCCACATCGCGAAAACGCGCTACTTCTGACCAGTTCGGAAAGAAGATAACCTTCTGTGCATCAACGCCCTTTTCCTGTGCTTTATTCATCATTGAGCGAGAAATGGTCGAAATATGATCCATATTCAACAGCCCACTGCGCTCAAAGGCGCTGGCCAGTTTTGCCACCATACCGCGCTTGCCTTTGCCCGCCATGCCAAGTCCCAACATGGCATCAACCTCGTAGTCCTGAATATGCAGCAGCGTGCGCGCCCCGGACAGCTTCGCCAGCAGGCGTATTCCCGGCGTACAAAACAGCGTCGGTACTACCCCAATGATGCGATCCGGCTTCCAGCGGCGCTGCGCCAGCAGCGGGAAGAAACTGCTCAGGGCGAAACTGCCTAAATGCAGTAGACGCTTGAGCGTGGAGGGCTGCTCAGGCACATACAGCGGGCAACGCCAGACGATTGCATCGCCCTTTTCACGACGGTAGCGCCAGGATGAATAGCGACCGTTGACTTTCCACTGCGGATAATAAGGCGGCGCGGTGATCACCCGTACGTCATGCCCCTGTTGCGCCATCCACTCCACCATTTCACCGGTGTATTTACCGATACCGGTCAACTCCGGCGAATAGTTGATGCCATACACAAGGATCTTCATAGCCCGGGTGCTCCGGCCTGACTCTTCTCACAGAAGTAAGCCCGGCTGTTGTCGTGCACGTGGTCACTGGCCAGAATCTCTTCAATTGCCAGCCAGCGGTACGCGTCATGTTGAACGTCAGGCAGTTGCAGGTCGTTTTCCGACACCCGCAGACGAAATCCCAGCACGATGTAATGCGTTGAGAAATCTTCCCCGGAAAAGTTGTCGTCATAGAAGTGCTGCCAGACACCGTAAAACTGCGCAGCGGACAGCGGTAAACGTAACCCCAGCTCAGCTTCAGTAAGCCGCTCAAAGGCAGCGTGCAGCGGTTCATCTTTTTGCACCCGACCGCCGGGCACAAACCAGTACCCCTGCGCAGGACGATTGAGGCGCTTGCCAAGCAGAAATTCACCGTGGGCGTTTTCCACGATCAAATCGATGGAAATCAGCGGAGTTGAACGTACAACGGTGGCAAAATCCTCATGACGTAAAAACATGCTTACCCCCGGTAACGCTGCTGGTTTTCAAGAAACCACTGATATGTACTGGCAAGTCCCGCTTGAAGAGATATCTCGTGATACCAGCCCAACTGATGCAGACGCGTAACGTCGAGTAATTTGCGCGGCGTGCCGTCCGGTTTGCTGGCGTCAAACACCACGCGCCCCTTGTAACCCACGACCTCCGCAATAGTCTGCGCCAGTTCACGGATGGTGCAGTCCACGCCGGTACCCACGTTGATATGCGACAGCATCGGCTGGGTATATTCCTGCAACACTTCCTGAGCCAACTCCATCACGTGGATACTGGCCGCCGCCATATCGTCGACATGCAGAAATTCACGCATTGGCGTCCCGCTGCCCCATACCACCACATCCGGAGCATTTTGCCCGCGAGCTTCATGAAAGCGGCGCAGCAGCGCCGGGATCACATGCGACTTACTCGGATGAAAGTTGTCATGCGGCCCATACAGATTGGTCGGCATCACCGAGCGATAATCACGGCCATACTGTCGGTTATACGATTCACACAGCTTGATACCGGCAATTTTGGCAATCGCATACGGCTCATTGGTCGGTTCAAGTGTCCCCTGCAACAGTTCACTCTCGGCGATTGGCTGGGTAGCTTGCTTGGGATAAATACAGGATGACCCGAGAAACAACAGTTTATTCACGTTATGCAGATGTGCAGCATGAATAATGTTGCTCTCAATCATCATGTTTTCATAAATAAAATCAGCAGGATAAGTATTGTTTGCCGCAATCCCTCCTACTTTTGCCGCCGCCAGATAAACCTGGTCAATACGTTCAGCGGCAAAAAACGCCTGCACCGCACTGGCGTCCAGCAGATTAAGCTGGTCGCGGGTACGCAGCACCAGCTCCACATTATTTCGCTGCGACAATTGTCTGACGATGGCGGCCCCCACCATCCCGCGATGGCCCGCCACAAAAATACGTTGTGTCTTCATCCTCAGTACTCCAGCGCGATGGCGACCTCGTAACCGTGCGACTTAAGCAGGGAATGTTTCTTCGCCGCATCAAGATCGTTAGCAACCATTTCCGAGATCATCTGGCGCAGCGTGATTTCCGGTTTCCAGCCCAGTTTTTCATGTGCTTTGGCCGGATCGCCCAGCAGCGTTTCCACCTCAGCCGGACGGAAGTAGCGCGGGTCAACGGCAATCATGACATCGCCTGGCTTCACGCCCGGCGCATCATGTCCGGTCACGGAAACCACGATGCCTTTTTCATTCACGCCCTCACCTTCAAAGCGCAATTTAATCCCCAACTGAGCTGCCGCCATTTCTACAAACTGGCGCACGGAATACTGCACGCCGGTGGCAATCACGAAATCTTCCGGCTTATCCTGCTGCAGCATCATCCACTGCATCCTGACGTAATCTTTGGCATGCCCCCAGTCGCGCAGTGAATCCATGTTGCCCAGGTACAGGCAAGACTCCAGCCCCTGAGCGATGTTGGCGATCGCCCGGGTAATTTTGCGAGTGACAAAGGTTTCGCCGCGGCGCGGAGACTCGTGGTTAAACAGAATGCCGTTACAGGCATACATCCCGTAAGACTCACGGTAGTTGACGGTTATCCAGTAGGCGTACAGCTTAGCAACGGCATACGGTGAACGCGGATAGAACGGCGTGCTCTCTTTCTGCGGGATTTCCTGAACCAGACCGTACAGCTCAGAGGTGGACGCCTGATAAAAACGGGTCTTTTTTTCCAGACCAAGGAAGCGGATCGCCTCCAGCAAGCGCAAGGTGCCGATCGCATCAACGTCTGCGGTGTATTCCGGTGAATCAAACGACACCGCAACGTGGCTCATGGCACCCAGGTTATAGACTTCATCCGGTTGGACTTCCTGTAAAATACGGGTCAGATTGGAGGAGTCCGTCAAATCGCCATAGTGCAGATGAAATTTGGGATTGCCTGAATGCGGATCCTGGTAGATGTGGTCCACACGTTCGGTGTTGAATGATGAAGCGCGACGCTTAATACCGTGTACTTCGTACCCTTTTTCCAGCAGGAGTTCTGCCAGGTAAGAACCATCCTGCCCGGTTACGCCAGTAATGAGAGCGACTTTTGACATGTTATAACCTCTTCAGTGATCCCCTCAGGGAGTAACTTTCTCGACGCGTTCGCGCGTGACTACTGCGGGATTTCCCCGACAAATGACATTTGCTGGCAGCGATTTAAATACGCTGCTTCGTGCCCCGACGACGGTGCCATCGCCAATCGTCACGCCAGGCGCGACAAAGACATCTGTCGCCAGCCAGCATTTATCGCCAACCACTATCGGTGTGGCGTTAATATCAAAATGTTGGCTGGCATAATCATGACTCCCGGTGCATAAATAACTTTTTTGCGAAATAACTGCGTGTGCCCCAATCGTAATATCACCTAACGTATATAAAACCGCGTCATCACCCACCCAGGCATAATCTCCCAGAGTTAGTTTCCACGGATAAGTAATTTTTACTGAAGGCCGAATGACTACGTTTTTTCCTATTTTTGCGCCAAACATCCGTAATAAAAATGCACGCCAGCGATACATGACCTGTGGAGACCAGCGAAATAATGTTGCTTGCACCGCCCACCATAATTGCACTTTAATAGCGCCGCCGCCGCGAAAACCTCCAGGCACTTTAAATCCGCTTAAGTCTTGCATACTGTGCCCTTACGTTTTTCCATATAAGGTTTTTGTTTTATCGGTTGTGCGCAGACGTAAATATTCTGACAAACCGGTCCAAAAACCTGGCATGTGTAATATCTGGCGCTGTACTTTTTTGGCATCCCGGCACAATTCCAGATTATTCGTCGTTGACACTCCACCCATAGAAAATTCCGACACCAACCCGCGCAGCTTTTTAAAAGCGTAACCGGACTTGTATAATTTGGCTGCCAACGCGTAATCTGACGATATTTTATATTGCAAATCATAATGCCAGACATTCAGTCCTGAGAGCGGAAAAAATATTGCCTGATGGCTGGCTGGCAGGCTGTGATAAATATACCAACCCGGTTTTGCCCGACGCTTAATTTTGTTGCCATTACCGAAATCCAGCAACGCATCGCCAATGACCATAGTTTGGTCACTCTGCATTTTTAGCTGGCGGATAAAACAAGCCGCATTCGCATGCAGAATATCCCCGGAGTTGAGGAACAGTGCAAACCGCCCGCGCGCCATCGCGATGCCTTTGTTCATCGCATCATAGATACCTTTATCCGGTTCGCTGACATACCGTAACCGGTGTTCCCCATTGAGTCCTTCAAGAAACGCCGAAGTACCATCCGAGGAGCCGCCATCAACAACAATCCACTCAAAACTGATATCACCCGCTTGCGCCAGATGTGCCAGCGACGCGTGAGTTTTGACGATCCCTTCCAGATTGCGAAAGGCGACGGTAATGATACTGAGCAGCATGTGAGTTACCTCGCGATATTCAGCGCCTTGCGCAAAATAAACGGACACACAATTAAAAATGCGTATTCCGGACTAAATACTGAACCTGTAAAAAACAGTGACAATGGTGTAAAAAGATAAAGCTGCACCCGATAATTCTGATTATCGCCAAACGCATTGATCATCATTTTCATGACTTTCCCCATGTACCATAGGGCTAATATCACCGCGAACCATGAAAAATAAATAATCAGCAGATACAAGCCATTGTCTATTGTTTTACCGACATCTGCACCGTTAAAAATTCCGAATGACGCGACGTATTCATAAAGTGAGCCAAATCTCACTACGCCATCAACGTTCAGTAACGAATAACCGACCATCACTAATGGTCCTACGATACGATAATACGATGACGAACCTTCAGTTCCTAAATCACCAAGCCGCGTTGCGATGTACGGAAAAGCAAATATCACACCAACTAAAAACACGCTCAATGAGATTATCGCCAGAGGTAGCTTCTTTTTTATCGCATCCTTATTTAGGTACTGAAACGCCCATTCCAGGAGGTAAAACAAAATAAACGTCATTACTCCTGAAAACGATCCCGATAATATTACCCCTACCAGAATCATAGCATCGGACTTAGGTGTTTTGATACCAAACTGTTTGATACTGAGCCAAATTGAGATTAACGCCAGAGCGAAGAATGCCGGTTCGAAATAGAGCGCGGTGGTTCGTTTCCCACCAAACTTAATAAAGTTCAGAACATAGCTATTACTGTAAATAAGATATTTCGAAATAACTTCCATTAAACTGCTGCCGCCGCTGAGAATTATCTGTGCCATTTCAGCTGCAGCTAACCCCACCACCAGTCCCACAACCAGCCAGAAAAAGCGCAAGATTTTAATGTAGTTATGCGGTGAAATGGTTTTGAAGCGAATACTCCATACCATGCCAATAATCACCACGGTATAGATAAACAACATGGCGGACGTCACGTACTTGCTGGCATCCAGTGACTGACCGAACAGATAGTTAAATGCCGTCAGTCCGCCCCCTACGCCCAGCGCGATCATTAATTTTTTGATATTGATGCGTTCGATAAACAGCAACAGCAGAACAGGTAAGAATGTGACGATAGTTATCGGGAAGCTCTCGCCAAGCTGGGCGAGTTTGACGTTTACCAGCAGATAAAGCAGCGGTAGCACCAGATAGCTACAGATTCTGATAGAACGAGACATATTCCTCCAGCATCTGTTGTCCACTGTATGCCAACCGACTGCGCTGGCTAAATGCGGCAAGCGACGTGTCAAAAACCGCCTGCGCAATGTCTGATTTTTTCAGTTGCACCAGTTGCAACACTTCAGCTTCGCTGAACGTTTTTCCGCCTGATTTAGCCAGCACTTCCTGCGCGGCATCGCTGTGCGTGGCTATTACCGGTACGCCGATGGATAGCGCTTCGCACAGAATCAGCGGGTAGTTATCGACACGGGAGCTGAACACCAGTCCATCCATCTGATTAAGCGCACTCATCAACGTGCGCTTATCGCTCTCAAAACCGTGATTGATGACGTTATCTCCCGCAAATGGCGAAAATTTGCCGAAGGTATGCAACTCAATTTTGTCTCCGAGCGCGGTAATCGCTCGCACCAGTTGCTGACTGGTTTTGCCGTCATAGCGCAGGTCATGAGCCACCACGGCAATTTTCGGCCGACCGCTCTCCTCAGGCATCGCGGGTAGTTCGGCAAGAATGGTTTCAGTTGCCACATCAATGCCATTATTGATAATGCGGCAGCGTCCCGCGCCATACAGGCTGTTGAATGCGTCGGCCACATGCTGACTGGGCGAGATAAACTGGCAACCCAGCGCCAGCATCGCACGAAACATCTGCCGCTTACCGGGCAACTGCTGATGTGCTTTATCGATTTTTACCGGCGGATAGTTGCTAAGCGTTGGGCATTGCAGACAGCCCGTTTTCCAGCCTTCGCAGCCATCGGTAAAGGCACAGCGCCCGGTCACACTCCAGTGATCGTGCAGCGTCCAGACGAAGGTGATATCCGGTTTATGCGCTTTCACTTTTTGGCAAAAGGAGACTACCTCTTCCAGGTTCAACCAGTAGCTGTGCAACACATGAAAATGCAGTACCAGCGGGCCGTTAGTGCGGGTAACCGTACGATATAGCTTGTCGAGATTGCCGAACATGTCGCGGTTCGCGAAACGAAACAGCGCAATGTTCGCCGCCGACGTCAGGCGCGGCGTATATTTGATAACCTGCGGGTATTTCGCATGGCTGGCGCTTTTTTTACCGCCTTTGCCATAGCCATAGACAAAACGCGACGACAGCCCTTTTTCCAGCGACCTCAGATGCAAATCTAACGCCACGCCTGCCGCCCCACCTTCTGCGAGTCGCACATTAAATTGTAATATCTTCATTTTATTACCTTCACCCGTGCCTTCTCGCCCACGACCAGCGCATTGTCCGGAACGCTATCCACCACGACGCTCCCAGCACCAATCGTCACGTTATCGCCAATCGCGACATCCCCGAGCAGAGTGACGTTGGCCCCCAGCTCGACACCGTTGCCGATGACCGGACAGGACGGATCTTTGTCGCCAAGATTGCCGATGGTGACACCGTGGCGCAGGGTTAAATCGTCCCCTGCCACCACATGTTTATTGATCACCACGCCATAGCCATGATGGATAGTGAAACGACGACCGATAGATGCGGCGGCCTGAATTTCATAGCCAAACAGACATTCAGTGATCAGGCGATACAGCACCAGCACTGGCGCAGCCCACAGGTTGTTCAAGATATTTTTTTTACGCCAGACGGAGCAAAAATGGGCAATCCGATAGGCCACCACCATGCAGCAGGGGCGCAGACTCCAGCCGTTCACGCGTAAATCTTCCAGCATAATTAGCGTCCTCGCAGTCCGTCGGCCAGACGCTTACTGTTGCGAACAGAAAGCAGCGTCAGCAGCGTGCGCCAGTTCATCCGTTTGTTGCGGATCTGATAGAGGGTAAACAACTGATACTTCTTGCTGGCCCGGTCAAATTTGCCTTTGTGCTTGCGGTAAAACTGAAAGTAGCCGGAGAATTTATTCGGCGATGAGGTAATGCGCATCTCACCGTGATTTACATGCAGGATCTGCGTCGCCTCTTTGACCTTCCACGGTTTGCCATACGCCACCACCATGCGCAGGAAGATGTCGTAATCCTGCGCCGCTTTCAGCGTGGTATCGAACAGACATGCTTTAAACCGCCATGCCCAGGTAAATACCTGGTTACCAATGATGTTGCGCTTATAAAACCTGCGGCGTGAATAAACGGACTTAGGATAGAGCGGCAGACTGGTCGGCTGCGAATACACTTCGCCCTCACAGACATAGTCATTGGCATACAGAAACGCCCGCGTGACCAAATGATGGCGATAGTTGAGAAATACACTCAGTCGGTTCGGCGTCCATTCATCATCATCATCAATCCCCGTAATGTATTGTCCGTTGGCCTGCATAATGGCCTGATTACGCACCGCGCAGGCCCCGGAGTTGGTGGAATTATGCGTATACGACACGCGCGGATCGTTGAGTTCCTCAACAAACTGCTGCAACTGCTCATATGAGGAAGAGCAATCATCCACAATGATCATCTCCCAGTGAGGATAGTCCTGGCGCAACACCGATTTAATCGCCCGAATGGCCAACTGCTGGCGGTTCCAGGTTGGCATGTAAATTGAAATTAGCGGGTTTTCTGTGGTCATTTTCGTTTCCAAAAAAAGTTGCCTGATGGCACTACGCTTATCAGGCCTACATTCGATATGCGTTGCTGTTAGTTATTTCGAATCCGACGTGTATTCGTATTCGTAGTAGCCGTAATCCTGATACCCGCTCGCGCGGCGGAAGATCGAGTTGAGGATCACCCCTTTCACCTGAATGCCATTTTGCTCGAAGCGGCCCAGGCTGGTTTCCACCTCTTTCAGCGTGTTGACCGCATAACGCGCAACCATCAGCGTGGTTCCGACGTGGCGCCCTACGATAGCCGCATCGGTCACCGCCAGAATTGGTGGGGTGTCAATCAACACCAGGTCATAGTGCGAACTGGCCCAGGCAATCAGTTCGCCGAAGCGCTCGCTCATCAACAGTTCGGAAGGATTGGGAGGAATTTGACCGCGAGGGATCAGATCAAAATGCGGAATCGATGTCGGTTTAGCGCTGGATGAAATATCCCCTTTGCCAATGAGGATCTCAGACAGGCCGTTAACATTATTGGTCCCCAGCAGTTCGTGGGTATAGCCTTTGCGCATGTCGCAGTCGATCAATAGCACGCGTTTGTTAGTCTGGCTAATAACTGCCGCCAGGTTAGCGCAGACAAACGTTTTCCCAATCGACGGACTGACGCCGGTCAGCATCAATACGTTGTTACGCGCCTGCATCATGGCAAAGTGCAGGCTGGTACGCAGGCTACGGACCGCTTCGATGGCGAGATCCGTTGGATTCCCCACGGCCAGCAGTTGGCTTTGCTTGTAGCGTTTCACACCTTTAATGGTCTGAACGTTATCACGCGCTTTTTGCCATTCAGACAGCGGAATACTGGCATACACGCTGATACCATGCTCTTCCAGCGCCTGGGGGCTTTCAATACCGCGATTAAACAGAGAACGCAGCAGTACGCCCACCACGGAAAGCATTAAACCGAGAATAATACTGCCGAGAATAATCAGCGCCGTTTTCGGCTTCAGCACGCCAGGCTGGGCAATCGCGGGATCGACAATGCGCACATCGCCGACCGTACTGGCCTCGGTAATCTTCAGTTCCTGTTGCTTGTTCAGCAACTGCATATAGACCTGCTGACCGGACTCCACATCACGCGTCAGGCGAACAATTTCCTGCTGTGTTTTCGGCATCGCCGTTACACGCCCGTTCAGCTTACTTTTCTCATCTTCCAGCGCCTGGCGTTTTTCCAGCAGCGTGCGGTACGCCGGATGCGCTTTGGTGAACAGCTTGGAAATCTCCGCTTCTTTGAAGGTCAGTTCATTAAGCTGAGCATCGATATTCACCATCGAATCCAGCACCGCTTTGGCTTCCAGCGGCAAATCCACGGAGTCTTTATCCTGACGAAAGGCGTTCAGCTTGTTTTCAGCAACATCCAGGTGGTTACGCACTTCGGGCAACTGTCTGGCCAGAAACGCCAGACTTTTGGCGGCCTCTTCGGATTTACGTTCCACGTTTTGTTGCAGATAGTTACGGGTAATACTGTCGAGGATCTGGCGGATTTGCTCGCGGTCTTCACCGGTAAAAGTCAGGCTCAATACACCGGTATCTTTGCCTGTTTCCGCCACCATCAGATTATTTTGCAGGGTGTTTATCATGCCCAGCGTGGAGAATTTACGGACGGTAAATTGGCTCTCCGGGCTGGCATGAATCGCCTTAACCAGCATCGTCACGCCATCGTGTTCCAACACCTTGCCGACTTGCCCCCGAACGCTAAAACCCCCGTCACTCACCAGTTGATAGCTTTTGTCATTCAGCACATTGAGCGTGAAGGTCTGTTCATTCATTGCCTTTGGCTGCGTGAAGGTAGTCACATTAACCGTTTCGTTCTGACGGCCCATCAGCCGGTCCCAGCCCGCGCCAAAAATAGGGAACGTATCTTTGGTAACGCCGATATCGAGGTTGAGATCGTCTACCGTTTTCCCTAATACCAGTCGTGACTGAATGAGCTGAATTTCCGCTTCCGAGGCCGGGGGTTTGTTCGACAACGCCGAGCCAATATCCTGCACCAGTGAATTTCCAGTATTTTGCTCAATTTGCACCAGCGCGTCCGCACTATAGATGGGGGTGGCGAACAGCGTGTAGACCGCGGCACACAATGCAAAAGCCGCGGTAATCCCAAGTACCCACCAGCGGGCTTCCACCACCGTTGCGACCAGACGACCAATATCGATTTCATCATTGCCCGTTACCGGCGCAGCAGACTGTTTTACTTTTTCTGTCATTGTTTTCCCTGCTCTGCGTTCAGTGCCTGAGCCCATTGGCGGGCAGACCGTTCAAGTAATGCGTACACCGCGTCAAACGCATCACGGCTTTTACGATATGGATCGGGAATTTCGCGCTCGCTGTCCCAGTGACCAAAAAGCATCACTTTGCCGCGCATCTCCGGCACCATTTCACACAGGGCAGAGATATGGCGCTTTTCCATGGCCAGGATCAGGTCATACTCCCGGCACATTCGTCCCGAGATCTGCCGGGCACAATGATTATCCAGTGACAGGTTGTGCGCCTGCGCCACGCTAATGGCGCACGGATCCGCGCCTTTCCCCACCAGCGCCCCAAGACCGGCAGAAGAGACCGTCAACGCCGGGTGAAATTGCCTTAACAAGCGCTCTGCCGTCGGGGAACGGCAAATGTTCCCCACACAGACAACTAAGATTTTGTTAAACATGACGATTACCAGTTGTGAAGGTCGCTGGCCGTGTCCGTCATATAGCGAACACCGCTAATAGTCGGCAGCAACTGATTGATCAAACGGTTCCAGCGAGCAACCGGCGCAGTAGTGACGTACACCACATCGTATGGCTGGAGTCGGAATGATGTTGCCATCACCAGCGACGTCGCATCGGACATATCAAGCTGATAGATATTGGCGATCTTGCCGTTGTTCCCGCCTTCGCCTTTCAATGGTCGAATAACGAAAATACCGCTGGCATTGGAGGTGGTCAGGTCAATACCTTCGGCATTGCCCAGCGCTTCGGTAAGCGTCATGCCACTGAAGTCCATTTTGAGGGTGCTCTGTTTTTTCACTTCCCCCATTACAAAGACTTTCAGATCGTCATTACGCGGGACAAACAGAATGTCGCCAGGATAGAGCAGTCGGTTCTGGCTCAGGTCGCCATTTTGCATCAGTGCTTGCAGTGAAATGCGTTGCTCCTGCCCTTTATGAGTCAGCACAACGTTGCGCCAGTCTGCCGCTTCGGTGAGACCGCCAGCGGCGTTAATGGCATCGAGAACGGTAAGCGGCACGTTGGTGATGGCCTGCTGACCGGATTTGTTCACCTGCCCGGAGACATAGGCCTTCTGCGAGCGGAAAGCGGCGATATTAACGTCCACCTGCGGGTCAGCAATGTACTTCGCTAAGCGCCCGGTAATATCACTACGAATCTCTGCCAACGTTTTCCCTACCACGCTGACTTTGCCGATGTAGGGGTAAAACATCGTGCCATCAGGTTGTACCCAGTTGCCGGTATCGCTTGAACTACGGTACTGCCCGGCCGGGGTGGTGAGTTCAGGATGGTCCCAGACGGTCACATTCAGGACATCCCCCGGACCGACCCGGTACTGATACCCGGCAATCTCCTGGTCCAGCGACATATTAGGTTGTGCAACATTTGGTCGAGGACGTAATTGTTCTACCAGTCGTGGGGTGAGTGGATAAACATTCACCATGCGATCGATATCAAAATCAGCGTCCTGCTGTTTAATCACATCTTTGCCCATCGTAGACATATTGCTGCCCGGAAGCACGGTACAACCGTTTATCAAGATTACCGATACCAATACTGGCATCAATTTAAGTTTGGATTTCATCATTGATTATTTATCACTTTGGCAGAGTAATTATCACATGCAATCTAAATAGCGACTTCGCCTGTACGTATTTACCTTGCCGTTAATTGAAATGGAATTTAACTGGCATCAGTCCTAAAAAAAATGAATTCATCTGCGGACTCTTGACAGAATAATTTAGGCTTGTTTCAGGCGACCAGACACGCTACCGCCCCTGGCTTCACTAGCTACCAATGCACTGATTAATTTAAATTTTTATCTTCTCCTTTATTTTCATCACATTTACAGCGGCAACGCATCGGGAATGCGCGCCACTGGTTAATGAGGAAATATTTATCTTTTGATTATTACCGCAAGAATTGTTGCAGCTAAGCGAATATCAGGCAAGATAACAAACCACCGACACCAAGCTTTTAAGATTAATATTAAGCGTTGGATTTGTATATTTTTAGGATTTTATTGATGTTGACAATATTGATATAAAAACATCCCACCTGCGATATTTCCTAAATATATTTAGATTAGTAAAATCATTTCCTGTAGTGACATTAAGGCTATTATCCTGCATCTGTTCTGATATAACCGACAGAGAAATCCCCTCTCGCCATTGCATTTTTCGCCAGTTTTACCCATGATCGAATTGTGACAATTGTCATACAACTATGGGTATAGCATTTACTATGGAATGGATTGCCGATCCGTCAATCTGGGCCGGACTGGTCACGTTAATCGTGATCGAACTTGTTCTTGGCATTGATAATCTTGTTTTTATTGCCATCCTCGCGGAGAAACTACCTCCTGCCCAGCGGGATAAGGCGCGTATTACCGGGCTACTGCTGGCGATGGTTATGCGCCTGCTGCTGCTGGCATCAATATCCTGGCTGGTAACACTGACCACGCCGCTGTTCAGCATTCGCGATCTCAGCTTCAGCGCCCGCGATCTGATCATGCTGTTCGGCGGTTTCTTCCTGCTGTTTAAAGCCACTATGGAGCTCAACGAACGGCTGGAAGGAAAAGACAGCGACAATCCCACCCAGCGTAAAGGCGCTAAGTTCTGGGGTGTGGTCGCGCAGATCGTGGTGCTGGACGCCATATTCTCTCTCGATTCCGTCATTACCGCTGTTGGGATGGTCGATCACCTGGCCGTGATGATGGCTGCGGTGATTATTGCCATCAGCCTGATGGTGCTGGCGAGCAAGTCGCTGACACGCTTTGTCAACAGTCATCCAACTATCGTTATTCTGTGCCTGAGCTTCTTGCTGATGATTGGTTTTAGCCTGGTCGCCGAAGGATTTGGTTTCCATATCCCGAAAGGTTACCTGTACGCGGCCATCGGCTTCTCGGTCATGATCGAAGCATTGAACCAGTTGGCTATCTTTAACCGTCGTCGCTTCCTCTCAGCCAACCATACTCTGCGCCAGCGCACCGCCGAGGCGGTAATGCGGCTGCTGAGCGGGCAAAAAGAAGATGCCGAACTGGATGCCGAAACCGCGGCAATGCTGGCGGACCATCATGAAGGTCAGATTTTCGCGCCTCAGGAGCGGAGGATGATTGAACGTGTGCTGAACTTCAATCAGCGTACCGTCAGCAGTATCATGACCTCGCGCCACGATATTGAACACATCGACCTCAATGCTCCCGAAGCAGAAATCCGCGCCTTACTGGAAAAAAACCAGCATACGCGTCTGGTGGTCACTGGCGAAGACGGGCAGGAAGAACTGCTTGGCGTGGTGCATGTCATCGATTTGCTGCAACAGTCTCTGCGCGGCGAGCCGCTCGACCTGCGCGTCTTGATTCGCCAGCCGCTGGTGTTCCCGGAAACTCTGCCGCTACTTCCGGCGCTTGAGCAGTTCCGAAACGCCCGGACGCACTTCGCGTTTGTAGCCGATGAATTTGGTTCCGTCGAAGGGATTGTGACGCTGAGTGATGTGATGGAAACCATCGCCGGCAATCTGCCAAACGAGGTAGAGGAAATCGACGCCCGCCATGATATTCAGAAAAACGCCGATGGTTCATGGACCGCTAACGGGCATATGCCGCTGGAAGACCTGGTGCAGTACGTCCCTATCCCATTAGATGAAAAACGTGAGTATCACACCATTGCCGGGCTGTTAATGGAGTACTTGCAGCGCATCCCAAAAACCGGGGAGGAAGTCCAGGTTGGCGATTTCCGATTGAAAACTCTGCAGGTGGAAAATCATCGCGTGCAAAAAGTCCAGTTGATACCGTTGCACAATGAAGAAGAGATGGATTACGAAGTGTAGTTCAAGAGCCGGAGGCGGCATCAGCCGCCATCCGGCAATATGAATCAGAGCTTATCAAGCAACTTTTTAACATCTTTGCCGTTGCGGGAATCTTTATTGCGATCGGCCCAGTCATTCAGGCGACGTTTTGCTTCATCCTGCAGATGTTTACGCAAAAGCTGATCAACCTGCAGACTGTAGTTCAGTGATTGCCATTGACCATAGACTCTAAGAGGAACCGGGGTGGCCTTCAGGAAATTAATCAACTTACTTTCACCATCCCAACCGCCCAGTACGCGAATGTTAAACAGCGTGTCGCAATTCTGCTTCACCAGATCTAACGTTCCTTTGCCGGTCAGTGCCAACATAGCGGACTCCCCAACCATGTTATCCAGCGTAACCTCACCGTTATCCAGCGTCATATCGGTTACAAAATGATCCAGACGGGTCACGTTCTCCATATTTTGCTGGGCTTTAGCATCTCCACCGCTACGCTCGACGGCCTGCTGTATCATCTGCTGGAAGTTCATCCCTTCCATTCGCGTATCGTTCATTTCGACATGGGCCTGCCCTTGCCAGCTGTGACGAAACGCCTGGGCGTCAATATCCGAGCCGGAAAAATCTCCTGCCAACGACAGCTTGCCGGTGAGTGCGATGGGGTAATCAAAGGCCTTCAGAATAGTGCCAATTTCCACACCTTCCAGGCGCGGATGAAAGACCGCTCGCGGTTCTCCCTTTCTGGCATCCAGCGTGCCGGGCAATGAGATCAGCCCGCCATCACTTTTTCCTTGCAACTGTGCAATGTTCAGTAAGCCGAACCGGTTGTCTATTTTTGCCGAGACATTCTCAAACGCCATTTTCCGCCACAGCACTTTGTCAGCCTGCAAAGCGATGTCTGCCGAAAAACCCTTGAGTCCCTGATACGAAACGGCATCAACCTGGGAAGCAATGACGGGGCGCGCCAGCGTTGACTGACTCTGACCTTGCTGAACTTCACCTTTTGCTGTCACCACTGCGTCATGTTGTACGAGCAGGTTATCCAGATTGAGCTGACCAAATTTTAGGTCAACGGCCCATTCCGGTTTTTCCAACAAGGCCACATGCGCTTGCCCGGAGAAAGAAGAGTCATTAGCGGTCAAATTTATCTGGCTAAATGAAAGCTGTTTTTTCTCTTCCAGCCATTGCGCCTGAAGATGTCCCTGACCGTTGATCCCCTGCGGCGGCAGATCGGCCCCCTGCAGTTGCCAGCTTAACTGTTCAATATTCGCAGATAAGTTGTGCGGATAATCGAAGGCATCGACCGTACCGTTAAAGGATAACGCGAGATCGCGCTGATCGCGGTTCACACGCCCGGAGAAATCAAACGTACCGCGGTGCTGGCTATCTTGTTCCATCTCCAGACGAATATCGCGAACGGTAACCTGTTCATCATCTTCATGTTGGAACACCAGAACACTGTCGGCAACGCGCAGACGGGCGATATCAAACGACCATCCTTTGTCTTCCGCCAGATCGGGCAACATATTGTCTTTTGGGGCAACGGGTGCATCTTTGCCGCGTACCGCCTCAGTTTGCGGAGTCAATTGAATCACTGCGCCTTTGAGCATCACCTGCTTCACGCTGAGCTGGTGGCTCAACAGCGGCCACAATGCAACGTCGAGACGCATATTATCAGCACGAACCAGGGGTTCGCTGGCGCCTTCAGCCGTTAACATCACTCGCCCTGAGAGGATACTCAGTTGCGGCCATACGTGCCAACGCAGGGGGCCATCCAACTGCAGCTGATACCCGCTACGTACGGCAACCTGCTTGACCATATACGCGCGGAAATCATTCGGATTCACCAACAGTACTAACGCAGAAAAGCCGGTCACCAGCACGACCAGAAGAATCATCAGCGTCGTCAGAAATCGTCTCATGCTATCCCCAATGGACTGATAAACACTCAGTCTTTATCGATCCGGCTGGCAACGGCGCCCTGCTGGTCGCGATACTTCGCATCCTGACGACGGTTGTAGGGTCGCGCTGCCGGACCGGAAAGCGGTTCGAAACTTAACGCGCCAATCGGCATCCCCGGACGCAGAGCCAGCGGTAATTTTCCGGAGTTGTAAAACTCCAGTACGATACAGCCAGACCAGCCCGGATCGATACGGTGTGCGGTGACGTGTACCATCAGTCCCAGACGAGCCAGCGAAGAACGACCATCTAACCAACCGACGAGATCGGAAGGCAGCGTCACGGATTCGAATGTTACCGCCAGTGCAAGTTCCCCCGGATGCAGGAAAAATGCTTCGCCGTCCTTAAGGACGATTTCATCACTCATCACGCGATCCAGCGCGGCGCTGACTTCATCTTTCGGTCCGCTTAAATCGATATACGCCGCCGTATGACCGCGGAACGTACGGAATTTATTGCCAAGGCGCACATCTACCGTGGCGCCATTGATTCGCTCGACAGGAGGGCGTGGATTGATCGACAGGCGACCTTCATCCAACCAGGCTTCAATATCTCGGTCACATAAACGCATGGCACTTTCTCCTTTCGTGCTTCAAACCCTTAATGCCAGGTGCGTTAAGGGTGAACCAGGTTATCACTGAACGGTACACAATTCGCTGAACTTATTCAAAGAACTGACTGATTTTAGCCTTCAGAATATCGATAGCGATGCGGTTTTTACCCCCGCGCGGCACAATGATGTCGGCGTATTGTTTTGAAGGCTCAATAAATTGCAGGAACATTGGGCGGACGGTTTTCTGGTATTGCGCCATCACCGAATCCATTGAACGACCACGTTCGTTCACATCCCGCTTGATACGGCGCATCAGGCAAATATCTAACGGCGTATCAACAAAAATAGAGAAGTTCATCTCGTCACGCAAACGCGCATCCGTCAGCAGCAAAATGCCTTCCAGGATGATGACTTTCTTGGGTTCGATATGAATAGTGTCTTGCGTACGCGTGTGCTCAACATAGCTATATACCGGCAGCTCAATGGCAGAGCCGCGTTTCAGCGTTTGCAGATGTTGAAACAGCAGGCTATGGTCCATCGCGTTCGGATGGTCGTAGTTGGTTTTTACACGTTCTTCCATCGACAGATGGCTTTGATCTTTGTAATAGCTGTCTTCGGGAATAACGCCAATATGTTCGTCACCGACTTGTTCACGCAATTCGCGATAAAGAGTACTGGCAATAAGGCTCTTGCCGGAAGCCGATGCGCCGGCAATGCCGATAATGACGCACTGATGGGACTGATCAGTCATAAATTTAGCGACCTGATTAACCTGGATGTAAGGAAGGGCGGCGCCGAAACGCCAAACGCGGCAATTATAGGGATTTCAGCGGCGCGATGCCACCCCAGGCTGCACCAATGCTGTCCCTGTCGCAAATTAAAATGGTCAGATTTAGAACAGCCGCTATATTTATTCACCTGCCTTAGGAATTAATAGCTTGGGAGTGTTAATTTATGAGCAGCTGGCGTATAAATTGTAAATTGTTTGTACTAGCATAATCCCAGATTAAATGTGATGCGTCCGGCATCTCTGCTGGGCGACAACGGCTATTTGGGTAGAGTGGTAATGAGTAAACAATCCCAACATGTTTTAGTTACCTTACCCCATCCTCTACTGCGCCTGGCCAGTTTAGGTCTGGTGGCTTTCATCTTTACGTTGTTTTCGCTGGAACTGTCACGTTACGGCGCACAGCTTGCACCGCTGTGGTTTCCAACCTCTATCATGATGGTGGCTTTTTACCGTCACGCTGGAAAGATGTGGCCTGGGATCGCGCTGGCTTGCTCATTCGGTAGCATCGGCGCCTCTTTACTCTTCTTCCCCGTACAGTCGCTTAATTTCTCCTATACGGTCATTAACATTATTGAGGCTGTTGTTGGCGCAATGTTATTGCGTAAACTGCTGCCCTGGTACAATCCTTTACAAAATCTTAACGACTGGGCGCGCCTGGCATTTGGCAGCGCGGTTGTTCCGCCACTGCTGGGCGGCGTATTGATGTGGATGTTGCTGCCGAAGGAAACTACGTTAAATACCTTTCTCATTTGGGTACTGTCAGAATCCATTGGCGCACTGGCGTTGGTGCCGTTAGGTTTGCTGTTTAAACCACATTACCTGCTGCGTCATCGCGACCCGCGATTATTGCTTGAGACCCTGATTACGCTTCTGGTGACCTTAACGTTCAGTTGGCTATCCATGATGTACATTCCGTGGCCATTTACCTGCGTTATTGTCCTGCTGATGTGGAGCGCTGTCCGCCTGCCGCGTATGGAGGCGTTTTTAATATTCCTCAGCACCGTGATGATGGTTTCGCTGATGCTGGCCGCCGACCCTTCACTGCTTTACACCCCGAAACAGAACATGATGACGGACATCCCCTGGTTGCCGTTTTTGATGATCCTGTTGCCAGCCAACATGATGACCATGGTGATGTACGCGTTTCGAGCCGAACGCAAGCACATTTCAGAAAGCGAATCGCGCTTTCGCAACGCCATGGAATATTCCGCGATTGGCATGGCACTGGTTGGCACCGAGGGGCAATGGCTACAGGCCAATAAAGCCTTGTGCCAGTTTCTGGGCTATAGCCAGGAGGAGCTACGTTCGCTGACCTTCCAGCAATTAACCTGGCCGGAAGATCTGAACAACGACCTTGAACAACTCAATATGCTGGCACGCGGAGAGATTAATAGCTATTCCATGGAAAAACGCTATTACACCCGCGCGGGCGACGTCGTCTGGGCGTTGCTGGCCGTTTCGCTGGTGCGCCATAGCGACAACACTCCACTCTACTTTATCGCGCAGGTTGAAGACATTAACGACCTGAAGCATACCGAGTGGATTAATAAACGGCTGATGGAGCGCATTACTCTCGCCAATGAAGCCGGGGGGATTGGGATTTGGGAATGGGAACTGCAGCCTGACGTGATCAGTTGGGATAAACGGATGTTCGATCTGTATGAAGTTCCCGCACATATCAAACCCAGTTGGCAAGTCTGGTATCAATGCCTCGTACCTGAAGATCGCGAGTACGCCGAAAATGTGATTCGTGATTCGCTGGCCGCACGGGCTCCGTTTAAGCTTGAGTTTCGTATCGCAGTAAAAGATGGCATACGCCATATCCGCTCGTTGGCCAACCGGGTGCTGAATAAAGACGGTGAAGTTGAACGCTTACTTGGTATCAATATGGATATGACCGAAGTGAAGCAGCTTAACGAAGCGCTGTATCAGGAAAAAGAGCGCCTGCACATTACGCTGGACTCAATAGGCGAAGCGGTAATTTGTATTGATGTCGATATGAACGTGACCTTTATGAATCCGGTCGCTGAGAAAATGAGCGGCTGGCAACAGGACAGTGCCATCGGCATTCCGCTATTGACGGTACTACATATTACTTTTGGCGAGAACGGTCCGCTGATGGAAAATATCTACAGTGCTGACATGTCGCGTACGGCAATCGAGCAGGAAGTGGTCCTGCATTGTCGTAACGGCAACAGTTATGACATTCAGTACAGCATCACGCCCCTCAGCACCCTTGACGGCGGCAGCATTGGTTCGGTGTTAGTCATTCAGGACGTCACAGAGTCACGGAAGATGCTCCGCCAGCTTAGCTACAGTGCCTCACATGATGACCTGACACAGTTGGCAAACCGGGTCAGCTTCGAAAACCATCTAAAACAATTGCTGCATTCAGTACACGACACGCGCCAGTGCCATGTACTGGTTTTTATCGATTTGGATCGTTTTAAAGCGGTGAACGACAGCGCGGGCCATGCCGCCGGCGATGCCCTGCTGCGTGAACTCTCTGCGCTTATGCTCAGCATGTTGCGATCCAGCGATATGCTGGCGCGCCTTGGCGGCGACGAGTTTGGTCTGTTGCTGCCGGATTGTAATATCGAAAGCGCCCGCTTTATCTCAGGACGCATCATCAGTGCTATTAACAATTACCAATTTATGTGGGAAGGCCGTTTGCACCGTATTGGTGCCAGTGCGGGAATTACGCTGATTGATGAGAAAAACCATGTCGCGACTGACGTTATGTCTCAGGCCGATATCGCCTGCTACGCGGCGAAAAACAGCGGCCGTGGGCGAGTCTGTGTCTATGAACCTCAGCAAAGCCAGGCCCATGCCGCGCGTAGCCAACTGTCATTGGATGAACAAAGACACACTATTACACATAACCCTATGCTGATGATCGCCAGAGGTGTTGCTTCTCCGCGTATACCGGAGACTTTTAGCTTCTGGATTATCTCGCTTCGCTTAGGCACCGTTGAGGGTGAAGTCATTGAAGATCAAGCCTTCCATGCCGGGTTGGTCGATCCCACGTTGAGTCAGGCGCTCGATCGTCGGGTATTCGGCGAGTTCTTCCAGAGTGCTGCCCCGGCTGTCGCCAACAAGGGCCTCAGTATTGCCCTGCCCCTTTCCGCCGCCGGCCTGCTCAACACAGAACTGGTAGATGAGCTGCTAGAGCACTTGCAACGCAGCCCGCTACCACCACGATTGCTGCATCTGACCGTTCCATCCAGCGTCATCAAAACAAGCCCAACGCAGGCGCTATCCGCCCTGCATCGACTGCGGCAGTACGGTTGTCGAATTGTGTTAAGTCAGGTTGGTCGCGACTTAGAGCTTTTTGACAACCTGAAATATCACATTGTCGATTACCTGTTGCTCGACAGCGAGCTAAGTGCCAGCGCTCCCGGCAACCTGATCGACGAAATGTGGGTGTCCATTATCCAGGGTCATGCTCAGCGCCTGGACATAAAAACCATCGCCGGTCCGGTGCAACTGCCACTCATCATGGATACGCTTTCTGGCATCGGTATTGATATGATTTATGGCGATATTATTGCCGACGCCCAACCGCTGGATCTGCTACTGAATACCAGCAATTTCGCCATCAACTGACGGTTGCCAACCATCCGTATACCAGATATGCAACAGCGCATAGGAGCGCCAGGGTTTCCAGCGCTCTGCATACCGCCGGATCTGGGCTGGTGTCATGCCGGGAAAACGCTGCTTAATCAGATAATCATCCGGCAGAAAAACGTCCTTCGCCTGCCAGCCGCGCAACGCAAAGTAGTTGGCGGTCCAGCGCCCTATCCCGGGAAATGTTTGTAGCTGCTTAACGCCTTGTTCGATATCGGCAGGGGCTGTTGTCGCGAGCGTTCCTTCAAGGGTTGCATGAGCAAGGTGAATCAACGCTTCAGCGCGTTTGAGCGGCATTCCTAACGTTTTCAGGTGCAGCGGATCGGCGTTGGCAAGCTCTTCTGGAGAGGGAAAACACACATACTCGGGCGCATCCTCCAGCGTATTGCCATAAGCGTGCGCTACTTTCGCTGTCAGTTTCGCGGCCATCGCCACGCTGACTAACTGCCCTAAAATCGCCCGTACCCCTTGCTCAAAAGTATCGACACATCCCGGCAGGCGCAATCCCGGACGCGCCGCGCCGAGGTTACCCAGCGCGCCGACAATTTGCTGCGGGCAACAGGAAAGATCGAACAAGCGCGTTATTTTTGCCAGGCACTCGGAGGCTACAGGCTGTAACCCTGAGCTCAACGTCACGTGTAGCACGTTGGCGTGCAGATCCGGGACAACGCTAACCAGACCACGATGCTCCCCTACGGACAGACTTCGGACATAACTCAGTTCTTCTACGGTTTCGACACCTTCAACCGCACGGGCGGCAAGAAATCCCAGCATCCAGGGCCAGTCATAAGGCGGTTGCCAGCTCAGCGTGAACATTCGGTTTTCCTTTTAAAGCAAACTTACAGCATAAACGGTATTCAATCAGTACGCCTTGCTTTCATATTCCAGTTGTCGGGGCGTCAACTATTCGTTAAAGTCACGCCCCTTCTTCACTGGCATGGGGATTTTTACGGTGTTTATTGGTTTTGACTACGGTACGGCAAACTGTTCAGTGGCCGTTATGCGTAATGGGCAGCCCCACCTGCTCAAAATGGAAAATAACAGCACGCTGCTACCCTCAATGCTGTGCGCACCAACGCGCGAAGCGGTTAGCGAGTGGTTGTATCGCCATCACGACGTTCCAACCACGGACGATGAAACACAGGCGCTGCTTCGCCGTGCGATGCGCTACAATCGCGATGAGGACATCGACGTTAACGCCAACAGCGTGCAGTTCGGTCTGACATCGCTGGGTCAGTATATTGAAGACCCGGAAGAGGTGTACTTCGTTAAATCGCCAAAATCATTTTTGGGTGCCAGCGGTCTGAAGCCGCAGCAAGTTGCGCTTTTTGAAGATCTGGTCTGTGCAATGATGCTGCACATTCGCAACCAGGCGCAAAGCCAATTGCCGGAAGCTATCACTCAGGCCGTAATTGGTCGCCCCATCAACTTCCAGGGATTAGGCGGCGATGACGCCAACATCCAGGCGCAGGGGATTCTTGAACGTGCGGCCAAACGTGCCGGTTTTCAGGATGTCGTCTTCCAGTACGAGCCGGTAGCAGCGGGGCTGGATTACGAAGCCACACTGCAGGATGAGAAACGCGTTCTGGTGGTAGATATTGGCGGGGGTACGACCGACTGTTCACTACTGCTGATGGGGCCGCAATGGCATCAGCGCGCCGATCGCGAAAACAGCCTGCTGGGACACAGTGGCTGCCGTGTAGGCGGGAACGATCTGGATATCGCGCTGGCGTTTAAACACCTGATGCCGCTGCTAGGTATGGGCGGTGAGACTGAAAAAGGGATCGCCTTACCGATTCTCCCCTGGTGGAACGCGGTTGCGATCAACGATGTTCCCGCGCAAAGTGATTTCTACAGCAGCGCCAACGGTCGTTTACTGAACGATCTTGTCCGCGACGCGAAAGAAGCCGATAAAGTAGCCTTGCTGCTTAAAGTCTGGCGCGAGCGTCTGAGCTATCGCCTGGTGCGCAGCGCAGAAGAGAGCAAGATCGCGCTTTCCGACCAGACCATTGTAACGGCGGCGATACCGTTTATCAGCGACACGCTGGCAACCGATATTAGTCAACATGGATTGGAGGCCGCGCTCAATCAGCCCCTGGCGCGCATTCTGGAGCAGGTCAAACTGGCGCTGGACAACGCGCAGGAAAAACCGGACGTGATTTATCTGACCGGCGGCAGCGCGCGTTCACCGCTGATTAAAAAAGCCCTCGCCCAGCAGCTTCCAGGGATCCCTATCGCGGGTGGCGATGATTTCGGTTCTGTCACCGCCGGTCTGGCCCGCTGGGCTGACGTTGTTTTCCGCTAAGCGGCTCGCAGGCTTAAAGGTACGCGTATTGACATCATCGTTACTGTGCCTTATTTTCAGGAGTGAGGGTTAGGGAGGGTTTCCCCTCCCCCTGGTGTCTTAGTAAGCCGCGAAGCTAATGACTAAGAGTATCACCAGTATGATGACCTGCTTCATCATAACCCTTTCCTTATTTTGGCCCCTTCCTCGGGAGGGGCTTTCCCGTTCCAGCGTCCCGCAGAAATCTCTGGCTTTCCTCCTTTTTGCCTTGTCAGCACTCTATCGCACAATTGCGCATTCGCTATCTTCACCACCGATTGTTGCGTAACGCCTCGCAAAGCCGCGTCAGCATTCAGACGAATCCCGACAGTGTTTCATAATTCCTCCATTTTTCTCCCTTGTTCACTGGCTAAACTAGTATCATTCCGCGAATCGTTTCAGGATGAGAAACTCATAACAATGAAAGGCAGTAATAAATCCCGCTGGGTGATAGCAATCGTGATCGTCGTGGCCGCCGTCGCCGCCATCTGGTTCTGGCAAAGCCGCAGCGCTTCCCAGGAAACCGCACCGGGCGCGACCAAACCAGCACAGCACACGCCTGGGTCGGCACGCCGTGGAATGCGCTCCGGACCGTTGGCTCCCGTGCAGGCTGCCACTGCCACCGAGGAAGCCGTTCCACGTTACCTGACAGGGCTGGGTACCATTACTGCCGCCAATACCGCCACGGTACGTAGCCGGGTGGACGGTCAGCTCATTGCCTTACACTTTGAGGAAGGACAACAGGTAAAAGCCGGCGACCTGCTGGCAGAGATAGATCCCAGCCAGTTCAAAGTCACTCTGGCTCAGGCGCAGGGACAACTGGCAAAAGATAAAGCCACGCTGGCGAATGCCCGTCGCGATCTTGCCCGCTATCAACAGTTGGTTAAAACCAATCTGGTCTCCCGCCAGGAGCTGGATGCCCAGCAGGCGCTGGTCAATGAGACGTTAGGCACAATCAAAGCGGATGAAGCCAGTGTCGCCAGCGCTCAGTTGCAGCTCGACTGGAGTCGGATAACCGCACCTGTCGATGGTCGTGTCGGCCTGAAGCAGGTCGATGTCGGTAACCAAATTTCCAGCGGCGATACCACCGGGATCGTCGTCATTACGCAAACTCATCCCATCGACCTGATATTTACTTTGCCTGAAAACGACATTGCTACCGTGTTGCAGGCACAAAAATCGGGGAGCCAGCTGAAGGTCGAAGCCTGGGACCGAACCAATTCACAAAAACTGAGTGAAGGCGTCCTGCTCAGTCTCGACAATCAGATTGATGCCACTACAGGAACCATCAAAGTTAAAGCCCGTTTTAACAATCAGGATGATGCGTTATTCCCTAACCAGTTCGTCAACGCCCGCATGCTGGTCGACACGCAGCAAAATGCCGTTGTGATCCCAACAGCAGCCCTGCAGATGGGCAACGAAGGGCACTTTGTCTGGGTACTGAACAGCGACAACAAAGTGAGCAAGCATCTGGTTAAACCGGGTATTCAGGACAGCCAAAAAGTGGTGATCGCCGCTGGGTTGTCCGCAGGCGATCGGGTCGTGACTGACGGTATTGACCGTCTGACGGAAGGCGCAAAAGTCGAAGTCGTTGAGGCGCACGACGCCTCTGTTTCCGATGAGAAAACAGCGCCACGCGGATACGGCAAAAAAGGAGCCAACTCCTGATGCAGGTGTTACCTCCGGACAACACAGGCGGACCATCGCGCCTGTTCATTCTGCGCCCCGTCGCCACTACGCTGCTGATGGTCGCGATTTTGCTTGCCGGTATTATCGGTTATCGCTTTCTGCCAATCGCCGCCTTACCTGAAGTGGATTACCCCACGATTCAGGTCGTTACGCTCTACCCTGGCGCCAGCCCGGACGTCATGACCTCGGCGGTAACCGCGCCGCTTGAACGTCAGTTTGGCCAGATGTCTGGCTTAAAACAGATGTCATCACAAAGCTCCGGTGGCGCATCGGTCGTTACGTTACAGTTTCAACTGACGCTCCCGCTGGATGTTGCCGAGCAAGAAGTTCAGGCCGCGATTAACGCCGCCACCAATTTATTACCCAGCGATCTACCTAACCCTCCGGTCTACAGCAAGGTAAACCCGGCAGATCCGCCGATCATGACGCTGGCGGTCACTTCCAGCGCCATGCCGATGACGCAAGTGGAAGATATGGTCGAAACCCGCGTCGCGCAGAAAATCTCTCAGGTATCCGGCGTGGGTCTGGTAACACTTTCCGGTGGGCAACGTCCGGCGGTCCGCGTGAAACTTAACGCTCAGGCCATTGCCGCACTCGGTCTTACCAGCGAAACCATCCGTACGGCCATTACCGGTGCCAACGTCAATTCAGCAAAAGGGAGTCTTGATGGCCCAACGCGCGCCGTTACCCTTTCAGCTAACGACCAGATGCAGTCCGCAGATGAATATCGTCAGCTCATTATTGCCTATAAAAACGGTGCACCGGTGCGTCTGGGCGATGTTGCTACCGTCGAACAAGGAGCAGAAAACAGCTGGCTGGGTGCATGGGCAAATAAGCAACAAGCTATAGTGATGAATGTGCAGCGCCAGCCTGGGGCGAACATTATCTCCACGGCAGACAGTATCCGCCAGATGCTGCCACAGCTCACCGAAAGCCTGCCCAAATCGGTTAAGGTCAGCGTACTTTCCGATCGCACCACCAATATTCGTGCCTCTGTTGCAGACACCCAGTTCGAGTTGATGCTGGCGATAGCGCTGGTGGTGATGATTATCTACCTGTTTCTGCGCAATGTTCCGGCGACGATTATTCCTGCAGTCGCCGTACCGTTGTCGTTAATCGGCACCTTCGCGGTGATGGTATTTCTTGATTTCTCCATCAACAACCTGACCTTAATGGCGCTAACCATCGCGACAGGCTTTGTTGTGGATGACGCTATCGTGGTTATCGAGAATATTTCACGCTATATCGAAAAAGGCGAAAAACCGCTGACTGCTGCCCTGAAGGGCGCGGGCGAGATTGGTTTTACCATCATCTCCCTGACGTTTTCATTGATTGCGGTATTGATCCCACTGCTATTCATGGGCGATATTGTCGGGCGTTTGTTCCGTGAATTCGCCGTTACGCTGGCGGTGGCGATTCTGATTTCCGCCGTTGTCTCGCTCACTCTTACGCCGATGATGTGCGCGCGCATGCTGAATCAGGCCTCATTGCGTAAGCAAAATCGCTTCTCCCGCGCCTCAGAGCGAATGTTTGATCGCGTCATAGCCGGGTACGGTCATTGGCTGGCAAAAGTACTTAACCATCCGTGGCTCACACTTAGCGTAGCGCTCGGCACGCTGGCATTGAGCGTCATGCTTTGGGTTTTTATCCCCAAAGGTTTCTTCCCAATCCAGGACAACGGCATTATCCAGGGTACGCTACAGGCACCGCAGTCCAGCTCATTCGCCAGCATGGCCGAGCGCCAGCGCCAGGTTTCAGATGTCATCCTTAAAGATCCGGCGGTAGAGAGCCTGACCGCTTTTGTCGGTGTGGATGGTACTAATCCGGCATTGAACAGCGCGCGTTTGCAAATCAACCTTAAACCGCTGGATGAACGTGACGATCGGGTGCAGAAAGTGATTGCGCGCTTACAGGACACGGTTGACAGGGTTCCCGGAGTTGACCTTTATCTTCAACCCACTCAGGATCTGACGATTGATACTCAGGTGAGCCGGACGCAATATCAGTTCACGCTGCAAGCGACATCCCTTGATGCCCTCAGCACCTGGGTTCCACAGCTGATAGCAAAACTACAGCAGCTACCGCAACTGTCCGACGTCAGCAGCGACTGGCAGGACAAAGGGCTGGTAGCGTATGTGAACGTCAATCGCGACAGCGCCAGCCGTTTGGGCATCAGCATGTCAGATGTCGACAACGCCCTGTACAACGCCTTCGGCCAGCGTTTGATTTCGACTATTTACACCCAGGCAAATCAATATCGCGTGGTGTTAGAACATAACACCAACAATACGCCGGGGCTTGCGGCACTGGATACAATACGTCTGACCAGTAGCGACGGTGGCATAGTACCGCTCAGCGCAATCGCCAGTATTGAACAGCGTTTTGCCCCGCTGTCGATTAACCACCTCGATCAGTTCCCGGTCACTACCATCTCGTTCAACGTGCCAGACGAACATTCGCTGGGTGATGCGGTACAGGCGATTCTGGACGCCGAAAAAACGCTTAACCTGCCCGCAAATATAACGACCCAGTTCCAGGGCAGCACGCTCGCCTTCCAGGCCGCGCTGGGAAATACCATCTGGTTGATTGTGGCTGCGGTTGTGGCGATGTATATCGTGCTCGGCGTGCTGTATGAGAGCTTTATTCACCCAATTACTATTCTCTCCACGCTGCCGACGGCGGGCGTCGGGGCACTGCTGGCGTTAATGATTGCCGGCAGCGAACTGGACGTCATCGCGATTATTGGCATTATTTTGCTCATCGGTATCGTCAAGAAAAACGCCATCATGATGATCGACTTTGCCCTTGCCGCGGAGCGCGAACAAGGCATGGCACCGCGCGATGCTATTTTCCAGGCCTGTCTGCTGCGTTTCCGCCCAATTCTGATGACTACGCTGGCGGCACTGCTCGGCGCGTTGCCGCTGATGTTGAGTACCGGCGTGGGCGCAGAGTTACGCCGTCCGTTAGGCATTGGCATGGTCGGTGGACTGCTTGTGAGTCAGGTATTAACCCTGTTTACCACCCCGGTAATTTATCTGCTGTTTGACCGTCTGTCGCTGTATGTGAAAAGCCGCTTCCCGCGTCAGGAAGAGGAAGCGTAAATGAAATTTTTCGCGCTTTTCATTCATCGGCCGGTGGCGACCATTCTCATTTCGGTGGCTATCACCCTATGCGGTATTCTGGGCTTTCGTCTGCTGCCGGTCGCTCCGCTGCCGCAGGTGGATTTTCCGGTGATAATGGTCAGCGCATCATTACCCGGTGCCTCCCCTGAAACGATGGCGTCTTCGGTCGCAACTCCGCTGGAGCGCTCGCTGGGCCGCATCGCGGGCGTAAACGAAATGACTTCGAGTAGTTCGCTTGGCAGTACGCGTATTATTCTCGAATTCAAATTCGACCGTGACATCAATGGCGCGGCGCGGGACGTTCAGGCCGCGATTAACGCCGCGCAAAGCCTGCTGCCCAGCGGGATGCCGAGCCGACCAACGTATCGCAAAGCTAACCCTTCCGATGCGCCAATCATGATCCTGACGCTGACGTCGGACACTTACTCGCAGGGTGAACTGTACGATTTCGCATCAACACAACTGGCGCAGACCATCGCGCAAATCGACGGTGTAGGTGACGTGGACGTTGGAGGCAGTTCTCTGCCTGCCGTGCGGGTAGGACTCAACCCGCAGGCGCTGTTTAACCAGGGCGTGTCACTGGACGACGTGCGTAGCGCGATCGACAATGCCAACGTGCGTAAGCCGCAGGGCGCTATCGAGAATGATACCCATCGCTGGCAGGTACAAACTAACGATGAGCTGAAAACCGCCGCCGAATATCAACCTATTATCATCCACTATAACAACGGCGCAGCGGTGCGACTGGGTGATGTTGCGTCTATAACCGACTCTGTACAGGACGTTCGTAACGCGGGGATGACCAACGCCAAACCGGCCATTCTGCTGATGATCCGCAAGCTACCGGAAGCCAATATTATTCAGACGGTAGATAGCATTCGCGCCAAATTACCGGAGTTACAAACGCTGGTCCCGGCCGCCATCGATCTGCAAATCGCCCAGGACCGTTCACCGACCATTCGCGCTTCATTAGAGGAAGTTGAACAGACGCTGATTATCTCCGTGGCGCTGGTTATCCTGGTGGTCTTTGTTTTCCTGCGATCCGGGCGTGCGACTCTGATCCCCGCCGTAGCGGTTCCGGTCTCGCTGATCGGTACCTTTGCCGCCATGTATCTGTGCGGATTCAGCCTGAACAACCTGTCATTGATGGCGTTAACCATTGCCACGGGATTTGTCGTAGATGACGCTATCGTGGTGCTGGAAAATATTGCCCGCCACCTGGAAGCGGGAATGAAGCCACTCCAGGCGGCGTTACAGGGTACGCGCGAAGTGGGATTCACCGTGCTTTCCATGAGCCTGTCGCTGGTGGCGGTATTCCTGCCGCTGCTGTTAATGGGCGGATTGCCTGGACGCCTGCTGCGCGAATTTGCCGTCACGCTGTCGGTTGCCATCGGTATCTCGCTGCTGGTGTCGCTGACATTAACGCCAATGATGTGCGGCTGGATGCTTAAATCCAGCGCCCCACGTGAACAGCCGCGTAAACAGGGATTTGGTCGCGTGCTGGTAGCGCTGCAGCAAAGCTACGGCACTTCACTTAAATGGGTACTGCGCCACACGCGACTGGTGGGCGTGGTATTACTCGGCACCATTGCGCTGAATATCTGGCTTTATATTTCCATCCCCAAAACCTTCTTCCCGGAGCAGGATACGGGCGTATTGATGGGAGGGATCCAGGCTGACCAGAGCATCTCTTTCCAGGCGATGCGCGGTAAACTGCAGGATTTTATGAAGATCATCCGCGACGATCCGGCGGTGAACAATGTCACCGGCTTTACCGGTGGGTCACGGGTTAACAGCGGGATGATGTTTATTACCCTCAAGCCACGCGATGAGCGCCGTGAAACCGCTCAGCAGGTGATCGACCGCCTGCGCGTTGCGCTTTCAAAAGAACCAGGTGCGAATCTGTTTCTGATGGCGGTGCAGGACATCCGCGTTGGCGGACGCCAGGCCAACGCCAGCTATCAATACACATTGCTGTCCGACGATCTGGCGGCGCTGCGTGAGTGGGAACCGAAGATCCGTAAGGCGCTTGCCGCCCTGCCCCAACTGGCGGACGTCAACTCCGATCAGCAGGACAATGGCGCGGAGATGAATCTGATTTACGATCGCGACACCATGTCTCGTCTTGGGATCGACGTGGCGGCCGCCAACAGCCTGCTGAATAACGCCTTTGGTCAGCGACAAATTTCAACCATCTATCAGCCGATGAACCAGTACAAAGTGGTGATGGAGGTCGATCGACGTTACACCCAGGACATCAGCGCACTGGACAAAATGTTCGTCATCAACAATGACGGTAAAGCGATCCCGTTATCGTACTTTGCCAAATGGCAGCCAGCGAATGCCCCACTGTCGGTAAACCATCAGGGATTATCTGCCGCCTCAACCGTGTCGTTTAACCTGCCGACAGGTTCTTCACTGTCAGAAGCGACAGAGGCCATCAACAGAACCATGACCCAGCTCGGCGTCCCCTCCACGGTTCGTGGCAGCTTTGCCGGTACCGCCCAGGTATTTCAGGACACTATGAACTCGCAGGTGATCCTGATTATCGCCGCCATCGCCACCGTCTATATCGTGCTGGGTATGCTGTATGAAAGCTATGTACATCCGCTGACCATTCTCTCCACGCTACCTTCGGCAGGGGTCGGGGCTTTGCTGGCGCTGGAGCTGTTCAATGCCCCATTCAGCCTAATCGCCCTGATAGGGATCATGCTATTAATTGGAATTGTGAAGAAAAACGCCATCATGATGGTCGATTTTGCGCTGGAAGCGCAGAGAAACGGTCAGCTGCAGCCGGAAGAAGCTATTTTCCAGGCCTGCCTGTTGCGCTTTCGCCCAATCATGATGACCACGCTGGCGGCGTTATTTGGCGCACTGCCGTTAGTGTTATCCGCAGGGGATGGCTCTGAGCTGCGCCAGCCGTTGGGGATAACCATTGTCGGTGGGCTGGTCGTGAGCCAGCTCCTGACGCTGTACACCACGCCTGTGGTCTATCTCTTTTTCGACCGTCTGCGTCTGCGTTTTTCGCGTAAAAACAGCAAACCGGTAGCAGAGTTATGACAGAACTTCCCGACAGCACCCGCTGGCAACTTTGGATTGTGGCATTTGGTTTTTTTATGCAGTCGCTGGATACCACCATCGTTAATACCGCGCTTCCCTCGATGGCGGCAAGCCTCGGGGAAAGCCCGTTACACATGCATATGGTCATAGTGTCATATGTTTTAACCGTTGCCGTGATGCTGCCCGCCAGCGGATGGCTGGCGGACAAAGTTGGCGTGCGTAATATCTTCTTCACCGCCATTATCCTGTTTACGCTTGGTTCGCTGTTTTGCGCCTGGTCCAGCACGCTCAACGAGCTGGTGATGGCGCGCGTCTTACAAGGCGTTGGCGGTGCGATGATGGTGCCAGTTGGCAGGCTGACGGTGATGAAAATCGTCCCGCGTGAGCAATATATGGCGGCGATGACGTTTGTCACTTTACCCGGTCAAATCGGCCCGCTGCTGGGCCCAGCGTTAGGCGGAATTCTGGTTGAATACGCCTCCTGGCACTGGATCTTTTTGATTAACATTCCGGTAGGCATTGTCGGCGCGATAGCGACGTTAATGTTGATGCCCAACTACACCATGCAAACCCGACGCTTCGACCTCTCCGGATTCGCGATGCTGGCGGTCGGTATGGCGGTTCTGACGCTGGCGCTCGATGGCAGCAAAGGAACAGGCCTCTCCAGTATCACGCTGGCGGCGTTGGTTATCTGCGGGGTGCTGGCTATTGCGCTGTATCTGAAACACGCCCATCGAAATCCCCGCGCGCTGTTTAGCCTGAATCTGTTTCGCACATCGACCTTCTCGCTAGGTCTGTTCGGCAGTTTTGCCGGTCGCATCGGCAGCGGTATGCTGCCGTTTATGACGCCGGTGTTTTTACAGATTGGCCTCGGTTTTTCACCGTTTCATGCCGGACTGATGATGATCCCGATGGTGCTGGGCAGTATGGGCATGAAGCGCATTGTGGTGCAGGTCGTTAACCGCTTTGGTTATCGTCGCGTACTGATTACCACCACGCTTGGCCTGTCGCTGGTCAGTCTGTTGCTAATGACCACGGCACTGCTGGGCTGGTATTACGCCCTGCCCTTCGTGCTGTTTTTACAGGGAATGGTCAACTCAACGCGCTTTTCATCCATGAATACCCTGACGTTAAAAGATCTGCCTGACGATCTCGCCAGCAGCGGCAACAGCTTGCTGTCGATGATCATGCAGCTGTCGATGAGTATCGGGGTGACCATCGCGGGTCTGCTGTTAGGCATGTTTGGCCAGCAACATATCGCCATCGACAGCGGTAGTACGCATAGCGTCTTTATGTATACCTGGCTGTGCATTGCATTCATTATTGCGCTGCCCGCCATTATTTTTGCCCGCGTGCCGAACGACACGCAAACCAATGCGGTGATTTCACGACGCAAAAGGAGCACCTGATGAAGTTCTGGCGGCCCGGTATCACCGGCAAACTGTTTCTGGCGATTTTCGCCACCTGCATTGTGTTGCTGATCAGCATGCACTGGGCCGTACGCATAAGCTTCGAACGCGGTTTTATCGACTATATTAAGCACGGTAACGAACAGCGGCTGCAAATGCTCAGCGACGCGTTAAGCGAGCAGTACGCGCAGCACGGCAACTGGCGATTCTTACGCAATAACGATCGTTTTGTTTTCCAGATCCTGCGCTCTTTTGAACACGACAACGACGATGATAAACCGGGTCCAGGCATGCCGCCACACGGCTGGCGTACACAGTTTTGGGTTGTCGATCAAAATGCCCACGTACTGGTCGGCCCGCGGGCTCCTGTCCCCCGCGACGGTATGCGCCATCCCATCCGCGTCAACGGTAGCGAAGTGGGTGCTGTGATTGCCTCTCCGGTGGAGCGTTTAACGCGTAATACCGATATCAATTTCGACATGCAGCAAAGACGTTCCAGCTGGCTTATCGTCGCGCTCTCCACGATTCTGGCTGCGCTGGCAACGTTTACGCTGGCGCGCAGCCTGCTGGCCCCGGTTAAACGGTTGGTGGAAGGCACGCACAAACTGGCGGCGGGCGATTTCACCACTCGCGTTACGCCAACCAGTACGGATGAGCTAGGCAAGCTGGCGCAGGACTTCAACCAGCTCGCCAGTACGTTGGAAAAAAACCAGCAGATGCGTCGTGACTTTATGGCCGACATTTCTCACGAACTGCGCACGCCGTTGGCGGTGTTGCGCGGTGAACTGGAGGCCATTCAGGATGGCGTCCGCCAGTTCACGCCCGACTCCGTTGCTTCTTTGCAGGCTGAAGTGGGTACGCTCACCAAACTGGTTGACGACCTTCATCAGCTCTCCATGTCAGATGAAGGCGCGCTGGCCTATCAGAAATCATCGCTGGATCTTATCCCGCTGCTTGAGGTGGCAAGCGGCGCATTTCGTGAACGCTTTGCCAGCCGTGGACTGACGATTCAACTCTCGCTCCCGGACAGCATGACGGTATTTGGCGACAGGGATCGTCTGATGCAGTTGTTCAACAATCTGCTGGAAAACAGCCTGCGCTACACCGACAGCGGCGGCGGGCTGCACATCAGCGCCGAACAACGCGAACGCATGGTGTTATTAACCTTCGCGGATTCCGCTCCCGGCGTAAGTGACGAGCAGTTACAGAAGCTGTTTGAACGATTTTATCGCACCGAAGGCTCGCGTAACCGCTCCAGCGGAGGTTCCGGACTGGGGCTGGCGATTTGCGTCAATATCGTACAAGCGCATAATGGTCTGATCCGCGCCGCCCATTCGCCTTTTGGTGGGGTTAGCATTACAGTAGAGTTACCGCTGGAACGCGATTTACAGAGAGATGTATGACTGAGTTACCCATTGATGAAAACACACCGCGTATTCTGATCGTGGAAGACGAACCCAAGCTGGGGCAACTGCTCATCGACTACCTGCGGGCAGCGAGCTACGCTCCTACGCTCATCAGCCACGGCGACCTGGTTCTGCCTTACGTGCGCCAAACACCGCCCGCTCTGATCTTGTTGGATCTGATGCTGCCCGGTACCGATGGTCTGACCCTGTGTCGGGAAATCCGCCGCTTCTCAGAAGTCCCCATCATGATGGTAACCGCTAAAATCGAAGAGATTGATCGCCTGCTGGGGCTGGAGATCGGTGCAGATGATTATATTTGTAAACCGTACAGCCCGCGCGAAGTCGTCGCGCGTGTTAAAACGATCCTGCGCCGATGCAAACCGCAGCGCGAACTACAACAAATGGATGCAGAAAGCCCGCTTATCGTCGATGAAGGCCGTTTTCAGGCCTCCTGGCGTGGGAAGATGCTCGATTTAACACCCGCTGAATTCCGCTTACTTAAAACGTTGTCACATGAGCCGGGAAAAGTATTCTCCCGAGAACAATTGCTTAACCATCTCTATGACGATTATCGCGTCGTTACCGACCGCACCATCGACAGCCATATTAAGAACCTGCGACGCAAGCTGGAGTCGCTGGATGCTGAGCAGTCGTTTATCCGCGCGGTCTATGGCGTGGGGTATCGCTGGGAAGCCGACGCCTGCCGAATTGCTTAAACACTCCTGCCCTTCAGGGCCCGCTGCTTCATGCGGCCCTGGTGACTAGCAACTCTCCAAATATCGCTCATACTCTTTCTGACAACACTGTCGTCAATAACTGTTTGATCTAAAACTTTTAATCAAGGAGTTCATATGGCTGGTTGGTTTGAATTAAGTAAGAGTAGCGATGATCAGTACCGCTTTGTTCTTAAAGCTGGGAACGGGGAAATAATCCTTACCAGCGAGCTTTACACTACCAAAAGCGCTGCGGAAAAAGGGATCGCATCTGTCCAGGCTAACAGCCCTATGGATGAGCGTTATGAGAAAAAAACAGCGGCTAATGGAAAATTACATTTCAACCTGAAAGCTGCAAACCACCAGATTATTGGTAGCAGTCAACTGTATGCGAATGAACAGTCACGCGAGACCGGTATTACTTCGGTTAAGACCAATGGTGTCAGTCAGACGATAAAAGATAAGACCTGATAATTACTCGCTCAGCCGGGTAACGCAACGCTGTCGCCCGGCGTTTTTCTTTACCTGCCTTCCCTGCAGCGCTACAATGCCCGCCCTTAATATGGGGGCACTCCCCTAACCGCCTCATTGAGTGGGGCGAGTCTGACCTGTCATCAGAACGAGAAAATTATGTTTAAACCGGAACTCCTTTCCCCGGCGGGAACGCTGAAAAACATGCGTTACGCTTTCGCCTATGGCGCAGACGCTGTGTATGCGGGCCAACCGCGTTACTCACTGCGCGTACGCAACAACGAATTCAACCACGATAACCTGCAACTCGGTATTAATGAAGCCCATGAACTGGGTAAAAAATTCTATGTGGTGGTTAACATTGCCCCACATAATGCCAAGCTGAAGACCTTCATTCGTGATCTGAAACCGGTGGTGGAAATGGGGCCGGATGCACTGATCATGTCAGACCCTGGTCTGATTATGCTGGTGCGCGAAAACTTCCCTGACATGGACATTCACCTTTCGGTACAGGCTAACGCCGTAAACTGGGCGACGGTGAAATTCTGGAAGCAGATGGGGCTGACCCGCGTGATCCTCTCCCGTGAGCTGTCGCTGGAAGAAATTGAAGAGATCCGCGCCCAGGTGCCGGATATGGAGCTTGAGATCTTCGTTCATGGCGCGCTGTGCATGGCCTACTCCGGACGTTGCCTGCTCTCTGGCTACATCAACAAGCGTGACCCAAACCAGGGTACCTGTACCAATGCCTGCCGCTGGGAATACAACGTGCAGGAAGGGAAAGAAGATGTAGTGGGCAATATCGTGCATAAGTACGAGCCTATCCCGGTACAAAACGTCGAACCCACGCTGGGTATTGGCGCACCAACAGACAAAGTCTTTATGATTGAGGAAGCCCAGCGCCCGGGTGAGTACATGACCGCATTCGAAGACGAACACGGCACTTACATCATGAACTCGAAGGATTTGCGTGCCATTGCCCACGTTGAGCGCCTGACGCAGATGGGCGTGCATTCCCTGAAGATCGAAGGCCGCACCAAGTCGTACTATTACTGTGCACGTACCGCGCAAGTCTATCGTAAAGCCATTGATGATGCCGCAGCCGGTAAACCGTTCGACCCGCAACTGCTGGAAACGCTGGAAGGCCTGGCGCATCGTGGTTACACCGAAGGGTTCCTGCGCCGCCATACACATGACGACTATCAGAACTACGAATACGGCTTCTCTGTTTCCGAGCGTCAGCAGTTTGTCGGCGAATTCACCGGCGAACGTAAAGGTGAACTGGCGGCCGTGCTGGTAAAAAACAAATTCACCGTCGGCGACAGCCTGGAGCTGATGACCCCACAAGGCAATATCAACTTTACTCTCGAGCAGATGGAAAACGCGAAAGGCGAAGCCATGCCAGTTGCGCCGGGCGATGGTTACACCGTGTGGATGCCTGTACCAGAGGATATCGACCTGAATTATGCATTGTTGATGCGTAATTTTGCCAGCGAGTCCACACGTAACCCGCATGCTAAGTAGTTAATTACGGTTATTTTCCAGCGTTCGGAAGATTCTTAGAAATCGATCACATACCGTTTCGTTCATTAAGGGTATTATCCCCTCCGCTGAAAAACATAACCCATAAATGCTAGCTGTACCAGGAACCACCTCCTTAGCCTGCGTAATCTCCCTTACGCAGGCTTATTTTTTGCCTGCCGTTTAAACTCTCCGAATCTCCCCAATTCAAATCTTTACTTTCAGGCGAAAAAAAACCGGGCATTACGCCCGGCTCATTAGGTGATTAAAGATTAATGTGCCGCTTCTGGCTTGTGCTTTTGTGCACTCTGGAAACCATAGGTCAGCTCATTTTTCTCTTTATCCAGCGCAACGGTCACCTGACCGCCATCCACCAGCGAACCGAACAGCAGTTCGTTAGCCAATGGTTTTTTCAGGTTATCCTGGACAACACGCGTCATTGGACGTGCGCCCATTGCGCGGTCATAGCCTTTCTCTGCCAGCCAGTCACGTGCTTCCTGACTCACTTCAAGAGAGACACCTTTCTGATCCAGCTGAACCTGAAGCTCGACGATAAACTTATCAACAACCTGATGAATCACCTCGGTAGAGAGATGATCGAACCAGATAATGTTGTCGAGACGGTTACGGAATTCCGGCGTAAACACTTTTTTGATTTCGCCCATCGCATCAGTACTGTTGTCCTGATGAATCAACCCAATCGATTTACGCTCAGTTTCACGTACACCAGCGTTGGTGGTCATGACCAGCACCACGTTGCGGAAATCCGCTTTACGCCCGTTATTGTCGGTCAGCGTGCCGTTATCCATCACCTGCAGCAACAGGTTAAAGACATCCGGGTGCGCTTTTTCGATTTCATCCAGCAGCAGTACCGCATGCGGATGCTTAATAACAGCATCCGTCAGCAAACCGCCCTGGTCAAAACCGACATATCCTGGAGGCGCACCAATCAGACGGCTGACTGTGTGGCGTTCCATGTACTCGGACATATCAAAACGCAGCAGTTCAATGCCGAGGGCTTTGGAGAGCTGCACCGTGACTTCGGTCTTACCGACGCCAGTTGGTCCGGCAAAAAGGAACGAACCGACAGGCTTATGCTCGTGTCCCAGACCGGCACGGCTCATTTTGATCGCTTCAGTCAGCGCCTCAATGGCTTTATCCTGTCCGAATACCAGCATTTTCAAACGGTTGCCCAAGTTTTTCAGCGTGTCGCGATCGCTCTGCGATACGCTCTTCTCCGGGATCCGCGCAATGCGGGCCACTACGGACTCAATATCCGCCACGTTGACGGTTTTCTTACGCTTGCTGACCGGCATCAGACGCGCACGTGCGCCCGCCTCATCAATCACGTCAATCGCTTTATCCGGCAGATGACGATCGTTAATGTATTTCACCGCCAGTTCGACCGCTGCACGCACCGCTTTGGCGGTATAGCGGACGTCATGGTGCGCTTCGTATTTCGGCTTCAGACCATTGATTATCTGCACGGTCTCTTCTACCGATGGCTCAGTGACATCAATTTTCTGGAAACGGCGCGCTAACGCACGGTCCTTTTCAAAGATATTGCTGAATTCCTGATAGGTTGTGGAGCCTATAACACGGATCTTACCGCTAGAGAGCAACGGCTTGATCAGGTTAGCCGCATCCACCTGGCCGCCCGATGCCGCACCCGCGCCAATAATGGTATGGATCTCATCGATAAACAGAATGCTGTTAGTATCCTGTTCCAGCTGTTTCAGCAGCGCCTTAAAGCGTTTTTCAAAATCACCGCGATATTTGGTGCCTGCCAGCAGCGAGCCGATATCCAGGGAGTAAAGGGTACAATCAGCCATGATTTCAGGCACATCACCCTGGACAATACGCCAGGCGAGGCCTTCGGCAATGGCGGTTTTACCGACACCAGACTCTCCCACCAGCAGCGGGTTGTTTTTTCTGCGACGGCACAGTACCTGAATGGCGCGCTCCAGCTCTTTGTCCCGGCCAATGAGCGGATCAATTCCGCCCACTCGGGCAAGCTGGTTAAGGTTAGTCGTGAAGTTCTCCATACGGTCCTCCCCGCCAGCTTGCTCTTCGTTATTTGGCTGATTCCCAGAGTCAGAAGACTGGCTGGGTTCATCTTTACGCGTGCCATGAGAGATAAAATTCACCACATCAAGACGACTTACTTCATGCTTACGCAGCAGATAAGCCGCCTGAGATTCCTGCTCGCTGAAGATAGCAACCAGCACATTTGCGCCGGTAACTTCATTGCGTCCGGAGGACTGAACATGAAAGACCGCACGTTGCAGTACACGTTGAAAACTCAACGTCGGCTGCGTGTCGCGCTCTTCCTCACTGGCAGGCAATACAGGTGTGGTCTGTTCAATGAAGGCTTCGAGTTCCTGACGGAGCGCCACCAGATCCACAGAACACGCTTCCAGCGCTTCGCGGGCCGACGGGTTACTGAGCAACGCCAGTAACAAGTGCTCGACGGTCATAAACTCATGTCGGTGCTCGCGCGCTCTGGCGAAAGCCATGTTTAAACTGAGTTCCAGTTCTTGATTGAGCATAGGCACCTCCCCCAATGTTTATGCCTGCATTCAGGCTTTTTCCAGCGTACACAGCAACGGATGCTCGTTCTCCCTCGCATATTTGTTCACCATCGCTACTTTGGTTTCAGCCACTTCGGCAGTAAACACGCCGCAAATCGCTTTGCCTTGATAGTGAACTGCAAGCATCAGTTGCGTTGCACGTTCTACATCATAAGAAAAGAATTTTTGTAACACGTCAATAACAAACTCCATCGGAGTGTAATCATCATTGACTAATATCACTTTATACATAGATGGCGGTTTTAGCGCGTCGCGCAATTTGTCTTCCGCCAGCAGATCGAAATCCAGCCAGTCGTTCGTCTTACCCATTGTCAGTCGTCATCTTCAGTTACGGTTTCCGGCAGAAAATCTTGCCGCTGACAAGCAGCCTATGCGCACAATCAATCTACCTCAAGTATTAGATAACTATCATCTATTAGTGCCATCCGCGACATCTGTCACATAACCGACAATAGCGTTAACTGCTTCAAATTTTGATGCATTTTTACCCTATTCTGTCTGCCTGGCGCTTGACGCCCCGCCTGATTTCTCTAAATTGTAGTTTCGAGAGTTGGCGAGGTTTTGAACAGCCCCCACTCCGCCACCGGTTCATTCCATCTTACTTATATAAGATTTACGAAGGATGTCGAAGTATGGAAACGGGTACTGTTAAGTGGTTCAACAACGCCAAAGGGTTTGGTTTCATTTGCCCCGAAGGCGGCGGCGAAGATATTTTCGCCCATTATTCCACCATTCAGATGGATGGTTACAGAACGCTAAAAGCCGGACAGTCTGTCCAGTTTGATGTCCACCAGGGGCCAAAAGGCAATCATGCCAGTGTCATCGTGCCTGTCATTGAAGCAGAAGCTGTCGCATAGCTCTTCTGTCTCATTGTGTACATCCCGCAGTCAAAATGCCAGCCTTTGCGGCTGGCATTTTTATCTCTGTGGCATTATTCCCGCGCCAGAGCATCTACTGGATCCAGACGTGCCGCATTCCGCGCCGGTAGCCAGCCAAACAACACCCCGGTTGCAGTCGAACACAGGAACGCCGTCAACAGCGCGACGGGTGAGAATCCAATTTCCCAGCCCGGCAGGAATAGCTGAAGTGTAAAGGCGATCAGCATCGACAGGCTAATGCCCAACGCGCCACCAACCAGACACACTAACACCGCTTCAATTAAGAACTGTTGCAGCACATCACTGGCACGCGCGCCAACCGCCATACGAATGCCAATCTCACGCGTTCGTTCGGTTACCGAAACCAGCATAATATTCATCACGCCAATCCCACCAACCACCAGCGAAATCACCGCCACCAGCGTCAGGAAGAGTTGTAATGTACGTGTGGTCTTTTCAGCGGTTTTCAAGACACCGTCCATATTCCAGGTGAAGAAATCCTTCTTACCGTGGCGCAACGTCAACAGTCGGGTCAGTTGCTGTTCGGCCTGGGCACTGTCAAAACCATCCTTTACTCGCACAGTGATCGAGTTCAGCCACGACTGCCCCATAATTCGTCCGGACATGGTGCTGTAGGGCAGCCAGACCCGCAGGATCTTGCTACTGCCGAACATCGACTGTTTCTCTTCTGCAACGCCAATTACCGTGGCCGGCATATTTCCCACCAGCACGACTTCGCCGACAACTTTCGCTTTATTGGGGAACAACTGGCGCCGGGTATTACTGTCGAGCACCACCACCTGAGCGCGCCCCGCCAGTTGCTCGGCGTTAAAGGTGGTCCCTTCGCTAAATGTCATGCCATAGACGTTGAAATAGTCGCCGCTCACGCCGTTAGCACTGGCAGCAACGTCGATATTGCCATAGCGTAACCGCAGGTTCTTCGATACTGCAGGTGTTACCGAACTGACCCAGGGCTGCTTCTGTAGCGCCGTCAAATCGTCATACTTCAATGCCTGTTGATATTGCGGATCGTCGTCGCCGAAATCTTTGCCAGGATAGATATCAATGGTGTTAGTACCAATAGCGCGAATATCTGCCAGTACCAGTTGTTTAGCCGCATCGCCTACCACCACGATCGACACCACAGAAGCAATACCGATGATGATCCCAAGCATGGTCAGTAGCGTTCGCATCTTATTCGCAGCCATTGCCAGCCAGGCCATGGTAAGCGCTTCACGAAAACCGCTGACAAACTGGCTCCAGCCGGATGCCGTTTTCACCGTTGGCTCCGCGATATCGCGTCCGCCAGAGGGTTTCTGTGGCGGCGGATTGCGCACAATCTCGCCGTCACGAATTTCAATGACCCGCTCGGCCTGTGCGGCAACCTGCGGGTCGTGCGTGACGATAATTACCGTGTGTCCGCGATCGCGCAGCTGATGCAAAATCGCCATTACTTCTTCGCCGGAATGGCTATCCAGCGCGCCGGTGGGTTCGTCAGCAAGAATAACCTGTCCCCCGTTCATCAGCGCACGCGCAATACTTACCCGCTGCTGCTGACCACCGGAAAGTTGAGAAGGTTGATAATCAACCCTGTCGCCCAGACCCAGCCGCTGGAGTAATTCCTGCGCACGCGCCAGGCGCTGCTTACGCTCGGTGCCAGCGTAGACAGCAGGCACCTCGACATTTTGCGCCGCGGTTAAATGTGACAGCAAATGATAGCGCTGGAAGATAAAGCCGAAATGCTCACGGCGCAGCTGTGCCAGCGCATCGCTATCCAGCGTGGAAACATCCCGCCCGGCAACCCGGTACGTACCGCTGGTAGGTTTGTCCAGACAGCCGAGAATGTTCATCAGCGTAGATTTACCCGAACCCGACGCCCCGACAATCGCCACCATTTCCCCGGCCTGAATGCTCAAGGATACGTCCTTCAACACCTCAACCTGGCCTTCACCTGAGGGATAGCTGCGGCGGATATGGCTCAGTTCAAGCAATGCTGTCATTTTGCAGCTCCAGCGTTGCCCTCGCCGGTAATGACTTCATCCCCCTCTTCCAGCCCTTTCACGATCTCCACATCGGTGTCATTCCGCGCGCCGATAACCACTTCACGTTCGCGGGTTTCGCCGTTACGCAGTAGCCTGACGTTATAGCGGTTGTTACCAATAGGATCGCCCAGTGCCGACAGCGGGATCGTCAGAACATTTTTGACATCAGTGAGCTGGATATGGACCTGCGCGGTCATATCCAGACGCAGGATCCCTTTCGGATTGGGAACTTCGAAGCGGGCATAGTAGAAAATCGCATCATTCACTTTCTCTGGCGTCGGAAGAACATCTTTGAGCGTGCCTTCGTAGCGCGTCTGCGGATCGCCCAGTACGGTAAACCAGGCTTTTTGCCCAGGTTGCAGGTGAATTACATCAGCCTCAGAAACCTGCGCTTTTACCAGCATGGTGCTCATATCCGCCAGCGTCAGAATATTAGGTGCCTGCTGGGCGGCAATAACGGTTTGCCCTTGCAGGGTAGTAATTTGCGTTACTTCGCCTGCCATTGGCGCGACAATGCGGGTGTAATCAAGGTTGGTTTTTGCCGTATCGAGAGAAGCCTGATTACGTTTAATTTGCGCGTCAATTGTGCCAATTTGCGCCTGTTTGACCGCCATTTCGGTGGCCGCCGTGTCGAGATCCTGCTGTGAAACGGCCTGGGTTTTTGCCAGCTGTTGCTGACGGGAAAGCGTCACCCGCGCCAGTTTCCACTCAGCTTCTGCCTGTAAACGCTGGGCGCGCAATTCCATTAGCGTCGCTTCAACCTCTTTGATTTGGTTTTGCGCCTGTTCAGGATCGATTACGCCGAGCAACTGATCTTTTTTTACTTTATCGCCAATCGCGACCGACAGCGTTTTTAACTGCCCGCTGACCTGCGCCCCGACGTCAACTTTACGCAGCGCATCCAGTTTACCGGTAGCCAGCACGCTTTGCTGCAGATCGCCCGGACGAACAATTAATGTTTGATACTGAGGTAAAGGCGCATTAAGCGTTCGCCAAAGTGCAATTACCGCCACAATAAGGATGATGGCGAACAGAAAATAGCGTTTTTTGATTTTTCCCTTGAGCTTCATAAATGCCCCAATTCCCCCAATACGTCCACCAGAGTGGAGTGCTAAACATCAACGTTAAATAAATCGCCGTTGAAAAGCGCAAGAATAACAGAGTTATTGATGAATGGTTAAGATCCGCTGTGCTGAAATTAGTACCAGGGTATCAATCGGATTTATATTATGAGTCAACTAACTGAAAGCACTTTTCTTTCCACCAAACCCGTCACCAGCTTTGGTCTTTTTTACAGCCTGAGCAGCGGTCATTTACGTCCCGCACATTGCTGGGATAAGCGGAGCTTTCGTCGTAAGTTTATCTGGCGCTCACTCTTGATACCTCGCCTCACCCAGGAATGGATGACAGAACTGTCCCAATGGCCGGATCTTGAAAACCTGCTATCCCACCAACCCCGATTGCCGGTGCGTTTGCATCGTCCTTACCTTGCCGCAAACTTCACCCGTAAAATGCGTTTAGACGCGGTGCGTTTTCATTATAATGTTATCCGCCATGCATTTTTACCCGCAGAATTTAACGCCTTATTAAGCAATGACGGCTTACAACTGGCGCAAATTGAAGGCAAAGATGGCGATATATTTACCGTAACCATGATGATGTTCCCGGTGCTGGATAAAGAGGGAGAGAGCACTATTCAGGTGCAAAATGGCGACGGCGACGTACTGACTAAAATGACGTTTACGTTCTGCGAATATAATGGCAAAAGTACATTATTTATTGGCGGTGTGCAGGGCAATGCGCAACTTCCTCACGAAGCAATCCAAAAAGCGACCAAGTCCTGTCACGGGATATTCCCAAAACGTATTGTAATGGAAGCCATTTGCCGGTTAGCAGAGCGATTGAATATCGATAATGTTATGGCAGTCAGCAATGAACAGCATATCTTTCGCAGCCAACGCTACCACGATAAAAATAAGGTAATTCATTCCGACTACAACGCATTTTGGGAATCGGTTGGCGGCGAGTGCGACAGACACGGGTACTATCATATTCCGCGCACGCTGGCGCGAAAAAGCGAGGCGGATATTGCCAGCAAAAAACGCGCAGAATACCGCCGCCGCTATCAGCTACTGGACAGCATCCATTCGCAGCTGTCGTCGATGTTTCACCACTAATCCGCTCTGCCGCGTGCCAGCCACAGCACGCGGGAAAACATTTTTCGCAGCAGCGTTGGCACTGCGTCAACGCCGCGCCGCCCGGCTTCCATCGCTACCTCAATGGCTAAATCCGGTTTTGACGAACGATGTATCGCCTTGGAGATAATTTTGCGCATGTTCATGGGCACGTTCTCCGGGATTTGCGCCACCCGGTGAAAGACGTCAGCAAACCCCTGGCGATACATAAAGTGTTCCATATCCAGCGCGGGGAGCATGGTCAAATGCTCACGCTCTTCCTCTCTGTCGTCATTCAATAAGCTACGTACCGTGGCCGCATACTTTTTCCCGGCTTCATCACCATCGACCAGCACATGCCACTCGATACCCATCCGGCGGGCGAATTTAACCAGCGGCTTAAGGCCGGACTGGGCGAATTCAATAACTTTAATCCCTTCTGCATCAAAGTGATGTCCGCACTGACGGGCCAGTTCGTTAATAACCCAGGTTTCCGTTTCGCCTTCTACCAGCAACCAGCAGCGGGCAAACAACGATGACGCACGATTAAAACGAATATGAAATGCGATTCTCCGACCATCTTCTGCACTGATCCCACCCGGCCCCAGCCGCCAGGCGGCAACGCGGGATGATTCACGTACCAGACGAACAACATGTTCCACGGGCGTAAGGGACAACAGCTCACCGGAGTTGGTAGTCGCCACTCGCTGCAGAGGCAGTAAATTCAACAAGTGCCAGGCCACCGACAGCATGATGGGATGTAAACGCGTTTCCGGATCTTCCACCAGCAATAAAGGTCGGGCGTCTTTATCCAGCCTCAGCGTGCCTTTGGCCTGCAACAGGGTCGAAAACAGGCCCAACAGAATAACCCGATGCGTACGTCCTCCGGGTTTATCAATCATGCGGTTAATAATATCCAGATAGCGCCAGCTCCGTTGTTCGTTATTGGAGCGACGGCGCATCAGACGGTAGCGGGACTGGCCAGCCCCTTGCTCGGAAAAATAGTGCTCCAACAACTGCACCATGGCCGATAACCCCTGGCGGATCTGTCCGTCGGTCAGGTTTTGCGGTCGGGTAGCCAGCTCACGCGCCAGAAAATCCAGTTGGCGGGCGGTGACTTCGACGTCCGCCGAATCCGGCACGGTACCGTTGCGGATCCGTCGCATAAACCGCGCGTCGCGCAGACGCAGTACCGGCATCAGGCGCACAAGATGCCGCGCCTGATCGTTAATGTCATCGAGAGGTAATGGATGGCCGTCGCCGTCAAGAAAACTGCGCAAGGTCAGAACGCTACCGTCATCCGCACACTCGCCTTCCAGACGATAAAAAATGCGGTGATAGCCATCCTGGCACGGCGTCCAGCTGGCTTCCAGAGGGCGATAGCGACGTACCCGGTGACGACCCGGCTGGGATTCACGAAACGTCAGGATAATGTGCAGGTGGTGTTCCCGGCCCTGTATATCGCCCGGCGGGAACCAGAAATCCTCGCGGACAAAATGATACAAGTCTGGCTCCGGCGACAGCAGCAGGGTTAAGGCATCCAGCAGACTGGATTTACCCCACGCGTTCTCCCCAATCAGCACGTTGCTCTGCTCCAGCATCAACGACAGACGGTTAATACCACGAAATCCAACAATCTCAACGCGTTCGAGAATCATATAGCCTCCGGAAATGCTAACTTTTTCCTTCAAGTTATCAGGAGTATAACGGCAAGCGGGTGCTCAGGACACCCGATATCAATCTGGCGTGAATCGCAAAAGCAAAAAAAATAAGAATATTCTTCTTATGTTTTCTCCTGAATATAATTTCAGAACTTAATCATCGTCCTTTCGCTAGTTGGACTATGCTTCATTCATCCAAGATTCAAAAAGGAATCGCAACATATTGCCTTAAATCAAATTTTTTCATCAATTTAACTGGCGAAGGGATGATATTTTTTTCTAAAATACCCGCTCTTTCATCATCGTCCCTTTTAGCGATGAATTACCGGGCAAGGAATACGAACCCGGAACTTTTAATTGAGGTGGTTATGTTCAGGAAATTAGCAGCTGAATTCTTCGGTACGTTTTGGCTCGTTTTTGGTGGGTGCGGTAGTGCAGTGCTGGCAGCCGCATTCCCGGAATTGGGAATTGGATTTGCCGGTGTCGCGCTGGCATTCGGCCTGACCGTATTAACCATGGCATTCGCCGTGGGTCATATTTCAGGTGGGCATTTTAACCCGGCGGTAACCTTCGGTTTATGGGCTGGCGGTCGTTTCCCGGCAAAAGATGTTATTGGTTACGTTATTGCTCAGGTTGTAGGCGGTATTGTTGCAGCAGCGGCGCTGTATCTTATTGCCAGCGGTAAAGCAGGTTTTGATGCAACGGCCAGTGGTTTTGCTTCAAACGGCTTTGGTGAACATTCACCAGGCGGTTATTCCATGCTTTCTGCCGTCGTCATTGAAATTATTCTGACCGCAGGCTTCTTATTAGTGATCCACGGCGCGACCGATAAACATGCTCCGGCAGGTTTTGCACCTATCGCAATTGGTCTGGCGTTAACTCTGATCCACTTGATCAGTATTCCAGTCACTAACACCTCCGTAAACCCGGCACGTAGTACCGCAGTAGCCATTTTCCAGGGCGGCTGGGCATTGCAACAATTGTGGTTCTTCTGGGTTATGCCGATTATCGGTGGGGTACTCGGCGGCCTTATTTACCGCACTCTGCTGGAAAAACGCGATTAATCGCTAACAAAAAAGGCCTGGCGCAAGTCAGGTCTTTTTTATCCTCTCTATATTTCCTTTTATTTGCAACTTTACTCCCCTCTTTGCTTTGAGTAGTGTGTGCTAGCGCATTTCGTCTTACTTCTCAGCAAGGATCTGGTTTTCATGTTTTCAGGGCTGTTAATCATTCTGGTTCCCCTTATTGTGGGCTACCTTATTCCGCTCCGGCACAGGACTGCATTACAACTTATCAATCGCCTGTTGAGCTGGATCGTCTACCTTATTCTCTTTTTTATGGGTATTAGCCTGGCGTTTCTGGATAATCTCGCCAGCAACCTGTTAGCTATTCTTCATTATTCTGCAGTCAGCGTGACGGTCATTATACTGTGTAATATTGCGGCGCTGTTCTGGCTGGAGCGTTCGCTGCCCTGGAGACACAACCACAAGCAAGAAAAGCTCCCCTCGCGAATTGCAATGGCGCTTGAGTCGCTCCAGCTTTGCGGCGTCGTCGTCATCGGTTTCCTGCTCGGCCTCACTGGGCTTTCCATTCTGCAGCATGCCACCGAAGCCAGCGAATATACGTTAATCTTTTTACTGTTCCTGGTGGGGATCCAACTGCGCAACAGCGGTATGACCTTAAAGCAAATTGTGCTAAACCGTCGGGGGATGATCGTGGCCGTCGTCGTCGTCGCCAGTTCGATGCTGGCGGGGGTTATCAATGCATTGATCCTCGGTCTGCCGCTGAAAACCGCGCTGGCGATGGCATCAGGTTTTGGCTGGTATTCCCTGTCCGGTATTCTGTTGACCGAATCGTTCGGACCCGTAATTGGTAGTGCCGCCTTCTTTAACGACCTGGCCCGTGAACTGATCGCCATTATGTTGATTCCAGGAATGGTGGGCCGCAGCCGCTCTACCGCACTGGGATTATGCGGCGCGACATCAATGGATTTCACCCTGCCCGTTTTACAACGCAGCGGCGGCCTGGAAATGGTCCCGGCAGCCATCGTCCACGGCTTTATTTTGAGTCTGTTAGTGCCTCTGCTGATGGCGTTTTTCTCCGCCTGACGCCCGGGCAAATACCTCTCTGGCGGTAGTCAGCTACCGCCAAAATTGCGCTAAATCAATCTCCCTGCAAGTAGTAGCAGAAATCCCTTTTATCCCTACGCGCACAGGCATAATCTTAAACATGTATATTAAATATAACTTTAAAAGGTGTGACCATGTTTTGTGTGCAATGTGAACAAACCATCCGTACTCCGGCAGGAAACGGCTGCTCTTACGCGCAGGGTATGTGCGGTAAAACGGCTGAAACCTCCGATTTGCAGGATCTGCTGATTGCTTCCCTACAAGGTCTGTCTGCATGGGCTGTTAAAGCACGTGAATACGGCATCATCGACCATGAGGTTGATAACTTTGCGCCGCGTGCGTTCTTCTCCACGCTGACTAACGTAAACTTCGATTCCCCGCGTATTGTTGGCTATGCCCGTGAAGCTATCGCCATGCGCGACGCCCTGAAAGCACAATGCCTGAACATCGACGCGAACGCAGCTGTCACCAACCCGATGGCCGATCTGCAACTGGTCAGCGACGATCTGGGCGACCTGCAACGTCAGGCCGCTGAATTCACCCCGAATAAAGACAAAGCGACCATCGGCGATAATATCCTCGGCCTGCGTCTGCTGTGTCTGTACGGCCTGAAAGGTGCGGCAGCTTACATGGAGCACGCCCACGTTCTTGGTCAGTACGACAACGATATCTATGCTCAGTACCACAAAATCATGGCGTGGCTGGGTACCTGGCCTTCCGATATGAACGCTCTGCTGGAGTGTTCAATGGAAATCGGCCAGATGAACTTCAAAGTGATGAGCATTCTGGACGCCGGTGAAACCACTAAATACGGTCACCCGACCCCGACTCAGGTCAACGTAAAAGCAACCGAAGGTAAGTGCATCCTGATCTCCGGTCACGACCTGAAAGATTTGTACAACCTGCTTGAGCAGACTGAAGGCACCGGTGTTAACGTTTATACCCACGGTGAAATGCTGCCAGCACACGGCTATCCGGAACTGCGTAAGTTCAAACACCTAATCGGTAACTACGGCAGCGGCTGGCAGAACCAGCAGGTTGAATTCGCCCGCTTCCCTGGCCCAATCGTGATGACTTCTAACTGCATCATCGACCCAACCGTTGGCGCCTACGACGACCGTATCTGGACCCGTAGCATCGTCGGCTGGCCGGGCGTGAGCCACCTTGAAGGTGACGATTTCGGTCCGGTTATCGCACAGGCGCAGCAGATGGCTGGCTTCCCGTACAGTGAAATTCCGCACCTGATCACCGTAGGTTTCGGTCGTCAGACCCTGCTGGGCGCTGCTGATACCCTGATCGACCTGGTGAGCCGCGAAAAACTGCGTCACATCTTCCTGGTTGGCGGTTGTGACGGCGCACGTGGTGAACGTAACTACTTCACCGACTTCGCCACCAGCGTACCAGACGACTGCCTGATTCTGACCCTTGCTTGCGGTAAATACCGTTTCAACAAACTGGAATTCGGCGATATCGAAGGTCTGCCGCGTCTGGTCGATGCCGGTCAGTGTAACGATGCCTACTCTGCCATTATCCTGGCGGTCACCCTGGCAGAGAAACTGGGCTGTGGCGTGAACGATCTGCCGCTGTCTCTGGTGCTCTCCTGGTTCGAACAGAAAGCGATTGTTATTCTGCTGACCCTGCTGTCTCTGGGCGTGAAAAACATCGTCACTGGCCCGACTGCGCCTGGTTTCTTCACACCGGATTTGCTGGCAATTCTCAACGAGAAATTTGGTCTGCGTTCCGTGACCACCGTTGAAGAAGACATGAAGCAACTGCTGAGCGCGTAAGGAGTAAAGAATGACAATGCCAACTCATCAGTGCCCATGGCGGATGCAGGTTCACCACATCCATCAGGAAACGCCGGATGTATGGACAATTTCGTTGCTGTGCCACGATTATTATCCTTACCGCGCCGGGCAGTATGCACTGGTCAGCGTACGTAATTCAGCGGATACGCTGCGTGCTTACACCATTTCCTCAACACCGGGCGTTAGCGAGTACATTACGTTGACCATCCGCCGGATTGACGATGGCGCAGGTTCACAGTGGCTAACCCGCGACGTGAAGCGCGGCGACTATATCTGGCTGTCCGATGCCATGGGTGAGTTCACCTGTGAAGATAAAGCGGAAGACAAGTTCCTGATGCTGGCCGCAGGCTGTGGCGTTACGCCAATCATGTCAATGCGTCGCTGGTTGGCAAAGTACCGCCCGCAAGCGGATGTACAGGTAATCTTTAACGTTCGCTCGCCGCAAGATGTCATTTTTGCCGACGAGTGGCGTGAATATCCGGTGACATTAGTTGCTGAAAACAATGCCACCGAAGGTTTTGTTTCTGGCCGACTGACTACCGAACTGCTGAAAAGCGTACCGGATCTGACCTCGCGTACAGTGATGACCTGTGGCCCGGCACCGTATATGGATCTGGTCGAGAAAGAAGTCAAAGCACTGGGTGTGACGCGCTTCTTTAAAGAGCAGTTCTTCACACCTGTTGCCGAAGCCGCCACCAGTGGTCTGAAGTTTACCAAGCTACAGCCGGCGAAAGAGTTCTATGCGCCGGTGGGCAGTACGCTGCTGGAAGCGCTGGAAAGCAACAAGGTTCCGGTTGTCGCCGCATGCCGTGCAGGCGTTTGCGGCTGCTGCAAAACCAAAGTGGTTGACGGTAACTACACGGTCAGCAGCACCATGACGCTGACCGACGCAGAAATCGCTGAAGGTTATGTGCTGGCCTGTTCCTGCCATCCGCAGGGTGATTTAGTGCTGGCGTAATTGGCCGGTATCTGATGTGCAAAAGGCTGCCTGGCTGTACCGGGTGGCCTTTTTTTATGCTCTCAGGCGCTGCAAAATTCTGATATTTTCACTCTACCCGGCAAAATACCTCCTTCCCCCCGTGAATTATCGACCACACTTACCCTTCGCAGATTAAGCATAATCCCCGACTACCACGTCGAACTTTCTACAAGGATCCCCATGAAAAAAGTGGCCATTGTCGGCGTCGGTCCCACCGGGATTTATACGTTTCATGCCCTGGTTGAGCGCGGTGAACCGCTGGAAATAGAGCTTTATGAGCAAGCTGAAGAGGCGGGCGTTGGCATGCCTTATAACAGCGACAACAACGCAGACTTCATGCTGGCAAATATAGCCAGCATAGAGATCCCACCGATTTATATCAGTTATCTGACGTGGCTACAGAATCAAAGTGATGACTATCTGGCGCAGTTTCGGATTGAACGTAATTCTTTGCATGAACGGCAATTTTTGCCCCGCGTGATCCTCGGTGACTATTATCGCGATCGTTTATTCGCTATCGTCGAGAAAGCGCGAGGCTCAGGCTTCACGATTAGCATAAACGAATTAAGCAAAGTCACCGACCTGCAAGCGACCCCGAATGGGGTCTCTCTGTGGATCAATCATGCTTTACAGCCTGTCGAGGTGGACTTCGCCGCTATCGCCACCGGTCATCTGTGGCCTGAAACGGATGTACAGACACGGAAGTTTTTCCCCAGCCCGTGGACCGGTCTGATGGACGTCCAGATTAGCGCTTGTCGGGTAGGAATTCTCGGCACCTCGCTCAGCGCGATTGACGCAGCGATGGCCGTGGCCTGCCAACACGGTGACTTCACCACCGGGGCTGATAACGCACTCCAGTTTATCTGTAAATCCGACAGCCAAAGCCTGAAGCTGACCCTAACGTCGCGCAGCGGTGTGCTGCCTGAAGCGGATTTTTACTGCCCTCTGCCCTATGAATCGTTGAATATCGCAACGCCTGAAGCAATTGAAGACGTCATTGTCCATGGGCAAAAAGGATTACTGGACCGCATTTTCCGGATTATTGTACAACAACTGCAAGATGCAGCCCCGCAATGGAGCCAAGAGATAGCACTTGAGACGCTCAACGCCGATACATTCCCCGAGGCCTACTTTGCCGACAGGCTTGAGCACGAACCTTTTGAATGGGCGAAGCGCAACCTGATTGAAGTTGAACGCAACAAACAGGAACAGCGTACCGTCGCGTGGCGCTATACCCTGCTGCGGCTACACGAGGTAATCGAAGAGATCGTCCCGCATCTTGATCCGCCTGATGAAAAGCGCTTTAAGCAAGGACTGGCGCGCGTGTTTATCGATAATTATGCGGCAATCCCGTCTGAATCAGTCCGCCGACTGCTGGCGCTGCACGACGCCGGGCTGATTGAGATCCTCACACTTGGTGCGGATTATGAGCGTACGAATGAGCAGGAAATGACGGTAATTTACCACCACGGTCGACGCAGCGAATTCGATGTGTTTATTGACGCCCGAGGGCAACGGGCATTGCAGAGCAAAGATATCCCTTTCCCAACGCTACGCCATCAACTGCTGGCCTGTGGCGATGAGATCCCGGACATCGGCGAAGATTACACGCTGCAAGCGCCGGAAAACGCCCGCAATCGCATCGCTTTTGGCGGGCTGCCGTGGTTGATGCACGATCGTCCGTTTATTCAGGGACTGGTTGTCAGTGCTGAAATAGGCGCCGCGATGGCAAGGGCATTGACGCAGCGAGCGCTGAGACGTCGGCACAAACTATGGAACAGTGATGACATATAGATTAGCGATAGATTGAACGACGAGGCGGGCAAACCGTTAGCGCCCCCCGCCTCGGTATTGACTCTCAAATGGTAACTATCGCCAGGCAGAATTTCCTGCAACGGAGTAACGCCCCGCCCCCAAAAACGCCACGGCCAGCGCACCGATGAAGAAATACACCAGACTTTCAATCGCCCATGCACCGGTTTTATCCAGTGTCCAGGTTTCGCCCATCCCGACCATCAGCCATGCCACAACCATCGTAAACGCCAGCCCCAACGCTGCCGGACGCGTCAGGATGCCTAGAATAATCAGACACGGCGCTACAACCTCTCCCAGCAGAACGCCGTACGCAATAAAGCCTGGGAAACCTTTCGCTATCAACATACCGCTGATGCCATCAATACCAGCAAACAGTTTATGCAGCCCATGAAACAGCATCAGCCCACCGACGGCAAGGCGTAACAAAAACTTGCCAAAATCTTCGTGAGTCAGTACCCGGTTAACTGTATTTAATAGTTTTATAACCATTTGAATTTATTCCTTGTTTCACCATGTCCAATAACAAACTACGCTTAATACAGATTAAATGAAACCTGCCGGAAATAAGGGGTAATGAGAAGCATAACGATTATCTTCATCTAAACTTGTAACCGGTATCACATTAGAGGAGAAGGAAAACCATGAAACAAACGGTTGCCGCTTTTATTGCTAAAACACTCGAACAAGCTGGCGTTAAACGTATTTGGGGTGTGACGGGAGACTCGCTCAATGGCCTTAGTGACAGTCTGAATCGTATGGGCACGATTGACTGGATGCCAACCCGCCATGAAGAGGTTGCCGCTTTTGCCGCAGGCGCAGAAGCCCAACTGACCGGTGAGCTGGCCGTCTGTGCCGGCTCATGTGGACCGGGAAACCTGCACCTGATTAACGGCCTGTTTGATTGCCACCGCAACCACGTTCCGGTACTGGCAATCGCCGCGCATATTCCATCCAGTGAGATAGGCAGTGGTTATTTTCAGGAGACCCACCCGCAAGAGTTGTTCCGTGAATGTAGCCACTATTGCGAGCTGGTCTCCAGCCCTGAGCAGATCCCCCAGGTGCTGGCTATAGCTATGCGTAAAGCGGTGCTCAACCGTGGCGTCTCCGTGGTGGTATTACCCGGCGACGTGGCGCTGAAGCCCGCCCCTGAAAGCGCCACCACGCACTGGTATCATGCGCCGCTCCCGGTAGTCACCCCGGAAGAGGAAGAGCTGAGAAAACTGGCGCAACTGCTGCGCTACTCCAGCAACATCGCCCTGATGTGCGGCAGCGGCTGCGCCGGTGCGCATAAAGAGCTGGTTGAGTTTGCGGCTAAAATCAAAGCCCCGATCGTGCACGCTCTGCGCGGGAAAGAGCATGTTGAGTACGATAACCCCTATGACGTGGGTATGACCGGGCTGATTGGCTTTTCATCCGGCTTCCATACCATGATGAATGCCGACACGCTGATCCTGCTCGGTACCCAGTTCCCCTATCGCCCGTTCTACCCCACCGACGCCAAAATTATTCAGATTGATATCAATCCGGCGAGTATTGGCGCGCACAGTAAAGTTGATATGGCGCTGGTAGGCGATATTAAATCCACGTTACGCGCCCTACTACCTTTGGTGGAAGAGAAAACCGAGCGGCAGTTCCTGGACAAAGCACTGGAGCACTACCGCGAGGCGCGCAAAGGGCTGGATGATTTAGCCAAACCCAGCGATAAAGCCATTCACCCGCAATATCTGGCGCAACAGATCAGCCACTTTGCCGCTGACGATGCCATCTTTACCTGCGACGTTGGCACGCCAACGGTGTGGGCAGCACGCTATCTGAAAATGAACGGCAAACGTCGCCTGCTCGGATCGTTTAACCACGGGTCGATGGCTAATGCCATGCCGCAGGCACTCGGCGCACAAGCGACCGAACCAGGACGTCAGGTTGTGGCAATGTGCGGTGACGGCGGCTTTAGCATGCTGATGGGCGATTTTCTGTCGGTGGTACAAATGAAGTTACCGGTGAAGATTATTGTCTTCAACAACAGCGTGCTGGGATTTGTGGCGATGGAGATGAAAGCTGGTGGTTATCTGACTGACGGCACCGAACTGCACGACACGAATTTCGCGCGGATTGCCGAGGCCTGTGGCATCACGGGCATTCGCGTGGAGAAATCTTCAGAGGTTGATGAGGCGCTGCAAAGGGCGATGTCAATTGACGGCCCGGTGCTGGTCGATGTGGTGGTGGCGAAAGAAGAGCTGGCGATCCCGCCGCAGATCAAACTCGAACAAGCCAAAGGTTTTAGCCTGTATATGCTGCGCGCAATCATCAGCGGACGCGGTGATGAAGTGATCGAACTGGCGAAAACGAACTGGCTCAGGTAAAACAGAGGGCATTACCTCACTTAAAAAGGAATGCCCGTGATTGATTTACGCAGTGATACCGTCACCCGACCCAGTCGCGCCATGCTCGAAGAGATGATGGCCGCCCCGGTCGGGGACGACGTCTACGGTGATGATCCTACCGTTAATGCCCTCCAGCAATACGCGGCCGAGCTTTCTGGCAAAGAAGCCGCCATTTTCTTACCTACCGGCACTCAGGCGAACCTGGTTGCACTGCTCAGCCATTGTCAGCGCGGCGAAGAGTATATCGCCGGTCAGGGCGCGCATAACTATCTCTACGAAGCGGGTGGCGCAGCGGTGCTCGGCAGCATTCAACCGCAACCCATCGATGCCGCGCCGGATGGCTCCCTGCCGCTGGACAAAGTGGCAGCAAAAATAAAAGCAGACGATATCCATTTTGCCCGCACCCGTCTGCTCAGTCTGGAAAACACGCATAACGGCAAAGTGCTGCCGCGCGAGTATCTGAAAGAGGCCTGGGAATTCACCCGGGAGCGCAATCTTGCCCTGCACGTCGACGGCGCGCGTATTTTTAACGCCATCGTCGCCTATGGCTGTGAGCTTAAAGATGTCACGCAATACTGCGACTCGTTCACCATTTGTCTTTCCAAAGGTCTGGGAACGCCGGTAGGCTCGCTGCTGGTCGGCAGCCACGAGTACATCAAGCGTGCCATTCGCTGGCGCAAAATGACCGGCGGCGGCATGCGCCAGGCGGGTATTTTGGCGGCGGCCGGACTGTATGCGCTGAAAAATAACGTGGCGCGTTTGCAGGAAGACCATGACAACGCCGCCTGGATGGCGGAGCAACTGCGCGAAGCAGGGGCGGACGTCATGCGCCACGACACCAACATGCTGTTTGTTCGCGTTGGCGAAGAGCACGCGGCCGCGCTGGGTGAATATATGAAAGCGCAGGGTGTGCTGATTAACGCCTCCCCGATTGTGCGCCTGGTGATGCATCTGGACGTATCACGTGAACAACTTGCTGAAGTCGTCGCCCACTGGCGCGCTTTTTTAACCCAATAAGGAGATGGGCGTGCCGCAACGGATTTTGGTTCTTGGCGCCAGTGGCTACATTGGTCAGCATTTGGTACAGGCGCTCAGTCAGCAAGGGCATCAGGTGTTGGCTGCGGCACGTCGCATTGAACGGCTGGAAAAGCAGCAACTGGCCAACGTCAGTTGCCATAAAGTCGATTTGAATTGGCCAGATAACCTCACCCCGCTGCTGGCGGGTGTTGATACGGTTTATTACCTGGTCCATGGCATGGGTGAAGGCGGTGATTTTATCGCCCACGAACGTCAGGTGGCGATGAACGTCCGCGATGCACTGCGTAATACACCGGTCAAACAGCTTATTTTCCTGAGCTCATTACAGGCTCCCCGGCATGAACAATCCGATCATCTGCGTGCGCGACAGATAACCGCAGATACTCTGCGTGAATCAGGCGTGCCAATGACGGAATTGCGTGCGGGCATTATCGTGGGGGCAGGTTCCGCTGCCTTTGAAGTGATGCGCGACATGGTCTACAACCTGCCCGTACTCACCCCTCCGCGCTGGGTGCGCTCACGAACCACACCCATCGCGCTGGAGAATTTGATGTACTACCTGGTGGCGTTGTTGGATCATCCCACGCAACATCACCGCGTACTCGAAGCAGCCGGCCCGCAGGTGTTGAGCTATCAGGAACAGTTCGAGCATTTTATGGCGGTCAGCGGTAAACATCGCCTGCTCATCCCCATCCCCTTCCCTACCCGCTGGATTTCGGTCTGGTTTTTAAACGTCATTACGTCAGTGCCGCCAACCACGGCCAAAGCGCTGATCCAGGGCTTAAAACACGACCTGCTGGCAGATGACACCGAACTACGTGCGCTGATCCCGCAAAAGCTGATTGCCTTTGATGACGCGGTGCGCAGTACGTTGAAGGAAGAAGAGAAGCTGGTCAACTCCAGCGACTGGGGTTACGACGCACAGGCGTTTGCCCGCTGGCGTCCAGAATATGGCTATTTCGCCAAACAAGCTGGCTTTAGCGTTGAAACCTCCGCCAGTAAAAAAGCACTGTGGCAGGTAGTGAATCGACTCGGCGGCAAAGAAGGCTATTTCTTTGGCAATATTCTATGGAAGACGCGCGCGGCGTTGGACCTGCTGGTCGGCCATAAGCTGGCAAAAGGTCGTCCCGAACACCCACTATTGCAAGTTGGCGACACCGTTGATAGCTGGAAAGTCATCATCGTTGAGCCGGAGAAACAGCTGACGCTGCTGTTTGGGATGAAAGCGCCGGGATTGGGTCGCCTGAGCTTCACACTGGAAGATAAAGGCGATCATCGACGCATTGATGTACGCGCCTGGTGGCATCCACACGGTATGCCTGGCCTCTTCTACTGGCTGTTGATGATCCCCGCCCACCTGTTCATTTTCAGGGGGATGGCGAAGCGTATAGCCAAACTTGCAGAACAAATCACAGACTAATGATAAAAAGAGCCTGTATTCTTTCATGTTTCCCATTGCATACAGGCGTATTTCACGGAAGAATGCGCACGACGTTTTTTAAACACAGTGGATTGATATGAAGGTACTGGTTACCGGAGCCACCAGCGGCTTGGGCCGAAACGCGGTTGAGTTTTTATGCAGCAAAGGCGTCAGCGTCAGAGCCACCGGTCGCAACGAAGCGATGGGCAAGCTGCTGGAGAAAATGGGCGCAGAGTTTGTGCATGCGGATTTGACCGAGCTGGTTTCTTCGCAAGCAAAAGTGATGCTTGCCGGCATCGACACGCTGTGGCACTGCTCCAGTTTTACCTCACCGTGGGGAACTCAGGAAGCCTTCGATCTGGCCAACGTTCGCGCAACTCGCCGTCTGGGCGAGTGGGCCGTGGCCTGGGGCGTTCGCAACTTCATTCATATCTCCTCGCCGTCGCTCTATTTTGATTATCACCACCATCGCGATATCAAAGAGGACTTTCGCCCGCACCGCTTCGCCAATGAATTTGCCCGCAGCAAAGCAGCTGGCGAAGACGTGATCGCGTTGCTGGCGCAGGCCAACCCGCAGACGCGTTTTACGGTATTGCGTCCGCAAAGCCTGTTCGGACCACACGATAAGGTCTTTATCCCGCGCCTGGCCCATATGATGTACCACTATGGCAGCATCCTGTTGCCGCACGGCGGAAGTGCGCTGGTAGATATGACCTACTACGAAAATGCAGTGCACGCGATGTGGCTGGCAAGTCAGCAAGCCTGCGATAAGCTGCCGTCAGGTCGCGCGTACAACATTACCAACGGCGAGCATCGCACTCTGCGCAGCATTGTGCAGAAGCTCATCGACGAGCTGAATATTGATTGTCGGATCCGCTCCGTTCCCTACCCGATGCTGGACATGATTGCCCGCAGCATGGAGCGTTTAGGCAATAAATCGGCAAAAGAGCCAAAGCTGACGCATTACGGCGTCTCGAAGCTAAATTTTGATTTTACGCTGGATACTACCCGCGCTCAGGAAGAGTTGGGTTATCAGCCCATTGTGACGCTGGATGCAGGGATTGAACGTACCGCGGCCTGGCTGCGCGACCACGGTAAGCTGCCGCGTTAACCATTGCCGGATGGCGGCGCAAGCGCCTTATCCGGCCTACAAAATCCAGCCTAAATTAGCCGTAGGCCTGATAAGCGAAGCACCATCAGGCATTGGTATTCTGCGTTAACCCTGCCCGTATTTTTCCAGTAACGCTTCGGCAATCGCCTGAGTTTCTGCATCCGCCACGCCGTTCCACAGCGTCGGGCGGAAGTGCATCTGGAAGGCCATAATCACCCGCTGCTGTTCGCGCGGCGTCATATCAGATTTTATCTCATAGCCGTAACGCGACAGCAGATCGAGTAAAGATTCGGTTGCTACCGGCGTATGAGGCGCTCGTCCGGCAAGATAAAATGCTACGCGCTGAGTGTCCGGCCACGCGCCAATTCCCTGTTCGGCCAGCACTTTCCATGGGAAAAGCGGTCCAGGATCGTCCTTACGTTGCGGCGCGATGTCCGCATGGGCTACCACGTTCTGCGGTTTTATGTCGTAGCGGGCGATAATATCTTTCGCCAATGGGATCAGCGCTTGAATCTGCGCGGGCTCAAACGGCGCAAAATATTTTATCCCTGCCGATTTTTGCCAGCCGCGGTTTTCCAGCTCAATGCCAATTGAGGTATCGTTAATACGCGTAGCGCCACGCCAGAAGCTAATCCCCGCATGCCAGGCCAGATCTTTTTCCGGCACCAGTTGCCAGATACGAGGTTTGCCGTGGTAGAGCGGCGGCACAGCCGGGATCAAATAGTGCGAGCTGACGTTTTTATCGGTCAGCGTAGCCAGAGAAGAGTCAAAATCATCGGCCGTGTAATGGATAACCAGCACTTTAATGCGTGGATAAGCAGCCTGTGCCTGACGGCGGGTATCTAACTGATACCCGTCTTTGTCGACAATCCCTTTTTCGCCAGCACATCCCACCAGCAACAGCGTAAATGCCAGCAGACACAACAGACGCTTCATCGGCGAGTTTTCACCGCGGTACCGCTGACGCTCACCATCAGCATACTGCCGTCTTTGCCCACGGTTTCGTAATCAATATCAATACCGACCACCGCATCAGCACCCAGCGCTTTGGCCTGTTCGCCCAGCTCCTGGAAAGCAATTTCACGCGCTTTACGCAGCTCTTTTTCATACGCGCCGGAGCGACCGCCGACAATATCGCGAATGCCGGCGAAAAAATCGCGGAAAATATTCGCGCCTAAAATGGCTTCGCCAGTCACAACACCGCAGTATTCCACGATGCTCTGCCCTTCCAGCGTAGGGGTAGTCGAAAACTGCATGGTTAATCTCCTTTTTGCGCTAAGAGCACGATCTCAAAAGCATTATCGAACCGATCCACTATCATTGAAAGGATATATTCTATCAACGTAGAACACTAATAGTAGAAAGCTAATAAGGAAATCATTATGCGCTACTCGAAACTCTCTCTGCTGGTTCCATTTGCACTACTTCTCAGCGCCTGTACGACCGTGACGCCGGTCTATAAAGATAACGGCACGCGTAGCGGTTCATGCGTAGAAGGCGGGCCAGACAGCGTGGCTCAACAATTCTATGATTACCGTATTCAGCATCGAAACAATGATCTTACCCCACTTCGTCCATACCTTAGCGACAACCTGGCTAAACTGCTGAACGATGCCAGTCGCGATAACGCACACCGCGACCTGTTTAACAGTGATCCGTTCTCCAGCCGCGCCACACTTCCGGACAGTGCCAGCGTCGCCAGCGCATCGACTATTCCGAATAGTGATGCACGCAACATTCCGCTACGCGTAGAGCTGAAACAGGGTGACCAGAGTTGGCGTGATGAAGTGCTGATGATCCGCGAAGGCCAGTGCTGGGTCGTTGATGATGTACGCTATCTGGGCGGCAGCGTACACGCGCCAGCCGGGACGTTGCGCCAGTCTGTCGAAAACCGTTAATCGCGCCATTTACTCGCCCAAATCATAACCCCCATTAATTGTCTGGCATTCTGCATAGAATGCCGACAATTATTCTTGCCCACTGGTGGCCTCGCTATTTTGTGCTATGTTTAGAGAAGAATGCGGTTTGCATTTAACTTTTAACGCATAAATATTGCATAACTATTCTGTCAAAGGTAGTATCTGCGGCTTCAATAGCTATCAGACTGCCAGTATCGAGTGTCAATGAGTATTCAATTAAACGGCATTAACTGCTTCTACGGCGCACATCAGGCGCTGTTCGATATCACGCTGGATTGCCCTCAGGGTGAAACACTGGTGTTACTTGGCCCAAGTGGAGCCGGGAAAAGCTCGCTACTGCGCGTACTCAACCTGCTTGAGATGCCGCGCTCGGGCACGCTCTCTATTGCTGGTAACCGTTTCGACTTCACGAAAACCCCGTCAGATAAAGCCATTCGGGATCTGCGTCAAAACGTGGGCATGGTCTTCCAGCAATATAATCTTTGGCCGCATCTCACGGTGGTGCAGAACCTGATTGAAGCGCCCTGCCGCGTACTGGGGCTGACGAAAGAGCAAGCGATGGCGCGTGCCGAGAAACTGCTGGAACGACTGCGTCTGAAGCCGTACAGCGATCGCTATCCACTGCATCTGTCCGGCGGCCAGCAGCAGCGTGTGGCCATTGCCCGCGCGTTGATGATGGAACCACAGGTGCTGCTGTTTGATGAGCCTACCGCAGCGCTTGACCCGGAAATCACCGCCCAAATCGTCAGCATCATTCGTGAGCTGGCAGAAACCAATATTACTCAGGTGATCGTCACCCACGAAGTGGAAGTTGCTCGTAAAACGGCCAGTCGCGTGGTGTACATGGAAAACGGTCATATCGTCGAGTTTGGGGATGCGAGCTGCTTTGCCAACCCGCAAACCGAAGCGTTTAAAAACTATCTTTCTCACTAAGATTCGGGACAATACAATGAAAAAAGTTCTGATTGCCGCGCTAATCGCAGGTTTTAGCCTTTCCGCTACCGCAGCCCAAACCATTCGTTTCGCCACCGAAGCGTCTTATCCTCCGTTTGAATCGATCGATGCTAACAACAAGATCGTAGGGTTTGACGTTGATCTGGCGAATGCGCTGTGTAAAGAGATTGACGCTACCTGTACCTTCACCAATCAGGCCTTCGACAGCCTGATCCCGAGCCTGAAATTCCGTCGTTTTGACGCGGTGATGGCCGGTATGGACATCACGCCTGAGCGTGAAAAACAGGTTCTGTTCACCACCCCTTACTACGACAACTCTGCGCTGTTTGTTGGCCAACAGGGTAAATACACCAGCATTGATCAGCTGAAAGGCAAAAAAGTCGGCGTTCAAAACGGGACGACGCACCAGAAATTCATCATGGATAAACATCCGGAAGTGACTACCGTACCGTATGACAGCTATCAGAATGCCAAACTCGATCTGCAAAACGGTCGTATTGACGGCGTCTTTGGTGATACCGCAGTAGTGACAGAGTGGCTGAAAGACAATCCAAAACTGGCCGCGGTTGGCGACAAAGTCACTGATAAAGATTACTTCGGTACCGGTCTGGGCATCGCTGTGCGCCAGGGCAATACCGAGCTGCAGCAGAAATTTAACGCTGCGCTGGAAAAAGTGAAGAAAGATGGGACTTACGAGACCATCTACAACAAATGGTTCCAGAAGTAATATTTGATGAATGAATTTTTTCCTTTAGCAAGCGCCGCCGGGATGACCGTCGGCCTTGCCGTTTGTGCGCTGATCATTGGCCTTGCGCTCGCCATGTTTTTTGCCGTCTGGGAGTCAGTAAAATGGCGCCCGGTGGCATGGGCGGGCTCGGCCCTGGTCACCATCCTGCGCGGTCTGCCAGAAATTCTGGTGGTTCTGTTTATCTATTTCGGCTCCTCACAACTGCTGCTGACGCTGGCCGATGGCTTTACGATCAATCTCGGGTTTGTACAAATCCCGGTTCAGATGCAGATCGAAAACTTCGACGTCAGCCCGTTCCTGTGCGGTGTCATTGCACTGTCATTGCTGTATGCCGCTTACGCGTCGCAAACGCTGCGTGGCGCGCTGAAGGCCGTGCCACTCGGGCAATGGGAGTCAGGTCAGGCGTTAGGTTTGTCTAAAGCCGCGATCTTCTTTCGTCTGGTGATGCCGCAGATGTGGCGTCATGCCTTACCGGGACTGGGTAACCAGTGGCTGGTATTGCTGAAAGATACCGCGCTGGTCAGCCTTATCAGCGTGAACGATCTGATGCTGCAAACCAAGAGCATCGCTACCCGTACCCAGGAGCCGTTTACCTGGTACATTGTGGCGGCCGCTATTTACCTGGTGATTACGCTGGTGAGTCAGTACATTCTCAAACGCATTGACCTGCGCGCGACACGTTTTGAGCGGAGACCAGGCTGATGCTTGAGTATTTACCTGAATTGTTGAAAGGGCTGCATACAAGCCTGACGCTGACGGTCGCCTCCATCGTGGTTGCTCTGGTACTGGCGCTGATCTTCACCGTCATCCTGACGCTGAAAACGCCGGTACTGGTGTGGCTGGTTCGCGCTTATATCACGCTGTTTACCGGTACACCGCTGCTGGTGCAAATCTTCCTGATCTACTACGGACCAGGACAGTTTCCGGCATTGCAAGAATATCCGGTACTGTGGCATCTGCTCTCTGAACCCTGGTTATGCGCCTTAATTGCGCTGTCGTTAAACAGTGCTGCCTACACTACGCAACTGTTCTACGGCGCTATCCGTGCAATCCCGGAAGGCCAGTGGCAGTCCTGCGGTGCATTGGGGATGAGCAAAAAGGATACGCTGGCGATTCTGTTGCCGTACGCCTTTAAACGCGCCCTCTCCTCATATTCCAACGAAGTGGTGCTGGTATTTAAAAGTACCTCACTGGCTTACACCATCACCCTGATGGAAGTCATGGGTTATAGCCAGCTGCTGTACGGCCGTACTTATGACGTTATGGTATTCGGTGCTGCGGGTGTGATTTACCTGATCGTCAACGGCTTGCTGACGCTGATGATGCGCTTAATCGAACGTAAAGCGCTGGCGTTTGAACATCGGGATTAAATCGGTATTTGTGCCTTTGTAGGTCGGATAAGGTCTAACACCGCCATCTGAAAAATGTGCATAAGCAAAAAATACAAAGACGGACAACAACCTAAATTGTCCGTCTTTTTTTATGCCATTAAAAATATTTAATCATTTTTATTGCATACAAATTCATTAAATGGCATTGTTAATCCACGCCGCAGACACGGTAAATAATCATAAGATTGACAGACGGGAGTTCCACCATGAAAAAGTTAGTACTGGCCGCATTACTTGCTACTTTCGCCGCTGGCGCCTCAGCTGCTGATAAAATTAGTTTCGGTGTATCAGCCACGTATCCGCCATTTGAATCACTGGACGCCAGCAATAAAATTGTCGGTTTTGACATCGACCTGGCAACGGCGCTGTGCAAACAAATGCAGGCAGAATGTACTTTCACCAATCACGCTTTCGATAGCCTGATCCCCGCGCTGAAATTCAAGAAATATGATGCGGTTATTTCCGGAATGGATATCACACCTGAGCGTAGCAAGCAGGTTGCGTTTACTCAGCCTTACTATGCCAACTCCGCGCTGGTGATTGCGAAAAAAGACACCTATAAAACCTTTGCCGACCTGAAAGGTAAGCGCATCGGTATGGAAAACGGCACCACCCATCAGAAATACCTGCAGGATAAACATCCTGAGGTGAAAACCGTGGCCTACGATAGCTATCAGAATGCGATTATCGACCTGAAAAATGGCCGTATTGATGGCGTATTTGGCGATACTGCTGTGGTTAACGAGTGGCTGAAAACCAACCCGCAGTTAGGCGTAGCCACTGACAAAGTAACCGACCCGCAATACTTCGGTACTGGCCTTGGCATCGCGGTTCGCCCGGATAACAAAGCCCTGCTGGAAAAACTGAACAGCGCGCTGGCGGCAATCAAAGCTGACGGCACGTACCAGAAAATCAGCGATCAGTGGTTCCCGCAGTAACGTCTGCCCAATCTGAAAAGCCGCGCTCTGCGGCTTTTTTTATCTCTTCGCCTGCGCTTTCAGTCAGTTCTTACGCCATAAACACTTTCCTGGCATACACTTGTTAAAACGAAAAAAAGTGAGGCAAACGGATGATAGCGTTCCCTGCCAGTTTACTGATCCTCAATGGAAAAAGTGCTGATAATCTCCCCCTGCGTGATGCCATTGCGAAGCTTCGCGATGAAGGCGTGGAAATCCATGTTCGCGTGACCTGGGAAAAAGGCGATGCCCAACGCTACGTTGATGAAGCTCGTCAGCTAGGCGTTGAAACGGTGATTGCCGGCGGCGGCGACGGCACCATCAACGAAGTTTCGACGGCGCTGATCCAGTCGCAGGGCGACAATATTCCGGCGCTGGGTATTTTACCGTTGGGAACGGCAAATGATTTTGCCACCAGCGTGGGGATACCCGACGACCTCGATAAGGCGTTAAAGCTGGCTATCGCCGCAAATGCGACAGCGATCGATATGGTGCAGGTCAATGATAAAACCTGTTTTATCAACATGGCGACCGGCGGCTTCGGCACACGTATCACTACCGAAACGCCGGAAAAACTCAAAGCTGCGTTGGGTGGCGTATCATACTTTATCCACGGATTAATGCGCATGGATACGCTCAAACCCGACGTCTGCGATATTCGTGGGGAAGATTTTCACTGGCAGGGTAAGGCGCTGGTGATTGGTATCGGTAATGGTCGTCAGGCAGGAGGCGGGCAACAGCTTTGCCCAACGGCGCTGATCAACGATGGTCTGTTGCAACTGCGCATTTTTACCGGCGAAGAACTGTTGCCAGGGCTGCTTTCGGCGTTAACGCAATCCGAAGACAACCCTAACATCATCGAGGGCGCATCATCGTGGTTTGATATCCGCGCCCCACACGAAATTACCTTTAATCTTGACGGCGAACCGCTCAGCGGACAGGAGTTTCATATTGAAATCCTGCCTGAGGCGTTACGTTGCAGACTGCCGCCGGGTTGTCCACTGTTGCGCTAACACAACGACACCCCGGCTGTAATCAGGCGATGGTAACTTTGCTGTCCAGATAAACATCCTGCACGGCGTTAATCAGCTTAACGCCGTCGGCCATGGTTTTCTTGAATGCTTTGCGTCCAAGAATCAGCCCCATGCCGCCTGCTCGTTTGTTAATCACCGCCGTACGTACCGCATCACTGAGATCAGTTTCGCCGCCAGCCGCGCCGCCGGAGTTAATTAACCCGGCGCGCCCCATATAACAGTTCGCCAGTTGATAACGTACCAGGTCAATTGGATTCTCGCTGGTCAACTTGGTGTAGACGCGATCGTCGGTGTAGCCAAAATTAACCGCTTTATACCCACCGTTATTTTCCGCCATTTTCTGCTTAACGATATCCGCTCCGATAGTGGCAGCCAGATGGTTAGCCTGTCCGGTAAGATCGGCAGAAACATGGTAATCCACGCCATCTTTTTTAAACGCGGAGTTACGCAGATACGCCCACAACACGGTAACCATACCCAGCTCATGGGCACGCTCAAATGCGGCCGAAATCTCCTCAATCTGGCGACGGGACTCTTCTGAACCGAAATAGATGGTTGCCCCTACCGCAACCGCGCCCATATTGAACGCCTGCTCTACGCTGGCATACAGCGTCTGGTCGAACGTATTCGGATAGCTGAGCGTTTCGTTGTGGTTAATTTTAACGAGGAACGGAATGCGGTGCGCGTAGCGGCGGGAGACAGAAGCCAGCACGCCATAGGTCGATGCCACGCAGTTGCACCCTGCTTCGATAGCCAGCTCCACAATATTCTTCGGATCAAAGTACAGCGGGTTAGCCGCAAATGATGCCCCAGCGGAGTGCTCTACCCCCTGGTCCACCGGTAGAATCGACAGATACCCTGTCCCGGCCAGTCGCCCCGTGTTATACAGCGTCTGCATGTTACGCAGCACGGCAGGCGGCCGATTGTTATCCACCATCACACGGTCGACGTAATCATGTCCAGGCAGGTAAAGTTGATCAGAAGGAATGGTCATACAACGATGCTGTAAAAGGTTGTCGGCGTCTTTGCCAAGCAACTGCGCAATATCAGTCATAGCTATGCTCCCGTAATTTCCGATTTGAAACCGGAATGTGGATTGTCCTGACCCGACTTTTTGCGGGCAGCATTAAGCCTGGTACCGACTGCGCTTTTTTTCCATCTTTAGCGCACTTTTCAGCAACTTCTGCTGGCTCGATTCAGGAAGAAATAATGTTAAGGCGGTCAAATTTAGACCTCAAAGGTATTTTAAAGGTATTGCATGATGGTACTATCAATGCGTACCTTACCTGTCATGAAGGATTTAAAGATGAAAACTACAGTTAAGCTGTCGTTCATGATGTTTGTAGAGTGGTTTATCTGGGGCGCCTGGTTTGTACCGCTGTGGCTGTGGCTGAGTAAAAGCGGCTTTAGCGCCGGGGAGATCGGCTGGTCCTACGCTTGTACCGCGATCGCCGCGATCCTGTCGCCCATTCTGGTCGGTTCAATCACTGACCGCTTTTTCTCCGCGCAAAAAGTGCTGGCGGTGTTGATGTTCGTCGGCGCTATTCTGATGTACTTCGCCGCCCAGCAAACCACCTTCAGCGGATTCTTCCCGCTGTTACTGGCCTATTCGTTGACCTATATGCCGACGATTGCGCTGACTAACAGTATTGCTTTTGCCAACGTACCGGACGTTGAGCGTGATTTCCCGCGCATCCGAGTGATGGGAACCATCGGCTGGATTGCCTCTGGTTTGGCCTGTGGTTTCTTACCGCAAATGCTTGGCTATAGCGACATTTCACCCACCAATATTCCCCTGCTGATCACTGCCGGAAGCTCTGCACTGTTGGGCGTCTTTGCGTTCTTCTTACCGGATACGCCACCAAAAAGTACCGGTAAAATGGATTTCAAAGTCATGCTGGGTCTGGATGCGCTGATCCTGCTGCGCGATAAAAATTTCCTCGTCTTTTTCTTTTGTTCTTTCCTGTTTGCGATGCCACTGGCGTTCTATTACATCTTCGCCAACGGCTACCTGACAGAAGTCGGAATGAAAAACGCCACCGGCTGGATGACGCTGGGCCAGTTCTCTGAAATCTTCTTTATGCTGGCACTACCGTTTTTCACCAAACGCTTTGGCATTAAAAAGGTATTATTGCTTGGTCTTATTACTGCGGCGATCCGCTACGGATTTTTCGTTTACGGTGGTGCGGAAGAATATTTCACTTACGCCCTGCTGTTTCTCGGCATTCTGCTGCACGGTGTCAGTTACGACTTCTATTACGTCACGGCCTACATCTATGTCGATAAAAAAGCGCCGGTTCACATGCGCACCGCAGCGCAAGGGCTTATCACCCTCTGCTGTCAGGGATTCGGCAGCCTGCTCGGTTACCGTCTGGGCGGCGTGATGATGGAAAAAATGTTTGCTTACCAGGAACCGGTTAATGGTCTCACCTTTAACTGGGCTGGCATGTGGGGATTTGGCGCGGTCATGATTGCCGTCATTGCCGTGATGTTTATGATTTTCTTTCGCGAATCTGACAAAGAAATCACCGCCATTAAGGTGGACGATCGCGATGTAGCGTTGAAACAAGGGGAAGTAAAATGAAAGCAGAACGTATTCTCGGTGCTCTTTATGGGCAGGCGTTAGGGGATGCGATGGGCATGCCGTCGGAACTGTGGCCAAGAACCCGGGTTAAAGCCCATTTCGGTTGGATCGACAGTTTTTTGCCTGGTCCGGCGGAAAATAATGCTGCCTGCTACTTTAACCAGGCAGAGTTTACTGATGACACGTCTATGGCGTTGTGTCTGGCAGATGCCCTGCTTGAGTGCGACGGCGAGATTGTACCCGACGTTATCGGTCGCAATATTCTGGCCTGGGCAGAGCGTTTTGATGCCTTTAATAAAAACGTGCTCGGCCCGACCTCAAAAATTGCGCTCAAAGCCATTCGCGACGGCAAACCTGTCGCCGAACTGGAGAATAATGGCGTGACCAACGGTGCGGCAATGCGCGTTTCGCCACTGGGATGCCTGCTACCCGCCCGCAATCTTGATGCCTTTATCGATGATGTGGCATTGGCCTCCAGCCCGACGCATAAATCGGATCTGGCTATCGCGGGAGCCGTTGTCGTCGCGTGGGCGGTATCTCGCGCCATCGACGGAGGAACATGGTCGGAGATTGTCGATGCGCTGCCTGCCATTGCCCTTCACGCGCAGCAAAAGCGGATCACTACCTTTAGCGCCTCTCTCTCTGCACGCCTTGAGATGGCGCTGAAAATCGTCCGTGATGCCGACGGCATTGAGTCTGCCAGCGAACAGCTGTATCAGGTGGTGGGAGCCGGAACCAGTACGATTGAGTCCGTGCCTTGCGCCATCGCGATGGTCGAACTGGCGCAGACCGATCCCAACCGCTGCGCCATTCTGTGCGCGAACCTCGGCGGCGATACCGATACCATCGGAGCGATGGCTACCGCCATTTGTGGCGCGCTCCATGGCGTAAGTGCGATTAATCCGGTATTAAAACATGAACTGGATGCGGTTAATCAGCTGGACTTTACCCGCTACGCCAGTGGGTTAATGCGACTGCGTGAGCAGCGGGAGGCGCTATGAGCAATACGCATCTGCAACAACTTCTCTCGCAGTTACGTACACAGCGGCCAGTAACGGTGGTGGGTGCAGCGGTGATTGATGTCATTGCCGATGCGTATGCCCTTCCCTGGCGAGGCTGTGACATCGAACTCAAACAGCAAGGCGTGAACGTTGGCGGCTGCGCACTCAATATTGCCGTAGCGCTCAAGCGCTTAGGTATCGACGCCAGTAATGCGTTACCGCTGGGTCAGGGGGTGTGGGCCGACATTATCCGCAATCGGATGGCAAAAGAGGGGCTGCACAGTCTGATCGACAACGCCGAAGGCGATAACGGCTGGTGTCTGGCGCTGGTGGAGCCGGATGGCGAACGTACCTTTATGTCCTTTAGCGGCGTTGAGAATCAGTGGAATGCCGCCTGGCTGGCACAGCTGGATATCCCGCGTCATAGCCTGGTGTATCTCTCGGGTTATCAGCTAGCGTCCCCGTGCGGTGAATTGCTGGTGCAGTGGCTGGAAGGTCTGGAAGAGGTGACACCGTTTATCGATTTTGGCCCGCGCATCGGCGACATTCCCGAGCCCTTACTGGTACGAATTATGGCCTGCCGTCCGCTGGTGTCACTTAATCGTCAGGAGGCGGAAATTGCTGCCGAGCGATTTGCATTGAGTCAGGATGTGGAAGGTTTTGGCGCAGAATGGGTGCAGCGTTTCACCGCACCGGTGGTCGTGCGTCACGATAAAGACGGCGCATGGTATTTCAGCGCACAGACATCCGGCTGCGTACCGGCATTTGCAACGGCGGTCATTGATACTATCGGCGCAGGAGACAGCCACGCCGGTGGCATGCTGGCCGGACTAGCGTCTGGCTGGACGCTGGCCGACTCAGTGCTGTTAGGTAACGCGGTGGCGTCCTGGGTAGTTGGGCATCGTGGCGGCGATTGCGCCCCATCACGCGAGGCGCTACTCCTCGCACACAAAAACGTATAGATCGCTACGACAGTAACTGATGCTGTATTCAATAGGCCGTTGCTGCTGGTCAAGCGCTACCTGCTTGATCACCAGTACCGGCACTTTACTATCCATTTGAATGTGCGCCTGGAACTCTGCATCCGGCATTCTGGCGCTGACGCGTGAGCGCGTACGCTGCGGGAAAATATGCTGGCTACGAAAATAGTCATACAGAGAAACACCAATGGCATCCACGTCATGAATTAGATGTGCGGGTACCCAAGACTCTTCAATAGATACTGCGTCTTCGTCAACGTAACGAATGCGTTTGAGCAGAAAGACATCACTTCCTGTGACAACAGCCAACTGCTGTGCCACCTCTTCCGGGCAAGGTACAATTCTTTTGTTAACCCACAACGTATCCGGTTTTTTACCACGCAACACCACCTGCTGAGAAAAACCGCGCGCTTCTTTGAGCGAATACTCGAAGATATTGTTGATTTGCGTTCCGTAACCGCGGGCACGTGTTACTACACCTTCTTCTTCCAGGGCCTGCATCGCCTTGCGTACCGTAATCCGAGAAACGCCGGTCAACTGGCTGAGGTCGCGCTCGCCGGGCAGGATATTGCCGTGTTCCAGGATCCCACTGCGCACAGCATTCTTCACCGTCTGCGCAAATTTCATATACAGCGGCGTGTTATCCGCCGCTGAAATACGTTCATTCAGTTGTGCGATAAGCTGGGTATGCGCTTGTTCCATTTATCTTTTCCCTGGCCGCCGTTTCTGCAGCCAGTATACCCATTACCACCACGCGTGAAAATGATGCACCGGACCAATTCCCTCGCCAACTTCCAGCGTGTCTGCCTGTGCCAGCGCCGCTGAAAGCCACAGTTTGGCTTCCTGTACGGTATCGGCCCAGTTGTTATGGCGCGGACGCAAGGCTGCCAACGCCGCCGATAGCGTACAACCGGTGCCATGGGTATTTTTGGTCATCACCCTCGGCGCGGTAAAACGCTGCTCGCCGTCGCGAGTAAAGAGCCAGTCCGGGCTTTGCGCGTCATCCAGATGACCGCCCTTCATCAACACCGCCTCGCAACCCAGCGCCCGTAGCGCTCTTCCCTGCTCTAACATCTCCTGCTCAGTCTGCGCATGCGATGCCCCGAGCAGTGCAGCTGCTTCGGGTAAATTAGGGGTGATAATCGAAACCTGTGGCAGCAAACGGGTACGCAGCGTTTCTACCGCCGAGGGTGACAGCAACGGATCGCCACTTTTCGCCAACATCACCGTGTCCAGCACCACATTTTGTACCCGATGGCGACGCAAACGTTCGGCGACCGCTTCAACAATATCCGTCTCCGCCAACATACCAATTTTTGTGGTGTCGATACGCACATCACTCAACACAGAGTCCAGTTGCGCAGCGACAAAGTCAGGTTCAATACGATACACCGACTGCACCCCGCGCGTATTTTGCGCCACCAACGCCGTAATAACTGAACAGCCGTATGCGCCCAGCGCCGAGAAGGTTTTTAAATCGGCCTGAATACCCGCGCCACCGCTTGGATCGGTTCCGGCGATCGTTAATGCGTTAATCCGTTTCATGCTTACTCCTGGGCGTTCAGGTTATAGAGGGCGTCGAGAAATGCCGGGACAAAGCTGCCCGGTCCGTTTGATTGCTCGGTGGCGATTTGCCCGGCCTGTTTCATCCAGCTACAGGCGGAGGCGACGTTATCAAGTCGGTCACCATGCAAGGCACAACTGGCTGCAACAACCGCTGATAGCGCGCATCCGGTGCCCACCACGCGAGTCATTAACGGGTCGCCGCCGTCCACGCAAACGGTACGCTGACCATCGGTGACGTAATCCACTTCGCCGGTAACCACGACAATGGTCCCAATCTGACGAGCCAGCGCCTGCGCTGCCGGAAGCGCAGCGACAGCTGTATCGGTTGTATCCACGCCGCGTCCCCCACCGTTCATGCCGGCCAGAGCAAGTATTTCCGAAGCGTTGCCACGAATAGCAGCAGGCTGTAGCGACAGTAAATCCAGACAAAAGCGGCGGCGAAACTCAAGCGCGCCTACGGCAACGGGATCGAGCGTCCACGGGGTTTTAGCATGATAAGCCCGCTCAACGGCGGCGCGCATCGCCGTGGCCCGCTCCTGAGTTAAGGTACCGACATTAACCAGCAATGCACTGGCAATAGCGGCGAATTGGCTGGCTTCTTCAGGTTCGATCACCATCGCCGGCGATGCGCCCAGCGCCAGTAGTGTATTGGCAGTAAAGCTTTGCACGACCTCATTGGTCATACAGTGTGTGAGCGGGGATAGGGTTCTAAATTGGTGCAAAGTGTGAGCCGCGAGCGCGCGGCTGTGCAGGTCAGGCTGCATGGTTCAGCTCCTGCCCGCGCGAAGAAGGGACACGGGCAGTGTCAGACTTCCCTACGCTGGCATTATCCAGATCAGGTGGTACGGGTATTTCTCAGCCTTCACAAGGAAGGGCACCCCGAGTCGTTGAAACACAAACGTAATATGCTGGTTTCAGTAACAGGATACTGCCTGTGCTTAGCGATGTAAATTGGCGTACTACCCGCCCTCACAGTGAAACTACTGGTCAAGGTTGCTGCAATTCTGTACTTTCATTTACACTTTTTACGAAATGACTGGAGTGATCACAAAATAGTCCTTGTCAGACATCCGGTATGCCAGGAATGATACATGACTGATTTTGATGACCCGAAGAGGTAGAGAGGATGGGTATGAAGAATAAAATGTTGCTGGGTGCACTTCTGCTTGCAAGCAGCGTCGTCTGGGCCGCGCCAACCGCAACAGCTGCCCCCACCGGTATCGATAAGTATGAACTGAGCAGCTTTATTGCTGACTTCACCCATTTCAAACCCGGTGACAAGGTTCCACCACTGTATCTCACCGAAGAATACACCATTAAACAGTGGAATCTACGCAATCTGCCCGCGCCGACGGCAGGCACCCACTGGACCTACATGGGCGGCGCGTATGTGCTGGTCAATGATGCCGATGCTAAGATCATTAAAGCCTACGATGGCGAGATTTTTTATCACCGCTAATCGAATAAAAACACGTACTTTCAGCAAGAAAGTACGTGAGATAACCACCAATCAATTAGTCGTAAGATACCGCAAAGGTCACTTTACTTTGTACGTCACCAGGCTGTAGTGATTCTCCTGTTACGCGAACATATTTCGCAGTGATGGGAAAAGTGTAACTACTTTTGATTTCAGTCAGTTTAGCTATTTTGTTCATCAGCGTATCCCCCAATTTCAACGGCGATGTCGCACTGCCGTTAAAAATCTGGAAACCCACTCCCTTTGCGCCATTCATTACGGTATTTTTCAGTATCGTTCCACTGCTATCCCAGTCGCCGCGTACCACTTTAAAACTCACTGGATTGGTAGTGACGTTATTGATGCTTTCGCATTTCAGTTCCAGTTCTGTGGAACCAGATTTAGTATTGTTTGCGCTTAACATTTCTTTTAGCGTCGTATTCGGCATCTTAATTTCGTATGTCGACTGGGAGAAACGACAGGTTGTTGGTTTGTGCTTGACGGTAAATGTAATATTTTGTGCGTAAGTGTTTTTACCACTCAGTTTACCTGTCAACCAACACCATAGCCACGCCCCAAGACTCTTCCGACATGAATTATCAGCTAAAATATTTATTGCCGGACGCCCCAAATTTATCGTATTACCACTAGATATCGTTAAATCAGCACTGCCAGGTGTTATATATGAAACTTCAAGAATAAATGGTTTTGAGTTAAACGCCTCTTGTGTTGTATATGATTTTGAGGCAATTACCCCTCCCCCATTACCCGTCGCAACAGGAAATTCAGTGTTTTCGAGCATGTTAAACTTTAGAAAAATAGATTTATTCGCACCGGGTTCCTTCAATTCTATGACATAGTTTTGAAATGGCGTCGTATAATCCATAAAATCTGTATTTTCATTACATGAAAAAGTATCGTTTAGGTTTGTGTTTATTACAAGACGAACAGGAGAACCCACCGTTACTGTCGTCATGTCCAGCTCTATCGTTTGTTGTGCTGATGTATTCGAACCTAAGGTACATTTAGCCTGCACCAAGAAAGGAAGCAAACATAAAATTAAAACCCAATATTTTTTCATAAACGAATCCCTTATCGGCAAATATAGACTTTATTCTCATCAATCACCTTATCGAAGGTAATCGTGCAGAATTGTCCCTGATTTTTATTAACCACGACGCGTACCGATGCGGGAATATCGTTGGTGCGAATAAATAACCGACTGCCCTGGCCGATCAGACCGACGTTATTACCTGCGCTATCTTCAACCTCATAGCCGAACGATAACGGAGAGCCGTCTGGTCGTTTGGCGAGGAAATACCATAGCTTACGCTGATCGGTTTCAAACTCCGTCATCACGACCGCGCCGCGATAAGGAACAGTAGCTTTACGATTACCCAGCAGCGCCACGTCGCTTTTACTATCGGACAAATCCAGCATCAGCATATTTTCACGATACGGCGTCAGGCTGTCATACATAGCGTAACCTTTACTGTCCGTTGTTAAGTAACGGTGTCCCTGCACCGCCGCCCCCTGTAAACCCGGCGCTTTAACAATGGCGAAAGTATCGGAAAGCCGTGACGTCAGCGCCACGCCGTCAGACCACACCACAACACCGCCCTGAATATTACCGCTGGCCTGTTGATACTTATTCGACTGGCTGTAGCTGCCGCCTATGGTCGCTATCTGCGCGCGCCAGGCCATATTACCGCCCGCAGTTGTTTCATTCCCCTGCCGTTGGTGACTGAGGTTGGCGCCGTAGCTGAACTGATCGCGATTACCCGCCACCCCGCTTAAGCTGGTGTTATTCGACTGATAACCGTCATCATCGAATGTCGTTGAGTTAGAGACAAACAGATCGCGGCGAGGGGTAGATATCCCGTCCCCCCACGAGAATGGGATGGAGATATACAGGTTAAAACGCTTATCCTCGTGATTATCCTCATCGTACGTTTGGCTAACGGCAAAGGTATAGCTGATACGTTGCCAGGAGTTCGAATAACTTATTTGATAATCTTTACCCGTTCCGCTGCGTTGCCAGTAATCACGCCACAAACCGCTTACGGCCAGAAATCCCAAGTCGCCAGGCAATGCCTGATTGATGTTCAGGGAAAAACTATTCTTACGGCCAAAATCATTCTGATAATAATCAGCAATGTCATAAACATCATTTTCATCACGGTTGTAGCTATTTTTGTTATTCGCCCAAACGTGATCGTTAAAGGTACGATAATCCCGCGAAGAGTAGCGAAAGGCCGCCAGCGCAAACTGAGTTCCGGTCTGTGCGACATATTTATTCCATGCTACCTGATAACTCTGTCCGTCAAAAACGCCGTTATCCTGCTCACTGTGCGATCGTGTGGCGTCTACCGAAACCGCACCAATTGGCGTATTCCATCCTGTGCCAAGCACAAATGAATAATAGTTATCCGATAACATTGAGCCGCTATAAACTGTAAGCAGATTGTTCAAGCCATAAAAATAACTACCCTGCATAAAATCAGACTGATTACTCGCACCTGCAATATCGCTACGTCCGGCAGCCAAATCATATTTCGCCACACCTGCCTGCAACATATTCGGTACCGATGAATAAGGTACCAGGTAATGTCTTATCGAACCATCTGCCTCTTTAACACTCACATCCAGATCTGCACCACCACCTGCAAGCTGCAAATCATCAATGGCAAATGGGCCTGGAGAGACCTCTTTTTGATAAATCACAAAACCATTTTGTTCGATGGTTACCAGCGCGTTACTCTGGGCAATACCACGTACTACTGGGGTAAAATTCTGTTTTGAGTTCGGTAACATTTGCATATCACGCCAGATACGCACCCCGCGAAAGCGTACCGCGTCAAAAATATCCGCCCCGGTATACATGTCCCCGACGCGCAATGTACCGAGAATTGACGGAATACCACGTTCCATATATAACGTATTACTTTTCCACTCGCCGCTACCTTCGTTGCCTTTGGTATAGTTGGCATTCGAATGCAGCTGCCAACCCAGCAAATTCAACCCGCTGTTCAGATTAACATAGCTACTTTTATCATTACCGCCGTGTTTATAATCACTGTAATACTGGCTGGCATAATAAGCCGTATAAAATGCGTTAATTCCACGGTCCCAAGTTTCGGGAGGCATATAACCCGGTTCATATTCGTTCACAAATGCTTGAGGCACGCTTAGATTTAATGCAAACTGCCCAATATCATACCCTATGTTGCCGCCCTGGACTGCTGATCGTAGCGGAACACAATCCACGCTTTTATCCGCTTTAATACCGTCGGTACGAATGCCTATCTGCTGTAATTGCGCCCAGGATAAACATGTTTCATCGGGATCGGTTTTAATATTAATATCATAATGACCACGCCATTGATTATTCAGATAAATATCCATCTCGTACATGCCTGGCATGGGCTTATCACCATCAATTAGATAGCGTGATATTTTCTCACCATTTAAACCACCAATCATAAAGTGGGTGTCAAACGTTTCTTCTTCAGCCCATACAGATGATGAAGTCGCCAGCACCGACAAAATGGCCAGTGTAATCGAATTAATCTTTGACATAGCCAGTCCTTGAGCTATTTTTCAGCTTTGATTTTTTCACTCAAATAATTGCCGTGATCATCAATAAGCGTAACATTGTAATGACTCACAATAGCAGCAGTGCTCAGCATTTTTTCTGACCACGGTGCCAACAGCATAGTTTCTTTATTAAGTTTCGCTTTACCGCTAAGCTCAGGGATAGTTATCCAGTTAGCCGAATTATTCTTGATTGTAATACCGCTACCACTATTCCTGATGTTCAGTTGGGTAAAGCTACTTTTATCAACGCCGGCAATTCCCTGCGGGCGATAAATAAATTTAATACGGTTTTGCATCGCAAATTTAATGATGTTCTTACCTTCGGAATCCGCAGAGTTCGGTGGGATATCCAGCACGTTAAGGAAGAATAAACTTTCGCGATCTTTCGGCAACGTATTTGGCAACAGCTTAATTTTCAGCTGTTGGCCAGAACCACCGCTCACCTTTGCCACCGGCGGTGTCATCACAAACGGTACCTGAATTTTCTCCGGCGGCAGGTCGGTGTCACCATCATCAATCCACGACTGGACGAGTGCACTGCGATTGCCTTCATTCATTAACTGCACGGTAATCTCTTTTTTCTGCGCCGGATAAATGATACGCGTACCGTAAATATAAATCCCACCCCACGCAGGCAATACTGTGCCAGCCAAAAATAATGCTAATATCTTTTTCATTATAATTATCCTTACTACAGAAATAATCGGCGGCCGCAGCCGCCGACAAACAGGATAGTAATCTTAATCAGTAACTACGGTCATCGTAAGCGAAGAGGCAACATCACCACTCTCGACAATACCAGTTCCAACTTTCGCATAACGCGCACTAAAGTCCAGAACATATTTATTGTCGGCTGTTTTGGTTAACTGAATACCAGACTCAGGATTAACCTGTTCATTACCATAATAGACTGCAAAACCAGCACCGTTATTCGAGGCAGTATTTCGTGTAATGTATTTATTCGTGCTATCGAATTGAGAACTGGAAAAAGTAATTTTCGGTGCTTCAGTCCCCGTACACTCTACTGTCAGTGGTACAGTAGTTTTATTTGTGTAACCATCATAAATACCACCAGCACTCAAAGCATTTAATCTGTCAGCACCAATTTGGTTCATACCAATAGTCGCGGTGGAATCACCAGTAAATTTACAGGTAGTTCCAACCACCTTACCCGTAATAATTAATTCACCCTGATCGGTATCAGCAGCAAAAGCCCCAGCGCTCATAAATACAACAGACAGAACAGCAGCAGAAATAATTGAACGTTTCATAATATCTTCCCTAATGAATTAATTTCGATTTGTTAAGAGCAGTTATCTCTTGAAAAGAAATTCTCACAGCTGAAACGTTGCCGCAATGTAAACACGTTGTTTTATTGATTTAAAACAAGTTACAAATCGCAATATACATGCAACAAATAAATCAGGATTTGTATTATTTTCAGAATTAATAAATCTATGCAATTAACTGCCAGGAAGGATTTATTCTATGCATAAAAAAACCACATATCATTCATTAAAATGATATGTGGTTAATAAAGGCGTTCTTTTTAATCGTAGCGATTGAGTACGATCTGTCGCGTGGTATCGCCAGGGACTGTAACCACTTCCGTCACCACCCCGCGCGCAGGTGAAGAAGCAACATCGTTAACAGTTGAAAAATGAAGTGTCTTGCCACACCGCTGTTGCACGTCATTATTCACAACATCGGTACTACAGGTTGGTTCGGTTACTCGTCCACTGATTGTTAAGGTCGCGGTATCGGAAGCAAACGCAGATGCACTTATTCCATAAGTCAGAATGATAGTTCCCATCAGCGAGCTAATTTTCATTTTTATCGTCACCTCTGTGGTTAACATCAAATAACATGCAGATGGCCTGTCAGCGTAATACGGGCAAAACGCGCTGTTCAATCCAATTGAAATTGTAGATTAATGAGATAGATTTGATCAATTACAGTGATGCATTGAGATGATTTATTCGGAAAAAGGTATGAATTATAAACGCAGAATGAACAATATCGTAATATTTTTAAATTTGATATATTCACCGCATCAATAATACATTAATGCGGTGAATATCTGTAACGCTATAAATTACACCGCGCGGAAAGCAATCTCGCCCGGAATAACTTCTCCCTGCCAATACAGCTGTGCCGCCACACGCCCTGCAAGGTCGCGGTAAATGGCGGTAAATTCGCTGTCTGGACGGCTGATAACCGTCGGCGTACCGCGATCGAGGTCTTCACGCAGAGAAATATGCAGCGGCATTTGTCCCAGCAGTTGGGTGTGGTACTGCTCGGCCAGTTTCTGCGCGCCACCGGTGCCAAAGATTGGCTCATGATGGCCACAATTGCTGCAAATATGCATACTCATATTCTCAACAATACCCAATACCGGCACTTCGACTTTTTCGAACATCACAATGCCTTTTTTCGCATCGATCAGCGCGATGTCCTGCGGCGTAGTGACAACAACCGCGCCCGTTACCGGAATGTTCTGCGCCAGCGTCAACTGGATGTCACCAGTGCCCGGCGGCATATCCAGTACCAGATAATCAAGATCCGGCCATAAGGTTTCCTGCAACATCTGCAACAGCGCTTTACTGGCCATCGGGCCGCGCCACACCATCGCGTTATCATCAGTGACCAGATAACCAATGGAGTTCGTTGCCAGACCATGAGACATGATCGGCGCCATGTGGGTACCATCTGGCGAGGTTGGACGCTGGTTTTCCGCGCCAAGCATTGTCGGGATAGACGGACCATAAATATCGGCGTCCAGAATCCCCACCTTCGCCCCTTCTGCAGCCAGCGCCAGCGCCAGGTTCACGGCGGTAGAGGATTTACCCACGCCACCTTTACCTGAACTGACGGCGATGATGTTTTTCACACCATTAATACCTGGCTGGTTTTTCACGCGTTTCAGCGTCGCGATGTTATGCGACAGTTTCCAGTCGATCGCTTTCGCGCCGGTAATACGCAGCAGATCGGCGCTACATTGCTCTTTTAAGTCCTCAAACGCGCTATGCCAGACGAACGGCATGACCAGCTCAACGTGCAACGTGTCATCCATCCAGGCGACGTGGTGCAACGCTTTAAGCGTCGTCAGATTATGCTTCAGGGTTGAATGCTGAAAATTCGCCAGCGTCCCGGCAACCATGGCGCGCAGGGTCTCTGGTGATTTGGCCTGGGATTGTGCGTTCATCCCGACTCCTTTTTGTTGTTCTGAATATACAATAGTCACCAGGTAGTTTACTCCAACCGCAACAATTATTCATTTACGGATAAATGCCCTTATCGCTTGGCGCAGTAATTACCATTTTGGTACTATCAAAGCCCTTTTCACTACAAAAGAAGTAATTGCCCACTATGACTCAAGTCGCGAAGAAAATTCTGGTAACGTGCGCGCTGCCGTACGCCAACGGCTCAATCCACCTCGGCCATATGCTGGAGCACATCCAGGCTGATGTCTGGGTCCGTTACCAGCGAATGCGCGGCCACCAGGTTAACTTCATCTGCGCGGACGACGCACACGGTACGCCAATCATGCTGAAAGCACAGCAGCTTGGGATCACGCCAGAGCAGATGATCGGTGAAATGAGTCAGGAGCATCAGACTGATTTTGCAGGTTTTGACATCAGCTATGACAACTACCACTCGACGCACAGCGAAGAGAACCGTGAGCTGTCTGAGCTGATTTACACGCGCCTGAAGGAAAACGGTTTTATTAAGAACCGTACAATCTCCCAGCTTTACGATCCGGAAAAAGGCATGTTCCTGCCGGACCGTTTTGTTAAAGGCACCTGCCCGAAATGTAAGTCTCCGGATCAGTACGGCGATAACTGTGAAGTCTGCGGCGCAACCTACAGCCCGACCGAACTTATCGAGCCGAAATCCGTTGTGTCTGGCGCGACGCCGGTGATGCGTGACTCCGAACACTTCTTCTTTGACCTGCCGTCATTCAGCGAAATGCTGCAGGCGTGGACACGCAGCGGCGCGTTACAGGAGCAGGTCGCCAACAAAATGCAGGAATGGTTCGAATCCGGCCTGCAACAGTGGGATATTTCCCGCGATTCCCCGTACTTCGGTTTTGAAATCCCGAATGCGCCTGGCAAGTACTTCTACGTCTGGCTGGACGCGCCAATTGGCTATATGGGTTCATTCAAAAACCTGTGCGATAAGCGCGGTGACACCACCAGCTTTGATGAATACTGGAAGAAAGATTCCGACGCCGAGCTGTATCACTTCATCGGTAAAGATATCGTTTACTTCCACAGCCTGTTCTGGCCTGCCATGCTGGAAGGCAGTAACTTCCGTAAGCCGACCAACCTATTCGTCCACGGTTATGTGACGGTGAACGGCGCGAAGATGTCTAAATCTCGTGGCACCTTCATTAAGGCAAGCACCTGGCTGAAGCACTTCGATGCCGACAGTCTGCGCTATTACTACACGGCGAAACTATCTTCACGTATTGATGACATCGACCTGAACCTGGAGGACTTTGTCCAGCGCGTTAATGCCGATATCGTCAACAAAGTAGTCAACCTGGCATCCCGTAATGCAGGCTTTATTGCTAAGCGTTTTGACGGCATTCTGGCGACTGAGCTGGCCGACCCGGCGCTGTATAAAACCTTCACCGACGCCGCAGCAGTGATCGGCGAAGCATGGGAAAGCCGTGAATTTGGTAAAGCTATTCGCGAAATCATGGCGCTGGCCGACGTGGCAAACCGCTACGTTGACGAACAAGCACCGTGGGTTGTGGCTAAACAGGAAGGCCGCGATGCCGACCTGCAGGCAATTTGCTCCATGGGCATTAACCTGTTCCGTGTGCTGATGACTTACCTGAAGCCGGTTCTGCCAACGCTTGCTGAACGTGTGGAAGCGTTCCTTAACTGCGAACTGAGCTGGGATGCCATTGAGCAGCCACTGCTCGGTCACAAGGTCAACACCTTTAAAGCGCTGTACAATCGCATCGACATGAAACAAGTTGAAGCGCTGGTGGAAGCGTCGAAAGAAGAAGTAAAAGCCGCTGCCACACCAGTAACCGGTCCGCTGGCGGATGACCCGATTCAGGAAACCATCACCTTTGACGATTTCGCCAAAGTTGACCTGCGCGTAGCGCTGATTGAAAACGCCGAATTCGTGGAAGGTTCCGACAAACTGCTGCGTCTGACGCTGGATCTCGGTGGTGAGAAACGAAACGTCTTCTCTGGTATTCGTTCTGCGTATCCGGATCCACAAACCCTGATTGGCCGCCAGACCATTATGGTTGCTAACCTGGCTCCTCGTAAGATGCGCTTCGGCATTTCTGAAGGGATGGTAATGGCCGCAGGTCCTGGCGGGAAAGATATCTTCCTGTTAAGCCCGGATGAAGGTGCAAAACCGGGCCAACAGGTGAAGTAAGTCAAGTATCTCAAGCGCTGCAACCGCAGCGCTTTTTTTTTGCTACGTGAGTGCTTCCTCTAATCTTAACCCTTGCTCCATTTTCGGACTGCTCAGTTGTTAATATTAGATTTATTCTATACTGCTCTGGGATCAAGGTAGTCCGGGCTTACCAGATTCGTGGAGATTATTGTTTAACATCCAATATTCATGAAATGGAGTTTTACATGAAAGCGTTACTAAAATTTTTCTCTCTCGCCGTGGTATCGGTTGTGTTTTTTTCCCTGGCAGGATGCGGTGATAAAGTAGAGACAAAAACATTTAATGCCAACCTCAACGGTTCGGATATCACTGTCTCTTACACCTATAAAGGTGATAAGGTCCTGAAGCAAATCTCTGAAAGTAAAATCAGCTATGCGTCAGTCGGTGCCAGCAATAAAGAAGAAGCAGCAAAAGTATTCGACGCATTAAGCGCCAAATATCAAAACATTACTGGCATAGAAGAAAAACTCACCTATTCAGATACCTACGCGCAAGAAAATGTCACTATCGATATGGAAAAAGTTGATATAAAAGCGTTGCAGGCCATTTCAGGGATGAAACTATCTGAAAACGCCGATAAAAACATCAGCATGAAGCAAATGCAAACGGTAATGGAATCGGCGGGTTTTAAAGAAGTGAAGTAAAGCATCGGCGACCCGATTTTGATCGTGGTCGCCAGCGCAGCTTTACGCTTTCTTTTTATGCTCTCGCGACGTTAAACCACGCAGAAAATAACGCAGGAACTGATCGCCGCATTCGCGATAATTCTTATGGTCCGGTGCGCGCATCATGGCGGTAATTTCCGGCATCGACACACGGAATTTCTGCTCGGTCATAATTGCCAGAATATCATCGGTTTTCAGTGAAAAAGCGATACGCAGTTTTTTCAGCACCGTATTGTTGTTAACACGACGCTCAAGCGCCAGTTCCGGTGCAGAATCATCTTTACCACGCAGATGATAAATCAGACCGTTTAAAAAACCGGAGAGAATGATATCCGGGCAGCGGACAAACCCGTCTTCATCTTCTTTTGTCGTCCAGGTATCGAAATTTGCGGAGATGGATTCCATGTCAGCAAGCGCAAGAATACGCACCATGTCGTTATTGTTCGCTTTCAGGGTGTAGCGCAGGCTACGAAGAATATCGTTACTTAGCATAGAGCCTTCAACAGTCGGTGATGCAATGGCGCGCAGTGTATCAGTTTTACAGTCCAATCGCCTCTTTTAGACTTTTAAGATAACGACGACTCACCGGAACGGTCAGCCCGTTACGCAAAATCAGTTCCGCCTGGCCGTTGTCTTCCAGACGGATCTCCTGCAATTGCGCCATATTTACCAGATATTGTCTATGACAACGCAGCAGAGGAGTACGGCTCTCCAGCGTCCTGAGCGTCAGCTCAGTGAAGCCTTCTTTACCATCACTGCTGGTCACATATACGCCACTCATACGGCTGCTGATAAACGCCACGTCATCCATTTGCAGCAAATAAATTCGGCTGTGGCCACTGCACGGAATAAACTTCAGCGCCTGCTGATTTTCTGGCAGGAGTGATACATCCTGCTTCGTGCGCTCCTGACGCAAACGGATCAGCGTTTTTTCCAGTCGAGCTTCTTCGATCGGTTTGAGCAGATAATCAAACGCATGTTCTTCAAAGGCTTTCACCGCATACTCATCAAAGGCGGTCAGAAAAACAATGTACGGACGATGCTCGGGATCAAGCATGCCAACCATTTCCAGGCCGCTGATTCGCGGCATCTGAATATCAAGGAACAGAACATCCGGACGCAATTTATGTACCGCGCCAATGGCTTCCACCGCATTCGAACATTCGCCGACAATCTCGATGTCGCTTTGCTCCTGCAACAGGATCCGCAGATTCTCCCGGGCTAACGGTTCGTCATCGACAATTAGCACTTTGATCATGCCAGTTCCTCCAGAGGAAGTCGTAAAGTGATTCGGGTAAAGCGGTCAGGTTCACACGCTACACTGATGCCAAAATCATCGCCAAACCGCTCGCGCAGTCGTTTATCGACCAGATTCATACCCAGTCCACTGGCTTCTGACGTTGGCTGATACAGCCCGGCATTGTCTTCGATATCCAGCATCAGATATTGCCCTTCTCGACGGGCGGTAATCGATACTTCACCGGTATCCAGCAACTGAGAAGTACCGTGTTTGATGGCATTTTCCACGATGGGCTGCAGAGTAAAGGCGGGTAATTGCTGATGCGAAAGTTCTTCTGGCACCGTCAAGGTCACCTGAAGACGCGATTGGAACCGTGCCTTTTCAATTTGCAGATAAGCATTAACGTGTTCAATTTCATCGGCCAGCGTCACAATTTCCGACGGGCGTTTTAAATTTTTACGAAAGAACGTCGACAGATACTGCACCAGTTGGCTGGCCTGCTCGCTATCACGTCGGATCACAGCTTTGATGGTGTTGAGCGCATTAAACAGAAAATGGGGATTGACCTGGGCGTGCAGGAGTTTTATTTCCGACTGCGTGAGCATCGCTTTTTGCCGCTCATACTGCCCGGCCAGAATCTGAGCCGAAAGCAGTTGGGCGATCCCTTCCCCCAGCGTGCGGTTGATTGAGCTAAAGAGACGGTTTTTGGCTTCATACAGTTTGATGGTCCCCATCACCCGCTGGTTTTCACCCCGCAGAGGGATCACCAGCGTCGAACCTAATTTACATTGCGGATGCAAAGAGCAGCGATAAGGGACTTCATTGCCGTCGGCATAAACCACCTCACCGGTTTCAATCGCCCGCTGGGTGTACGAGGAAGAGATAGGTTTGCCCGGCAGATGATGGTCGTCACCAATACCGGTAAATGCCAACAGTTTCTCACGATCGGTAATCGCCACGGCCCCGATATCCAGCTCTTCATACAGCACCTGAGCAACCTTCATGCTGTTAACCTCGTTGAACCCCTGGCGCAAAATCCCTTCCGTTGAAGCGGCAACTTTGAGCGCGGTGGCGGAAAAAGCGGAGGTATATTTTTCAAACATCGCCCGTTTATCGAGCAAAATACGCATAAATAAGGCGGCGCCGACGGTATTGGTCACCATCATAGGCGCGGCAATATTGCTGACCAGTCGATAGGCATCATCAAACGGCCTGGCGATCAATAAGATGATCAACATCTGCACCAGTTCAGCAACAAAGGTAATGGCGCCCGCCGTCAGCGGGCTGAATACTTTATCGGTACGACCACGACGGGTGAGCACGCTGTGCACCAGTCCGCCGAGCAACCCTTCCACAATGGTCGAGATCATGCAGCTAAGCGCCGTCATGCCGCCCATTGAATAACGATGTAAACCACCGGTCAGACCGACTAAGCCGCCAACCACAGGGCCGCCAAGCAGCCCGCCCATTACCGCACCAATAGCGCGAGTATTCGCAATGGAGTCATCAATGTGCAGCCCGAAATAGGTGCCCAAAATGCAGAAAATGGAAAAGGTAACGTAGCAAAGCAGTTTGTGCGGCAGCCGGATAGTCACCTGCATCAGCGGAATAAACAAACGCGTTTTGCTCATGAGCCACGCGATAACGAGAAACACGCACATCTGCTGAAGCAGCAGCAACACCAGATTAAACTCGTACATACCCGCCAACCACACATCTCTTAAAAGCGCGTAACATACATGGGCTGCGCGTAACTTTCTTTGAAGTGTTGCAAAAAAAAAGGAATTTGTGAGAACGATCACTCGAAAGCGCGATCATGACTACAAACTCACCCATTCATTGATCAAAAAACAGACAAAACTACCTGGTTCGCAAAAGAGCGTCTAAAGTAAAACTGGGACCTCGCAAGCATAAGTGAGACGACGATGGCGCTTTACACAATAGGTGAAGTGGCTTTGCTTTGTGATATCAACCCTGTCACTTTACGCGCGTGGCAGAGGCGTTACGGATTACTGAAACCGCAACGGACAGACGGCGGACATCGCCTGTTTAACGACGCGGATATCGATCGGATCCGTGAGATAAAACGCTGGATCAACAACGGTGTCCAGGTCAGCAAGGTTAAAATGTTGCTCAGCAATGAGAGCATTGATGTGCATAACGGTTGGCGTGAACAACAAGAGACGCTGTTGAGCTATTTGCAAAGTAATAATCTGCATAGCCTCAGACTGTGGATTAAAGAGCGTGGTCAGGATTATCCCGCACAAACGCTCAACACCCATTTATTCATTCCGTTACGCCGACGTCTGCAATGTCAGCAGCCGATCCTCCAGGCGTTACTGGGGATCCTCGACGGCGTACTGATCAACTACATCGCGATTTGTCTTGCCTCAGCACGCAAGAAACAGGGCAAAGATGCTCTGGTGGTTGGCTGGAACATTCAGGATACGACCCGCTTATGGCTGGAAGGTTGGGTCGCCAGCCAGCAGGGGTGGCGCATTGACGTCCTTGCCCATTCGCTGAACCAACTGCGACCGGAGCTGTTTGAAGGTCGCACCTTGCTTGTCTGGTGCGGCGAGAACCAAACGCCCGCTCAGCAACAACAGCTGAATGAATGGCGCGCGTTGGGTCACGATATTTATCCACTCGGTATTTAATATTCTATTAACAAATAGTGTACAATCCTTGGATTCACATAAGGAGTGCATAATGAGCGCAGCTAAAATCGGTGTCATTACCCTCTTCCTGCTGATGGCCATCGGCGGTATCGGCGGTGTCATGCTGGCAGGTTATACCTTTATTTTACGTGCCGGGTAAGATGTCTCGCTAATTTCTCAAAACCGCGGTCAACAATTACCGCCGCCAGTGCGACCAACAGCGCCCCCTGAATTACATAGGCGGTATTGAACCCACTCAGCCCGATAATAATCGGCGTACCCAGCGTGTTCGCTCCAACGGTTGAGGCGATGGTTGCGGTGCCTATATTAATAATCACCGACGTGCGAATCCCGGCCAGAATAACCGGGGCCGCCAGCGGTAACTCTACTTTACGCAGCCGTTGCCCCTGACTCATGCCCATTCCACTGGCAATATCCATCACGCTGGAAGAAATGCCGCCAAGTCCCGCCAGGGTTGCCTGCAAGATCGGTAATACCCCATACAGGATCAGCGCAATAATTGCCGGTTCAGGACCAAATCCCATCACCGGTACAGCTATCGCCAACACCGCAACTGGCGGAAATGTCTGCCCCACGGCGGCAATCGTTTCCACTATCGGCCTGAATTCCGCGCCCCAGGGTCGGGTTACCGCAATTCCCGCCCCAACGCCAATAATGATGGCGATCAGGCTTGAAATCCCCACCAGAGAAAAATGGGCCAGCGCCAACGCCGTAAAACTTTCCTGCTGATACACGGGACGTGGCAGCTCAGGAAACAGCGAACTAAACAGGGTCTGACTGTGAGGCAATCCAACCAACAGGATCAGAAACAACGCAACAAGCCACAGCAGTGGATCAGCAAGACGTTTCACGGGTCGGCATCTCCGAAAGCAAATCGCGAAAATGGAGCGTTCCGCAGGGTACCCCCTGCAGCGTCACGACCGGTAAAACGTCGCAACCGCGCGCCACGAACACCGATAACGCATCACGAAGCGTCATCTCATCCACCAGCGGCTCGCCGTCTGAGTGTTCTCCGCGACGAATAAAATCGCCTACCGTACGCAGCGACAACAGCCGTACGCCCAGTTCACTGCGGCCAAAAAAGGTTTGTACGAAATCATTCGCTGGCGCGGTGAGCATCGACAGCGGCGTGCCTTGCTGCACGACCTTTCCTGCATCCATCAGCACCAGATGCTCCGCCAGTCTTAGCGCCTCGTCGATATCATGCGTCACCAGCACAATGGTACGCCCGAGCAGACGGTGAATACGCGTCATCTCCTGCTGCAGCGCACCACGAGTGACCGGGTCCAGCGCGCCAAAAGGCTCATCCATCAATAGCACCTGCGGATCCGCCGCCAACGCACGCGCAACCCCGACCCGCTGCTGCTGTCCGCCGGAAAGCTGATGCGGATAACGGTGGCGCAAACTCGCCTCAAGGCCCAACAGAGCCATCAGTTCATCTGTTCGGTCATCAATACGTGAGCGCGACCACTTTTGCAGTTGCGGTACGGTGGCGATGTTCTGCGCGACGGTCCAGTGGGGAAACAAGCCAATAGACTGAATCGCGTACCCCATGCGCCGTCGTAGCTCCAGCACCGGCAGGCTACGAATTTCTTCTCCGGCAAAGCGGATCTGCCCGCTGTCGTGTTCAACCAGCCGATTGATCATCTTTAGCGTGGTGGACTTCCCCGAACCTGACGTGCCGATTAGCACCGAAAAGCTGCCCTCCCCTAACTGCAGGTTAAGGTCATCAACGGCTTTTTGCTGACCATAGGTTTTACTGACCTGGCGAAATTCAATCATTATTCGATACCTTTAGCAGCGCGAGACCTAAATCAAACAGCGCATCAATCAACACTGCCAGCACAACGACCGGGATCACGCCCAACAGCACTAAATCGACGGCGCTACTGAGCAATCCCTGAAAGACCAGCGCGCCAAATCCCCCTGCGCCAATCAGCGCAGCAATCACCGCCATTCCCACGGTTTGCACCATCACCACGCGCAAACTGCGTAAGAAGACCGGCAGCGCCAGGGGAAATTGCACCGAGATAAACCGTTGACGCGCGCTCATCCCCATAGCCCGGGCGCTTTCCAGCACATCGCGCGGAACCTGATTCAACCCAGCCACAACGCCACGTACAAGCGGTAACAACGCATACAGCACCAACGCAATAAGCGCAGGCGTCATACCAGTTCCCGCGACGCCGAACTTGCCCAATAAAGGAAAGTGCTTCACCAACCCGGCAAGTGGCGCAATTAACAGGCCAAACAGCGCGACTGAAGGAATGGTTTGGATGATATTCAGTGCCGCAAAAACCGGCCCCTGACGGGCGACAGAGAAAGCACACCAGATGCCCAGTGGCACACCAATGAGCAGCGCGGGCACCACGGTAGCGAACAGAATCGTCAAATGTTGCGCCAGGGCGTCGTTGAAGACATCCTGGCGGTTGGCATATTCTTTAAGCAGGGAAAGATCGTTAAACGTGCCGGAGAACAAAAGCACCAGCGGCACAATGAATATTTGAGCATGCAGCGCCCAACGCCACAGTGCCTGAGCGGTGATGCGACGAATAGCGTCACTGGCGGCCAGCAGCATCAGCCCCACGCCCAACCAGAATCCACTGCCCAGACTGGTTCTGGCCAGCGGAGCCCCTGTCTTCGCCAGATACGTTGCCGTTGTACCTGCGGTTACCAGCGCGGCGATCACCAACAGTTGGCAAACGATAAGCGCCAATATATTGCCGGGCTTTCCCGGTACAACGCTCAGAAGACATAGCAGCAAACAGGCCACCGCCAATCCCCATGCCGTGTCGGAGCTGATATCCCAGAGTTGACGACCTTCGCCGGACACCAGACGATTAGGTGCATAGCTAATGAAAGGCAGCGCTGCCGACGCGAAAGTAAGAAGCACCAGCAACAACAGCACCCGATTGACTGAAATATTCGACAAAACACCCACCCGCTGCAAACGCCGTTACTTCACCCATCCTTTTTGCTTCAGGTAATCTGCTGCGACTTTTTTCGCATCCAGTCCCTCCACGGCAATGCTGGCATTCAGTTGTTGCAACGTTTTTTCATCCAGGCTGGCAAATACCGGTTGCAGCCACTCTCCCATTTGCGGATGGTCTTTTAGCACCGACTCACGTACGACGGGTGCTGGCGCATAAATGGGCTGGACACCTTTTGGATCGCTTAAAGTTTGCAGACCGAGCGCCGCAACCGGGCCATCGGTGCCATAAGCCATCGCCGCATTGACTCCGGAGGTCTGCTGCGCCGCCGCTTTAATCGTCACCGCGGTATCTCCCCCAGCCAGCGACAACAGCTGATTTTGATTCAGTTTGAAATCATAAGCTTTTTCAAACGCAGGCAGCGCGTCAGCCCGTTCGATAAATTCAGCAGAGGCGGCAAGTTTGAACGTTCCTCCGTCCTTCAGGTAACGGCCTAAATCAGCAAGGGACTCAAGTTTGTTCTTTTGCGCAACATCCTGGCGTACTGCAATGGTCCAGGTGTTGTTGGCGGGTGCAGGGGTTAGCCAGACCAGCTTATTTTGCTCTGCATCCAGCTTTTTCACTTTGTCGAATCCAGCCTGCGCATTTTTCCACGCGGGATCATTTTCATCTTTAAAAAAGAATGCGCCATTACCGGTATATTCCGGATAAATATCCAGCTCACCGGAGGTGATTGCCCCACGCACCACTGGGGTGGTACCAAGCTGTATTTTATTGACGGTTTTCACGCCATGGCTTTCGAGCACCTGCAAAATAATGTTGCCGAGCAGCGCCCCTTCGGTATCTATTTTTGAACCGACCGTGACGGGTGACGCGGCCTGTAAGGGTAGGCTTATCGCAGCTAACAGCGCCAGCGAACCCGCCGATACTTTTGAGATTATCATGCTGTACTCCTCATCCTTTTGCGGCCCTTTTCAGAGACTTGAGGAAAAAGCATAGTCGAAAAATCAGGGCTTAACCTGGCAATTGGGGAGTAAGAGAGGGATTCGTTAGCAATAACGTGATGAGAAATAAGAAGCAGACGCGGCGCATACACCTAAAGATAAAGGCCGGAAACCCGGCCTTTACTCGCTAATCAATTACAGCAGCTCAAATTCGCCCTGCTTCACTCTGGCGGAATCCACGCCGATAAAGACGTTAAACTTGCCAGGTTCTGCATCGTATTGCATACGCTGATTCCAGAACTTCAGCGCGTCAATGTCAATCGGGAAGCTGACGGTCTGGGTTTCACCCGGCTTAAGATTCACTTTCTCAAAACCTTTCAGCTGTTTTACCGGACGACTCATGGAAGCGGTCACGTCCTGCAAGTACATCTGAATCACCGTCGCACCTTCGCGCTTGCCGGTGTTGGTCACCTGCACGCTGGCCGTCACGGTCCCGTCACGCTTCATCGTTGGAGAAGAGAGCTTCACATCAGAAACCGTGAACGTGGTGTAACTCAGGCCATAACCAAAGGGATACAACGGACCATTCGCTTCATCAAAGTAGCGCGACGTGTACTTGTTCGGCTTATCTGCGTTATACGGGCGACCGGTATTGAGATGGCTGTAATAGACCGGGATCTGTCCGACAGAGCGCGGGAAAGACATCGGCAGCTTGCCTGACGGGTTGTAATCACCAAACAGCACATCGGCGATGGCGTTACCGCCTTCCGTCCCGGCAAACCAGGTTTCGAGGATCGCATCGGCCTGTTGATCTTCTTTAACCAACGCCAGCGGACGTCCGTTCATCAGTACCAGAACCAGAGGTTTACCGGTGGCTTTCAGCGCGGCAATCAGGTCACGCTGACTCTGTGGAATAGTGATATCGGTGCGGCTGGAAGCTTCATGCGCCATACCCTGCGCTTCGCCGACTACCGCAACCACCACGTCAGACTGCTTCGCTGCGTTCACGGCTTCATCGATCATCGCCTGCGGCGAGCGCGGGTCAACCTTCACCGCCTCTTCATATAGATTGAGGAAATCGACAATGCCTTTGTCGTTGGTGATATTCGCCCCTTTGGCGTACAGCACTTTGCCCTGATCGCCGACGGCATTTTTAATTCCCGTCAGTACCGTTACCGACTGATCGGCAACACCGGCAGCGGACCAACTGCCCATCACATCACGCTTGCTGTCGGCCAGCGGACCGACGACTGCCACGGTGGCGGATTTTTTCAGCGGCAACGTTTCCAGACGGTTTTTCAGCAGCACCAGGCTTTCTCGCGCTACTTCACGCGCCTCTTTGCGGTGCAAGCGGCTTTCCGCGTTGGTGTCCTGTGGGTCAGATTCTTTGGCCCCCAGATGACTGTACGGGTCGTTAAACAGCCCCATATCATATTTCACATTCAGCACGTGGCGCGCGGCGTCATCCAGCTCCGCCATCGTCACTTTGCCGGATTTAATCAAGCCCGGAAGATATTTGCTGTAATACTCATCGCTCATACTCATATTGATGCCGGACTTGATCGCCACACGCACCGCATCTTCAGGATCGGAGGCAGTACCGTGCTTAATCAGTTCCTTAATCGCGCCGTGATCGGAAACGGTAATACCCTTAAAGCCCCATTCATCACGCAGCACGTCTTTGAGCAGCCATGCATCTGAGGTTGCAGGCGTACCGTTTAGCGAATTAAGTCCTACCATTACCGCACCGCTACCAGCGTCCAGCCCGGCTTTATACGGCGGCATATAGTCGTTGAACAGACGCTGTGGGCTCATATCGACGGTGTTATATTCCTTGCCACCTTCAACCGCGCCATAAGCGGCGAAGTGCTTGACGCTGGTCATCACCGAATAGCGATCCGCCGGGCTTTTACCCTGCATCGCTTCAACCATGGTTTTACCCATCGTAGCCGTTAAATACGTGTCTTCACCAAAACCTTCTGAAGCACGGCCCCAACGCGGATCGCGAGAGACATCGACCATTGGCGCCCAGGTCATATTCAGACCATCATCGGCGGCTTCATACGCGGAAATACGGCCAACGGTTCTGACCGCATCGAGATTAAAAGAGGACGCCAGGCCGAGACTTATCGGGAACACGGTACGTTGGCCGTGCAATACGTCGTAGGCAAAAAAGAGAGGAATTTTCAGGCGGCTGAGTTCCATCACCTGATCCTGCATTTTGCGGATATCCTGGCGCGTGACGGTGTTAAAAATTGCCCCAACCTGCCCGTCTTTGATCATCTCGCGGATGGCTTCTTTCGGGTTATCAGGCCCGACGCTTATCAAGCGTAGTTGCCCAATTTTCTCATCCACGGTCATCTGTTTAAGTAAATCGGTAACGAATGCATCCCGCGCTTCTGGCGTCAGAGGATGGTTACCAAACAGCGTGTCCGCCTGCGCTGGTTGCAACGCCAGACTCACCGCGACACCTACAGAACATAGCCATTTCATGTTGATTCTCTCTTTATTTTTTCCCGACGAGGCAGCGAAAATATAACAAAAACCGCAGTTTGCCGTAAGACTAAACGGGAGCGATAAAGAAAGCTAAGGTTATTCTCCTAATTTTCAAAACCAGCGCAAATCATTAGAAGACGAACCAGAGACAATATGAATGAGAAAGCGTATTGTCATACAAAGCGCTATGCTTGTTCCTGATATTGAGTCCCACCACAAGGAGTGGAGAATGTCTTCCATTACAACAGATAATAAAGCTTTCCTGAATGAACTGACCCGTCTGGTTGGTCATTCTCACCTGCTCACTGAACCTGCTAAAACGGCCCGCTATCGCAAGGGATTCCGCTCCGGCCAGGGCGAAGCGCTCGCCGTTGTGTTCCCCGGCTCGCTTTTAGAGCTGTGGCGCGTTCTCAATGCTTGCGTCGCCGCTGATAAAATTATCCTGATGCAGGCCGCCAATACCGGCCTGACCGAAGGCTCTACGCCGAGCGGAAATGATTACGACCGCGAAATTGTCATTATCAGCACCCTGCGCCTGGATAAACTGCACGTCATCGGCAAAGGCGAACAAGTGCTGGCTTATCCCGGTACAACGTTGTATTCGCTGGAAAAGGCGCTCAAACCGTTTGGCCGTGAGCCACATTCTGTGATCGGGTCATCCTGTATTGGCGCTTCGGTAATTGGCGGCATTTGCAACAACTCCGGCGGCTCGCTGGTACAGCGCGGCCCGGCATATACCGAGATGTCGCTGTTTGCGCGTATTGACGAACAAGGTAAATTGCAGCTGGTCAACCATCTGGGTATCGAGCTGGGCCAGACCCCGGAACAGATCCTGAGCAAACTTGATGACGAGCGGATTAAAGATGACGATGTCCGCCACGACGGGCGACACGCGCACGATCACGACTATGTCACCCGCGTCAGAGATATTGAGGCGGACACGCCCGCCCGCTATAACGCCGACCCGGATCGCTTGTTTGAATCATCCGGTTGTGCAGGTAAGCTAGCGGTTTTCGCCGTGCGTCTGGACACCTTCGAAGCCGAAAAAAATCAGCAGGTCTTTTACATCGGTACCAATCAGCCTGAAGTGCTGACGGAAATCCGCCGTCATATTCTGGCAAAATTCGAGCACCTGCCGGTTGCTGGTGAATATATGCACCGCGATATTTACGACATCGCCGAGCAATATGGCAAAGATACGTTTCTGATGATCGACAAGCTCGGCACCGACAAAATGCCGTTCTTTTTCACCCTGAAAGGTCGCACCGATGCGATGCTGGAAAAAGTGAAAATTTTCCGTCCGCATTTCACCGACCGGGCAATGCAGAAATTTGGTCATTTGTTCCCCAGCCACTTACCGGCACGCATGAAAAGCTGGCGCGATAAGTACGAGCATCACCTGCTGTTAAAAATGGCCGGTGGCGGCGTGGCTGAAGCGCAAAACTGGCTCAGCGAATATTTCAAAACCGCTGAAGGCGACTTCTTTGCCTGTACCCCAGAAGAAGGCAGCAAGGCGTTTTTGCATCGCTTTGCGGCGGCTGGCGCGGCGATTCGTTATCAGGCCGTACATGCCGATGAAGTAGAAGATATTCTGGCGCTGGATATCGCGCTGCGTCGTAACGACACCGAATGGTATGAGCATCTGCCGCCAGAAATCGACAGTCAACTGGTGCATAAGCTCTATTACGGTCACTTTATGTGCTATGTATTCCATCAGGATTACATCGTGAAAAAAGGCGTGGATGCACATGCGCTGAAAGAGCAGATGCTGGAGCTTCTGCACGAGCGCGGAGCACAGTATCCGGCAGAGCATAACGTCGGACATCTGTATAAAGCACCGGAAACATTAACCCGTTTTTACCGCGAGAATGACCCCACCAACAGTATGAATCCGGGTATTGGTAAAACGAGTAAGCAAAAGTTCTGGAAAGAATCGTAGGCCCGATAAGCGTAAGCGCCATCGGGCACGTTGCCGGGGGCGCTTCGCTTGCCCGGCCTACGGTTTAATCGTTCTGCGCGGTTTGCTCACCCGTAGCTGAACCTGCCGCCGCCATCTGCGCCGCTTTTTGCTTTTTGTAGCTCAGCGCTGCCGCCGGAACCGGCATCACCTTGCCGGTTTCAATCCAGGTGCGTAAACGGCTGGCATCGGCAAAGTGGGTATATTTACCGAACGCATCCATCACCACCAGCGCCACCGGTTTATTGTTAATCACCGTGCGCATCACCAGACAGTGGCCCGCCGCATTGGTAAATCCGGTTTTGGTTAACTGAATATTCCAGTTATCGCGGTATACCAGATGGTTGGTGTTACGGAATGGCAGCGTATAAGCCGGGTTGGCAAAGGTCGCCATATCTTCACGCGTAGTGCTTAACTGGCCAATCAGCGGATACTGCTTGCTGGCGATCAGCAGCTTGGTTAAATCACGAGCTGTCGAGACGTTATGAATCGATAAGCCGGTTGGTTCCACAAAGCGTGTCTGAGTCATGCCGAGCGCTTTCGCTTTGGCATTCATGGCTTTAATAAACGCGTTATAACCGCCAGGGTAATGATGCGCCAGACTGGCTGCCGCACGGTTTTCTGACGACATCAGCGCCAGCAGCAGCATGTCTTTACGGCTAATTTCACTGTTCAGTCGCACACGAGAGTAGATGCCTTTCATTTCCGGTGTCTGACTGATATCAACTTTCAGTTTCTCATCCAACGGCAGTCGTGCATCAAGCACCACCATCGCGGTCATTAATTTGGTAATCGACGCAATCGGACGCACAAGGTCCGGGTGGTTCGAATAGATAACTTTGTTGGTATTCAGATCAACAATCATCGCGCTACCGGACGCTATCTCAGGTTGAGAAGCCGCTGCGGTAGTTGCCGTTTTCGCCACGGCTTGGGGTGCAAAAGGAACGGCCAGCACCAGGGCAAGGCTTAATAATGAAACTCGGAATTTCAGCATGATGAGATTTCTGATAATGGTTCACGCACGTCACAACGCACACCGCCAGAGACTAAGTATTATCTCAAGCTAGCTCAGGCATCATAGCGATCCGGCAGGTTTGCCGCCACAGGAGAATCGTCTCGAAATGCTGCGTTGCTGACTTTTACGTCAACAACGCAGCGCAGACAGGTTTATCCGTCAGAATAATCGGTAGCCGTAACCCCACAGGATTACCGTAATAGCCAGCAGAACTTCCAGTACCAGCACACCGATCGCCAGCGTCGAACTGGAAAAACTTAACCCTTCCTCGCGTGTGATATTCAGGAACGTAGGTATACCGAGATAAAGTAAATAGCCGGTGTAAAACAACGCGATGGTCCCCACCAATGCGCACAGCCAGACCAGCGGATAAAGTGCGACCAGTCCGCTTAAAAACAGCGGCGTCGCGACATATCCTGCAAAAACCATACAATGCGCCAGCGATGGGCACTGCGGGTAATTACGCGCCATCCACCAGATAACCCGCCCCATGACGGCGACGCCCGCCAGCATCACCCCGTAAAACAGAATTGCCATCGCAAATCCGGTCAACAGAGACAGCTTCAGGATATTGCCATCGCCAAAATTCCAGCCGATTTGCGTGGTGCCGATAAATGCGCAAACCACCGGGATTGCCGCCATCAGCAGTACATGGTGGGTATAGTGATGCGAAACGCTTTCGTTTTCGCTGTTGATCACGTGCATTTCACGATCGGGATGGGAAAACAGCCCCCAGACATGGTTCATACCGCCCCCTTGTTGTCAGCTCCGGACCTCAACACTTCAAGTATAATTCAGCTTTTGATTATTTTATGTACACAGAAAAAATACCGAAGCGCCGGGTAAAAAGTTTGTTCAGGCGTAGGCATGATAAGCGAAGCGCCATCAGGCATTGGAGAGCTGAGCGACCTTAAGTGCTACTACGCGGCTTTTCCGGCATCAAACAATCATAGGGTGTATGCTATTAGCAGTGGAGGTCATACAATCGTATGGATATAAATCATTATGTTGCGCAATACGGCTATGCTGCGTTAATCATCGGCAGTCTGGCGGAAGGCGAAACCATTACCCTGTTAGGCGGCGTTGCGGCGCATCAGGGCGTCCTGAAATTTCCCCTGGTGGTACTCTCGGTCGCGCTGGGCGGGATGATTGGCGATCAGTTGCTTTATTTACTCGGACGTCATTTTGGCGGCAAAATTTTGCAGCGTTTCTCGCGCCACCAGGCGAAAATTGATTACGCACAGAAGATGATCCAGCGACGTCCTTACCTGTTTGTGGTCGGTACGCGCTTTATGTACGGCTTTCGCGTTATTGGTCCCTTACTGATTGGCGCCAGTCACCTGCCGCCGAAGATCTTTTTACCGCTAAATATTCTTGGCGCGTTTGTCTGGGCATCGTTATTTACGACTCTGGGCTACATCGGTGGTGAAGTGATAGCGCCGTGGCTGCACAGCCTTGACCAGCATATCAAGCATGGCATCTGGCTGGTGCTGGTTATCGGGATTGTCGCGGGCGTCCGCTGGTGGATGAAACGGCGAAGCACGCGTAAAGCGCAATGAAGATGGCCCGACAGCGGAACACCGTCGGGCCGATTAATCAGGACGCGTGATAACCGCCGCCCAGCGCACTGGTCAACTGAATTGAGGCATCCAGCCATTGGCCCTGCAAAAGCAGACCGTTGCACTGCTCACGTAATGCCGGGATCTTTGCCTCGCTGACCCTGGAGCCCGCAATAATACCCGCATTAAAGCGCGCCTGAGCCAGCCCCACTACGCGCTGAGCGTCATGTTCAATCTGCTGCTGATGCTGATTTTTCTGCGCTAATGTTTCTACCTGCGATGCGGCACGTGCCACGTCATTCACCGCATCCACCACCGCTTTGTTGTAATTCGCCACCGTCAGGTTGCTTTGCGCTTTCGTAATATCGAGATTTGCGTTCAACCTGCCGCTGTCAAAGATAGGCAGAGTCAGCCCGGCGGTTACGCCCATTTGCTGCGCGGAATGGCGGAACAAGTCACTCAGATGTAACGCATCCTGTTGTAAAAATGCCATCAGATTCACATCGGGATAAAACGCCGCTTTCGCCGCATCAATGCTGCTCAGCGATGACTCAATGTACCAGTGCGCCGCCTGTAAATCCGGGCGGCGGGCCAGTAGCGAGTAACCCAATTGTGACGGGAGCTGGCTTTCGACCGCGGGCAGTGGGGTCGAATGGAGCTTCAGGGCAGTGGACTGGGCATTGGTCAGCGCGCTCAGCCGTGCTTCAATCACCTTCATTTTGCCGCTGACATCATTCAACTGCTGCTCTGTTTTGCTGGAGTCAATATCAGTTTCAACGCCTTCCACTGAAGAAGTTAGACCGTTTTGATACAGCTGACGATCGACGCTTATCACATTTTGCTGCTCGCTTTCGATTTGCGTCAGTACGGTTTTCAGCGCCGCCTGCGTCTGCCATTCCCAGTAAAGGCGGGAGACACCGCTCGCCAGCAGCTGCCGGGTTTGCTCGCGCTCAGCCTCACGTGCCTTAACGGCCCCAATACGCGCCGTCACTTCAGCCCGATTTTTACCCCACAGATCCAGATTCCAGCCAGCGGTTAAACCAAAGGTTCCATTGGTGTACCACGGTCCTGTTGTTCCGGCGGCCGGATCGGTAATGGCAAACGGTCCCATCAGACCCTCAGCTGACATTCTCTGACGCTCAACGTCTGCGGAGAAGTCGATCTCCGGGCCATCCTGTGCTTCCACGGCCTTAGCCTGCGCCTCCGCCAGTTGAATGCGCTGTTCCGCTACCTGCATATCAGGAGAATTTCGCAACGTGCTGTCAATCAACGCATTAAGTTGTGGGTCGTGATATGCCCTCCACCACTGGCTGTCCGGCCAGCCATTTTTTAACGCGGCAGGCAATGTGGTATCGACATTCGCAGCAGGGGTCTGCTGTGACAGAGACTGGCGGTCATCATGCATAGGCGCACAGCCTGCCATCAGAACAAAAAGCGGCAACAATGCCGTGGTGATAAACACAGAATTACGATTCATGGAGATATACAGGTAAGAAAAGATGTGCAGAGATTACGACTTGTCGCTTTTGCTTTTTTAGTTACGCGTGGCAATACATCTTTGGCAATAAAAATATAAAATCAGAAAAATATACACCTCGTGAATAATATAGGTTAAATAGTTTTAATAATTAATGGATGGAGATTTTATGTCACAGAATATCTATGACGATCCTGAGTTCTTTGCTGGATATGCCACACTGGATCGTTCAGTAAAGGGGCTCGACGGCGCGCCAGAATGGCCGACAATACAAGCGATGCTCCCCTCTCTTCAAGGCAAAAACATTCTTGATTTGGGCTGTGGATATGGCTGGTTTTGCCGCTACGCACGCGATAATCAGGCTGCCAGTGTAGTGGGGCTGGATATTTCACAAAAAATGTTAACTCAGGCGCACAGTATGACGCAGGGTAATGGCATCGTTTATCAGCGTGAAGATCTCGAAACGCTTACCTTGTCCCCAAATTCCTTTGATCTGGTTTATAGCTCGCTTGCCCTGCACTATTTGCACGATATAGAACGATTATTCGTAACCATTTACCAGTCATTAACACCGGGAGGCATGTTGGTTTTCTCTGCTGAGCATCCAATTTATACCGCACCGCTTAACCAGGGCTGGATCAAAGATAAAACCGGGCAACTCTCCTGGCCGATTAATCATTATCAGCAGGAAGGTGAGCGCATCAGTAACTGGTTTGCTGAGGGCGTCAAAAAACAGCACCGTAAGCTGGCGACCTGGATTAATGCGCTGATTGGGGCCGGATTCGACATCGTTTGTGTCGATGAATGGGGACCTTCCGCGCAACAGATTGCTGAAAACCCAGCGTTAGATGAAGAAAAAGAGCGGCCGATGGTGTTTCTGCTCAGCGCACGTAAACCAGCATAACAGCGCCTCCAGGCAGAATGATTAATACTTTCCTATACTCAATCTGAACTTACCAAAAAAAGGAAAGTTAATGAAAATTCTGCTGTGGGTTATTCTGATTATTTTTCTGATTGGACTGTTGGTGGTAACAGGCGTGTTTAAGATGATTTTTTGATATTGCTGCCTATCAGCCAGCCCGGATAAGGCATTAGCATTTAATCCGGTCTGGCGCATCAGCTGTGTTCAAAGGGTAATAGCCTGAATCGCACGCGCGATATCCGGCGAATTGTTTAACGCACGAATTTCCTGAAACAGCGCGGTTGCCTCTGAATATTCTTTTCGCAGATACCCTAACCACTGCTTAATCCGCGCTACATGATACAGCCCGGTGTCCCCCTGCTTTTCAAGACGGGTATATTTTTGCAACAGCGTCACGACATCAGGCCACGGCATACGCGGCTCGTTGTATTTCACCACGCGGCTCAGGTTTGGAATATTTAATGCGCCACGTCCGATCATCACCGCATCGCATCCGCTGATGGCCATACAATCCTGGGCGCTCTGCCAGTCCCAGATTTCGCCATTCGCGATAACCGGAATAGTCAGTCGCTGGCGGATCTCGCCAATCGCCTGCCAGTTAATATGTTCTGCCTTATAGCCCTGTTCCTTGGTTCGACCATGCACCGCCAGTTCGCTGGCGCCAGCCTGCTGCACGGCATCGGCAATTTCAAACTGCCGATCGCTGTTATCCCAGCCCAGACGCACTTTCACCGTCACCGGGAGATGAGCCGGGACCGCCTCGCGCATAGCTTTTGCGCCCCGGTAGATAAGCTCAGGATCTTTCAGTAACGTTGCGCCACCGCCGCTGCCGTTCACCAGCTTCGACGGACAACCACAGTTCAGATCGACACCGTACGATCCCAGTTCTACCGCGCGCGCGGCATTCTCCGCCAGCCACTGCGGATACTGTCCTAACAGCTGAATGCGAACCAACGTGCCGGATGGCGTCCGGCTGTTGTTATGCAGTTCCGGGCAGAGTCGATGAAATACTTTTGCCGGCAGGAGCTGATCCACCACGCGCACAAACTCGGTGATGCACAGATCGTAATCATTCACTTCAGTCAGCAGCTCGCGCACCAGTGAGTCGAGCACGCCTTCCATCGGCGCCAGTAAAACACGCATATCGTCACCCGCAAAAAAAGAGGCGCTATGGTAGCGCCTCCGTTCGGGAGATTAAAGAGGCTCAGCGTGGCAGCAAGCAGTTATCTTCTTTCCAGCCGTATAACCACTCCATACCGCGATAAAATTCCGCCTGCGACTTGTCTTTCCACAACAGATTACGCACCTGACGCTCGACGCCTGCGGCATGGTAGACGCGTCCCATTTCGCGCGTTGACCAGACGATACGTGCGGTACGCGGAATACGCACCGACTCATACAGCGCAAAGGCATCAGCCGCATCGCCGTCACACTGCTGTAACGCTTTACCTAGCGTGACAGCATCTTCCAGCGCCATACAGGCTCCTTGCGCCATATATTGCGCCACCGGGTGCGCGGCATCTCCCACCAGCGTGATGCGGTCGGTTCCCCATTTCTCTACCGGCTCACGATCGGCGGTTGACCAGCGCCGCCATGACGTCGGTTTATCCAGCATCTGACGAGGGCGTGGATGAATACCCGCAAAATAGGAGAGCACTTCCTCTTTGCTACCATCCTTCACCCCCCACTCTTCCTGCTGACGACTGTGGAAGGTCACCACCAGGTTGTACTGTTTGCCGCCGCGCAGTGGATAGTGCACCAGATGACAATGCGGTCCGGCCCACAATACCGGCGCGTTAATGCGCAAATCTTCTGGCATATCATCGCAATCAATCACGGCGCGATAGACCACGTGCCCGGTAACGCGTGGCGCATCGCCAATCAGAGACTGACGAACAACCGATTTTACACCGTCACAGCCCACCAGAATATCCGCCGTCCAGTTGTTGCCGTGCTCGTCAAATACCGTCACGTCATTCTCTGTCTGGCGAATATCAACCACATTAGTTGAAGTGCGATACTCAACGTTAGGATGCACCAGCGCCGCTTCCCAAACGCTGGCGTGAATATCAACTCGATGGATAACCGCATAAGGACCGCCAAAGTGATCGCGGAACGCCTGCCCGGTTTCAATCCGTACTACCTCTTTCGCATTTACCGCATCCATCATCGTGATGTGGTCGGTAAAAACGGCGCGTTGACGGGCAACTTCCCCCACGCCAAGGCTGTCCAGAGCAGAGAATGCATTCGGCCCGAGCTGAATACCCGCGCCAATTTCACCAATTTCGTGCGCTTTCTCCAGCAACATCACTTTAATGCCCTGACGGGCCAGCGATAGCGCGGTCGCCGCGCCGCCAATCCCGCCACCCACGATAATTGCGCGTGTCACTTTAGCCATTGTCGTTCTCCTTATCAGGCTGGAATTTTGTCTTGTTGATTCTCGGGCGCAGCGGCGATAAACGCCGGAAGCTGGGTACAGGCATCATATACCGCCTGACAGCGTGGATATCCGCTCAGATCGCAACCCATCCGCAACGCGTTTGCCCACTGCGGGATCAGACAGCAATCCGCCAGCGTCGGTGCGTCCCCCACGCAAAACGTCCCCGAGTGACTCTGGCGCAACATCTGTTCCACCGCGCTTAACCCTTGCTGGATCCAGTGGGCATACCAGCGTTTTTTATCTTCTTCACTGACCTTTAGCTCTTCGCTCAGGTAGCGCAGCACCCGTAGATTATTTACAGGGTGAATATCGCAGGCGATGGCATAAACGATTTCCAGCACCTTACTACGCGCCGGGAAATCGGCGGGCAGCAGCGGCGACTGTGGAAAGTGGCCATCCAGCCAGTCGGTTATCGCCAGAGACTGCCCGAGTGATTCTCCGTCATCGGTCACCAGCGTCGGCACCAGTCCCACCGCATTCATTCGCCGGTAGGCCAGTTCGTTCTGCTGACCAATGCGAATATTGACGCCCACCGTCTGGTAATCGAGCCCCTTCAGCGCCAGCGCAATGCGTACACGATATGACGCGGAGCTATTAAAGAAACTGTACAGCTTCATTATCCACCTCAGACAATCTTCACGGCGATGGGGGTTAAACCGTCTACATTTCCGGTGATCACATCCCCTTTCACTACCGCCCCTACGCCTTCGGGTGTACCGGTGTAGATCAGATCGCCTGGCTGCAGTTCGAAAAAGCCTGACAGATAGCTGATGGTTTCATTCACAGACCAGATGAGGTGGCGAATATCGCTACGCTGGTGATCGTCGCCGTTGACCTGCAACCAGATTGGCGCATGGTTAACATCCACACTTTCGCTGGCTTTATGCAACGGCGCGATGGGCGCGGAGAGATCAAACGCTTTGCCGATTTCCCATGGACGCCCCATCTGACGCATCTCCATCTGCCGGTCACGGCGGGTCATATCCAGACCGGTGGCATAGCCCCAGATATATTCGTGCGCTTTTTCCAGCGGAATATCGCTGCCCTTTTTACCAATCGCCACCACCAGCTCTATCTCATAGTGATAGTTATCGGTCTGCGATGGGTACGGCAGTTCAAGGATCTGACCAGCTGCCACCGGGACTATCGCATCAGCAGGTTTACAGAAGAAGAACGGGGGTTCGCGATCCGGATCAAAGCCCATTTCACGCGCATGAGCGGCATAGTTACGGCCCACACAATAAACGCGGCGTACGGGAAATTGTTCATCACTACCAACCACCGGAACGGTAACAGGCGCTTGTGGTTCGAATACATATTGCGTCATTTTCTCTCTCCCAAATTAATAGCGTGCTTCACGGAACAGCCCCAGCGCTTCCTGAACCGGTCTGTCCGAAAAACTGAATAAGACGGTATCTTCGTGGGTCTGGAACGACACGCCGTGCCAGGTCGGCACCACAAAAATATCTTTTGGCGAAAAGTTGAAGGTCTCGTTACCGATGGTGACCTGCCCACTTCCTTCCACCACGTGATAGATAGTGCTGTCAGTGGTACGCGCCATTCGTGAGGAAAAGCCCTGCGGCAACAGTTGCAGGAAGGTTCCCATCGAAGGCATGGGATAACCGCCGGTTACCGGGTTGACGTAACGCATCTTGTAACCGTCCCACTCATCGGCGTCGCCCATACGGGTCAGGTCATGTAGCGCTTCACGGCTGCGATCGTAGCGATAGTTAAAAATCGGCGATGAGTTACCCTTCTGATGGCGCAGCGGCAGCATATTGGCCGCGTAGCGCGGTAAGTAATCCCCTTCCTGACGCGTGACCGGCTGCTGATCTTCCGGGTAGTCTTCCGCAAAGCCGCAGCCCAGCAGGTTCACCAGCGGCAGGTCCAGACCGTCCAGCCACACCACCGGTTCACTGCCCGGGTTGCCGTGATCGTGCCAGCGCCACTGCGGCGTCAGAATAAAATCGCCTTCATGCATCTGGGTGCGCTCACCATCCACGGCGGTAAATGCCCCTTTCCCTTCGACAATAAAGCGCAGCGCAGACTGGTTGTGGCGGTGACTCGGCGCAACCTCGCCCGGCATAATTAACTGCAATCCTGCGTACAGCGTTGGGGTGATTGAAGACTGTCCGCGCAACATTGGGTTTTCCAGCACCAGCACGCGGCGAATCGCCTCTTTCGCGCCAATCAGATCGCCACTTTCTAACAGCAGAGGGCGGATCTCCTGATAGTTCCAGTACGCAGGCGCGCAATGTGCGTTCGGTGTTGGCGGCACCAGGCGGTGCAGCGACTCCCACAGAGGGGTCAGATTCTGCCCGGAAATATGCTGGTAAAACTGCTGACGGCTGTTCTTAACATCCTGATTCAGTTCAGACATAGGGATTCTCCTTATTCATTCACAACACCTGCGCGAGGCAGAGTATTTGAGGCAGAGGCCGACTGGCGGATAACAACCGTCAGCAGCGTAAGCATCACCGCGCTGATGGCCGCCGGGACGGCAATAATGAAAAACAGGTTATCGAATGAGAAATTAATCGCCATCATCACGCCGCCGGAAAGCGAGCCGACAATCGCGCCGCAGCGCCCCACCGCATTAGACCAGCTGACGCCCGTCGCCCGGCTTTGTGTCGGATATAGCGTGGCGGTTAACGCATTTAGACCAACCTGAGAACCGCTAATACCAATGCCGGTGCCAAAAATAGCCAGAGCCATCAACCACAGACCGTTCTCGCTCAGGCCAATCATGACGATGCACACTGCGCCCAGTGCATAACTCACGGCCAGCACGCGAAAAGGATTGTATTTATCCATCAGCACCCCCAGCGCCAGCGCCCCCAGCGTTCCTCCAATCTGGAAGGCGGCAGTTACCCATGAGGCATGCTGCAGATCAATTCCACGATGGTTTAACAACGTTGGCATCCAACTGGAAAGCAAATAAATAATCAGCAAGCTCATAAAGAACACTACCCATAGCATCAGGGTAATGGGCAGCTGTCGCCCGACGAACAGCTGGCGAATGCTTCCTTTAGCAATCGCGGTGCCCTCGTTGAGATAAAAATGGGTAGTGTCATAACGTTCCCGGGTGATGGCGCTAACGGTTCTGGCAATCACGTTTTGCGGCAGTTGGCGACGAACCTGCCAGCGCGGGGATTCCGGTAGCGCAAACAGCAGAGCCACAAACAGCATGAGTGGTAGAACGCCTCCCAGCACCAGAATGCCGTGCCAGCCAATAACCGGCACCAGTTGCGCGCTCACAATTCCGCCCATCGCCGATCCCAGAGTAAATCCACAAAACATCATGGTCACCAGCGCGCCACGCCGCCGCGCTGGCAGGTACTCTGACGTCATGGTGATGGTATTTGGCATCGCGCCGCCCAGACCTAACCCGGTAAGAAAGCGCAAAATAACCAGCGTTTGTAGATCGGGAGAAAAAGCCGAAATCAGGCTCAGGGCGCCGAACAGCGCCACGCAGAGTTCAATCACCCGTTTGCGGCCAAAACGGTCAGACAATGGGCCGCAGAGCAATGCGCCAGCGGTTAGCCCCAACAGGCCTGCGCCAAACAACGGCGCCAGATCGCCGGCAGTCAGCTGCCAGTGAGTACGAATGTCGGGAGCGATAAAGCCAATAGCTGCGGTATCAAATCCGTCGAGCATGACGACCAGAAAACAGCAAATGATAACGCGCCACTGGGTCTTACCGACGGGAGCGGAATCGATCAGTGCTTGTAGATCACGTTGATGAGTCATAGTGAATGCCTCAGTGCAGGTAGAGTAGATGTCTGTTTTGTTTTAGGTATGTTGCGACTTTGTATGTTTGGAGATGAAATGTACAATGGCTTTTCATGCAGAGGCATAACCTGGAGGTTATAGCAAATGGCAAACTGGGCGCAGAAACTTAAGTTGCAACACCTGCAAACGCTTATCGCGCTGGGCGAACAGGGAAATCTGACTCACGTCGCACGGATGATGAATATCACCCAGCCAGCGTTGTCAAAATGGTTATCACAGCTCGAAGATGAGATTGGCATCACCCTCTTTGAACGTCATAGCAAAGGCTTGCGTCCTTCCGAAGGCGGCAAACTGCTACTGCAGCATGCCCAACGCCTGCTCAATGATATGGAACGTTCGCAATATGAAATCGCCCGTTTTAAGCAAGGCGGCCTGGTGGGAAGTCTGAAGATTGGCTGCTCACCCGTGGCGACCGACTGCGTTTCACTGGCAATACTGGGTTTGCTCAAAGAGTTGCCAACCCTGAACCTTAATATCGAAGAGAAAGTGATGACCCCGCTGCTGCACGATCTGCTCGCGGGTTCGGTGGATGTCGTCGTCGGTCGCGTCGGTGGCCGGGCGCTTCAGTTGCCGCTCAATTACCAGGTGCTGTATACCGAGCCGGTCTGTTTCGTCGCCCGTCCCGATCATCCCTTGGCAAAATATCCCTTGCTCACCTGGCACGATCTGGCGAACTGGCGCTGGATTGTCTGGCCGACAGGAACCCCTATCCGGATAAGCATTGATAATGCGCTGGTTGATAACGGCGTCATGTTGCCGGAAAACATCATTGAATCGGCGTCGATCAACGTCAGTACCAACCTGCTGCAAAGTAGCGATATGATCTCTATTCTTTCTTTGCGTCTGGCACAACGGTATGCCGCCCAGGGACAGCTGGCTATTCTGAATCTGCCGAAGATTGAACAAAAAGGCAGCGTCGGCGTATTCTGGCGCAACAACGAAACACCTACTACCGCCCTGAATCGTTTTTTGTATTATCTGGCACAGGCTTAGCGCGGAGAGTTAGGGCCATCGCCCGATGTTCCAGATATCTATTTCCTCTATGCTTAGAATTCATGATGTGATCGGTAGCACGTTTTTAAGTTTAATTGTATGATGAATCAGTCTCGTCAAGGGTTTCAACTATGAGCAAAGCACTGAACGTTATCTGGCAATATTTGCGCGCATTCGTCCTGATTTATGCCTGCCTCTACGCAGGTATTTTTCTTGCGTCGCTACTTCCTATCACCATTCCGGGCAGCATTATCGGCATGCTGATTCTGTTTGTCTTACTGGCTTTGCAGGTGTTACCGGCAAAATGGGTTAACCCTGGCTGCTACGTGCTGATTCGTTATATGGCCCTGCTGTTTGTCCCGATTGGCGTGGGGATCATGCAGTACTTTGACCTGCTCCGCGCACAATTTGGTCCGGTAGTGGTGTCCTGTACCATCAGTACGCTGGTCGTTTTCCTGGTGGTGAGCTGGAGCTCGCACATTGTGCACGGTGAACGCAAAATCGTTGGGCAAAAAGGGTCTAAAGAATGATGTCGTATATCTGGTGGTCGTTACCTCTTACGCTGGCGGTATTTTTTGGCGCACGTAAGCTGGCTGCACGATTTAAAATGCCGCTATTGAACCCGCTGCTGGTTGCCATGGTGGTGATTATTCCCATTCTGCTGCTTACCGGCATTCCCTACGATCACTATTTCAAAGGCAGCGAAGTACTGAACGATTTACTGCAACCTGCCGTGGTCGCGCTGGCCTATCCGTTATACGAACAGCTGCACCAAATTCGCGCCCGCTGGAAATCAATCATTGCTATCTGTTTTGCCGGGAGCGTTGTGGCAATGGTAACAGGTACAACAATCGCTTTGTTGATGGGCGCATCACCGCAAATTGCCGCGTCTATCATGCCAAAATCGGTCACCACGCCTATCGCTATGGCCGTGGGAGGCAGTATTGGCGGCATTCCGGCTATCAGCGCCGTATGCGTTATTTTTGTCGGTATCCTCGGGGCAGTATTTGGTCATACGTTGCTTAATGCGATGCGCATTCGCACCAAGGCCGCTCGGGGGCTGGCAATGGGCACCGCGTCGCACGCCCTGGGTACCGCACGCTGTGCAGAACTGGACTACCAGGAAGGCGCGTTTAGTTCTCTGGCGCTGGTTATTTGCGGCATTATCACCTCGTTGGTTGCCCCATTCCTGTTCCCGATTATTCTGGCGGTGGTGGGTTAACCTTCATTTTTTAGCTATTTATTTGCGATGCGTTGCACATTTTTCATTTAAGTTTCATAAGTTGCATGCGCAATGGGATTTAGATCACATATAAAGCCATAACAGGTCCGTAAACTACGATTCCATTACATTGTTATGAGGCATCGCCATGCATCCACGTTTTCAAACTGCTTTTGCCCAACTCGCGGATAACTTGCAATCAGCCCTGGCCCCTGTTCTGGCGGATGCGCATTTCCCCGCCATGCTGACTGCTGAGCAGGTCTCTTTGCTGAAACGCGAATCGGGACTGGACGAAGACGCGCTGGCATTCGCTCTGCTGCCGCTGGCTGCGGCCTGCGCACGTACTCCACTGTCCAATTTCAACGTTGGGGCTATTTCTCGCGGCATCAGCGGCAACTGGTACTTCGGTGGGAACATGGAGTTCCTGGGCGCGACCATGCAGCAAACTGTTCATGCCGAGCAAAGCGCTATCAGCCACGCCTGGCTGCGCGGTGAAAAAGGGCTCGCTGCCATCACCGTCAACTACACGCCGTGCGGCCACTGTCGCCAGTTTATGAACGAACTAAACAGCGGACTGGATTTACGTATTCATCTGCCGGGACGTGCGCCACACGTACTACGCGATTATCTGCCAGATGCCTTCGGCCCGAAGGATCTGGAGATTAAAACGCTGCTGATGGACGATCAGGATCACGGCTTCGCACTGCAGGGCGATGCGTTGACCCAGGCAGCAATCACCGCTGCCAACAGATGTCATATGCCGTACAGCAAATCCCCAAGCGGCGTGGCGCTGGAGTGTAAAGATGGTCGTATTTTTAGCGGCAGCTATGCTGAAAATGCCGCTTTTAACCCAACCCTGCCACCACTGCAAGGCGCGTTGAACCTGTTGAATCTGAACGGTTATGATTATTCAGATATCCAACGCGCCGTGCTGGCTGAAAAAGCCGATGCGCCGTTAATTCAGTGGGATGCGACATCTGCCACGCTGAAAGCACTGGGCTGCGACAATATTGAGCGCGTGCTACTCAACTAAGTCGTGTTGCCCGATGGCGTAACGTCATCGGGCAACAGTGACTAAAATCCCCTCAATCAGATTACTGTTTCTTGCGCTACGTCTTCCGGTACAGTAGCCTGATTGAAATTCCATCCAAATAACGAGTTTTCTGCATGTTAAAGCGCGTGTTTTACAGCCTGTTAGTCCTGCTGGGCTTGCTGCTTTTGACTGTGCTTGGACTCGATCGGTGGATGAGCTGGAAGACTGCTCCCTACATTTACGACGAACTGCAGGATTTACCCTACCGCCAGGTAGGTGTGGTTCTGGGCACGGCGAAGTATTACCGCACCGGCGTCATCAATCAGTATTACCGCTACCGCATTCAGGGCGCATTGAACGCCTATAACAGCGGGAAGGTAAACTATCTGCTGTTAAGCGGCGACAACGCGCAGCAAAGCTACAACGAACCCATGACGATGCGTAAAGATCTGATTGCCGCAGGCGTCGATCCCGCTGACATCGTGCTTGATTACGCCGGGTTCCGAACGCTCGACTCCATCGTGCGTACCCGTAAGGTGTTCGATACCAACGATTTCATCATTATTACCCAGCGATTCCACTGTGAGCGTGCCTTGTTTATTGCGCTCCATATGGGTATCCAGGCCCAGTGCTACGCCGTACCTTCACCAAAAGATATGCTCACCGTGCGGGTACGTGAATTTGGCGCCCGTTTTGGTGCACTTGCCGATCTCTACATTTTTAAACGTGAACCCCGCTTTTTAGGCCCACTGGTCCCTATCCCTACCATGCATCAGGTACCGGACGATGCACAGGGATATCCGGCAGTCACGCCTGAACAACTGCTCGAATTACAAAAGAAACAAGGAAAATAAGCATGGATGTACAAACCCTTTTCGTCGTGTTGGCCTTTCTGCTCATTCCCGTGTTTTGTTTTCGTGAAGCCTGGAAAGGCTGGCGCTCGGGAGCCGTAGATAAAATTAAAAAGAATGCGCGCGAACCGGTTTTCGCTTATCGCAATCAAGAGCCGCTGCAATTTTGGTCTTACGTACTGGTTTATGCTGGATGCGGGTGCTTATCCTTCGGTATGGTTATTTACTTAGTTTTTTATCGATAACGCATTTGCCTTTATATTAGCGTTTGAGAATAGCTAATATTTTGATAATAGTTACCATTTCAAGATAAGGGATTAATGCTGCCCGTCAGCATTTCCCTCAAACTATCTTCTATTTGTGAATCCTTTCACAGAATACTCTTCCTGCAGTGCTTAGCCTTAAGAATAGCCTTTCACTTTTTATATTTTGTTATTAACGGTTTGCCTTAATTTACTCAAGCATTAAGGAAGAAAATATGCCACAACAAAATTATCTGGATGAGCTCACGCCTGCTTTTACCCCATTATTAGCAATAAAAGAGGCTTCCCGCTGTTTATTATGTCACGATGCCCCCTGTAGTCAGGATTGCCCGGCGCAAACCGACCCGGGGAAATTTATTCGCTCCATTTATTTCCGTAATTTTAAAGGCGCAGCCGAAACTATCCGCGAAAATAATGCGCTCGGTGCGGTGTGCGCTCGAGTTTGCCCAACCGAAAAATTATGCCAGCGCGGGTGTACGCGTTCAGGAATTGATAAACCTATTGATATTGCGCGTCTGCAGCGCTTTATAACCGATTTTGAACAGCAGACCGCGATGAAAATATATCAGCCAGCAACAAAAACGCTGGGCAAGGTCGCCATTATCGGTGCAGGTCCGGCAGGATTACAGGCCAGCGTAACGCTGAGCAATCTTGGTTATGACGTAACCATCTTCGAAAAACAGGCTCAGCCAGGCGGCTGGTTGCGCTATGGCATCCCAGAGTTTCGTTTGCCGCATTCGGTTTTGGATCATGAAATTGCCCGTATCGTTGAAATGGGCGTGACCATCAAGTGCAATTGTGAAGTCGGCAATGCCCTTTCCGTTGAGCAACTCAAAGCAGAATATCGCGCCGTACTGGTTACCCCAGGTATGTCTTACGGCTCAACATTGCCTCTTTTTGAGAAAGCGAATCACGTTGAAATTGCCGTCGATTTTCTGCAAAGAGCCCGGCAATCAATCGGAGATATTACCGTCGCCAAAAGTGTATTGATCATCGGCGGTGGCGATGTGGCGATGGATGTCGCCAGTACGTTGAAACTGCTGGGCTGCCCGTCAGTCACTTGTGTCGCGCGTGAAGAACTGGCTGATTTTCCGGCCAGCGATAAAGAATTCAGCAGCACCCAGGCATTAGGCGTGTCGATTATTGACGGTTTCACGCCCGTGGCGGTAAGCGGAAATCAAGTTACCTTTAAGCACGTACGCCTGCCAGGCGAACTCACGCTAGAAGCCGAGCACATTATTCTTGCCGTCGGTCAACACGCTCAGCTTGATAATTTCGCCACGTTAAAGCCACAGCGCAATCTTATCAATACGCAAAACTACCAAACCGCCGATCCGGCTCTGTTTGCTGCGGGCGATATTGTTGAAGGCGATAAAACGGTCGTTTACGCCGTGAAAACCGGAAAAGAAGCCGCTCAGGCCATTCATCACTATTTAGAGGGAGCTTGCTCATGTTAACGAAAGATCTTTCTATTACCTTTTGCGGCGTCAAATTTCCCAACCCGTTCTGCCTCTCTTCCTCCCCGGTGGGCAACTGTTATGAAATGTGCGCCAAAGCCTATGATAGCGGTTGGGGCGGCATTGTTTTTAAAACGATCGGTTTCTTTATTGCGAATGAAGTTTCCCCACGTTTTGACCATCTCAGCAAAGAAGATACCGGCTTTATTGGCTTCAAAAACATGGAGCAAATTGCCGAGCATCCGCTGGAGGAGAATCTGGCTGCTATTCGGCGACTGAAACAAGACTACCCGGATAAGGTCCTGATTGCGTCGATCATGGGGGAAAATGAGCAGCAATGGCAGGAACTGGCCCGCCTGGTTGAAGAAGCGGGTGCAGATATGATCGAGTGTAACTTCTCTTGCCCGCAAATGACCTCGCATGCTATGGGCAGCGATGTAGGACAAAGCCCTGAGCTGGTTGAAAAATACTGTCGGGCGGTTAAACGCGGTTCGCCCCTGCCAATGCTGGCTAAAATGACACCAAATATTGGTGATATGTGTGAGGTGGCGCTGGCGGCAAAACGCGGAGGAGCCGACGGTATCGCGACCATCAATACGGTTAAATCCATCACTAATATCGACCTGAACAGGAAAATCGGGATGCCGGTCGTCAACGGTAAATCCAGTATTTCCGGCTACTCCGGCAAGGCCGTTAAACCTATTGCTTTGAGATTTATCCAACAACTACGCATGCACCCTGAACTGCGGGATTTTCCGATTAGCGGCATTGGAGGAATTGAGACCTGGGAAGATGCCGCCGAGTTTTTACTGTTAGGCGCGGCCACGCTGCAGGTGACCACCGGGATCATGCAGTATGGATATCGGATTGTGGAGGACATGATCAGCGGGCTGTCACATTACCTCGCCGATCAAGGGTTTGACTCACTGGAGGAGATGGTGGGTCTGGCCAATGCCAATATCATCCCCGCCGAGGAGCTTGACCGTAGCTACATTGTCTATCCGAACATCCATCTTGATAAATGCGTCGGCTGTGGTCGCTGCTACATCTCCTGCTATGACGGCGGGCATCAGGCGATGGAATGGAATGAGGAAACCCGTACACCGCACTGCAATACGGAAAAATGTGTGGGATGTTTATTATGCGGTCACGTTTGCCCGGTAGCCTGTATTGATCTGGGCGAGGTGAAATTTAAACCCGGAGAGAAAGAACATGCGTTAACGTTGTAACGCAGATAAAAAAGCCCGGTGCAGGTTGCGCTGCACCGGGCTTTTTACGTTGTACGATTACTTCTTACGCGCGTACTTCAGTGAGTCCAACGCGACCGCGAAGATGATAATGCCGCCCTTGATAATATACTGCCAGTAAGGGTTTACGCCGATGTAGGTCAGACCGTAGTTGATGACGGTGAAGATAATCACACCGGTCACCACGCCAAACACGGTACCTACCCCGCCGCTGAACGACACGCCACCAACCACGCACGCCGCAATCGCATCCAGCTCATACATAAAGCCGAGGTTGTTGGTCGCCGAGCCGATACGCCCGGCTTCCAGCAAACCACCGAAGGCATAGAACACGCCAGACAACGCATAGATAATCAACAGGTTCAGCGCAACGTTTACCCCAGACACTTTCGCAGCTTCTGGGTTTCCGCCGATGGCGAAAATGTTTTTACCGAAGCGGGTCTTGTTCCACAGCACCCACACAAAGGCCACGGCAATCAGCGCGTAGAAGGTGATGTAGGAGAGTCGGAAACTGCCCAGTGCAATAAAGCCCTGTGCAAAGGTTGAAAATCCGCTGTCAAAGCCAGAGATTGGCGATGCACCGACGAAGTCGTAGTACAGGGAGTTGATCCCGTAAACGATAATCATCGTACCCAGGGTGGTAATAAACGGCGTCACGTTCAGGTAAGCAATGATAATACCGTTCACCAGACCGATAATGGCACCAATCACGCAGACAATCAGCACCACTACAATGATCGGCATCGTCGCCATTTCCGGGAACACCTTGTTGGCATTCTCCATCGACTGCAACAAAGTCGCTGCCACCACTGCCGCCAAGCCAACCTGACGCCCCGCCGACAGGTCGGTCCCTTGGGTAACAATCAGTCCAGCCACACCCAATGCGATAATAATACGCACCGAGGATTGTGTGAGAATATTACTCAGGTTTAGTAAGCTTAAGAAAGTGGGATCCTGGAAAATAATAATCGCCAGCAAAACCAAAAGAACAACGTAAATTCCGCCTTCTTTCAGGTAAGTAAGAAAACTTTTCTTATTTAACGCACTCATGAGGAGCCCCTAATCTTAAAGGTGCAAAGACGCAAGACGGAGGATTTCGTTTTGCGTTGTTGTTTTAGTGTCAACAATTCCGGCAACGAGACCATTGCTCATCACCAGAATACGATCGGTAATACCCAGCAGCTCCGGCATTTCAGAGGAAATAATAATAATCCCCTTATCCTTTTTCGCGAGTTCGGCAATTAACTGGTAAATTTCAAATTTCGCGCCAACATCGATACCACGCGTCGGTTCATCCAGCATCAGTATTTCTGGCTGCGTTAATAACCAGCGGCCGATAACCACCTTTTGCTGATTACCACCGGACAGTGAACCGATTTGCGTACGATGGCCTGGCGTTTTCACCCTCATGGAGTCAATTACCCACTGGGTATCACTCTTCATGCGGGAATTATCCAACAGACCGACTTTGTTTTTGTAATTTTGGATATTAGAAATTAACGAGTTAAAACCAATGTCCAGATACGCATAAATACCGGTTGAGCGGCGCTCTTCCGTGACCAGCGCAAAACCATGGTTGATGGCTTCATTTGCACTGTGGTTATTAATCTTTTTGCCATGTAGCGTAATCGTACCCGATGATTTCTCACGAATACCAAAAAGCGTTTCAACAATATCCGTGCGTTTTGCGCCGACCAGACCGGCAATCCCGAGAATTTCCCCTTTGTGTAAATCAAACGAGATATCACGAATCGACGGCTGACGCAGCGAGGTCAGGTTACGCACTTGCAGAATGACTTCACCAGGTTTGTTTTCTTTATCCGGAAAACGTTGGTTCAGTGAACGCCCTACCATCATGGCGATGATCTTATCCATATCCAGCCCTTCCAGCGGCTGGGTCGCAATCCACTGGCCGTCGCGTAGAACGGTAATTTCATCACACAGCTGGAAGATTTCTTCCATTTTGTGAGAAATATAAACAATACCGCATCCACGCTCTTTCAGCTTACGGATGATGGTGAACAGATGATTAACTTCTTTCTCGGTTAACGATGAAGTTGGTTCATCCATGATGACGATTTTGGCGTCATAGGAGAACGCCTTCGCAATTTCAATCATCTGCATTTGTGAAACGGATAATGTGCCGACGCGCGCACGCGGATCGATATCAATATCCAGTTCATCAAATATCGCTTTGGTATCGCGGTACATTTTTTCCTGATCGACAAACATGCCTTTGGTGGGATAGCGTCCCAGCCACATGTTGTCCATCACAGAGCGTTGTAATACCAGGTTTAATTCCTGGTGTACCATCGAAATACCATTCTCAAGCGCTTCCTTAGCAGAATGAAAGTCGATTTCTTTACCCTGAAATAAAATACTGCCGGAATCTTTTTGATAGATGCCGAAAAGACATTTCAATAATGTTGATTTCCCCGCGCCATTCTCCCCCATTAAGGCGTGAATAGAATGCGGGCGGACTTTTAAATTGACATTATCAAGCGCCTTAACGCCGGGGAAGGACTTGTTGATGCCGGTCATTTCCAACAAGTATTCGCCTGACGACTGAGTATGTGTGCTGACCATAATTATACCTTGTTGGCCTTGCAGAGTGCGTTATTAAGGGCGCAATGAAATTGCGCCCACAGACGGAGTATTTACTTATTGGTGAACTCGGCCAGATTATCTTTATCGACACCTACGTACGGAACGCGAACAATCTTGTTCTCAATTTTCCAGTTAGTGCCATCTGCCGCACCTTTGCCATCAGCCAGGTTTTTCGCCAGATCAAAGGTGGCTTTCGCCTGGTTATTAGCATCGTTCAGCACGGTACCGGCCATAGCGCCAGATTTCACCAGCGCCAGTGCTTCAGGCAGGGCATCCACGCCAAATACCGGTACGCTGGTTTTATTGTGTGCCTTCAGCGCTTCAACTGCGCCCATTGCCATCGCATCGTTGTTGGCGATAACGACTTCAATTTTGTTCGCGTTCGGACCGGACATCCACGCATCCATCTTATCTTTCGCCTGAGCGGTATCCCACATTGCAGTATCTAACTGCAGCTGCTCAGTTTTAATGCCTTTGTCGTTCAGCTCTTTAATCACGTAAGTAGTACGTGCTTCAGCATCCGGGTGTCCCGGTTCGCCTTTCAGCAGAACAAACTGAATTTTGCCGTCTTTGTTCAGGTCCCAGTTCGGGTTAGCTGCCCAGTGTTTGGCAATCAAATCACCCTGAATAATACCGGACTCTTTAGAGTCAGTACCGACGTAATACGCTTTGTCATAGCTGTCCAGCGCCTTGCGAGAAGGTTCTTTGTTGAAGAACACGATCGGTACGTTCTGTCCGCGTGCTTTTTCAATGACCGTGCCTGCAGCTGCCGGGTCAACCAGGTTAATCGCCAGTGCTTTAACGCCTTTTGCCAGCAGCACGTCGATCTGATCGTTTTGTTTGGACTGATCGTTCTGCGAGTCGTTCATCAGCAGTTGTACATCTGGCGCCGCTTTGGCATCTTTTTCAATAGCCTTACGTACCACTGACATAAAGTTATCGTCATACTTATAGATAGTCACACCAATACGGGTATCAGCAGCGTGCGCAGCCGCGCCGAATAACATGCTTGCCATTACAGCAGACAGGGTCAACACCTTCTTATTCATGGTATCTCCGGTTTTATTATGCAGGGTAGTACTTGAGATAAATGCTCGGCAGGCAGAACGTTACTGAAGTGTTACTGAACGCCGAAGCTCACTTTTAAAAATATTTCTTCCGTGTCTGGCAACGCTCCCAAAACAGGCTTTAATTATCGTTTAAGGCAGCTATACCTCGATGAAAGTGATTATTCACCGTTACATAGTAGTTACAGCGCAACAAACAGTGTCATCATAGCTATCGCATTGTTAATATACTGTGAATTTACTCACATATTGAAAGCGGTTACATCGCGCTGCGTTATAAGTTAGTGATCGGTGCCGCATTCTGCCGCAGCGCCACTGAATGGCGACGTACCAGCGTCGGCATAAAGCAATGCGTCGCCTGCGGATCCAGCGTGCCAGCCGCGCCCTGTAGTGCAAGCTCCGTCGCCATTTTTGCCATAGAGGCAATGGGATAGCGCACGGTGGTTAGCTGCGGATCGGTGTAACGCGCGATGGGAATATCATCGAAGCCAATGATTGAAAGGTGTAATGGAATAGCGATACCGTTATCTTTTAGCGCGGTCAGCGCGCCAGCGGCCATATTGTCGTTATAAGCGAAGACTGCCGTCAGTTGTAAATTGCGCCCCAGCAGTTCCACCATCGCAGACTCTCCGCCCTGCATATCGGGCGAACCGGTGCCGACCCAACTTTCTGCCGCAACAATCCCCTGCTCTTTCAGAGCAGTTAACCACCCTTCTTTGCGCATGGTGTCATCTTCAATGCGATGGCTTGATGCCAGATAACCGATGCGTTGATGACCATTATTCAGCAACATACGGGTCGCCATTTTAGCGCCGCTGATGTTATCCAGGCAGACGCAACGGTGGGCGTAACCCGGTACCAGGCGATTGATCAGCACCATGCCGGGGATTTGATCCATAAACTCGGCCAGTTCCCGATCGCTCAGTGCTTTAGAGTGTACAATCAATGCGTTACAGCGTTGGCGAATCAACACCTCAATGGCATGACGTTCTTTTTCCGCCTCATGGTAGCTGTTGCCAATCAGGACATACTTCTGATGCTGCTGGGCAACCATATCCACGGCTTTTACCAGCGCGCCAAAAAACGCATCTGATACATCCATGACGACAACACCAATCGTATCGCTTACCTGCGTCGCCAGCGCTTGTGCGTTGGCATTAGGTCGATAGCCAAGCTGAGTGACTGCTTTCATTACCGCTTCACGCGTATCGGGACTCACCAGCGCACTGTTGTTCAGTACGCGGGAAACGGTCGCTACAGAAACGCCAGACTGCCGTGCCACATCACGAATGGTTACCATATTCACTGCCCTGTTTTAGATTGCGGCTGCCCGCAGACACCCCAGGCTGGGTATTTTGTCAGCACAATGAAACGGACTGCGTGAGTGATGTCACAGGAATGAAAGCGCTTACATCCATTTTGTTAATGAATGTGATCCAGATCGTTATCTGGATGTTCGCGGTAATGATGTCCCTGCAGCACGCAGGGTTAATTGACGCCACAGCCATTCCACCGGGCCCTGGCGGTAATAACGTAGCCATATCACGGAGAAAAGTAAGTTAATGACCCAGACCGGGATGACGAAATACAGCAGCTCCAGTCGGTCGAATTTCATAAATAAGCCGAATTGATAGAACAGCGTGGTACAGATTAAGGTTTGTAAAAGATAGTTGGTTAATGCCATGCGTCCCACACAGGCGACGGCAATGACCCATTTTAAACGGCTAAGCTGCGGCCAGAAACCGTACATCAGCGCGGCGTAACCAATGGTCTGCATCGGCGCTCCCAGCTCTCGCGGGGCTTGTAACAGGAAAGCACACCAGCGGTAGGCCCAGTCCAGATTCCACTGAGCGATGATAGCAGGCAGGTTTATCGCCATCCCAACGATGACCAGCAGCACGCCGGTACGTCGATAGTGCTGCAAACTGTACTGCCCTTTTAGCCAACCGCTGCGCATTAATGCCGCGCCGAGCAGCATCATCCCCGCCAGTTGCCAGCCGTACTGAGCACCCAACGCCAGCAAGCTATTGGACATCATATCCACGCGATTGCTGATTGCTTCCATTCCGCCGTTCACTTTCCAGTATTTTTCATACAGCAACGCTGAAGCATCCGGCGTCCAGGCGCGGCTGGTTTCGCTCCCGGAGATCACACCCAACAGCAGCAGTACGCCAACGCCCACCAGATACAGCAGCACACCAGTGTTAAATAAGCTTTTTACCGACGGCGCATCCCGGATCAGCCGCCAGCAAATCAGGCCGATCAAGCCATATGCCAGCAGGATATCGCCATCCCAGAAGAGTAAACCGTGAATAAAACCCAATAACACCAGCAGCGTAAGCCGTGACTGGATCCAGCGTTTACCGCGTGGGAGCAGCATTTGCAAACCGGCACCGAACAGCAGCGCAAACAGCGTGAGGAATTTTACCTGCGCAAAGAGATCGAGCAGCGCCCAGGTCCAGGCATCGGATAAGGTGATGTCGCCATACCACGCAGGATTGAGATATGCCGCCTTTGGCAAGCCAAAGGCGCTAATATTGAGAAGCAGGATACCAAGAATGGCGACGCCACGAATAAAATCCAGCGTGACATTACGCTCCATGGTTCCTGCCCTAATCAGTTGTGATGACGTACTGCGCGCAGGAATTCCTGACGCGTGTTCTGGCTGGACTTAAACAATCCACCAAGAGAAGTGGTGGTGGTCGCACTGGTCGCATCACGAATGCCGCGCGCTTTCACACAGTAATGCACCGCATCAATCGACACCGCCACATTATTCGTCCCGAGCAGCGTTTGCAGCGCGGTGAGAATTTGCTGGGTCAGGCGTTCCTGTACCTGTGGGCGCTGGGCGAAGAACTGCACAATGCGGTTAATCTTCGACAGACCAATAACCGAATCTTTCGGAATATACGCCACCGTCGCTTTGCCATCGATAGTGACAAAGTGGTGTTCGCAGGTGCTGGTCAGCGTAATATCGCGGACCGTGACCATCTCGTCCACCTTCATTTTATTTTCAATGACGGTGATTTTCGGGAAGTTGGCGTAATCGAGGCCGGAGAAAATCTCATCGACATACATTTTCGCAATGCGATGCGGAGTTTCCATCAGACTGTCATCGCTCAAATCGAGATTGAGCAATTGCATAATCTCGGTCATATGGCCAGAGATAAGACGTTTGCGTGTTTCGTTATCCATCTCTTGCACGGGCGGGCGCAGCGGGGTTTCGAGACCACGCGCAACCAGCGCTTCATGAACCAGTGCCGCTTCTTTACTGAGTGATGACATTTCTTCTTCTCCTGCAGGTGGGGCGCCTCTGCCCTGCATGGGGCAAAGTTTTTAGGCTGTATCACAGCCAGAACATTGTGCGTGAGGTGGCGCACATAATCCAGTATTCACCGCGATAATTATTGAAATTGGCACAGCCTTTCAGCTGTAGCAACTTCACTTTCTGTTCAGCCCGGTGACGTCGAGTGTTAATGTAAAGTTATATAGATGATGAAGTATGTTTGCTCAATGCGGAAGTGAAAGTTACTCACAGCGCAATGAATAATCTGTATTATGGTGAGTTCGCAAACACATACAGGTTCAACACAACAAGGAGCCACGCATGGAAATGCTTGAAGAGCACCGCTGTTTTGAAGGCTGGCAGCAACGCTGGCGTCACGACTCCACCACGTTAAATTGCACCATGACCTTCAGTATTTTTCTTCCGCCACCCCGCGATAACGCCCCGCCTCCGGTGCTGTACTGGCTGTCGGGCCTGACCTGCAATGATGAAAACTTCACCACCAAAGCCGGCGCACAGCGCATCGCGGCTGAGCTCGGCATTGTCCTGGTGATGCCAGACACCAGCCCGCGCGGCGAGCAGGTTGCCAACGATGATGGTTACGATTTAGGCCATGGCGCGGGATTTTACCTCAATGCCACTCAGCAGCCATGGGCAACGCATTTTCGTATGTATGACTATCTGCGTGATGAGCTTCCGGCACTGATTCATTCGCAGTTTAACGTCAGCGATCGCTGCGCCATCAGCGGGCACTCTATGGGGGGTCACGGCGCATTGATTATGGCGCTGAAAAATCCCGGGAAATACACCAGCGTTTCAGCCTTTGCGCCGATCGTAAACCCTTGTCGCGTTCCGTGGGGCGAGAAGGCTTTTAGCGCTTATCTGGGTGAAGATAAAACACAATGGACTGAGTGGGATAGCTGCGCGTTAATGCTGGCCAGTAAGCCCACAGACGCGATTCCGACGCTAATTGATCAAGGAGACAGCGATCAGTTTCTTGCCGATCAGTTGCAGCCAGCAGTGCTGGCCGAAATAGCCCGTCAGACCGCATGGCCAATGACGCTACGCATCCAGCCAGGTTACGACCACAGCTATTACTTTATTGCGTCGTTTATTGAGGATCACCTGCGCTTCCACGCCCAGTATTTGCTGAAGTAATTTCTGAGTTGAGGGCGTAAGCCCTCTTCATTTCTCCATCATTCCTTCACTTTTTCTCCTTTTTTCTTCCTTCACTATCTTATTGATTAAAAAAGTATTTCACCCTAAATCACATCAAACACAAATGATTTCTATTATCATTTGTGTTTACAAATATTCATACTTTTGTACAATCCTCCCGCTTCTTTACTGAAAAGAGTCCTTAAAAGACAAATACATACAATTGTCATGGCCTTTCACATGACGCGCAGTTTGATTCATTTAAATGGAATGATACAAATGACTATACCTCACGTTAAGGCTGTAGCTGCCGCAGTATGCGTCGCCAGTCTCCCATCACTCGGCCATGCCGCTGAACAAGATACCGTGGTAGTTACCGCTACCGGCTTTGAGCAGAAAATTCAGGATGCCCCGGCTTCGATATCTGTTATTACCAAGCAGCAGATTGAGGACAAAGCCTATCGCGATGTCACCGATGCGCTAAAAGATGTCCCTGGCGTCGTCGTCACCGGCGGGGGGAGCAGCAGCGATATCAGTATTCGCGGTATGGCTTCGCAATACACGCTCTTCCTGGTCAACGGTAAACGCATCAGCACCCGCGGCACACGTCCTAATAGCGACAACTCAGGTATTGAACAAGGTTGGCTGCCGCCGCTTGAATCCATCGAGCGTATCGAAGTCATCCGTGGCCCGATGTCATCACTATACGGCTCCGACGCGATGGGCGGTGTCATTAACGTCATCACCAAGAAAGTGTCGAATACCAAAGCCTGGACCGGTTCTCTGCACGGCGATGCCACTTTCCAGGAAGACAGAGACTCCGGTGATATTTACCAGACCAACGCCTATGCGTCTGGGCCACTGATTGACGGATTACTTGGCGCGAAGGTGACCGGGTTATTCTCCCATCGGGCGGAAGATAAAATCCTCAATGGCTACAATGAACAGCGTATGCGTAACGGGGGCTTAACCCTGAACTTTACGCCAGACGATAAAAACGATATCGATTTCGATTACGCACGTGAATTGCAGGATCGCGACAGTACCCCAGGCAAATCTATGGCTGAGGAAAACTGTCGTAACGGAAGCTGTAAGCCGAACAGCAAAAGCGAAAGCAAGTATGTGCACACGACATATTCACTAACCCACAGCGGTTATTACGACGACTTCAACTCCACCAGCTATGTCCAGCAGGAAGAGAGCGAAAACCCGGGTCGCCAGATGAAGTCCTACAACACGATTTTCAATAACCAGAACCAGGTATTCCTTGGAGCGCATACCCTGACGCTAGGCGGGCAATACCGTTATGAAAAACTGCGCGATAACGGCAACCAGCTGCAAGCGGCTGATGGGCTGAACAAACTGACCCGCTGGAGCTGGGCGTTGTTTGCTGAAGATGAATGGGCCGTTACCGATACCTTTACGCTGACCGGCGGTCTGCGTATGGATAAGGATGAAAACTACGGTGACAACTGGACGCCACGCGGCTATGGCGTATGGCATCTGAGCGATCAATGGACCTTAAAAGGCGGCGTTTCGGCGGGCTATCGCGCCCCGGATCTGCGCCAGTCATCAGCAAACTGGGGACAGGTCACCGGCGGCGGTCGTCTGAACGGAATCATTGTCGGCAACCCGGACCTGAAGCCGGAGAAAAGCCTCAGCGAAGAAATCGGCTTACTGTGGGATAACGGCGATAACCTCAACGCGGGCGTCACCCTGTTCAATACCGACTTCAAGAACAAAATCACTGAAGTGCGCCGTTGTAACAGCAGTTCCGATCCGGCCTGCACCATCGGCAATACCCATTATGACTTCGTCAGCGATCGCGTTAACGTCGATAAAGCCAATATGCGTGGCGTAGAATCCACCTTCGGCTGGAAGATTACGTCAGACGTCAACTGGACCGCGAACTACACCTACACGGAATCTGAGCAGAAAAGCGGTCAGTTCTCCGGCCAGCCGTTGAACAAAATGCCGAAGCATATGTTTAACACGACGCTGGACTGGCAGGCCACGCAAGATCTCGGTTTCTGGAGCCGCCTGAATCTGCGTGGAAAAACGTCTGAATACCTGAGCCGTACTTCCATGGCACAGGGTACGCCGTCCTATACGCAGGTCGATGTGGGTTTACGTTACTATGCCACCAAGGATCTGTTGATGACCGCTGGCGTGTATAACGTGCTGGATAAGCAAATCGATTACGATACCTACGACACCGTTCTCGATGGTCGTCGTTACACGGTTGGCATGACATACAGCTTCTAAGTCTGACGCAATAAAAAACCCCGGCACTCATCATGCCGGGGTTTTTGTTATGCTTTTTATACTGTTATTTCTTCACGCGACCCGGGAATTTCATTTCGCTGTAGCGAACAAAATGAGTTCCTTTGGTCAGCTTATAGCCAAACCAGATAATCAGGAACAGCGGGATACCAATATAGGTAGCCATCACGCCGCCCCAGTCAATGCTGTCTTTCAGGAACGCTTCGTAGTTCTGGCCGAGAGTGATAATCAGGCACAGCACAAAGGCGAAGATCGGACCCAGCGGGAAGAAGCCAGAACGGTACGGCAGATCCTTCACATCGTGGCCCTGCAGCACATAACCGCGACGGAAGCGGTAGTGGCTAATGGCGATCCCCAGCCAGGCGATAAAGCCCGTCATCCCGGAAGTATTCAGCAGCCACAGGTATACGGTCTGATTGCCAAACATCGAGGTCAGGAAGCACAGCCCCGCCACCACGGTGGTCGCATACAGCGCGTTACGCGGTACGCCGCCACGAGAAAGTTTACCGAAAATACGTGGCGCTTTACCGTCACATGCCAGGGTGTAAAGCATACGCGTGGAAGCGTACATCCCGGAGTTACCTGCAGACAGCACCGCCGTCAGGATAACTGCGTTCATTACCGCTGCCGCGGACAGCAGACCCGCATGCTGGAATACCAGCGTGAACGGGCTAACGCTGATGTCTTTCACATCGTTGCGCAGCAGGCTTGGATCGGTGTACGGAATAATCAGGCTGATAATCAAAATCGCGAACACATAGAACAGCAGGATTCGCCAGAATACCTGACGTACCGCACGTGGAATGTTCTTTTCAGGATCTTCAGATTCACCTGCCGCGATACCGATCAGTTCCGTCCCCTGGAAGGAGAAGCCGACGATCATCGCCACGCCAATCATCGCAGCAAAACCACCGGCAAACGGTGCATCACCGGTCGTCCAGTTGCTCCAGCCCACCGGCTGAGCGCCTTTGAAGATACCGAAAATCATCATTACGCCAACTACGATGAAGATAATGACGGTGGTAACTTTGATCAGTGAGAACCAATATTCCGCTTCACCAAATCCGCGAACGGAAATGTAGTTCAGCAGGAAGATCACGCCGAGGAACAGCGCACTCCAGATCCAACCCGGCGTGTCCGGGAACCACCAGCTCATCACCAGCTGTGCGGCCACCAGGTCAACGGCAATCGTTACCGCCCAGTTGTACCAGTAGTTCCAGCCCAGCGCGAAGCCAAAGCCTTCTTCTACGTAGTTCTGACCGTAGGTGGAAAACGAGCCAGAAACCGGCATATAGGCCGCCAGTTCACCGAGGCTGGTCATCAGGAAATACACCATCAGACCGATCAGAATATAAGAGAACAACGCGCCGCCAGGACCCGCTGCAGAAATAGTTGCACCAGATGCAACGAAAAGACCTGTACCGATGGAGCCTCCAATGGCAATCATCGTCAGGTGACGCGCCTTCAGTTCACGACGTAGCGTGGGCGCTTCTGTGGTTTTAGTTTCGGAAACCATGTGAAAATGCTATCCATCCAAAAAATGAGGCGCGATTGTAGCAGACGAAACGGCATTCTTCCGGCACAAATGCGCTGTTATAAGAGACCTTCATGACTGGCCGCGGATTATAAGTAAAGCAGAAAATAGAGGGGGCAAGGCGGTTAAAACGCAACCGCCAGTATGCAAAAAGGAGTCATTACGACAGTGAACGTCCTATTCCCCCTGCTCTACCTGGTCGCTGTAGTGCAAAAAGCGCGTAATGGAATTGGAGATATGTTTTTGTCGATGATGAACACGCCACAGCGTGCGGACCAAACGCGGAAGCGGCACAGGAACTTCGCTCAGCGTTCCCGCCTGTAACTGCTCGGCAATGACCCGCCGTGACAAACAGCTGATCCCGAGGCCATGGCGAACCGCATGCTTAATGGCCTCGGAGTTACCCAACTCCATTGCCATCTGAAATCTCGGCAAATGAGACAACAGCAGGTAATCCACCAGTTCACGCGTACCCGATCCTCGTTCACGCAGTATCCACGGCGAAGCAGCCAGTTGTTCCAGCGTAACGGGTCCCTTTGTAAGCGGTGACGACGGTGCGGCGAACACCACCAGCTCGTCTTCCAGCCACGGTTCAGAGATAATTTCCGTACTGTGACACGGCCCTTCAATCAGCCCGATGTCTACCCGGAAATCCAGCACCGCATTGATCACGTCCTGGCTGTTGCCCACGCTAAGCTCCAGCGGCAAATCGGGGAAATCATGCCGATAGCGGGCGATCATGGCAGGGAGAATATAGTTGCCAATGGTGCTACTGGCATAAACCCGGATAGCGCCATTATCTTCGCGGAAAAGCTGTTCGATTTCGGTCGTTTGCTCGAGTAGCGCCAGCGCCCGTGGGTAGAGCAAGCGCCCGTGTTCGTTGACCACCAGTCGTTTACCAACACGGTCAAACAGTTGCACGCCGAGTTGCCCTTCCAGATCGGTAAGTGCCGCACTCACCGCCGACTGCGACAATGCCAGCATGACAGATGCCTGGGTCGTTGAGCCGCTTTTTAATACCTCAGCAAACACTTCAAGTTGTCGCAGGGTGATATGCATAGTCGTTTTCCACCGGATAACCGTTACTTATACCCTAAATAATTCGAGTTGCAGCCAGCGCACATGCAACCTGAAGTATGACGGGTATACCACTTATATAGATTAATTATAAATATATAATCAATTTTATTTTTAAACCACTTCGCCGTACTCTTTTACCCAGATAAAGGAGAAGGATATGACAGAACTCACCTTGCAGACTCATCGTCGTACAGCGTGGCATTTTATTCCGGGGCTCGCCCTGAGTGCAGTTATCACTGGGGTCGCCTTATGGGGTGGATCCATTCCCGCCGTTGCAGGTGCCGGGTTCAGCGCCCTCACCTTAGCAATCTTATTGGGGATGGTTCTCGGCAACACCGTCTATCCGCACATCTGGAAAAGCTGTGACGGCGGTGTGCTGTTTGCTAAACAACATTTATTACGTCTGGGGATCATCCTCTACGGCTTCCGCCTCACCTTCGCGCAAATTGCTGATGTCGGCGTCAGCGGTATCGTGATTGATGTGTTAACGCTAAGCAGTACCTTTATGATTGCCTGTTTCCTGGGGCAAAAAGTGTTTGGTCTGGACCGCCACACCAGTTGGCTGATTGGCGCGGGGAGCAGCATTTGTGGTGCCGCCGCCGTGTTGGCAACCGAACCGGTAGTGAAAGCGGAAGCCAGTAAGGTAACCGTCGCTGTCGCCACCGTAGTGATCTTCGGTACCATCGCTATCTTCCTGTATCCGGCAATGTATCCGCTGCTGGCACACTGGTTTAGCCCGGAAACCTACGGCATTTACATTGGTTCCACCATGCATGAAGTCGCTCAGGTTGTGGCTGCCGGGCACGCCATTAACCCGGATGCGGAAAATGCCGCAGTTATTGCCAAAATGCTGCGCGTCATGATGCTGGCACCGTTCCTTATCCTGTTGGCCGCTCGCGTTAAACAGCTGTCTCCGGCCTCCGGTGGTGAGAAGAGCAAAATCACCATTCCGTGGTTTGCCATCCTGTTCATTGTGGTCGCGATTTTTAACTCGTTCCACTTTCTGCCGCAGTCGGTAGTGAACATGCTGGTAACACTGGATACCATTTTGCTGGCAATGGCGATGGCCGCACTGGGGCTGACCACTCACGTTAGCGCCCTGAAAAAAGCCGGTGCTAAACCGTTACTGATGGCCCTGCTGCTGTTTGTCTGGCTGATTGTGGGCGGTGGCGCGATTAACCTCGCTATCCACGCGCTGATGGCATAAACGAGCACGACTCACCTCCATTAACCCGCTATACTTCCTCCTTTTGCATTTGAGTATGGCGGGTTTAATTTATGAAATACATCGGAGCGCACGTAAGCGCCGCTGGCGGTTTGGCTAACGCCGCTATTCGAGCCGCAGAAATCGAAGCGACCGCATTCGCCCTGTTCACCAAGAATCAGCGTCAGTGGCGTGCCGCGCCGCTGACCACCGAAATCATTGATGATTTCAAATCTGCCTGTGAGAAGTATCACTATACTTCCGCACAAATCCTGCCTCACGACAGCTACCTGATTAACCTCGGTCACCCGGTCAGCGATGCGCTGGAAAAATCGCGTGATGCGTTTCTTGATGAAATGCAACGCTGCGAACAGCTTGGCTTATCCCTGCTGAACTTTCACCCAGGCAGCCATTTGATGCAGATTCCGGAAGATGAATGTCTGGCGCGCATTGCGGAATCGATCAACATCGCCCTCGCCCAGACCCAGGGCGTTACGGCGGTCATTGAAAATACCGCCGGACAGGGCAGCAACCTTGGCTTTAAGTTTGAGCACCTGGCCGCCATTATCGACGGCGTAGAAGATAAATCCCGTGTCGGCGTCTGTATTGATACCTGCCACGCCTTCGCGGCCGGTTACGATTTGCGTTCCGTTGAGGAATGCGAAAAGACCTTTGCGGAATTTGAACGAATTGTCGGCTTCAAATATCTGCGCGGTATGCACCTGAACGACGCCAAGAGCACGTTTGGCAGCCGCGTTGACCGTCACCACAGCTTAGGTGAAGGCAATATTGGCCACGATGCCTTCCGTTGGATCATGCAGGACAATCGTTTTGACGGCATTCCGCTGGTGCTGGAAACCATTAATCCAGATATTTGGGCAGAAGAGATTGCCTGGCTGAAAGCCCAGCAAACAGAAAAAGCGGTGGCCTAACCCGAGGTTTTTCAGACGCGCCAGCCGAACTGGCGCGTATCAACTAAGTGAAACCAGATCCTCTGGCATATGGTTGTACAAAATCCGCCAGAAGTGCTCAGCGGTTTTATTCAAACGTGTATCCATTCTATAAATATAGGCCTGAATAGGCACCATCAACTCCGGCGTGTCCAGACAAACCAGGCGTTTATCCCGTAGTTCGTTCACGATCGTCCACGCTGGCAGCCAGGCAATACCATGCCCATCCAATGCCATATTCTTCAATAGCTCACTCATCGAAGACATAAACAGCGTACGCGCCGAAATACTCCCCACCTCCGCCAGGTGACGGTTAACCAATCTTCCCATGTAGGATGTGCTGGTATAGTTCAGTATCGGCACCTGCGGCTGATAGATATCAAACAACGCCTTACCCTGTGAATCCGCAGCACAGACGGGATACAGCTCAGACTCAAACACCTTCAAGCCGCAGAAAGGTGACTGCATTAAGTCTTCATCGCGAAAGGAGATAATGAAATCACTTTTCCCCTCGCGCAGCGTATTCACTGCCTGGACTACGTCAATCGCTTCGACGTGGTACACAAACTCCTCGCCCCATGCCGACATTGAATGTACTAATCTGGGCAACATCGTCAGCGACAGAGAATGCGCTGCCGCTATTTTGATATTGGGAACGCCAAGCAGGTTGTGACCACTAAGCTCATCTAAGTTACATTCCAGCTGTTGCAGCAGGCTACGAGTCTGCGAATGGAATAACTTACCCTCCTCCGTCAGCTGCAGTGGACTCGTCGTACGGTCAAACAGCAACACCCCAACGGCGGATTCGAGCGCCTTGATCCGCCGGCTAAATGCCGGTTGGGATAGGTTGCGCTCCTCCGCGGCCTGGGAAAAATGACGACACGCTTCCAGCGTCAAAAAGTCATATAACCATTTTGTCTCGATATTTTTCATGCCTGTCACGCGGATGTTTAAATATGTCAATTAGTCTTAAGCATCATGCCTGAATATGCTCAGAGATGATATTCAACATCAGCATCAGGTGATTCGTTTTTTGCATAACACCTTCGTTTTTGACATTAACCTGTTTCTTTACCCATCGACCACGACCGCTTATCGCCGCGGAATTTCAGACACCTGCCTGATTACTGGCCTGCTGAGGTGGCAAAAGAAACTGCACCCATGCAGTTTTTGCATTGAACCATACATTATTGCATTTCTCCTCACGACACACTGCTGTTAAACATAGACACCAGACACACACCAGCCCTGATATTAAATATCGGTAATAGAGGTATATATCGTGAAAGGTTTAATTGGCGTACTTGGTGGTATGGGACCTGCTGCAACCGTCGATCTTTTTAATAAATTCGTCACCTTTACCGCAGCGCAACGCGATCAGGAACATATCCCATTAATTATTTCATCCATCCCTGATATTCCAGATCGAACCGATGCGTTAATGCATCATGGTCATTCCCCACTTCCGGCAATGCGTGATTATATGCATAAACTGGAAGATGCTGGTGCGGAGTGTATTGTGATCCCCTGTAATACTGCCCACTTTTGGTTTAATGAATTAAAAGAGTGCTGTCATACAGAGTTACTCAGTATCGTTGAAACCACCATGAATGAAGTCAAAAACTGCGGAAAATCGCGTATCGGTTTACTTGCTACCAACGCCACCCTTTACATGGGACTCTACCAAAAAGGCATAGAATCTCTTGGCTTAACCTGTGTCAGCCCTGATTCATCCGGTCAGGAAAAAGTCATGGATAGTATTTATTGCTTAAAAGCCGGCGATCTTAAGCGGGCACAAACGCTGATGAATGAACAGGCTGAAATGCTCTTTTCACGCGGTGCAGAAGTCATTGTACTGGGATGTACTGAAGTCCCCGTCATTCTTGCCAACGCAGTCAAAAACTCCCCAGATAAATATATTGACTCAACCGGTTCATTAGTACGCGCTGGTATTAAATGGTACGAAAAACGGGTTGGTAAACATCATCTTCTGGCGCAATAACAGCCGTCACCAGATTAATAAAGCATTAAACAAACACTTATTTTAATAACAAATTATTCTCTGGCGGAGGCCATTATGGTTTGGTTAGAAATTATCGTCGTGTTAGGTGCAATATTTTTTGGTATCCGCCTCGGCGGAATAGGTATCGGTTTATGCGGCGGGCTGGGGCTGGCTATTTTAACGTTGGGATTTGATCTACAAATTGGTTCGCCCCCCGTTGACGTTATTCTCATTATTATGACAGTTGTCGTGGCAGCATCGGCGCTACAGGCCGCCGGAGGTATGGATTATCTGGTTCGCGTAGCCGGTAATTTCATGCGGCGTAATCCTAAATATATCAATATTATTGCACCGATTATCACCTGGTCGATGACCATTATGGCCGGAACAGGGTTCATTGTATTTTCTACCCTACCGGTGATTGCCGAAGTCGCCAAAGAGTCCGGTATCCGCCCTTCTCGTACGCTCGCCGGCTCCGTGGTCGCCTCTCAGGTGGCGATATCCGGTTCGCCGATCAGTGCCGCAATGGCGGCGATGCTGACCATTATGGAAGGCAACGGTGTCACCTTTATCCAGGTTATGGCGGTATGTCTGCCAGCTTCGTTTGTTGCCGCGATGGCCGCCGCTTTTATCGCCTCACGTCAGGGATGCGAGCTACAAGATGATGAAGTCTATCTTGAACGCCTGCAAAAAGGGTTGGTGCGTAAATATGAAGGGCAAAACAGCACTGTACCGGGTGCCAAACTCTCAGTCGCCCTGTTCATGTTGGCAACGGTCGTCATCGTTATTCTTGCCGCCTGCCCGCAGCTACGCCCAGGATTTGATGCCGGCAACCCAATGAATACCCGGGATATCATCATTATTTGTATGTTATCTGCCGCTTGCCTGATGGTGGTGTTATGCAAAACATCAACCGATGCTATTGTCCTGACCTCCACATTTCGAGCAGGGATGAGTTCACTGGCCGTCATTCTCGGGATTGTTACATTGGGAACGACCTTCATTGATGCCCACTTAGCGGAGATTAAGGATATCGCAGGCGATATTCTACGGGCTTATCCGATGCTGTTGGCGCTGGTGCTGTTTGGTACCTGCGCACTTCTCTACTCGCAAGGCGCCACAACGCCGCTGATTATCCCTCTGGCCGTTGCGCTCGGCGTACCTACATGGGCGATTCTGGCCTCCTATGTGGCGGTAACCGGGGTGTTTGTTCTACCAACATACCCGACTTCGCTGGCGGCAATGGAGTTCGACACCACAGGGACAACACGCGTGGGCAAGTATGTCTTAAACCATCCGTTTATGCTGCCAGGACTGGGTGGGATCATTGCTGGCGTTGCCTTTGGTTTTATCATCGCGCCAATGATTGCCTGAACCGTTTTACATATCCATCTTCAGGCAGCAGTTAATCGATAAAAAAAGGGGCAGAGAAATCTCTGCCCCTGATGTCAGCATTAAATCATGCCGCTTTTGCCACAACCTCATCTTCCGGGCGCTTCAGCACCGCGTAGGAGAGACCGGCTACCAGCGTACCGGCAATAATGGCCAGCAGGTATCCCAGTACCGGCGTAATTGCACCTGGAATTAACAGGACGAAAAGCCCGCCGTGTGGCGCCATCAGCTTCGCACCCACTGCCATCGAAATAGCACCGGTAATCGCACCACCAACGATACAGCAAGGCAGAACGCGCATCGGGTCACGGGCTGCGAATGGAATAGCCCCTTCGGTGATAAAGCACAGGCCCAGTACCAGCGCAGCTTTGCCGCCTTCCTGCTGAGCTTTGTCGAACTTACGGCGCGCAACCAGCGTTGCTAAACCCAGAGCCAGCGGGGGAACCATACCTGCCGCCATGATGGCCGCCATCGGCGCATAAGTTTGCGTACTCAGCAGACCCACACCGAAAGCATACGCCGCCTTGTTAACCGGACCACCCATATCGGTACACATCATGCCGCCAAGAATCGCTCCAAGCAGCACCGCATTCGCCGTACCCATGGTTTGCAGCCAGTGGGTCAGACCTTCCAGAATGCCAGCCACCGGTTTGCCGATCAGGTAAATCATGGCCAGACCAACCACCAGGCTTGAGAACAGCGGAATGATCAGGATCGGTTTCAGCGCTTCCATACTCTGCGGGAGTTTCAACTTCGTGCTGATAAGCTTCGCCACATAACCGGCAAGGAAACCAGCAATAATCCCGCCAATAAAGCCGGAACCGGTGCTCACCGCCAGCATACCGCCGATAAGACCCGGCGTCAGACCAGGACGGTCAGCGATGGAAAACGCGATATAACCTGCCAGAACCGGCACCATCAGCGCAAAAGCTGAACCACCGCCAATCTGCATCAGCGCCGCCGCCAGCGTACCCTGCTCTTTAAACGCTTCGATACCAAAAGCGAACGAGAGTGCAATACACAGACCGCCAGCAACCACCATCGGCAGCATGTAAGAGACGCCCGTCAGCAGGTGACGATATGCCCCCGCGCTCTCTTTCTTACTTTCGGTTGCTGAAGTCTGCGTTTTACCGGTTGGCTGGTACGGGGTTGCTTCTTCCAGCGCTTTGTCCAGCTCCTGCTTGGTTTTCTTCAACGCAAGACCCGTAGAGGTGCGGTACATCGGTTTGCCGGCAAACTTCGCCAGATCAACTTCAATGTCAGCTGCCACAATCACCAGATCCGCCTGAGCCACTTCTTCCGGCGTAATGGCATTGCCTGCGCCAACAGAACCTCGGGTTTCGACCTTCACCCACCAGCCACGTTTTTTCGCTTCTGTTTCAATCGCTTCAGCAGCCATAAACGTATGAGCAACGCCGGTCGGACACGCCGTCACTGCCACCACGCGTTTTGGACCACTGCTGGCCACAGGTGCTGTTGCAACCGGGGCACTGTAAGGTTTTGCATGGCCCTTCGCTTCGCTGAGGAACAGTTCAGGGTGCGCAACCGCACGACCAATGTCGCCCAGCCAGACTTTTTTGCCGTTCAGCGAACTGTCGGCAGGAAGCGTATCGCCCAGAACAATTGCCAGTTCGGCATCATTCGGATTATCAATAATTTCCAGATGTGCTTTCTGTGCCGCCGCTCCAAGCAGGGTTTTCGCCATGTAAGCGCGAGCCTGGCCGAGATTAGCGTCAATAATCAGCAGCGTTTTCATTATGCCTCTCCAGCTGTCAGTTAAACGGTTTTAAGTCGACACGCGCCATCATTGCGGCCAACTGAGGACGATCGGTAATGCCTACATTACTTTGGCTTACTGCCAGGGCGGCAACAGCCGTCGCCAGACGCAGGGTATGTTCACTGGACTCACGCATCAGCAGGCCGTAAATCAGACCGCCAACCATTGAATCACCCGCGCCGACGGTGCTGACCACCTCAACTGACGGCGGTTTAGCAATCCATTCACCTGAAGCGTTAACCCACAGCGCACCTTCCGCGCCGAGTGAAATCACCACGTGAGCAATACCCTGCTCGCGCAGCGCATGCGCCGCATCAATCACATCTTTCATTTCCGGCAGTTTGCGGCCTGCCCAGATTTCCAGCTCACGACGGTTTGGTTTCACCAGCCACGGTGCCGCTTTCAGACCCGCCACCAACGCTTCACGACTACTATCAAAGATAATGCAAGGACACTGACTGCGCAGGCGCGTCATCCAGTCGGTGAAGGCTTCCGGGCTCACGCCGGTCGGCAAACTGCCGCTGACGCACACCATGTCGAACTGGCCCAGCCAGCTCAGCGAGTCATTCACAAAGCGTTCCCAGTCAGCCGGGGTGACTTCAAAGCCGGAGAAATTAAAGTCAGATACTTCACCGTCTTTTTCGGTCAGTTTGACGTTGATACGGGTACGCCCTTGTACAACCTGAAAACGGTTGGCAATACCCAGCTCGCTGAACAACTGCTGAAAACCATCCTGGTTGTCTTTACCCAAGAAGCCGCCCACAGTGACATCGATACCTAAATCCTTCAAAACCTTAGCGACGTTAATTCCTTTCCCTGCCGCGTGCAGACCGGTAGTTTTAACCAGGTTCACTTCACCGCGTTCAATTTCCGGGCAAAAACCCACCAGGTCGTAAGCCGGGTTAAGGGTTATAGTCGCAACACGTCTGCTCATTACGCGCCCTCCCCCAGACCTGCCGCGATGGCTTCGCCAATCGCCTTCAGTGCCTGTTCAGCATCTTCACCCTGGGCGGTAAAGCGCAGGTGATGTCCTTTTTTCACGCCTAATGCCACAACTTTCATCAGACTGCGTCCATTCGCCGGTTTGCCGGTTCCATCAAGATTTGTCACGGTAATTTCACTGTTAAATTGTTTAATCGTATTCACCAGCATGGTGCCCGGGCGGGCATGTAAACCATGCTCATTGCGCACAATAAATTCGGCGCTCAGTACATCATCAGTTAAGGCGTCATCGCTGGTCAGCAGCGCCAGCACCGTTGCCGCATCGGCTTTCAACAAACGGTCAGCTTTATTATTCAGCAGCAGATCGCCAAGGCGCTTCAGCACGGCAACCGGTTGATCGTCATTCATGGCGACGGTCACCAGCAGGGCTGCCGCTTCACCTTCTACATCGAATGTTGTTGCTGCACGGCTGACCGCAACAGCGCTACGCACGTTGCCTTCAGCACAGTCATTCAGCCAGATCCCCTGACCGAGATTCATCGGCTGCTCATTGATTGCTCTGGCCACAAAGGTGGCGTCAACCGCACCGACTTCTTTCAGTCGTGCCGCGTTGAGTGCCTGCAGCGTCACCAGCGAGTTGGCCACGACATCCAGCGACAGCGTTTCGTTATCAAGCTTCAGCTGTTCGCTTTGCTTTTCGCCCATCAGCAGCGCACGCAGTTCTTCCGCCGTGGTCGCAGATTTCAGCTGTTCAGCGACGGAGTCATCGCTCAGCACGTGTGTCAGCTGACGCAGTAAACCGAGGTGTTCATCAGAGCTTGCGGCGATGCCGATTGCCACATAAGCAACCTGCCCTTCGCCCCAGGTCACGCCCTGAGGAAACTGAAAAACCTGCACACCGGTTTTCAGCACCTGATCGCGCGTGTCCGTCGTACCGTGAGGAATCGCAATACCGTTGCCGAGGAACGTGGACGTCTGTTGTTCGCGCGCCAGCATGCCATCGACGTAGCCTTCCGCGACGTTACCCGCCTGCACTAAGGCAGCGGCAACCTGGCGAATAGCCTCTTCTTTATTCCCGGCCTGTTCGCCCGGGTGAATATCCTGAACAGATAACTGGAACATGGTTCTCCTCTCCCGCTGATTTGAAACGATTCAGCTAACATGAGAAAAAAGGCGTCACCTGACTCCATCAGTTATGGCGAGATGACGCTGAAACGTTTCAAGAAGTCTTGCTCTTTTTTCTTCAGCACACAAGTAAAGTTGACAAATTACTTGCTGAATTTAGAGATAACGCACATTTTCTCTGCGAGGGAGAAAAAACTGCTGACGGAAAAACGGCGTCAGCTTGTCAGATTCAGCAACGTCAGCAAACAGCATTCTTTGACTGAAATGCTATTTTGATTTTTGATGCCGATTTTGATTTGGCTCCCTGTTTATTTTCTGACAAGCGGCGTAAACTCCGCGTCTCTTCACATCATTGATATCAAAACATGCATAACACCCCCGTAGCCGCCACACCCAAGGCGTTTGATTTAACGTCTTCGGCGTTCCTGCTTGTCGCATTTCTGACGGGTATCGCCGGTGCGTTGCAGACGCCAACGCTTAGCCTTTTTCTGACGGATGAAGTCCATGCCCGTCCCGGCATGGTCGGGTTCTTTTTTACCGGCAGCGCCGTGATCGGCATTTTGGTGAGTCAGTTTCTGGCCGGGCGCTCGGATAAAAAAGGCGATCGCAAAAACCTGATTGTGTTTTGCTGCGTGCTGGGGATGCTGGCCTGCGTGCTGTTCGCCTGGAACCGTAACTATTTTATTCTGCTGTTTATCGGGGTATTCCTCAGCAGCTTTGGATCGACTGCCAACCCGCAAATGTTCGCTCTCGCCCGTGAACACGCCGACCGCACAGGTCGGGAAGCCGTCATGTTCAGCTCAATATTACGTGCGCAGGTTTCGCTGGCCTGGGTAATTGGCCCACCGCTGGCCTACGCGCTGGCCATGGGGTTCAGCTTTACGGTGATGTATCTCAGCGCAGCGGTGGCGTTTGTTGTCTGCGGCGTAATGGTCTGGTTATTTTTACCCTCGATGAGTAAAAACGTGCCTCTCGCAACAGGCGCAGTTGAGGCCCCGCGCCGCAATCGACGCGACACGCTGCTGCTGTTTGTTATCTGCACATTAATGTGGGGCACTAATAGTCTCTATATCATTAATATGCCGCTGTTTATCATCAACGAACTGCATCTGCCGGAAAAACTGGCTGGCATCATGATGGGTACCGCAGCCGGACTGGAAATCCCGACCATGTTGTTGGCTGGCTATTTTGCAAAGCGTCTGGGCAAACGTCTGTTGATGAGAATTGCCGTCGTCGCCGGGTTCTTCTTTTATGCCGGTATGCTGCTGGCTCACTCTCCGGCGATATTACTTGGCTTACAACTGCTGAACGCGATTTACATCGGCATCCTCGGCGGGATTGGCATGCTCTATTTCCAGGATCTGATGCCAGGACAGGCAGGCTCAGCAACGACCCTGTATACGAATACCATTCGCGTGGGCTGGATTATTGCCGGATCGCTGGCGGGGATTGCCGCTGAAATCTGGAACTATCACGCGGTGTTCTGGTTTGCGCTGGTGATGATCGTCGCCACCGTTGTGTGCCTGGCGCGCATCAAGGACGTTTAAGGCGCGGTCAGCGCTTCAAGCTCGATGAGATAAACCATGGCCTGGTGCGTCGTCTGTCCGCACATTTCCGCACTGGGCTGTAAACCGCCGCACACTTTTGGTCGTAGCGGCGAAGCAAAAATTTTGCAACGCAGGGATTCATCCAGCTGAACGCATGGCGTATTAGCAGGTTTGCCATCAGGCATGCCAGGGATGGGACTGGAGATTGAAGGCGCGGTGCAGCATGCACCACAATCCGGACGGCATTCCATACAGTACTCTCTTTATCGTAAACCATCGGATTGTGCGGGAAGCGCACAGTACCACCTTTTTGGCACCAGCAAAAGCATGAATTCCGCTTGCCTGAATGCCCCGGCGCGAGTAGTTTTACGCGATATTTTAGACACTCCTCACTACAGGATTTTTTCGATGCCAAGAGCGAACGAAATTAAAAAAGGTATGGTACTAAACTACAACGGCAAGCTGCTGATTGTAAAAGATATCGATATTCAATCACCATCCGCACGTGGTGCAGCTACGCTGTACAAAATGCGTTTTTCTGATGTGCGTACCGGTCTGAAAGTTGAAGAACGCTTCAAAGGCGACGATATCGTGGATACCGTCACCCTGAGCCGCCGCGGGGTTGATTTCTCCTACGTCGATGGCAACGAATACATCTTTATGGATAAAGAAGACTATACCCCGTATACCTTCACCAAAGACCAGATTGAAGAAGAGCTGCTGTTCATGCCGGAAGGCGGTATGCCGGATATGCAGGTACTGACCTGGGACGGCCAACTGCTGGCGCTTGAACTGCCGCAGACCGTAGACCTGGAAATCGTTGAAACCTCACCGGGTATTAAAGGTGCTTCAGCGAGTGCGCGCAACAAGCCAGCAACCCTGAGCACCGGTCTGGTGATCCAGGTTCCTGAGTATTTGAGTGCGGGTGAAAAAATCCGTATTCATATCGAAGAGCGTCGCTATATGGGCCGTGCAGATTAATCTCCTGTCGTTACAGGTGAACCAAAGATAATGGCATGTTATCTCTGGCAAAATGTTCCGTTCACTTTAGTGGTATCACTTCTCTGAAACCATACTGCCTGTGAACGTGTTAAGGGTACTATCGCCGTACCCTTAACAATCCCGGCTCCCGGCGGGAAAATTGCCACTTCGTGGT
>NZ_JAOWES010000089.1:0-186360 GCF_030334095.1 Citrobacter sp. Cf118 | reverse complement strand
AAAACGCGCCCTGAACCCGCATCCATGCGGGTTCTCCCGGCCTTACGGAAACACGTCGGCAATTTTCAGCCGGACCAGCCCACACCTGACCATCTGCGTTTTTTTTGAATATATCTGAACAGCAAATCAGATTTAACTGGAAGTCAGAGCATTACAGCGATGACCCCGGTCCGGCTGAAAATCGATGAGGCGTTGACGGCTGACCGGGGCTGCCCGCAGGGATGCGGGCAGAGGGGACGGCCTGCATGGACGCAGGCTCGGCCCCGACCCGACAGGCAGACGGAATAAGACGAATACATCGCGCAGCGACGATTTTCCCGCCGGGAGCCTGGGTTGCAAGGGAGGCGGCGGTGAGCCTCCCTTGCCCGTTCACGGGTATAAAGATATCAGAGAAGCAACGCACATGAGGTGAACGGAACCCTGAGCAAGAATCACATGTTCACCATACATGCTTAACTGATCGGCATTGCCCGTTTGGAGGCCAAATAATTAACAACACAAATATTTACCAGCATTCCATTCGCAGCTATTCTTAATTTGATTGCTTTAAAAACAAGTAATTGAACGCAGAACGAGGCAAAAATGGATTGGTATTTAAACGTATTAAAGAATTACTTTGGTTTTGGTGGCCGCGCGCGTCGTAAAGAATACTGGATGTTTGTGCTGGTCAACATCATCTTCACGTTCGTGCTGGGTATTCTGGACAGAATGTTTGGCTGGGAGCGCGCCGGAGGAGAAGGCATATTAACGACGATTTACGGGGTTCTGGTCTTTATTCCGTGGTGGGCGGTACAGTTCCGGCGTTTACATGACACGGATCGTTCAGCCTGGTGGCTGCTGGTGCTATTGATCCCGATCGTCGGCTGGTTGATCATCATTATTTTCAACTGTCAAAACGGCACTCCGGGGAGTAACCGCTTCGGCGCTGACCCCAAACAGTTATCCTGAATTTAAATACGCCCCTTCCGTTGGAGGGGCGTATTTCTTATTTACCCGCAAACAGCTTGGGAATTTCTCGCAGACACCAGGATTTCGCCTCGCCCATGCTGTCACGACGCCAGGCCATAATAATATCTATCTCGCTTGTCGATTCCGGACTAACGACCCGCAGTCGACCAGCTGCAATATCCTCTTCCACCAGCGGGTACGGCATTGTCGCTACGCCCAATCCGGCCAGCAGCGCCTGACGTTTATCTTCTATCGTACTCACCGTCAGACGCGGCTGTTTATCCAGCAGTTGAACGGTCAGCACCGGACGTTCACGGGCGGTATCCGCCACAGCGATCCCACGGTATTTCACACGGGTGACTTCCGATAACGGTTCCGGCTCCTGATGGATAGGATGATCCGGTGCTGCCACATACACGTTCATCAGTGAGTACAGCTTGCGCGAGTTGATTTCGGAAGATGAGCGAAAATGCATATCCGGCGCAATCACGATATCCGCCCGCCCCTGCTCAAGACGCTCCCACGCCCCGGCCAGAACTTCGGTAATAACGGAAAGCTGGGTATTGGCCTTCCCGGCCAGTCTGTCGATCAGGGGGAAAAACGCCGCCGTTGGCACCAGTGCTTCGGTAACGATAGTCAAATGCGTTTCCCATCCGCGAGCCAACGCTTCGGCATCAGTAGTCAGCTTATCCGCAGCTTCCAGCAGTACGCGCCCACGCTCCAGCAGCATACGCCCGACGTTAGTGAATTTTGTGCGGTGGCCTGAACGGTCAAACAGCACTACGTCCAGCTCTTCCTCCAGCTTCTGCATGGTATAGCTAAGTGCGGAAGGCACGCGCCCCAGTTCGTCTGCTGCGGCGGCAAAGCTGCCGCGCCTGTCTATTGCGTCCATGACGCGTAACGCCTCAAGCGTTAAAGCCCTTTCTTTAGCCATCTCGTTCTCATTCAGGAAATTTGAACATACCAGGCAGAATATCTGGCTAACAATGCAGCGTCTAGCCATTTAACATAAAAGGAAGTAAAGAGAGGTCAAGAACTATGATTACTACCCGTACAGCCAAACAATGCGGGCAAGCAGACTACGGCTGGCTGCAGGCCCGTTATACCTTCTCCTTTGGACACTATTTTGATCCTAAACTGCTGGGTTATGCCTCGCTGCGTGTTCTGAACCAGGAAGTTCTGGCACCGGGGGCCTCTTTCCAGCCACGGACCTATCCGAAGGTGGATATCGTCAATCTGATCCTTGAAGGGGAAGCAGAGTACCGAGACAGCGAAGGCAACCATATCAAGGCCAAAGCAGGCGAAGTTTTACTGCTCGCGACACAGCCCGGGATTAGCTATAGCGAACACAATATCAGCAAAGACAAACCGTTAACGCGGATGCAGCTCTGGCTGGACGCCTGCCCGCAGCGTGAAAACGCCTGCGTACAGAAAGCCACGCTGGGTACCGGTAAGCATCAGCTGCTGGCCTCGCCGGACGGTGAACAAGGCAGCCTGCATCTGCGCCAACAGGTATGGGTGCACCACGTTGAACTGCAGCAAGGTGAATCGCTGAGTTTTCAGTTACATGGGCCACGCGCTTATTTACAGTCGATTCACGGCAGATTCCATGCGGTGACGTCTGGCGCCGAAAAAGAAGCGCTCACCTGTGGCGATGGAGCATTTATTCGTGACGAAACTAACATAACGTTAGTCGCCGATACCCCGCTGCGCGCTTTGCTGATAGATTTGCCCGTATAGTCAGGGAAAACAATGGAGTACGACTATTGAGCAAGAAATCATCAAAAAAACGCCAGCCGCAGGTTGAGCTGAAAAAACAGGAAACAGTTGCCTTCGGCTATGAAGAAATGCTGACAGAGCTGGAAGCGATTGTGGCCGATGCTGAGCTACGGCTGGAAGACGAAGAAGCCGCCTGAACAGGCGGCTTTGACTGATGCCGGGTGGCGGCAACGCCTTACCCGACCTGGAGATTAATGCGCCTTACTGGCCATGATCTCAATGATCTGCTTGTCGGTTTCCTGCATCGAACGACACGCCAGCGCACACAGGTTAGCGATAGATTGTTCCACGTTATGCGCCACAATCCCTTCGTTTCCGGTTACGGCAGTATCATCCAGTGCCATCAGCACCGCTTTCCACGCCGCAGATGCGCTGGTTGAGACTTTCATCGCGCAGCTGTTTGAAGCGCCATCGCAAATCATTCCGCTCACGTCGCCAATCATGCTGCTGATCGCCATCGCGATGGTGTTGTAGCGGCCATCCACGATCCATGCCATCCCCGCTGCTGCGCCCATCGCCGCCGTAGTTGCCGCGCATAGCGCAGACAAACGCGGAAGCTGATGATGGATGTAAATAGCGCTCAGGTGAGACAACATTAGCGCCCGCGCCAGTTTCTCCTCATCCGCGCCAAAGTGCTCGGCCACCACCATGACCGGAACAGTCGCGGTAATACCCTGATTGCCGGATCCGGAGTTGCTCATGGCCGGCAGCGTCGCCCCGCCCATTCGCGCATCCGATGCCGCACTGGTACGGATCAAAATAGAGGTGGAGAGATCGTTCGCCAGCAGGCCACGCGCGCACTGCTTCTCAAGCGTGGTTCCGATGTGCAAGCCCCAGTTACCGCGCAGCCCTTCCTGCGACAGCGCACCGTTCAGCTTTGCCGCATCAAGAATAAAGCGGATCGACTCAAACGGTACCGCGTTCACGAACGCCAGAATCTCTTCCAGCGAGGTGTGAGACAATACCGCCAGCGGCGACTCCAGCTCCTCTTCCTGAGTATTCTGTTCTGTGGTGAACACTACACCCTTATTGGTCTCGATGTGGACGATGTTGGTATGACCGCCCACAATCGTCACGCACGCCCATCCTTCAGCGCTGTAAACCTTCGCGCGGGAAAAGAGGATATCCTCGCAAGGTTCCTGCAGCATCACCGCAACCTTGCCAGCGCTCAACATCGCTTTCGCATCAGCGATTGCTTGGGGCGACGCATCTTTCAGTACCTCTAAACCAGCACGGGCATTTCCCCCCAGCGCACCCAGCGCCGCCGCGACAGGTAACCCGACCATTCCAGTACCCGGCACGGTAACGCCCATGCCGTTTTTCATCAGGTTCGGTGAGACCCACGCATCGATACGTTCAACCGCGCCGTCCAGCTCAGAGGATGCGACCGCTGCCGCCAGCGCCAGAGAGATAGGTTCCGTACAACCCAGCGCAGGCTTAACCTCTTCCTGTACCGCGCAGATAAAACTATCCCATAATGGATTCAATGTAGTCTCAAACATAACAACAACCTTTGCTCAGATAACTCAGGAAAATGCCAGGAACGGAGAAACGCACAGCAGCAGGCCCGTGATAATAATCAGATACAGGGAAGCGCCTTTGTATTTGTGCAGTGAAGGAACTTTGTAGACCAGCCAGGCCGGGATCAGACAACCCACCATGCCGAAGATAGGACTACAAATAGAGGTGAAGCTCAGTACCGGCGCATTGAGCACAATTGCACTCCAGGCCAGCAGGATGGCAAAAATCATAATGCCGCGCTGAACCAGGGTTTCGTTGATTTTCTCGGCTGGCATTTTGCGGCGCAGCACGTTCATTACGATCCCCTGAGTCGCTTCACGGAAACCTAAGTAGACGCCGAAGAAAGCGGTCATAACGGCAAAGATGTTCAGAACAACGCTGACGATTTTCACCCAACCAGCACCCGCACCGCTGATAAACTGCGCGGCAATCGCCAGAGCGGAAATATTCTGCTCATAAGCTTTAACCGCTTCGTCATGGCCCATCGCCAACGTGAAGGAAACGGCGTAGAAAAAGACGGTCACGAACAGAATGCCGAACGCGATATTCATCGCTCGCAGGGCTTTATGGCGCGCCACTTCAATGGATTTGTTGCGAGAACGATACGAGATAACCATCGGGCTTAATGTCTGAATAAACAGAATTGAGGTCAGCGTAAATGGCAACGTTATGATCGCGTTTTTGATCAGAAGCGCCATCGGCGGCAGCAAACCTACGTTATACAAATGCCACATCCCAACCATCGATACGCCAAGCGCTGCCACTACCAGCAGCTTGGTCAGTACCATGCCGGTGGAGATTTTAAACAGCAGTTTTTCCCCGCGTGACGAGATGGCCACCAGGATGCAAATCAGCACCAGGCCATAGAACGGGCTGTCGGACAGTAAACCTTCAGTAACGCCAAACGTGTGCAGATAAGAGGCGCTATCGTTGGTGATGGCGGTGGAATAGACAAACATCCAGATAACCAGCATCACAAAATACAACGCACCTAACAGGATGCCCCAGTTCTTACCCAGATAGCCGCTGATCACGCTCGGGTAGTCTTTACATTCCGGGGACTCAGCCAGCGTATTGATAAACAGACGCTGGAACAGATACATGGCTGGGTAGCCAATGATAGAGGACAGCAAGAACACCCACAGCCCCATTAACCCGACCTGGACAGGAAGAAAAACAATCCCCGCGCCAATTGCCATACCGATACTCATAATGACCCAGCCAGTGTCCATGCTGTCGAATTTAATGGCTTCACGCCATTCACTTTCGGTCATCCCCGCCCGACGCGCCGGAGCAGATGCGTCGAGTATTACGCTGTTATTCGTTGCCGTTTCCATAAAAATCTCGCTCAAAATGTAGGGTAAGGTTTTATTATTTTTCCGTTCCGCATCAATGCGATACGCGGTACGAGTCGTGCAGGCGAGTTCGTTAGAATGGAGAAATCATACGCCGAGGGTCAGAGAAAAACTTCACATAAATACCCACTCATTTCATAATGTTTAATAAAATTTTTCTATTTTATATTTACAAAATGGGATTAATTTCCCTTTTTGAAGCGGATCACAACAAAAAAAAGGGCGCACTCAAGTGCGCCCAAAGGAGAAATAAACACAAATTTAGTTAAGTGCAAATCACTTTGATAGCCAGACCACCACGTGACGTTTCACGGTATTTGTCGTTCATATCTTTGCCCGTTTCATACATGGTCTCGATCACTTTATCGAGCGAAACGCGTGGCTCAGATGTTCGACGTAGCGCCATACGCGCGGCGTTGACGGCTTTTACCGCGTTGATCGCATTGCGCTCAATACACGGTATTTGCACTTGTCCGGCGACCGGATCGCAGGTCAGTCCCAGGTTATGCTCCATGGCGATTTCCGCCGCAATACACACCTGAGACGGGCTACCGCCGAGCAACTCGGTCAGCCCAGCTGCTGCCATTGAACAAGCAACGCCAATCTCACCCTGGCAGCCCACTTCGGCACCCGAAATCGAGGCGTTCATCTTATACAGCGCACCTATCGCCCCCGCAGCCAGTAAGTAGCGGGCAATGGAGTTTGCATTCACCGGGCGGCGGAACTTGTCGTAATAGGCCAGGACAGCAGGGATAATCCCACATGCTCCATTGGTCGGTGCCGTCACAACCCGGCATCCGGCGGCGTTTTCTTCGCTCACGGCCAGCGCAAACATGTTGATCCAGTCGATAACGTTCATCGGGTCGCTGGACAGGTTATCGCTGGAAACCAGCAACCGACGTAATGCCACGGCGCGGCGCGGGACGTTCAGTGGACCCGGCAGAACGCCTTCGGTGTTCATGCCGCGCTCAATTCCAGCGTGCATAACGTCCCAGATAGCAGCAAAGCCAGCATCGATTTCTTCTTTGCTGCGCATCGCCAGTTCGTTTTGCATCATCAGGCCGGAAACAGACAGCCCGTTGCGCTCGCACAGTTTCAGCAGTTCGCTGGCGGAATGAAAATTGTAGGGTACGTGTGCTTCAACATCATGCGCCTGACCAAATTGCTCCTCTTCTACGATAAAACCACCGCCGACGGAGTAATAGGTTTTGCTTAATAGTGTCTCGGTGCCGTTCCACGCGGTGATACGCATGCCATTTTCATGGCGCGGCAGCGTTTCGGTATGAAAGAGAATATTTTCGTCTGGGGAAAAATCGACAACATGCGTGCCCTCTGCAACCGGTAAACGTCCGGTACGGGCCACTTCCTGAGTAAAACCAGCGATAGAATCTATATTAACATTTTGTGGACTGTTACCGGCCAGTCCCATCATGATGGCGACATCTGTCGCATGACCTTTTCCGGTCAAGGAAAGCGATCCATAAAGATCGACCACAATATGCGTAGCTTTGGGGAGTTCCCCGCTGCTGACCAACAGATCGATAAAGCTTTTACCTGCGTTCATTGGCCCCACGGTATGGGAGCTGGAAGGTCCAATGCCAATCTTGAAAATATCGAATGCGCTAATCATATCCACACCCTCGGATTGCCGTTCAGTGAAGACCAGGTTTCACACTCATTAAGGATCGGGGCGATCCTGAGATCGCCCCGCAAGGGATTACAGCGTGTCGCCACGTACGGCGATGGCTTCAATCTCCAGCTTCACATCCTTGGGTAAGCGGGCGACCTGCACGCAGCTGCGCGTAGGGTAGATTGCCTTATGCTCATCAAAGAACTGCTGGTACACCTGATTGATGGTGGCGAAGTCGTTCAGGTCGGAAACGAAAACGGTGGTCTTGACGATATCGCTCACTTTCAAACCTGCAGACTCGACAATCGCTTTCACGTTTTCCAGGCTTTGACGCGCCTGATCGGATACGTTTTCAGCCACTTCACCGGTCTGTGGACACACCGGGATTTGACCTGACGTCAACACCATGCTGCCCAGATCCACACCCTGTACGTAAGGCCCAATCGCCCCTGGCGCACATTCGGTTGCAATAACTTTTCTCATAGTCCCTCCGGCGTCAGAGCGCCTGGGTGAAAGTACGTGAAATAACATCCTGCTGCTGTTCGCGGGTCAGCGCGTTGAAGCGCACCGCATAGCCAGACACGCGGATCGTCAGGTTCGGATAGTTTTCCGGGTGCTCAATGGCATCCATCAACATTTCACGGTTCATAACGTTAACGTTCAGATGCTGCCCACCTTCCACATGAGCTTCATGGTGGAAGTAACCGTCCAGCAGACCGACCAGGTTGGTTTTACGCACTCCATCCTCTTTGCCCAGCGCTGCCGGCACAATGGAGAAGGTGTACGAGATACCATCTTTGGCATAGGTGAACGGCAGTTTGGCGACCGAGGTTAACGACGCCACCGCACCTTTACGATCGCGGCCGTGCATCGGGTTCGCCCCTGGCGCAAACGGCGTACCTGCGCGACGTCCGTCCGGCGTGTTACCGGTTTTCTGTCCGTACACCACGTTGGAGGTGATGGTCAGAATGGACTGCGTCGGCACCGCGTTACGGTAGGTTGGCAACACTTTAATTTTCTTCATAAAGCGTTCGACCAGATCGCAGGCAATACTGTCTACGCGCTCGTCGTTGTTGCCGTATTGCGGATAGTCGCCTTCGATTTCGAAATCAATTGCCAGGCCGTTTTCATCGCGAATCGGTTTCACGCGAGCGTATTTGATAGCCGACAGAGAATCCGCCGCCACGGACAGACCCGCCATACCACAGGCCATTGTGCGATAGACATCACGATCGTGCAGCGCCATCAGCGAAGCTTCGTAGCTGTACTTGTCGTGCATGTAGTGGATGATGTTCAGCGCGCTGATGTACTGCACGGCCAGCCAGTCCATAAAGTGGTCCAGGCTCTCCATCACCGTGTCGTAGTCCAGCACGTCATCCATCAGTGGTGCCGTTTTCGGCCCGACCTGGATTTTCAGCTTCTCATCCACGCCGCCGTTGATTGCGTACAGCAACGTTTTAGCGAGGTTGGCACGCGCCCCGAAGAACTGCATTTGTTTGCCGATAACCATCGGGCTGACGCAGCAGGCAATGGCATAGTCATCGCTGTCAAAGTCGGCACGCATCAAATCGTCGTTTTCATACTGCAAAGACGAGGTGATGATAGACACCTGGGCAGCGTACTTTTTAAAGGCGATTGGTAGCTGTTCAGACCACAGCACCGTCAGGTTCGGCTCTGGTGCCGGGCCCATGGTGTGCAGCGTATGCAGATAGCGGAACGAGTTCTTCGTCACCAGCGTGCGGCCATCAAGCCCCATACCACCGATAACTTCGGTCGCCCAGATAGGGTCGCCTGAGAACAGGGTGTCGAATTCCGGCGTACGCAAGAAGCGCACCATACGGATCTTCATAATGAAGTGGTCGATCAGCTCCTGCGCCTGCTGCTCGTTTAAAATCCCCGCTTTGAAATCGCGCTCAATGTAGATGTCTAGGAACGATGCGGTACGGCCCAGCGACATCGCGCCGCCGTTCTGCGATTTCACCGCAGCCAGGTAAGCAAAGTACACCCACTGCACCGCTTCTTGCGCATTACGCGCCGGGCGGGAGATATCGCAGCCATACTTCGCAGCCATTTCCTGCATTTGCAGCAGAGCGCGACGGTGCTCAGACAGCTCTTCACGCAGACGAATCGTGGCTTCAAGATTCTGGCCCCACTCCAGGTTCGACTGGAGATCGGCAAACTGCAGTTCACGCTCGCGCACCAGGTAGCGAATACCGTACAGCGCCACGCGGCGATAGTCACCGATGATACGGCCACGACCATAGCCGTCCGGCAGACCGGTCAGCACGCCGGATTTACGGCAGCGCAGCATATCCGGAGAGTAGGCGTCGAATACGCCCTGGTTATGGGTTTTACGCAGTTCAGTAAACTGGTATTCAAAATCAGCATCCATCTCACGACCATAAGCATCAAAAGAGCTTTTGATCATGTTGATGCCACCAAACGGATGCAGAGCGCGCTTGAGCGGCTTATCCGTTTGCAGACCAACGATTTTTTCCAGTTCTTGTTCAATATAACCCGCATCATGCGCGGTTATCGTGGTAGCAATATTAGTATCGAAATCAACCGGCGCGTGCGTCGAGTTTTCAATACGGATGCCCGCCATCACTTTTTCCCACAATGCAGTGGTCGCAGGCGTTGCTTCGGCGAGGAAAGATTCATCCCCTTCATAAGGCGTATAGTTGTGCTGAATAAAATCACGGACATTAATTTCTTCTTTCCAGTCCGTACCTTTAAAGCCATTCCAGGCTTCGGCATACAGCATATCGCTGGTATCGATATTTACCTTCATGAAAAATAATCTCTCTGCTGAAAATTAATTATGCAAATGCTACTGGAGTATTAATTTTGCCTAATGCAATGGCATCACGTGCAATCATTTTCTCTTCGTTTGTGGGAATTACCGCACAAACAACACGAGCATCTTTATTTGAGATAATTCTTTCGCCATGGGAATTTGGCAGACTATTCATTTCGTTGTCGATATTCACGCCTAAAACAGCAAGGTGCTCAATAACCAGACGACGAATTAATACCGAGTTCTCACCTATGCCACCGGTGAAAATAATCCCATCAAGACGATGCAGCGATGCAGCATGGCCGGCGATATGACGCGCGATACGATGCACAAACGTTTTAATCGCCAGCTGCGCACGCTCATGTCCCTCGTGCCAGGCTTTTTCTAACGTACGTAAGTCAGAGGACAAACCGGAAATACCCAGTAAACCGGACTCTTTATTCACTACGCGCTCAAGGTCGCTCAGCGTCTGGTTGGTTTCGCTGGCAATCCACGCCATCGCGCCGAAATCGACATCGCCGCTGCGTGTGCCCATCATCAGCCCTTCCAGCGGCGTCATGCCCATTGAGGTATCAACGCTCTGCCCGTTACGCACCGCACAGATTGACGCACCGTTCCCCAGGTGAGCCACAACCAGACCCGAGTCATCACTCTGCAGGTCAAGAAGGTCATGCGCTTGCTGAGAAACATAGCGATGCGACGTGCCGTGGAAGCCGTAACGACGAACGCCCAACTCTTCGAAATATTTCCACGGTAAACCGTACAAATAGGCTTCAGGGGCCATCGTCTGGTGGAAGCTTGTATCAAATACCGCAACCTGCTGTCGGCCAGGGAAAAGGTGCTGAGCAGATTCGATCCCACTCAGATTCGCATAATTATGTAACGGTGCTAGCGGCGATACCCGGCGGATATTATCAATAACTTCGTCAGTAATAATTGCTGATTCGGTAAAGATATTTCCGCCGTGTGCAATGCGGTGGCCAATTAAGGCCACGCTGTCCATTAAATTACGTTTCTCTAGTTCAACGGCAATTGCTTTTAATGCGTCTTCGTAGCTGTGGTGAGCCAGCTTAGCTGGCTCTCCTCCATTAATTGCTATGAACGCATTTTCAGAGTTAATACCGTCCGCGATTCCCGCCATTAAAACTTCACAGTTAGCTGCATCCAGCACTGAGAATTTAATGGAAGACGAACCACAGTTAATAACCAGTACTACCGGAAACTCATTCATTTCACTACTCCGCTCATCCTGAGCTTAAGGATTAAAACAGTTTGTAGACAATGTTCAGGATGGTCAGCAGACCAATCACGGTAACAAACACGTTATCCAGACGGCCACGGTATTTCGCCAGTGATGGCGCTTTACGGATGGCATACATCGGCAGCAGGCAGAGCAGAGAGGCAATAATCGGCGCGCCCATTGCTTCAATAAGGTCCAGGATGTTCGGGTTGGCGTAAGCCACAACCCAGGTGGAACCCATGATGAAGATCATGCTGATGGTGTTCAGTTTGCCGGCGGAAACTTTGGTCTTATCGCCTTTGTAACCAAACTTCAGCACCAGACCGTTCAGACCTTCCAGCGTACCCAGGTAGTGGCCGAAGAACGATTTGAAGATAGCAACCAGGGCGATAATAGAAGCACCGTATTCCAGAACGGTCGCGAAGGTGGACTTCGTCCCGGACAGTGAAGCGAAGTGGTTCGCCAGATAAGACAGTACTGGAATGTTCTGCGCTTTCGCATCCGCCATGTTTGCCGGAGACAGCGTGAACAGGCAGCTAAAGGCGAAGAACATTACCACCGCAACCATCAGCATACTGGCGCGGGAGATGATTTTAGAACATTTCTGCTCGGTAAATTCGCGACCGAAATCTTTCTCATACTCTTCGCGTTTAGAGACCACGAAGGAAGAAACGATTGGCGAGAAGTTGAAAGAGAACACCATGATGGAAATACCCAGCCACACGGTAACCAGGATGCCGTCATGGCCAGTCAGAGCGATATTGCTGATATCAACCTGATCGATAACCGCAGAGTTCCAGTAAGGAATCAGTGACAGAGAGATAAGCACCAGGCTGGCAATGAACGGCCATACCAGGTAGCTCATCACTTTAACCATCAGATCTTTACCAAACCAGATGACGAATGCCATCAGCAGCAACAGGAACAGCGCCACGAAGCCACGGTTCAATGCTGGCATTTGCAGCTGGTTTTCCCAGAAGGTCATAAAGGTGTTGGTAATGGTGACGCCATAAATCCACAGCAGCGGACAAATCGCAAAGAAGTAGAGGAACGTGATAACCACGCCGCCCGTTTTACCAAAGTGCTCTTCAACCGTTTCTGTGATGTTACCGGAAGGATTAGAACCGGAAAGACACAGGCGTGCCAGCGCACGGTGGCAATAGAACGCGATGGGGTATGCTAACACCAGCATGATCAGAATGGGGATCAGTCCGCCAAAACCTGCGCGGATAGGGAAGAACAGCACCCCAGCGCCGATGGCTGTACCAAATAAACCCAGTGTCCAGGTGGTGTCCGATTTGCGCCAGGACGACTGTTTTGTCTGGCTGGATACAATGCTATCAGTAGTACTCATATCCTATCCTCAACGAAGTATATTAAGCGTCAACTAAACCAGTAATTTGAGATACACGAGAAAGGTCGATATTACCGCCAGAAATAATGCTGACTGTTTTTCTGTTCTGGATATAGCTATCTAATTTCCCGCTTAATAATGCTGCGCATGCCAGCGCACCGGCACCTTCAGTTACAACTTTATTTCGCTGAATTAATGCCACCATGCTGTTGCGAATTTCATCTTCGCTGACCAGGACAATGTCATCCACCAACTCACGAACGATTTCATACGTTAAAGTACCCGGGCGAGAGACGTCACAACCATCCGCCAGGGTGCCGGTCGTTCGGTGCGTGGTTATTTCTCCAGCGTGGAAAGAAGCCGCCATGCCGTGAACGTTTTCAGACTGCACGCCAATAATTTTAATGGTCGGGTTAATAGATTTAATTGCCACCGCAATACCCGCAATCAGTCCACCACCGCCAATTGGCACAATCACGTTATCGACATCATACAGATCTTCCAGAATTTCCAGACCAATAGTGCCCTGACCAGCAATAACTTTCGGGTCATCATATGGTGGAATAAAGATACGGCCTTCCGTTTCCACAATCTCGCTAACCTTAGCGATGGTGTCGTTGAAGTTGTCGCCATGCAGCACAACTTCCGCGGAATAATCGCAGGTTGCCGCTACTTTAGACTTCGGTGCGCCTTTCGGCATCACCACTTTGCCGTCGATACCGAGCATAGCGCAGGAGAGAGAAACCCCTTGCGCATGGTTACCTGCAGAGCAAGCCACCACGCCCTTCATTCTTTCTGCTTCTGTTAAGGAACTGAGCTTGTTAAAAGCGCCACGGATTTTAAATGAACCGGTACGCTGCATGTTTTCAAACTTGAGGAAAATTTCCCCTTTGCAACGTTCACTAAAATAGTTAGAGCGAGGCATTCCCGTTTTATAAATTTTCCCCGCCAGTCTTTTTTTCGCTTCGAGGATATCTTCAATTGCAACTGGGAGATCGTATGTAATGTGCATTAGAACCTCTTACTAGGGTATTAAAGTAAATAGATAGCCGTGACCATTGTCAGATATAGACAGATGGCGTTTATTTTGTGTTAAAACAATTTCAATATTTAATCAATTTCAATTAATTGCCTTCGTCTCCGACAATTATATGATGAATACTCTTTGGCTAATTCCACCAAAATAGATGCTGCTTTTTTAATTCGATAATTTTTCGACCACACGGCGGCATAACGCGCGACGGGTAAGGTTTCTTGTACCGGGATAGTAATAAACTGGTTTGAGCCAAACGGTGTGGTCATATCGCAGGGAATTACTGTTAAGAAATCAGCATTGAGAACAAGATTATAAATGGTGACGACGGAGTCAGTATTAACGATGTTTTCACTGCTGATGCCATTATTCTGTAACGTGGTAAGAAGTTCGCTGTAGTACCCCATATTCGTTTGTGGCAACACCCACTGTTCGTTTTTCAACGCGCTCAGCGAGGTGATGCCGGTGCATGTTCGGGACTTGCTGGCAACCAGGATAAAGTCTGACTCAAAGAGCGGCTCCACATGCAGATCGTGCAATTTCATCTCATCGCTAAGCGTACCGATGGCAAAATCCAGACGCCCGTCACGGATTGCCGGTAAGAACGAGGAGAGCTGAGCTTCATACATAGAAACCTGTGCTTTCGGGAATACCTCTTTGAATTTTTTAATCATGCCGGACATGATGGTGAAGGCAATCAGTGAAGGAAAACCAAACGACACATCAACGACCGCATTGCTCGTCATGCTGTTCATCTCATCAACCATGTTTTTCATTTCACGGGTAATTGATTCAGACCATGAGAGCATCACCTGACCTGCCTGAGTCAATGTCACACCAGTATTTTTACGCACAACTAACTCAATACCAAAATAAGCCTCAACATCGTTGATGATTTTACTGACAGCGGGTTGAGTTAAACCTAATTCTTTTGCAGCTGAGCCGATAGAACCGCTTCTAATGACTTCCTGAAAGACCACTAAGTGCTGTGTTTTAGGGAGTGTAATAGTATTCATATCGACCTGCGTTAATTACTTTGTTGACGGCAGGAAGTGTATCAAATTAAGCAAACAAGGATATGTGCTACCCCTCACAAATCCCCTTGACTTACATTTTGTAAGACTATTATGAGAATTGAAATCCTTTATTAATCAGATAGATATTAAATACCAATCTCACTTTACCCTGACTTTAATCAAAAAAAGATGGGGGGATAACGATTTTTTATGGCTATAACATCGCCATTTTATCTGTTATTTCTAAAAACCAGGAAAGGCTATATTTCAATCAATTACAGCGCAATTATCGGGCAGAATGACACTTAAATTTAATGAGTAATTTATCAAATATAATTATATTTTACCGTTTGTGGTGATTAAATAACGCCATGCATCACATTTTTTCGCCATATTTGTTTGCAAAGAAACATTGCGTTTATTAAAATTCAATCTATATAATACAAATAATTATCACATGCAACATTATATTAACACTGATTTTGTACACTTTATTAGCGCGTAATTTTGTGATGGCGATCGATTGCGTTCGATTATTCTCGATAAAAACGTATCGCGCAGCGTTTTGTGCTAGCCATCACAAAAACGGAAATATCCCACAACGCATTCCCTCAAATAAAAGACGTTCAGCGCATAAATAAAGGTCAAATAAAGAGTAGATGAAGAGAAAATAAACGCCAGAATCGTGTTAAACCAAGCGTAACGCGACAGGTAAAACGTCTGCCGGATGGCGGTGTAAACAACTTATCCGGCCTACAAAACCCGTTCCAGCCATCCCTGTAGGCCTGATAAGCGCAGCGCCATCAGGCATAACAACCTGCCCAGAAAGCAAAAAAACCATCAAAGCGAGGTTTTATAAAGAGTGAAGCTGACCGATAAGCCGCGTTCTTTTGAGCATAGCGTCGTGGACAGTCATTCATCTGGCCTATACGGAAAGCAAAAAACCCATCAAAGCGGGGTTTTATAAAGAGTGAAGCTGACCGATAAGCCGCGTTCTTTTGAGCATAGCGTCGTGGACAGTCATTCATCTGGCCTATACGGAAAGCAAAAAACCCATCAAAGCGGGGTTTTATAAAGAGTGAAGCTGACCGAGAAGCCGCGTTCTTTTGAGTATAGCGTCGTGGACAGTCATTCATCTGGCCTATCCGGAAAGCAAAAACCCCGCCGAAGCGGGGTTTCATAAAGAGTGGAGCTGACCGATAAGCCGCGTTCTTTTGAACATAGCGTCGTGGACAGTCATTCATCTGGCTTATCCGGAAAGCAAAAACCCCGCCGAAGCGGGGTTTTATAAAGAGTGAAGCTGACCGATAAGCCGGGTTCTGTCGTGGACAGTCATTCATCTAGGCCAGCAATCGCTCACTGGCTCAAGCAGCCTACCCGGGTTCAGTACGGGCCGTACCTTGTGAACCCCTATTTGGCCTTGCTCCGGGTGGAGTTTACCGTGCCACGGACTGTTACCAGCCGCGCGGTGCGCTCTTACCGCACCCTTTCACCCTTACCTGATCCCACTTACGTGGGCCATCGGCGGTTTGCTCTCTGTTGCACTGGTCGTGGGTTTCCCCCCCAGGCGTTACCTGGCACCCTGCCCTATGGAGCCCGGACTTTCCTCCCCTCCGCCCGTCTCCCCCGAAGAGGACGACGACGAAGCGGCGACTGTCTGGTCAGCTTCGGCGCGCAGTATAGAGGGTTTGCGGGGTAATGTCACCCCGCACTGCGCATTCCTATCGCTAACGTGGCAGCGATGTTTCTTGAGGCGCGATAAATATTATCAAATGCCCCACGGAAGGCCTCTTCCAGCGTGCTGATGCTGGTCAATACGCTAAACACCGCATCGATACCATATTGATGCACTACCTCCACATCGCGCGTCAGGCTGCCGCCAATACCAATTACCGGTTTGTGGTATTTCTTCGCGACATTCGCCACGCCAACCGGCACTTTGCCGTGAATACTCTGGCTGTCGATGCGTCCTTCGCCGGTCACCACCAGCGTACAGTCGTGAATATGCTCTTCCAGGTTGAGCGCCTGGGTCACAATCTCAATACCACTGCGCAGGTCCGCGCCTAAAAAAGCCATTAACGCGGCACCCATTCCGCCTGCCGCTCCTGCGCCGGGAACCTCTTTCACCTCAACCCGCAGCGATTTTTTAATGATGTCGGCATAGTGAGACAAATTTCGGTCCAGTTCGAGAATGCGTTCTTCCGTCGCCCCTTTCTGCGGGCCGAAGATGCGCGAAGCGCCAGTATCACCTGTGAGCGGATTGGTCACATCGCAGGCCACGCGAATGGAGCAGGTTTTTAATCGCGGATCCAGACCGGAAATGTCGATGCTGTTGAGGCTCATCAGACTGCCGCCCCCGTAGCCAATCTCTGTCCCGTTAGCGTCGCAAAGTTTCGCCCCCAGAGCCTGCACCATACCCGCGCCACCATCGTTGGTTGCACTACCGCCAATGCCGATAATAATGCTCTGCGCCCCGCTATCCAACGCCTGCAAAATCAATTCCCCGGTACCGCGTGACGTGGTGACTAATGGGTTACGCTTATCGGGAGGTACTAACGCCAGACCGCTGGCTGCCGCCATTTCGATAAACGCAGTTTTACCATCTCCGGACATGCCCCAGCAGGCATTCACTTTTTCGCCCAGCGGCCCCGTTACCCACGCGGAATATTCACTCCCTTGCGTGGCGGCAATCATGGCTTCGACCGTTCCTTCGCCGCCGTCGGCCACCGGAACTGAAACATATTGCGCATCGGGAAATATTTCCCGAAATCCTTTTTCTATTGCCTGAGCGACCTCAGTGGCAGATAGACTTTCTTTATAAGAGTCTGGGGCAATTACGATTTTCATAGTTATGTAGCCTGACTGTGCCGCGCAAGGCAAGAAATACAGGGCGCACATCCGCGCCCTTCTTGTTAGCGTGTGACTTCCACTTTCGCCAGTTTTTCGTAGTAGCATGCGAGCGCGCTGTGATCGGCGGTGCCCAGCCCATCTGCGCGAAGTGCCTGCATCATCTCCATGACTGCAGCAGTCAGCGGCAACTGCGCGCCGACCCCATGAGAAGTGTCCAGCGCATTCGCCAAATCTTTGATATGCAGGTCAATACGGAAACCTGGCTTAAAGTTGCGGTCCATGACCATCGGCGCTTTCGCGTCCAGCACGGTGCTTCCCGCCAGTCCGCCACGGATCGCCTGATACACCAGATCCGGGTTCACACCCGCCTTGGTCGCCAGCGTCAGCGCTTCAGACATCGCCGCAATGTTCAGCGCCACAATCACCTGGTTCGCCAACTTAGTGACGTTACCCGCGCCAATGTCGCCGGTATGTACCACTGAACCCGCCATCGCTTTCAGCAGATCGTAATACTTGTCGAAAATCGCTTTATCGCCGCCGACCATTACCGACAACGTACCATCAATCGCTTTTGGCTCTCCGCCGCTTACCGGCGCGTCCAGCATATCCACGCCTTTCGCTTTCAGCGCGTCGCTGATTTCACGGCTGGCCAACGGTGCAATGGAGCTCATATCGATAAGCACTGTGCCCGGTTTCGCCCCTTCAATAATTCCGCCTTCACCCAGCGCCACTTCCTTAACATGCGGAGAGTTCGGCAGCATGGTGATGATCACGTCGCACTGCTCAGCAATATCTTTCGCCGTGGCGGCGGTTTCTGCACCTGCGGCAATGACTTCCGCAATGGATTCCGGGTTACGGTCAGCAACCACCAACGAGTAACCTGCCTTGAGGAGGTTTTTACTCATTGGTTTACCCATGATACCGAGGCCAATAAAACCAACTTTCATTGTCATGTCTTTATCTCTCTCTACTGTCGATGGTGGTTATTTCTTAAAAGAATCAGCCAGTTTCTGTGTGGCTGAACGGAACACGCCAAGGTCGCTGCCAACGGCAACAAAGGTCGCGCCCCACTCCAGATAACGACGCGCATCCGCCTCTACCGGGGCCAGAATTCCGCTTGGTTTGCCATGTGCTTTCGCGCGGGCAAAAATGTGCTGGATAGCTTTCTGCACATCAGGATGCGACGCATTGCCGAGGTGGCCTAGCGCCGCAGCCAGATCGCTTGGGCCGACGAAGACACCGTCTACGCCTTCGGTCGCCGCGATGGCGTCAACGTTATCAACGCCCTGCTGACTTTCGATCTGCACGATGATGGTGATGTTCTTATTCGATTGCGCAAAGTAGTCCGGTACGGTGCCAAACATATTGGCGCGATGGGAGACGGACACGCCGCGAATACCTTCAGGCGGATAGCGGGTCGACGCCACGGCGTTCACCGCCTCTTCTTGTGTCTCAACGAACGGGATCAGGAAGTTGTAAAACCCAATATCCAGCAGGCGCTTGATAATCACCGGCTCGTTGGTCGGCACGCGTACGACCGGCGCGCTGGCGCTGCCTTTCAGCGCCATCAATTGCGGGATAAACGTCGAGATATCGTTCGGCGCGTGTTCGCCGTCCAGTACCAGCCAGTCAAAGCCTGCCAGACCTAAAACCTCGGTACTGATTGGGCTGGCCAATGCAGACCAGCAGCCAATCTGAATCTGTTGCGCCGCGAGGGCCGCTTTAAACTTATTCGGGAAAATCGTGTTATTCATCGCCTATACCTTTGTTTATTTCTGCAATTCCATACGTTTAATGTCACCGACAATAAACAGGTAGCAAACCATTGCCATCAGCGCCGAACACCCTACAAACATCAGCGCAGCATTAAATGAGTGCAGCTCGCTCACCAGATAACCAATCACCAGCGGGGTGACGATAGAGGCTACGTTGCCAAATACGTTAAATACCCCACCGCACAGACCGACGATTTCTTTCGGTGCAGTATCGGAGATCACCGGCCAACCCAGCGCGCCGAAGCCTTTGCCGAAGAACGCCAGCGCCATCAGCGCGACAACCAGGGTGGTGTTATCGGTGTAGTTACACAGAATAATGGTCGACGCGAGCAACATTCCGAGCACAATCGGCAGCTTACGTGCCAAAGTGATGCTGAAGCCACGTTTAATCAGATAATCAGAGAACACACCGCCGAGCACGCCACCGGCAAATCCGCACAGCGCAGGAATCGACGCCACCAGACCGACTTTCAGGATCGACATGCCTTTTTCCTGTACCAGGTAAATCGGGAACCAGGTAAGGAAAAACCAGGTGATGGTGTTAATAAAATACTGTCCGAAGAACACGCCAAGCATCATGCGGTTGGTCAGCAACTGCTTGATATAATGCAGTTTAGGACCACCTGATTTCACATCGCCGGGCTTTTTATGGTCCATATCCACGACCGCGCCGTTTTCAGAGATAAACTTCAGCTCTTCCTGCGACATACGCGGGTGATCGGTTGGGTTATGAATAAACTTTACCCACAGGCCGGTGAGCACAAAACCGATCACGCCCATCACGGTAAAGACGTGCTCCCAGCCCCAGGCAAAGGTCAGCCAGCCCAGCAGCGGCGAAAACAGCGCCAGGGAGAAATATTGTGCGGAGTTAAAAATCGCAGATGCCGTACCGCGCTCTTTCGTCGGGAACCAGGCGGCCACAATACGGGCGTTCGCCGGGAAGGACGGTGCTTCCGAGAAGCCCAGCATAAAGCGCATGATGAACATTGAAATACCCGCCCAGGCCAGCGGGAACATATCGACAAAACCCTGCAGAAAGGTGAACAGTGACCAGAAGAACAGACTGTAAGTGTAGACTTTCTTCGAACCGAACTTATCCAGCAGCCAGCCGCCAGGGATTTGCATCAACAGGTAAGCCCAACCGAAGGCGGAGAAAATGTAACCCATTGAAATGGCACTGAGCTGCAACTCTTTCGCCACTTCCGTGCCGGCAATAGATAGCGTGGCACGGTCCGCGTAGTTAACGGCGGTAACAATAAATATTATTAGCAATATTAAGTAACGGGTGTGCGTACCTTTCTTTTTTTCGACAACTGTATCCAGTATCATTCTAATTACCTCGGGTACATAAAAGTTTTTATTATTATTTGGCAGATATCCCTGGTGATAAATTACCGATAATAAAAACGTATAATAATTTATCAGACGCAATGAAACCGTGATTTAGTATAATCAGCAGCGCAACGTTAATCATTGTGCAAGCGCTCATTAAACATGCGTTATGAAAATAATGTTTTGGGCATATGCACACATGCGTGGGCGCTAATCCACACATTTACGTATTGCTACCCCTGCTGGTGCGGCCTTGCTGAGTTTAAGTGATCATTGTCACATTCTTCACGATAAACTCCTGACATTCTTATTTCACGATACCGAATCTTTATTACTGACAATAAGATTCAAAATATAAATATCCACACTATTATCACCACTTGTTGGAGAATACTGGACAATGGCCGACATCGAAATTAGACAAGAATCGCCAACGGCGTTTTATATTAAAGTTCACGAAACAGATAATGTGGCGATAATTGTCAATGACAATGGTCTGAAAGCCGGAACGCGTTTTCCGGACGGACTGGAACTCATTGAACATATTCCCCAGGGTCATAAAGTGGCGCTCGTGGATATTCCTGTTCATGGTGAAATCGTGCGTTATGGCGAAGTGATAGGCTATGCCGTTCGCGACATCCCCCGCGGCAGTTGGATTGATGAATCAATGGTTGAGCTGCCCAAGGCTCCGCCGCTGGAGACGCTGCCGCTGGCAACTAAAGTGCCTGAGCCGCTGCCGCCTCTCGAGGGTTATACCTTCGAAGGTTACCGCAATGCTGACGGTAGCGTTGGCACCAAGAATCTGCTCGGCATCTCCACCAGCGTGCACTGCGTGGCGGGCGTGGTGGACTATGTGGTGAAAATCATTGAATGCGATCTGCTGCCCAAATACCCGAATGTTGACGGTGTGGTGGGGCTCAATCATCTGTACGGTTGCGGCGTGGCGATTAACGCTCCAGCCGCCATCGTGCCCATTCGAACTATTCATAATATTGCGCTGAACCCTAACTTTGGCGGTGAGGTAATGGTCATTGGCCTCGGCTGTGAAAAACTGCAGCCAGAGCGCCTGCTGGAAGGTACGCACGATGTAAAAAGCATTCCGGTCGACAGCGCCAGCATCGTCAGCCTGCAGGATGAAAAACACGTCGGCTTTCAATCGATGGTTGCCGATATTTTGCAAGTGGCCGAACGCCATCTGGCAAAGCTCAATCAGCGCCAGCGTGAAACCTGCCCGGCATCAGAACTGGTGGTCGGCATGCAGTGCGGCGGCAGCGATGCGTTTTCCGGCGTGACGGCCAACCCAGCGGTAGGTTATGCCTCCGACCTGTTAGTACGCTGCGGCGCGACAGTGATGTTCTCCGAAGTAACTGAAGTGCGCGATGCCATCCACCTTCTGACCCCGCGCGCGATTAACGAAGAGGTGGGTAAACGCCTGCTCGAAGAGATGGCCTGGTACGATAACTACCTGGATATGGGCAAGACTGACCGGAGCGCCAACCCATCACCGGGCAACAAGAAAGGCGGTCTGGCAAACGTGGTGGAAAAAGCGCTGGGTTCTATTGCGAAGTCGGGCAAGAGCGCGATTGTCGAAGTCTTGTCGCCGGGCCAGCGTCCAACCAAACGTGGCCTGATTTACGCTGCCACCCCCGCCAGCGATTTTGTCTGCGGTACGCAACAGGTTGCTTCCGGGATCACAATACAAGTCTTTACCACCGGTCGCGGTACGCCGTATGGCCTGATGGCCGTGCCGGTGATTAAAATGGCGACACGCACCGAGCTGGCCAATCGTTGGTTTGACCTGATGGACATCAACGCCGGTACCATCGCTACCGGAGAAGAAACCATTGAAGACGTGGGTCTGAAACTGTTCGAGTTTATTCTCGACGTCGCCAGCGGACGTAAGAAAACCTTCTCAGATCAGTGGGGACTGCATAACCAGCTGGCGGTGTTTAACCCGGCGCCAGTGACCTGATTATCGAAACGAAAGCCAACGAAAAAACGGGGATTTGTCCCCGTTTTTGATGTCGATGCTTCAACAAATAAAGTGATAACGTTCGCATTTTAAGAGGTTTTTTTAAACATCTATTTTTTTCGATTCAAACCTACCAAATGAACCTAACGACATGAAATTAAAAGAAATAATACCACCATTGTTTTACGTTATATTTTCGTTTTGATAAAAGAGAAACCTACCGAAAGACGACCTTGTTTTAATGCGATAATCCCCTCTTTTTTACTGCTTTGACTTTCTCCGGTGTAAAACAGATTATTCATAGGCTCCTGTAATTTACCTCATAAGCATTCTGACCTGAATAAAGAGGGAAGTTATGTATACCCTGAATAAAAATAATGTCGCATTGGCTTGTCTTATTTCCTGTTTACTGGCAACTCCTGTCTTCGCGAGTGCTGAAGGCCAGTCGGACGCAAAGCCTGTTAAATTACGCTACACGTTATGGGACCGCAATCAACTCCCTGGCGAACAACAGCTCGTTAATGAATTTGAAAAAGACAACCCCGGAATTAAGGTCGAAATTGAACTAACTCCTTATGACCAGTATTTTATCAAACTCAGTTCAGCAGTCGGTGGAAATGTAGCACCGGATGTATTCTGGATGAACATGCCTAATTTCCAGCAATATGTGAAAAATGGCATGCTGGAACCACTAAGTAGTTATCTGAAAGATAAATCAGCGCCGAAACTGGATGATTTTGTTAAAAGCTCAGTCGATGCCTACCAATACCAGTCGCAACAATATGCCATCCCAAGGGATATTGATGCAATTGCCGTCTGGTACAACAAAAAAATGTTCGATCAGGCTGGTGTGAGTTATCCCGATAAAAACTGGACGTGGAACGATCTAAAACAAAAATCAGATCAGTTACGTAAAGGGCTGGATAAACAGTCTTATCCACTGGCAATGGAATTCAGCAGCGGACAGGATAGTTACTTTAACCTGCTATTACAGGCCGGGGATAAGATTGTACTACCTGAGGGCAAAACGGATGTTGCCAATGACAAAGCTATCGCCGTCTATCGCGATGTTCAAGGCATGCTGAACGCGGGACTAATCCAACCGCCAGGCGAGATGGAAGCCTCAGACGTCTTCCAGTCAAACCGGGTAGCCATGGTCTACGCAGGCTCATGGTGGGCATTACCCTTCTCTCAAAACGAGTTGATTAAAGATCACATCGGCGTAGTGCCAATGCCAAAAATGGCAGAGCAGGCAGGTGTATCCCATAGTCTTGCATTTGCTATGTCAGCCAAAAGTCAGCATAAAGATGCGGCGTGGAAGTTCATTGAGTTCATGAGTTCTGAGCATGCGCAGCAGACTCTGGCTACGGGAAAAGTCGTGATCCCCGCTAACCAAAAAGTGGCCAAAGAGTGGGCTGAAGGCTTTAAGGATATTGATGTTTCAGCCTATATCGATTCGTTGGCTTTCTCACATAAATATCCAACCGCGGGCTCCAATACCGCTAAGTGGAACAGCATTCTGAATGATGGCTTGAAAAAGTGTGGACGGGTACTGACCCAGAGAAAGTCATGCCTGGTGTTGCTAAACGCGTTGAACGAGAAATGCAGAAATAATCCTGAGGGAGCCATGCTCCCTCTCGCTTTCGCCCGCGCAATATACTTTGGTTGCACAGTGAGCACCCCGGAGTCTGTATGAGCTATTCAGATGAAGCTGCATCCCCACAATTACCGGCCAGAGAAGTGCAAAAAAAATCCCTGACCAAGCTGGAAAAAGAAGAACGCTTCTGGGGATGGATAATGATTATGCCGTTACTGGCGGGGTTAATTGTTTTTTACTTTACTCCATTCTTCCAGAACGTTTTTTATAGTTTCACTGACCTGGGAGAGTTTCAGATCTGGACGACGATCAGCTTAGATAACTATATTAATTTATTCAGCGATGATGAGTTTCGTTCAGCAATATATAACACCTTAGCCTATGTTTTTATTTGCGTACCAATAATCACCGTTTTGTCATTACTGCTCGCAATTGGCCTGAATCAGGCGATTCGCGGTCAGTGGTTGTTTCGCACGCTGTTATTTCTGCCCGCTGTCACTATGCCTGCGGCCATTGCTATGGTCTGGCAGTGGTTGATGAACCGAAACTTCGGCTTAATTAATCAGATCCTGGCCTTTTTCGATCTTCCGGCCATCGGTTGGTTATCCGATCCCGATGTCGTCCGCCTGAGCGCCTCGTTGGTTATCATCTGGTCGGCTATTGCGCTGAAGATGATCATTCTGCTCGCTGGATTGCAGGGGATCCCCAAACAAATTTATGAAGCGATGTCGCTGGATGGCATCAGCAAATTTCGTGGATTCTGGTCTATTACCTTACCGCTAATGATCCCCACGTTGTTTTTCGTACTGGTGATCTCTTTTATCGAAACGCTGCAAATTTTCGATGTGGTTTATCTGCTGTTTGGCAGTTCATCCATGGTGGACGATCAGACGATGACTATCGCCTATCTCTTCTATAAATACGCCTTTATCTACCATGAAAAAGGGTATGCCTCAGCGATCGCCGTGGTGATTTTCGTTATCACGATGGTCCTGACGCTGCTGCAAATATGGATTGGTAAACGACTTAAAGCACAGTGAGGCAACCACGATGTTCATGACTAAACGTGAAAAATGGCTAATTTACGGCTTGATGATCCTCGCGACGCTGGTAACTGTGGTTCCCTTCATCTGGATGATCATCACCTCTTTTAAAACCCAGGCAGAAAGCATCGCCTTTCCGCCGATCCTGCTACCTGCCAACCCAGGGTTTCAGGCTTACGGTAAAATCTTGCATGAAATGCCTTTTGGCAGCTTTTACTTTAACTCGATCGTCTCCACGTTGGTCATCGTCATTTTGCAGACGCTGATTGCGGCAATGGCAGCGTACGGTTTCTCCCGACTGCGTTTTAAAGGGCGAGATGTCCTGTTTATGCTGTGTATTTCAATTCTGATGGTGCCCGGTCAGATCTTTTTAATCCCACAGTTTTTAACCGTTGAAAAAATCGGTTTGCTGAACTCAATTCCTGGACTGGTGCTACCGGGTTTATTCAGCATATATAGCGCCTTTTTATTGCGTCAGTTTTTTCTGTCAGTACCTAAAGAACTGGAAGAGGCAGCCATTATGGATGGGTATAACCATCTGACTATTTTCTTCAAAATTATGCTGCCATTAATTAAACCAGGGCTGATTGCCTGCGTCATTATTAACGGATTGTGGAGCTGGAATAACTTAATGTGGCCGCTGATCGTCAACACCTCCATGGATAAAATGACATTACCGGTGGGGTTAGCCTCACTTTCCGGACGCTCAGGCGTGGAATATCCGATGTTAATGGCGGGCGCATTGCTGGCGATTATCCCGATGTTGTTACTTTATATCTTCTTCCAGCGCTATTTTATTCGCGGCATCGCTGGTGCCGGAATTAAAGGATAAGGGGCAGTGTTATGTCAGGTATTCAATTACAGGCAGTAAGCAAAGTCTATCCCAATGGCTTCCAGGCGATCCATGGCGTTGATCTTGAAATCCACGATGGCGAATTCATGGTGTTTGTCGGGCCATCAGGCTGCGCCAAATCAACGCTGCTGCGCATGATTGCAGGTCTGGAAGATATCACTCATGGTCATATCGCAATCGGAGAGAAGTGCGTCAACGACCTGCTACCAAAGGAGCGAGGCGTTGCCATGGTCTTCCAGAATTATGCCCTCTATCCCCACATGACGATTTATAAAAATATGGCATTCAGTCTGTTAGGGAAAATGAGCAAAGAAGAGATTGATATCCGCGTACGGGAAGCTGCACACAAGCTGGAAATAGAGACATTACTCGATAAAAAGCCCGGCCAACTTTCGGGCGGTCAATGTCAGCGCGTTGCCGTTGGCAGGGCCATCGTGCGTAAGCCAGACGTTTTTTTGTTTGATGAGCCGCTTTCCAACCTGGATGCAAAGCTGCGTGTTTCAATGCGCGTGCGGCTGACAGAACTGCATCGACAACTGCGTCACGAAGGCGTGAGCGCAACCATGGTGTACGTCACGCACGATCAGATTGAAGCGATGACGATGGGAGACAGGATTTGCGTTCTTAATGGCGGTCGTATTATGCAGGTGGATACCCCAGGAAATATCTACCATCACCCCAGGAATAAATTTGTTGCTGGTTTTATTGGTAATCCGGCAATGAATATTATGCTGCTTGATATTGAACCCGGTACTCGTGGTCTGCGCCTGGCTGATAATTTAATCCTGCCATTAAATACACGCTTGAGTAACCTACTGGAGCAATATCCGCACTCCAGCGTCTGGTTCGGCATCCGGTCAGAGGCCATTCAGTTAGCCTCGCAGCATGACGTCTCTGCGTTCGATGCGCACATTACCAACGTAGAAAGGATGGGCAACGAAGACCTTCTGCATTTTGATATTGGTGAGCAACATATGATCTTACGTATTAACTCCTCACCCGACTGGGCCCCTCTTCCCGGCGAATCTATCAAAGTGAAATTTAATCTGGAAGCCGCCTTTTTGTTTGATAAAAAACATGAAGAAAATTTGGCCTGACCGTTATTCAGGCTAAGTGAAAAATGAGAGGTTTATATGTGTGCGAATAAAGTGACCGTATTAGTGGTAGGAGCTGGTGCGCGCGGAGAAATATATGCTCGCTATGCGCTTGAACATCCAGACAGAATGCAGGTAGTAGGCGTTGCTGAGCCCAGAGAGGCGTATCGCCAGCAGTTTGTCGCACAGCATAAGATTGCCCCAAATAACGTATTTTGCGACTGGCAAGAGGCTGCGGCCCAACCCAAAATGGCCGACGTAGTACTTATTTGCACGCAGGATAATATGCACAAAGATCCTGCCGTGGCGTTTGCCAATCTCGGCTATCACATTCTGCTGGAAAAACCGCTCGCCCCTACGCCAGAAGATTGCCGGATCATTATTGATGCGGTTAAACGCAACAACGTATTACTGGCCGTCGCGCACGTCCTGCGGTACACCCGCTATACGCAAAAGCTGAAATCACTGCTTGATGATGGCGTAATTGGCGATATTGTCAGCATGCAGCATCTCGAACCCGTAGGTTACTGGCATCAGGCGCACTCGTTTGTACGTGGTAACTGGCGCAATGAAGCAGAATCGTCATTTATGTTATTGCAGAAATCCTGTCATGATTTGGACTGGATCCGCTACATCATGGGCGACAACTGCAAGGACGTAGGATCATTTGGCAGCCTGAGCCACTTTGTGAAAGAGAATCAGCCTGCTGGCGCCGCCGACCGCTGCCTTGATTGTCAGGTTGAAGCAACCTGCCCCTGGTCTGCCTGCAAAATTTATCTGGGTGAAAACCACAAATGCACTCCTCACTTCCGTCGGGTGCTGACTGCAGATCCCAGCGAAGAAAATGTCCGCCAGGCGCTGCGCGATGGGCCTTATGGTCGCTGCGTTTATCGTTGTGATAATGATGTGGTGGATCATCAGGTTGTTAACTTACGTTTTGCCCACCAGCAGACGGTGACCTTTACCATGACCGCATTTACCAAAATGGAAGATCGAAAAACGCGCCTGTTTGGCACCAGAGGTTATCTGGAAGGTGATGGCGAGCAGATCCGGGTGTTTGATTTCCTGACAGACAAAGAAACAGTGCATCAGATCGAGGAGATCGCCGCTGGAACACAAACACAGATGGGGGGACATGGTGGTGGCGATTACTACCTGATGGATCGCTTTATCCATGCAGTGATGGCCAACGATCAAAATATGATCCTTTCTGGCCCGGATGAGTCACTGGAAAGTCACTTAATGGTCTTTGCCGCAGAACGCGCTCGCAAGGAAAACAGTCTGGTTACGCTGTGAAGCCGGAGGAGATGAGGCATGTTTTACGGTGTTGATATTGGTGGAACCAAAACTGAAATTGTCGCTTTTGATAAGGAAATGCAGGTTTGCTGGCGTAAGCGCGTTGCCACGCCAGTTCAGGATTATGAACTCTTTCTTTCGACCTTTACTTCACTTATTGATACCGCCGACTGGGCGACAGGAACGCAAGGAAAAATTGGCATCGGCATGCCCGGTCTTATGGACAGACATACCGGAAAACTACTGTCATCTAACGTGCCCTGCCTGACCGGACGCCAGGTGATGAACGATTTAGCTAACCGCCTCAATCGTTCGGTTGAGCTGGACAATGACTGCTGCTGCTTTGCGCTCTCGGAAGCCCATACCCAGCAGGCTCGCCAGTTCTCCAGAATTTTTGGTGCCATTATTGGCACCGGCATGGGTGGAGGGTTAGTCATTGACGGTCAGCTGTATAGGGGTCGCAACCGAATGGCCAGTGAGTTTGGCCATTTACCGCTTCCGGCAACGTTTATGCGTCGTTATCATTTACCGGAACTGAAGTGCGGTTGTGGCTTACAAGGGTGTCTGGAACGCTATCAATCCGGCCCCGGTTTACTGTGGCTCCACAAACACTTCAGCGGAGAACAACTCAAAATGGAGACCCTGCTGGAGCATTATCGTCATGGCAATGCCAGCGCCGTTACTACCATAGAAGCATGGATTGATATGTTGGGTTGTACGCTGGCGCAATTGCAGTTGATTCTGGATGTCGATGCTTTTGTTCTCGGCGGTGGGATTTCCAACATCGAAGAAATTTATACGTTGCTGCCGCAGGCCATGTCACGTTATTTGTTCCCGGGATTAGAACCTGCCCGCGTATTCCCGGCCATCCATGGCGCATCCAGCGGGGTTCGCGGTGCCGCATTGCTGCTGGTTGAACAGGGTACGCAGACCCACTAAAAAACTGCTGGCGGGGGAATCTCGCCAGCAATTTCAGTTATTCATCCGCAATCACCACATCCACCCCAAGCTGGATTAACGTCCGGTGATAATTTTCTGGGATCCCGCTGTCGGTAATCACCCGGTCAATCCCGCTGATTTCGCTAATCATACAGAAACTTTTGCGGCCAAACTTGCTGGAGTCAGCGACCACCGTGACCTCCTGCGCAACTTCACACATTACCTGATTCAGATGTGCTTCTCCCGGATGTGGCGTGGTAATACCCGCTTCCAGGCAGAATCCGTCAACGCCTAAGAAAAGCTTATCAAACCGGTATTGTCTAAGCTGGTGTTCTGCTGAAGGGCCATACAATGAATAGACGCTTTGCCTGACATTCCCTCCCAGAATCATGACGTCTACGCGCTCAAAATTCGCCAGTTCCCATGCAATGTTGAGCGCATTGGTCATCACCACCAGATCGCGGCGATTTTTTAACATAGGAGGAATGAGCGTGGTGGTCGAACCGGAATCGAGGATTAACGTGTCACCATCTTTCACAAAGCTGGCCGCTTTTTCGGCAATACGCGTTTTCACATCGCGATTCAGCCGGTCCTTATCCTGCAAAGGCCGGTCAAGGGCAAAGTGCTGATTGAGAACCGCCCCGCCGTAGGAGCGCATGACACATCCCTTCTGTTCCAGATAACGTAAGTCGTTGCGGATCGTAACCGATGACACACCAAAATGGACGCTCAGTGGCTCGACACGAACGCTACCCTGATCGCATAGCAGATCAATTATTTGCTCGCGACGTCTTAAGTTATCCAGCATTTCTATTGCTCCATCAAATATTCATGTTGTTTTGTTTTAGCGCTTTAGCACTTTCGTTTTCTTTTGAATATATTACATCAGAAGCAATAAGGTGAATTTGTGCGCACTGGCCCAGCGTTGAATTTAACAAAAATTGACTATTTTCTTTCGTTTTAGCAAATCGAAACGAAGAAAACCGAAAAAATGAAAAGACTCAAAATGGGTAAGATGCGAGAAAGAGGCGGGAAGCATGCGAAAAAACGAAAGCGAGCTACTAAAAAAGCTCGCTTATGGTTTGTTTTTGTTTAATTGAAAGGGATCACATTTTTGAATTTTAGAGCGGGACTACTCAACAATGATCACTTCAACACCGCTGCGGCGTAGTTCCTGCAAGCTCTCCTCTGGGATGCCTTCATCAACAATGATGGTATGGATCCTCTGGGTATCAATGATCTTATGCAGGCTGGAGCGGTTAAACTTCGTCGAGTCGGTAACGACAATGATACGTTCAGCCACTTCACACATCCGGCGGTTGAGACGCGCCTCATCTTCGTTGTGCGTGCTAACACCACGCTCTAAATCGATAGCATCAACGCCAAGAAACAGCATGTCGAAGTGATAATTTTGTAGCGACTGCTCAGCCTGATCGCCATAAAACGATTGTGACTGACGACGCAAATGACCGCCGGTCATCAGCAGCTCAACCCCTTCGGCTTCCAATAACGCATTGGCGACATTCATACCGTTGGTCATAGCAATGACATTAGTATGCTGGCGCATCAGGCGGGCAATTTCATAGGTCGTGGTGCCGGAGTCAAGGATCACGCGGTGTCCCGGTTGAATTAACTCTGCGGCGGCTCTGGCAATACTGCGTTTTACTGCCGTATTAAGTGAACTCTTATCTTCTACAGAAGGCTCCACAACAGGCGCATTGCTCTCGCATATTAGCGCTCCGCCATAGGCACGTACCGCAATCCCCTGCTTTTCCAGAAAGGCGAGGTCGTTGCGAATAGTGACCGTGGAGACGCCAAAAAATAAGGAAAGATCGTTAACCTGAACGCTTCCCTGCTGCCGTAACCGCTGGATGATCTGCTCACGTCTTTCGCTGGTGCCAATAACGCGCTTGTCTGCAGAGGACTCGGTGTTACTCATAAGAAATCCTTTAGTTAAACCTTTCGTTTTATTTCGTTTTGTCTATTAACGCCTTTCTTTTGCGCGAATGCAAGCCCCGCAAGCAGGGAAGAGCCGGACGAACTTACGCTGAAACCTTTCATTGTGTTTCTTTTGTGAAACAGATCGGAAAACCATTATCTTTCGTTTTATTTTTATAACACCATGATGCAGTATTAAATGAAACAAAACGAAAGATTGATGTCGCAGTAATCTGACCTGGAGAGGAAAGTGAAACATCTAACTAAAATGGTCGAGCAGCATAAACGGGGGAAGGCAAACGGGATTTATGCCGTTTGTTCCGCGCATCCAATCGTATTGGAAGCCGCAATACGCTACGCCCATGCAAACCATACACCGCTGTTGATCGAAGCAACCTCTAATCAGGTTGACCAGTTTGGCGGCTATACGGGTATGACACCAGCCGATTTTCGCAGTTTTGTCTGCCGTTTAGCCGACTCGCTTGATTTTTCTCAGGATATGCTGATTCTCGGCGGAGACCATCTCGGGCCAAACCGTTGGCAAAATCTGCCTGCGGAACAGGCAATGGCCAATGCAGACGATCTGATCAAGAGCTATGTCGCCGCAGGCTTTAAAAAAATCCACCTCGATTGCAGCATGTCTTGTGCTAACGACCCGGTTCCACTGACGGATGAAATTGTCGCTGAGCGCGCCGCACGCCTGGCAAAAGTCGCCGAAGAAACCTGTATGGCACATTTTGGCGAGTCTGACCTGGTCTATGTGATTGGCACAGAAGTGCCGGTTCCAGGTGGCGCTCACGAAACGTTAACCGACCTGGCGGTAACAACGCCCTATGCCGCACGCGCAACGCTTCAGGCTCACTATCACGCCTTTGAAAAGCACGGTCTGGAAGGTATCTGGCCGCGTATTATCGCCCTGGTGGTGCAACCTGGCGTTGAATTCGACCACACACACATCATTGATTATCAACCACAGAAAGCTGTGGCACTCAGCAAAATGGTGGAAGACTACGACACACTCGTGTTTGAAGCGCACTCTACCGATTACCAAACGCCACAGTCCTTGCGTCAACTGGTGATAGACCACTTCGCTATTCTGAAAGTGGGACCTGCGCTGACCTTCGCTCTGCGCGAAGCGCTGTTTTCATTAGCCGCCATTGAAGAAGAATTACTGCCTGCAAAAGCTTGTTCAGGCCTGCGACATGTGCTGGAAAGCGTAATGCTTGATCGACCAGAGTACTGGCAGAGCCACTATCACGGTGATGGCAACGCACGCCGTCTGGCTCGCGGATACAGCTACTCCGATCGGGTTCGTTACTACTGGCCGGACAGCCAGATTGATGAGGCATTCGAACGTCTGGTACGTAACCTGGCGGATGACACCATTCCACTGCCGCTGATTAGCCAGTATTTACCCTTGCAGTACGTAAAAGTGCGCGAGGGAGATCTCAGCGCCACGCCGCGAGAACTCATCATTAACCATATTCAGGACATACTGCAGCAATATCACTGCGCCTGCCTGGGTGCTCCAGCTCGTAACGCATAACAAAAAAGAGAAAAATACCATGCCAAACATTGTATTAAGTCGCATTGATGAACGTCTGATTCACGGTCAGGTTGGTGTGCAATGGGTTGGGTTTGCGGGGGCAAACCTGGTGCTGGTCGCTAATGATGAGGTGGCTGAAGATCCAGTGCAGCAAAACCTGATGGAAATGGTACTGGCAGAAGGGATCGCCGTACGCTTCTGGTCACTACAAAAAGTGATCGACAATATTCACCGTGCCGCCGATCGCCAGAAAATTCTGCTGGTCTGCAAATCGCCTGCGGATTTCTTCCGTCTGGTCGAAGGCGGTGTTCCTGTTAACCGTATCAACGTTGGCAATATGCACTACGCCAACGGCAAACAACAAATCGCCAAAACGGTTTCTGTAGACGCTGCCGATATTACGGCGTTCAACGGGCTCAAAGCCGCTGGAGTGGAATGCTTCGTTCAGGGCGTTCCAACAGAACCCGCCCAGGACCTCTATAAACTTCTCTGAGGGATTCACAATGGAAATCAGTCTGTTGCAGGCTTTTGCGTTGGGTATTCTCGCCTTTATTGCAGGCCTGGATATGTTCAACGGGTTAACGCACATGCACCGCCCGGTTGTTCTCGGGCCGCTGGTCGGCCTGATTCTGGGCGATCTGCATACTGGTATTTTAACAGGTGGTACGCTGGAACTGGTGTGGATGGGTCTGGCCCCACTGGCAGGAGCTCAGCCGCCAAACGTGATTATCGGCACTATCGTGGGAACCACGTTTGCCATAACGACCGGAGTGAAACCTGAAGTTGCCGTAGGTGTGGCGGTACCGTTCGCCGTAGCAGTACAGATGGGGATTACCTTCCTGTTCTCTGTGATGTCCGGGGTGATGGCTCGCTGCGATCGCATGGCAGCGAATGCCGATACAGCCGGGATTGAGCGGGTCAACTATCTGGCGTTGCTCGCGCTGGGGACCTTCTACTTTTTATGCGCGTTCCTGCCAATTTACTTTGGCGCGGAACATGCCAAAACCGCGATAGATGTTCTGCCGACGCGTCTGATTGACGGCCTCGGCGTGGCAGGCGGCATCATGCCAGCTATCGGCTTCGCCGTACTGCTGAAAATCATGATGAAAAACGTCTATATCCCCTACTTCATCCTGGGTTTTGTCGCCGCAGCCTGGCTCAAACTCCCTGTGCTGGCAATCGCCGCCGCAGCACTGGCAATGGCGCTGATCGATTTTCTGCGTAAATCACCTGAACCTACAGCTCCCGCAGCACAAAAAGAGGAATTCGAAGATGGCATCTAATCAAACGGCTCTGCCGAACGTTTCCGAAACCGAAGAAACGCTGCTGTCCGGCACCAATGAAAACGTCTACGAAGACCAGAATATCGGTGCCGAGCTGACGAAAAAAGATATCAACCGTGTTGCCTGGCGTTCAATGCTGTTGCAGGCCTCTTTTAACTACGAACGTATGCAGGCATCAGGATGGCTGTACGGCCTGTTACCTGCCCTGAAAAAGATCCACACCAATAAGCGCGATCTGGCGCGTTCGATGAAAGGCCATATGGGCTTCTTCAACACGCACCCATTCCTGGTCACGTTTGTTATCGGGATTATCCTGGCGATGGAACGCTCCAAGCAGGATGTGAACAGTATTCAAAGCACCAAGATTGCCGTGGGTGCGCCACTTGGCGGTATCGGTGATGCCATGTTCTGGTTAACGTTACTGCCTATTTGCGGCGGTATCGGAGCCAGTCTGGCGCTGCAGGGCTCTATTCTTGGCGCTGTTGTCTTTATTGTTATGTTCAACGTGGTTCATCTTGGTCTGCGCTTTGGGCTGGCACACTATGCTTATCGAATGGGCGTTGCTGCCATCCCGCTGATTAAAGCTAACACCAAAAAGGTTGGACATGCGGCATCCATCGTTGGGATGACGGTGATCGGCGCGCTGGTAGCGACCTATGTTCGCCTGAGCACTACGCTGGAAATCACTGCTGGCGATGCAGTAGTGAAACTGCAAACAGATGTGATAGACAAGCTGATGCCTGCTTTTTTACCGCTGGTCTACACATTAACCATGTTCTGGCTGGTCCGCCGTGGCTGGAGTCCTCTGCGCCTTATCGCCATTACCGTGGTGCTCGGCGTCGTAGGTAAGTTCTGTCACTTCCTGTAAACATAAGGGGTTGTAGATGTTAGGTATTATTTTGACGGGTCATGGCGGGTTTGCCAGCGGAATGGAAAAAGCGATGAAACAGATTCTGGGTGAACAATCACAGTTCATCGCCATCGACTTTCCGGAAACCTCAACCACCGCCTTACTCACATCGCAGCTTGAACAGGCGGTGAGTGAACTGGATGCGCAGCAAGACATCGTGTTTCTGACAGACCTGTTAGGCGGGACACCATTTCGCGTCGCTTCCACCCTGGCCATGCAAAGGCAAGGCACCGAGGTGATCACTGGCACTAATCTGCAACTACTGCTGGAAATGGTGCTGGAGCGCGATGGCCTGACCAGCGAAGCATTTCGCTTGCAGGCGCTGGAGTGCGGGCATCGTGGTTTAACTAGCCTGGTGGACGAACTGGGACGCTGTCGTGAGGAAAAGCCCGTTGAGGAAGGGATATGAGACAGCTACTTCGCGCCAGACGTCTACTGACCGAACGGGGCTGGCTGGACGATCATCAAATACACATTGAAGACGGCATCATTGCAGAAATAGAGCCAATCCCCTCTGGCGTTATGGTCCACGATGCAGAGCTGCTTTGTCCGGCTTACATTGATATCCACGTGCACGGCGGTGCGGGCGTCGATGTGATGGATGAAGCACCGGATACGCTCGACAAACTGGCGATGCACAAAGCACGTGAAGGGGTAGCCAACTGGCTACCCACTACCGTCACCGCTCCACTACCAGATATTCGCAAGGCGCTTGAGCGTATCGCCCATCGTTACCATTCCGGAGGGCCCGGCGCACAGGTGCTGGGCAGTTATCTTGAAGGCCCGTACTTTACGCCGCAGAACAAAGGGGCGCACCCGCCTGAGCTTTTCAGAGAACTGGAACTCAGTGAACTGGATGAACTGATTTCGATTTCCCAGCAAACATTGCGCGTCGTTGCGCTGGCACCAGAAAAACCCGGTGCATTACAGGCCATCGAACATCTGAAGCAGCGCAACGTACGGGTGATGCTGGGACACAGCGCTGCTACCTGGGAACAAACCCGCGCGGCCTTTGACGCCGGTGCTGACGGACTGGTGCACTGCTATAACGGTATGACCGGCTTACATCATCGGGAGCCAGGAATGGTTGGCGCAGGGTTAACCAACCCTCGCGCCTGGCTGGAACTTATCGCTGACGGACACCATGTCCACCCAGCGGCCATGAAGCTCTGCTGCTGTTGCGCCAAAGACAGGCTGGTGCTGATCACCGATGCCATGCAGGCTGCAGGAATGCCAGACGGGCGCTATACGCTCTGCGGTGAGGAAGTGGAAATGCACAGTGGTATTGTGCGTACCGCTTCCGGTGGTCTGGCTGGTAGCACGCTCTCGGTTGATGCCGCCGTACGTAATATGGTCGAGCTCACCGGGATAACGGCAGAAGAGGCAATTCATATGGCCTCTCTCCACCCCGCACGTCTGTTGGGTATCGATCGCCACCTGGGATCGTTAGCAGTGGGAAAACGTGCCGACGCGATCGCGCTTAATAGCGGGCTGCATTTACAACAGATCTGGATTCAGGGTCAGGCTCTCCCCCTTTGACCTTTCATTTTCTCTCGTGTTGGCCTGCGGTCTTCGATCGCAAGGCCTTTCTTTTCCTTTCGCTTGAGTAAATACCTAACCATCATACAACAAGCGTACTTCTTATAGATCAATAAGATAATCATCCCTTTCGTTCTCACGATCACAAATTTCGTTTTATTTCATTTTGGATCATTGCTCTTTCGATTTCTTTCATATAGATTTTAATCAATCGACAAGATGAACAAGTGAAACGAAACGAAAGATAGCGACATTCTTGCCAGCGTCTTATGTGGAATTTACAAGACTAAGGACTTAAGTTATGCCAGAAACCTATACCCCTGTTACCGCGGTAACGGGCACCTGGACCGAAGAAGAGATCCGTCAACAACCTGCCAGTTGGATCCGTTCCCTTACGAATATCGACAACATTCGCTCTGCCATTGACAGCTTTCTCGCACCATTACTGCGCAAAAACGATCTGCGGATCATACTGACTGGGGCCGGAACATCAGCATTCATTGGCGACATCATCGCCCCCTGGCTGGCAAGCTATACCGGTAAAAACATCAGCGCTGTGCCAACCACCGATCTGGTCACTAATCCGATGGATTACCTGAATCCCGCACATCCGCTGCTGCTCATTTCTTTCGCTCGCTCAGGAAACAGCCCTGAAAGTGTTGCGGCAGTGGAACTGGCTAATCAGTTTGTACCTGAGTGCTATCACCTGCCAATCACCTGCAACGAAGCAGGTAGCCTCTATCAAAATGCAGTCGCAAGCGACAATGCCTTTGCTCTGTTGATGCCCGCAGAGACACATGACCGTGGTTTCGCCATGACCAGCAGCATTACCACCATGATGGCCAGCTGCCTGGCAGTATTCGCCCCGGAAAAAATCAACAGTCAGACCTTCCGCGACGTGGCCGATCGGTGCCAGGCGATTCTGACTTCACTGGGTGATTTCAGCGACGGCGTATTTGGCAATGAACCCTGGAAACGGATCGTTTACCTCGGTAGCGGTGGATTACAGGGAGCAGCGCGGGAATCGGCACTGAAAGTCCTGGAACTGACAGCAGGCAAACTGGCCGCATTCTATGACTCCCCTACAGGCTTTCGTCACGGTCCAAAGTCGCTGGTTGATAACGAAACGCTGGTAGTGGTCTTTGTTTCCAGCCATCCCTATACACGTCAATACGATCTCGATCTGCTGGCAGAGTTACGCCGCGATCGGCAGGCATTGCGGGTTGTCGCGATTGCCGCACAAACCCATGAGGCGATTGAAGCTGGCCCACATATTCTGCTGCCACCAGCACGCTCTTTCATCGATATGGAATTGGCATTCTGCTTCCTGATCTACGCCCAGGTCTTTGCTTTGACGCAATCCATCAATATCGGCAATACACCGGATACGCCTTCTGCCAGCGGCACTGTGAACCGCGTTGTACAGGGCGTTGTTATTCATCCCTGGAACGCCTAAAAGGATCGTTTTATGAGCATTATTTCCACGAAATACCTCCTGCTGGATGCCCAAAAAAAGGGTTATGCCGTACCCGCCTTTAACATTCATAACGCCGAGACGATCCAGGCGATCCTTGAGGTGTGCTATGAAATGCAATCGCCGGTGATCCTTGCCGGAACACCGGGCACCTTTAAGCATATCGCGCTGGAAGAGATCTACGCGCTGTGCAGCGCTTATTCCACCAGCTACGGTATACCGCTGGCGCTGCACCTCGATCACCATGAGTCGCTGGACGATATCCGTCGTAAAGTGAATGCAGGAGTACGCAGCGCAATGATCGACGGCAGCCACTTTCCGTTTGAAGAAAACGTGAAGCTGGTGAAATCCGTTGTGGATTTTTGCCATGCCAAAGATTGCAGTGTGGAAGCTGAGCTGGGTCGCCTCGGTGGCGTAGAAGATGATATGAGCGTGGATGCAGAAAGCGCCTTCCTCACCGATCCACAAGAAGCTAAACGGTTTGTTGAGCGTACTGGCGTAGATAGCCTTGCTGTTGCCATCGGCACAGCACACGGTTTATATACCAAAACGCCCAAAATCGATTTCCAACGACTGGGTGAAATTCGTGAGGTCGTCGACGTTCCCCTGGTTCTACATGGCGCAAGCGATGTTCCTGACGAATACGTTCGCCGCACGATCGAGCTTGGCGTGTGCAAAGTTAACGTCGCTACTGAACTGAAAATCGCTTTTGCCGATGCGGTCAAGGCGTGGTTTGCGGAGAATCCGCAGGGCAACGATCCTCGCTATTACATGCGGGTCGGTATGGATGCGATGAAAGAAGTGGTGCGTAGCAAAATCACTGTATGCGGGTCAGCAAACAAATTGGTGGCTACCTGCGAATTATCGTGACCGTCGTTAGATTTCAATTTTTATTCACGAGTGCTATCTGCGTAATATCAGGTAGTGCTCATTGTTCAAATAAAATAGATGTATGATTTTTAAATCACGCTGAATAAATTTATGAAGTTGATGCTGCAACAATAATATATTTCAATAATCTATGTCATTCAATCTTTTTATGGTGAGGATTTAAATATGAGCAGTCCAAATATTCTATTAACCCGCATTGATAACAGATTAGTCCATGGGCAGGTTGGCGTGACATGGACATCAACAATTGGTGCTAACTTGTTAGTCGTTGTTGATGATGACGTTGCTCAGGATGAGATTCAGCAAAAATTAATGGGTATCACTGCCGAAACCTACGGTTTTGGCATCCGCTTTTTTTCCATAGAAAAAACCATCAACGTTATCGGTAAGGCCGCACCACATCAGAAAATCTTCCTGATTTGCCGGACGCCACAAACGGTAAGAAGATTGCTTGAAGGCGGTATTAAGCTGAACGACGTCAACGTAGGCAATATGCATTTTTCTGAAGGCAAAAAACAAATCAGTAGCAAAGTTTATGTTAACGATCAGGATCTTGAAAATCTTCAGTTTATTAAGAAACAAGGCGTTAATATTTTTATTCAGGATGTCCCTGGTGATCAAAAAGAACAGATTCCTGAGTAAGGAATAAATCAGATTTTTCATAATAAAAGGATTTATTTATTTGAGGTATCCGACATGCATGAAATAACACTACTTCAGGGTATATCCCTGGCTGCATTAGTCTTCTTCCTTGGAATAGATTTTTGGCTGGAAGCCTTGTTTTTATTCCGGCCAATCATTGTATGTACGCTAACCGGCGCTATTCTCGGCGATATTCATATTGGCCTGATAACAGGTGGTCTGACAGAACTGGCTTTTGCCGGTTTGACACCTGCAGGTGGTGTACAGCCACCTAATCCAATCATGGCTGGTTTAATGACCACGGTAATCGCATGGTCTACCGGTGTGGATGCTAAAACAGCTATCGGTCTTGGCTTACCTTTCAGCCTCTTGATGCAGTACGTCATATTGTTTTTTTACTCAGCCTTCTCATTGTTCATGGCAAAAGCCGATAATTGTGCGAAAGAAGCAAACACAGGCGCATTTACGCGTCTGAACTGGCTGACAACGCTGATTGTTGCTTCTTCTTACGCCATCATCGCCTTCCTGTGTACGTATCTGGCACAAGGTGCTATGCAGTCACTGGTAAAAGCCATGCCCGCCTGGTTAACACATGGATTTGAAGTGGCCGGGGGCATTTTACCCGCAGTCGGTTTTGGTTTGTTGCTCCGCGTGATGTTCAAAGCACAGTACATTCCATACCTGATTGCTGGCTTCCTTTTCGTTTGCTACATCCAGGTTAATAACCTTCTGCCCGTCGCCGTATTAGGCGCAGGCTTCGCCGTATATGAGTTTTTCAATGCGAAAGCCAAACAGCAGGCTCAACCTCAGCCTGTCGCCAATAAGAACAATGAAGAAGAGGACTACAGCAATGGGATCTGAAATCAGTAAAAAAGACATTACTCGCCTGGGGTTTCGATCATCCCTTCTTCAGGCCAGCTTTAACTATGAGAGGATGCAGGCGGGAGGTTTTACCTGGGCGATGCTCCCGATCCTGAGAAAAATCTATAAAGATGATAAAGCCGGTCTGAGCGCGGCGATGAAAGATCATTTGGAATTTATCAATACCCACCCAAACCTGGTTGGCTTCCTGATGGGACTACTAATCTCAATGGAAGAGAAGGGAGAAAATCGCGACACGATTAAGGGCTTGAAAGTGGCGTTGTTCGGACCCATCGCCGGGATCGGTGATGCCATTTTCTGGTTCACCTTGCTGCCCATTATGGCGGGGATCTGCTCCTCTTTCGCCAGTCAGGGGAACATCCTGGGGCCAATTCTGTTTTTCGCCGTTTATTTGATGATCTTTTTTCTGCGTGTCGGCTGGACGCACGTTGGTTATTCGGTCGGGGTTAAGGCTATCGATAAAGTGCGGGAAAACTCGCAGATGATCGCCCGCTCAGCAACGATCCTCGGGATAACCGTTATCGGTGGGCTCATCGCCTCCTATGTGCATATCAATGTTGTAACTTCCTTCGCGATCGACAGTACCCACAGCGTGGCGTTACAACAGGATTTTTTCGATAAAGTATTCCCGAATATTTTACCGATGGGCTACACGCTGCTGATGTACTACCTTTTGCGGGTGAAAAAAGCACATCCAGTATTGTTAATCGGCGTAACGTTTGTACTGTCAATTATCTCGTCAGCACTTGGCATTCTTTAAACGAAAAGAGGATGAAGCGGCCTGCAACATCCTCCTTCAAAAGGACTCGAAAAATGCAATATACCCAGTACTGCGACAATTATGACGTATTGAGCGATCGCGCCAGCGAGCAGTTAATTACGCTGATTCAAAAGAAGCCTGATGCCACCATCTGTCTGGCAACAGGAGGCACGCCGCTTCTCACCTATCGCTACTTTGTCGAGAAAATTAACCAGCGTCAGATCAATATTGAGCAGGTAGTTTTCGTAAAACTGGATGAGTGGGTTGGCATTCCCCTGAACTCTCCAGCAACGTGCGAATATTTCCTGCAACAACACATCGTTCAACCATTGGGTTTACGAGCAGAACAGCTGGTCGGTTTTCAATCTGAAAATGTTAACGAGCAGGAATGCGAACGCATCACAGAGATTATTGCCAGCCGGGGCGGCCTCGATTTATGTCTGCTCGGAATCGGCAAAAATGGCCATTTGGGGTTGAATGAACCCGCGGAGTTACTGGAACCGTTTTGCCATATCAGCGTACTTGATGAGAAAACGCGCCATCATGACATGTTAAAAACGGCCGCTAATCCTGTAACTCGCGGCATTACGCTCGGGCTGAAGGACATTCTGAATGCAAAAGAGATCTTGTTGCTGATAGCAGGTGAAGGGAAGCATGATGCGGTAGAAAAATACCTGGCGGCCACCGTTACAACAGCCATTCCTGCTTCATTTTTATGGCTACACTGCAATGTGGGTTGCCTGATTGACGGCTCACAATACTCTGATAAATAAAATTTACAGCACCCGCCACATCCCTCCTTTCGTCGAACCAACACGTTGCAGTTTACCTTTTAGCTGCAACGCTTTCAGATAGCGTTCAACTGTTCGGGGTGAGATTTCACACTCATCAGCAATACTTTTGGCGGTTCTGCCTGGTTGGTTCGACAAAATCTGTAGAATGCGCTTTTCCATATCCAGTAAATCAGACGGCATTTCTTCCGACATTTCTTCCGACATTTCTTCCGACAGGGTCGATGATTGTCCTAATCCCTCTTGCAAAGCAGAGATAATGTTTTCCAGAATAAATTCTATAAATGGCGTGCAGCTGCTTTGCCGATCGCACACTCCTAGCACCTGGTAATAGCGATCCTGCTGGTAGTGGATCAGCGTTTCCACCGGCAACCAGGCTAATTCTGAACGCCACTCACTCAGGATTAATGTCTGCCACAATCGCCCCATCCGTCCATTGCCGTCGGCAAAAGGATGAATAAATTCGAACTCATAATGGAATACAGCACCAGCGATAAGCGGGTGAAGTTCTGTCGTTTTTAACCAGTCCAGTAAGTCATTCATCAAGCGAAGAACTTGTGAGACCGGCGGGGCCATATGAATCAGCTGTTTTTCCCTGTAAACACCGACATTGCCAGATCGCAATTGGCCCGGGTTATCGACAAGCCCCATCATCAGGACTTGATGTGCCTGTAAAAGATCGGAGAGTTTTTCACTTTTCCACTCCGACATTTTTTCATATGCCAGAATCGCATTTCTGACTTCCTGTATATCTTTAGCCGGAGCCAAAATACGCTTACCGTCCATCAGGGCTGTAACCTGATCCTTCGTCAACGAATTATGCTCAATCGCTAAAGAAGCCTGGATAGTACGAATACGGTTCTCTTTGCGCAAAAGAGGAGATATCCTGCCCGCCATCGCCGCCCAATGCCCCATCAGCTCACCAATCTCAATGACTTGATTGAGGATCAATGGCGTAACGGTAAAAGGCGGTTGGTAGGTGCTCACGTCTACTCCCCCTGCTGTTCCAGTGCGTGCTTATACAGTGCATTCTTTTTCACGCCGTGGATTTCAGCGGCCAGCGCGGCGGCCTTTTTCAGCGGCAGTTCTGCCTGTAATAAAGCCAACGTACGCAGCGCATCGGCAGGGAGATCGTCTTCCTGCGCTTTATGCCCTTCGACAATCAGCACCATTTCACCTTTACGACGGTTTTCATCTTCCTTGACCCACGCAAGCAGTTCGCCGACCGGTGCGCCGTGAATGGTTTCCCAGGTTTTGGTCAGCTCGCGCGCCAGCACCACGTAACGGGATTCGCCCCAGACGGCAACCATGTCTTCCAGGCTATCCAGCAAGCGGTGGGTAGATTCATAAAAAATAAGCGTACGCGGCTCTGCCTCAATGGCTTTCATCGCATCACGACGCCCTTTCGATTTGGCAGGCAGAAAACCTTCATAGCAAAAGCGGTCTGAAGGCAAACCAGCAGCGCTCAGGGCAGCAATCGCCGCACAAGGACCTGGCAGCGGAACAACGCGGATCCCCGCTTCGCGACAGGTGCGCACCAGATGGTAGCCAGGATCGTTAATCAGCGGCGTTCCGGCATCGGAAACCAGCGCAATGTTTTGCCCTTCTTTGAGCTTCGCCACCAGCGTTTCCGCTTTTTGTTGCTCATTGTGATCGTGTAACGCGAACAAACGGGCGTTAATCGCGAAATGTTGTAACAATAATCCTGTATGACGAGTGTCTTCAGCGGCAATCAAATCAACGGCTTGTAAAACTTCGAGCGCTCGTTGGGTAATATCAGCCAAATTTCCTATAGGAGTAGGTACAATAAAGAGTTGGCCTTGAGAATTATCCGCCGATTCGTGTTGTTTCATTGTGTCGTCCGTATTGCCGATTTAATATTGAGCATTGAGTAAAAAAATATCACTGGATACAGTATGGTACCCTCAACATTTTCTCGTTTGAAAGCCGCGCGCGCGCTACCAGTCATTCTGGCAGCACTGATTTTCGCAGGCTGTGGCACCCAGGCGCCAGACCAGAGTGCAGCCCATATGCAGGGCACTGCGCAGGCTGATTCCGGCTTTTATCTGCAACAAATGCAGCAAAGCTCAGATGATAGCAAGACCAACTGGCAATTACTCGCCATTCGTGCACTGCTGAAAGAAGGCAAGAGCCAGCAGGCTAGCGAGCTGTTCAACCAGCTGCCGCAGAAACTAAACGACACTCAGCGTCGTGAGCAGTCTCTGCTGGCCGTCGAGATCAAGCTCGCACAGAAAGATATCGCTGGCGCTCAGGCCCTGCTGGATAAACTCACTCCTGCCGATTTCGATCAAAACCAGCAGGTCAGATACTGGCAGGCGCAAATCGACGTCAACCAGGGTCGCCCATCGTTGACACTACTGCGCGCCCTGATCGCTCAGGAACCGCTGCTGTCCGCGAATGCTAAGCAGAAAAACATCGATGCCACCTGGCAGGCGCTGTCATCCATGACCCAGGAGCAAGCACAGGCACTGGTCATCAATGCGGATGAAAACGTGCTGCAAGGCTGGTTGGATCTCCAGCGCGTCTGGTTCGATAACCGTAACGATCCAGACATGATGAAAGCCGGTATTGCGGACTGGCAGAAACGTTATCCGCAAAACCCGGGCGCAAAAATACTGCCAACGCAGTTGGTTAACGTCCAGAGCTTTAAGCCCGCCTCCACCAGCAAAATTGCGCTGCTGCTGCCACTGAACGGTCAGGCCGCTGTATTTGGCCGGACTATTCAGCAAGGCTTTGAAGCGGCGAAAAATATGGGTACTCAACCCGTAGCGGCCCCTGCGGTAGCTGTGCCTGCTGCGGATACAACAGCTGCGACGACCACAGAACAGCCGCAAACGACTGACGGCGTTGCCAGCCCTTCTCAGGCGTCAGTAAGCGATCTGACCAACGAGACGCCAGCTCAGCCAGAAACACCTGCTGCGCAGCCCACAGCACCCGCTCAGCCAACAACCACCAGCGCACCGGCGAATCCATCAGCAGAGCTGAAAATCTACGACACTTCATCACAGCCTCTGAACCAAATCCTGACTCAGGTTCAACAGGATGGCGCCAGCATCGTGGTTGGCCCACTGCTGAAGAATAATGTTGAAGAGCTGATGAAAAGCAATACGCCATTAAACGTGCTGGCACTTAATCAGCCGGAGTCGGTGAAAAACCTGCCGAACGTCTGCTACTTCGCTTTGTCGCCAGAAGATGAAGCGCGCGACGCCGCGCGTCACATCCGCGATCAAGGAAAACAGACGCCGCTGTTGTTGATCCCTCGGAGTTCATTAGGCGATCGCGTTGCCAACGCCTTTGCACAGGAATGGCAAAAGCTGGGCGGCGGCGTAGTGTTGCAGCAGAAGTTTGGCTCCACCGCCGAGCTGAAAATGGGCGTCAACGGCGGCTCGGGAATTTCCCTGACGGGCAGCCCGGTGGCCTCCTCTGTACCTGCGCAACCTGGCGTGACGATTGGCGGCCTGACGATTCCGGCTGCGCCCACCGATGCGCAGATCACCGGCGGCAGCGGCCGTGTTGATGCCGTGTATATTCTGGCGACGCCGGAAGAAATTGCCTTTATTAAGCCGATGATCGCTATGCGCAACGGCAGCCAGAGCGGAGCGACGCTGTACGCCAGCTCCCGTAGCGCGCAGGGAACTGCTGGCCCGGATTTCCGTCTGGAGATGGAAGGCTTGCAGTACAGCGAAATACCGATGCTTGCAGGTGCTAACGCTCCTCTCATGCAGCAGGCGCTTGGCGCGGTTCGTAACGACTACTCACTGGCACGTATGTATGCGATGGGCGTCGATGCCTGGTCACTTGCCAACCACTTCTCGCAAATGCGTCAGGTACAGGGTTTCGAAATTAACGGCAACACCGGGGCCTTAACCGCAACGCCGGATTGTGTGATTAACAGGAAGTTATCATGGCTCAAATACCAGCAAGGACAAGTCGTCCCCGCCAGTTAACGAGTAAACAGACCGGTGACGCGTGGGAATCCACCGCGCGTGACTGGCTGCAAAGCAAGGGACTGCATTTTATCGCCGCCAACGTGCGTGAACGTGGCGGCGAAATCGACCTGATAATGCGTGAAGGCAGCACCACCGTCTTTGTTGAAGTCCGCTATCGGCGCTCGGCCCAGTTTGGCGGCGCAGCGGCGAGTGTGACCCGGAGCAAACAACACAAATTATTACAGACCGCCCGCTTGTGGCTTGCGCGCCACAATGGGAGTTTTGATACTGTGGATTGCCGGTTCGATGTGTTAGCCTTCACCGGAAATGATGTTGAGTGGTTTAAGGACGCGTTCAACGACCGCTCATAGTTGAAGATTCAGAGCCTGGTTCTTAAGGATTAGCGTGTTAGATAGAATTAAAGTCTGCTTTACAGAAAGCATTCAAACTCAGATAGCTGCGGCTGAAGCACTTCCGGATGCGATCTCCCGTGCCGCCATGACGCTGGTTCAGTCCCTGCTCAATGGCAACAAAATTCTCTGTTGTGGTAATGGGACGTCCGCTGCCAACGCACAGCATTTTGCTGCCAGCATGATCAATCGTTTTGAAACAGAACGCCCAAGTTTACCTGCGATTGCACTAAACACTGATAATGTGGTCTTAACTGCGATTGCCAACGATCGCCTGCACGACGAAGTTTATGCAAAACAAGTCCGTGCGCTGGGACATGCAGGAGATGTTCTGCTGGCAATCTCTACGCGTGGTAATAGCCGCGATATCGTAAAAGCCGTTGAAGCCGCCGTGACACGCGACATGACAATCGTCGCGCTGACCGGGTATGACGGAGGGGAACTGGCCGGATTACTGGGGCCGCAGGATGTTGAAATCCGTATCCCCTCACACCACAGCGCCCGCGTTCAGGAAATGCACATGCTGACGGTCAACTGCCTTTGCGATCTCATCGATAACACGCTTTTCCCTCACCAGGATGATTAAGGAGTACACATGAAGGCATTTTCGCCGCTTGCTGTGATTATCGCTGCACTGCTGCTGCAAGGCTGTGTCGCTGCTGCCGTTGTCGGAACTGCTGCTGTCGGCACCAAAGCCGCGACGGATCCTCGCAGCGTCGGCACCCAGGTAGATGATGGAACCCTGGAATTACGCGTCAATACGGCGTTGTCGAAAGATGCCCAGATCAAGAAAGAAGCGCGAATCAACGTGAGCGCATATCAGGGTAAAGTGCTGCTGGTCGGTCAGTCGCCAAATAGCGAACTGTCTGCACGAGCAAAACAGATTGCGATGGGCGTAGAAGGTACGACTGAGGTCTTTAATGAGATCCGTCAGGGCCAGCCAATCGGTCTGGGCGATGCGTCCAACGATACCTGGATAACCACCAAAGTACGTTCCCAGTTACTGACCAGCGATCAGGTGAAATCCTCTAACGTGAAAGTCACGACCGAGAATGGAGAAGTGTTCCTGTTAGGTCTGGTGACCGAACGCGAAGCGAAGGCGGCGGCAGACATCGCCAGCCGGGTAAGCGGCGTGAAACGCGTCACGACGGCCTTTACGTTTATTAAGTAATACTGATGCCGGATAGCGACGCCTGAGCGTCTCATCCGGCCTACAGGACGTTATCGTTTGTAGGTCGGATAAGTGTCAGCGCCATCCGGCATTTTATTTAGCCCTTTCGCGTAACTCGGAAGAGGTCAGGATCGAAACCCCTTCATGCCCAGGCGCCAGCGCTTCTGCCAACATTGCCCGCGCAACATCGCGCGCTTCAATCGACTTCCAGTTACCCGGCAGCAGCCTGAACAACGGCGCTAAAAACATCTCATTCGCCCGCTGTTTGTCCCTATCACCCAGTAGCATTGAAGGCCGGGCAATGGTCAGCCGAGGCCAATTCTGCGCGATCAGCGCCTGCTCCATTTCACCTTTCACCCGGTTATAAAAAAACGGTGAATTGGCATTAGCGCCCATCGAACTCACCACCAGCATATGCTGTGCCCCCAGCCGACGCCCCGTCAGAGCTGTATCCACTACCAGCGTATAGTCAGCGTGGATAAATGCTTCTTTGCTGCCCGCTTCACGTCGGGTCGTTCCCAGACAACAAAAGACAATATCGACCGGATCGGTAACCTGCGCCAGAGCATCGGTTAGCTGCGGATCGTGGGGATTATAGATGCCAACCGTATCAGCCAGCGGTCGACGCGTCGGCGCCGTAATGGCATTGATCCGGGGTTCATTCAGTAGCATCCGCAATAAATGTCCACCCACCAGACCCGTTGCACCGGTTATTAACACCTGACTCATCGTTTATTTTCCCCTGACGCTTCAATCACTCTTTTAACTATAGATCACGTAGCCAGTGCATCTTTTTACCGAAGCCCAGCGTGTTGTCCGTGAATTTGACTTCATCCAGTCGAATCTCCCACACGGGCGCTGGCAACATTCTGGCGACGGGGAAACGGCGGTTGTAGGCGTTACGCGCGGCTTCACTCTCCTGCCCTTCAAGACGGCGAATCACCCCCTTAAACTGCACGCCACGAATCAGGGCGACCGTTTTGGGCTGACCATTTACCGTGCCAGCAATCGGTGCACACGGTCCCGACATCTGCGCATGGCGCGTTTTATCTTCGGTCAGCACATAGAATGCCATCTTCTGCGCATCAAACAGGTAAAACGCATTGGCGCACCACAATTCACCTTCGTGGTGTACGCACCAGGTCACGACGTGCTGTTTTGCCAGCCAGCGAGACACTGCAGTCAGTGTTTCCATTTCTGTTCTCTTTTATACTGTAGGCCTGAAAATTATCACGTCGATGGTGACAATGACACCCTGGTATCTGTACCTGATCCGTACCGCTGACAACGCCTTATACACCGGAATAACCACCGATGTGCAGCGCCGCTATAAGCAGCATCAAAGTGGGAAAGGCGCGAAGGCGCTACGTGGAAAGGGGGAACTCACGTTGGCATTTGCGGCGCAAGTTGGCGACCGTTCGCTGGCCCTGCGCATAGAGTATCGCGTCAAACAGCTCACAAAGCGTCAGAAAGAGCGCCTTGTAGAAGGCGAAGGGCTTGAGGCTCTACTGAACAGCCTGCAAGCCCCGGATGTTAAAAACGATTGAAGTGGTCGTGGTATTCCACCAGGCCCGTCACGCCCTCCAGCGCATCGTCCGCCAGGCGATGAACCTGGAACGCGCTTTCGGTGCCCGGCCAGCGGCAACGCAGGTCATGATGCGCTGCCAGCTCAAAGCCAAAGCGGCTGTACAGTGCCGGATCGCCCAGCGTAACCACCGCGGCGTAGCCAAACTCGTTCAGGGAATCGAGTCCTTCATAGACCAGTTGACGCGCCAGGCCCTGCCCCCGGTAGTTTTCATCCACCGCGAGCGGCGCCATGCCGACCCATTGCAGATCTTCACCCTGAACATCGACAGGGCTGAACGCGACGTAACCCACTACCTGACCTTCATCATCGGTAGCAACCAAACCCAGCGTTAAGAAACCATCTTCACGCAGGTCGTGCACTAATTTTGCTTCCGCATCGCTCTCAAATGAACGGCGCAGCAACGCATCAATACCAGGGGCATCAATGGGAATCTCAACTCGAATCAGCATGGCTCACCTACCGAGGTCTGTTTGGTTTCTGGCGACGTTTTCATCCCCGCCTCAACAAAATCCGCCAACTGCATCAGCATGACGCGCAACGCTTTAGGCATCTGCTCCAGTTCGATGGCATCCATCAGATTTTTTACGTATAGCCCTAATTCTGTATCACCTTCAATCACCAGGCGACGCTGGAAGAAAAGCGTATCCGGATCCTGCTTGCGGGCCACGATCATCAGGAGATCGCTGGCATCGGCGCTAAAACTCACATCCGCATCTGCATTCTGGCTGACGATAAGTTTATCGTTCTCAACAGAGGTATACCATTTGAGGTCAATGTCACGCACATGAATGCTCAGCCAGCGACCTTCGAGAAACTCCAGCTCCCCATCGGCCAGCGCCTGACTAAACTGCCAGCTCAGGACCTGCTCCAGAACCTGGCGCTTCAGCGCAAAGGGCGTCAGTTTAACCGGTACACTCATCAGAGAAGGACCTAAATGTACTAAGCGTGAACGCAGTTTATCCAACACGAGCTTTACTCCCTGTTTCAATAGTCCTGCTATTTTGCCATATCAAATAAACGACATAGCGGCATAAATCAACAATTCGCTACGAAATTGTTACCTCTTTATTGGTGTCACCAATACGACTTTAACTGCCTCAAATCAAAAATTGTCTCAGCAAGGTTAACTAAAATCCCTCTTCGTTAACATTTCTGCGCCCTACATGGCGCAACGTTCAGGATAAATTATGGAGCTGCTCTGCCCTGCCGGAAACCTCCCGGCGCTTAAGGCGGCCATCGAGAACGGCGCTGATGCTGTCTACATCGGGCTGAAAGATGATACCAACGCCCGTCATTTCGCCGGCCTTAATTTTACCGAGAAAAAATTGCAGGAAGCGGTGAGTTTCGTTCATCAACATCGCCGTAAGCTGCACATTGCGATTAACACCTTTGCGCACCCGGATGGTTACGCGCGCTGGCAGCGTGCCGTTGATATGGCTGCGCAACTGGGTGCAGACGCGCTGATCCTCGCCGACCTCGCCATGCTTGAGTATGCCGCAGAGCGCTACCCGCATATTGAGCGCCATGTCTCTGTTCAGGCATCTGCAACCAATGAAGAGGCGATTAATTTCTACCATCGCAACTTTGACGTCGCCCGCGTGGTTCTGCCGCGCGTGCTGTCTATTCATCAGGTGAAGCAGCTTGCTCGTGTCACGCCAGTTCCCCTGGAAGTGTTCGCCTTTGGCAGCCTGTGCATTATGGCGGAAGGCCGTTGCTATCTTTCGTCCTATCTGACAGGCGAGTCTCCTAACACGGTTGGTGCCTGCTCTCCTGCTCGTTTTGTTCGCTGGCAGCAGACCCAACAAGGGCTGGAATCCCGTCTTAATGAAGTGCTGATCGACCGCTATCAGGATGGAGAAAATGCCGGTTATCCGACGTTATGCAAAGGCCGCTATCTGGTTGATGGCGAGCGCTACCATGCGCTGGAAGAACCCACCAGCCTGAATACGCTGGAGCTACTGCCGGAACTGCTGGCAGCCAATATTGCCTCGGTGAAAATCGAGGGACGTCAGCGCAGCCCGGCCTATGTCAGCCAGGTGGCGAAAGTGTGGCGTCAAGCAATCGACCGCTGTATGGCCGACCCGCAAAACTACGTCCCGCAGGCCGCGTGGATGGAAACGCTCGGTTCAATGTCCGAAGGCACACAGACCACGCTTGGCGCGTATCACCGTAAATGGCAGTGAGAGAAGCAATGAAATATTCCTTAGGGCCGGTGCTATGGTACTGGCCGAAAGAAACGCTGGAAGATTTTTATCAGCAGGCCGCCGTAAGCCAGGCCGACATTATCTATCTTGGCGAAGCGGTATGCAGTAAACGCCGTGCCACCAAAGTAAGCGACTGGCTGGATATGGCGAAATCACTCGCTGGCAGCGGTAAACAGGTGGTGCTGTCGACGCTGGCGCTGGTGCAGGCCTCTTCTGAGCTGGGAGAACTGAAGCGCTATGTTGAAAACGGCGACTTCCTGCTGGAAGCCAGCGATCTTGGGGTGGTAAACATGTGCGCCGAGCGTAAGCTGCCGTTTGTCGCCGGGCATGCGCTCAACTGCTACAACGCGGTAACCCTGCGTTTACTGCTCAAGCAGGGCATGACGCGCTGGTGTATGCCGGTAGAGTTATCCCGCGACTGGCTGGTAAACCTGCTCAACCAGTGTGATGAGCTGGGTATTCGCAATCAGTTTGAAGTCGAGGTACTGAGCTATGGGCATCTGCCGCTGGCATACTCCGCCCGATGCTTTACCGCACGCTCTGAAGATCGTCCAAAAGACGAATGTGAAACCTGCTGCATCAAATACCCGAACGGACGCGATGTGCTGTCTCAGGAGAATCAGCAGGTCTTTGTGCTCAACGGGATCCAGACCATGAGCGGCTACGTTTACAACCTCGGCAACGAGCTGACATCAATGCAGGGTCTGGTTGATATTGTGCGCCTGTCCCCCTCGGGCAGCGAAACATTCGCCATGCTTGATGCATTCCGCGCCAATGAAAATGGCAGTGCTCCATTACCGCTTGCCGCCCACAGTGACTGCAACGGTTACTGGAAGCGACTGGCTGGTCTGGAGCTGCAGGCGTAAAAAAGCTCACTTTGTTAACAACGGTAATCAAATTTTAATGCAGTATTAAAAGATTAACCGGTAACAAAGTGAGCCGTTATGACTGACAAAACTATTCCGTTCTCGGTGCTGGATCTGGCGCCAATCCCTGAAGGGTCTTCGGCAAAAGAGGCCTTCACGCACTCGCTTGATCTCGCCCGACTGGCCGAAAAGCGCGGCTACCACCGCTACTGGCTGGCAGAACATCACAACATGGTCGGTATCGCCAGCGCGGCAACTTCAGTGCTGATTGGCTATCTGGCTGCCAATACCACCACGCTGCATCTCGGGTCTGGCGGCGTGATGCTGCCCAACCATTCGCCGCTGGTGATCGCCGAGCAGTTCGGTACCCTGAATACGCTGTATCCGGGACGCATCGATCTTGGGCTTGGCCGCGCGCCGGGGAGCGATCAGCCAACGATGCGTGCGCTGCGCCGCCATATGAGCGGTGATATAGATAACTTCCCACGCGACGTCGCTGAACTGGTGGACTGGTTCGACGCCCACGATCCTAATCCCCATGTACGCCCGGTTCCCGGCTACGGCGAACAGATCCCGGTCTGGTTATTAGGCTCCAGCCTGTACAGCGCACAGCTGGCGGCCCAGCTCGGCCTGCCGTTTGCCTTCGCCTCGCATTTTGCTCCGGATATGCTGCATCAGGCGCTGCATCTGTATCGCACCCAGTTCAAACCCTCAGCGCGGCTGGCAAAGCCGTATGCGATGGTGTGCATCAACATCATTGCCGCTGACAGCAATCGCGATGCCGAGTTTCTTTTCACCTCGATGCAGCAGGCGTTTGTGAAACTGCGTCGTGGCGAAACCGGCCAGCTACCACCGCCGGTAGAGAATATGCATCAGCTGTGGTCCGCTTCTGAACAGTACGGCGTACAACAGGCGCTGAGCATGTCGCTGGTTGGTGATAAGGCAAAAGTGCGTCACGGTCTTGATGCCATTTTGCGTGAAACCCAGGCCGATGAAATTATGGTTAACGGCCAGATTTTTGATCATCAGGCACGTCTTCATTCGTTTGATTTGGCGATGGATGTGAAGCAGGAATTGTTGGGGTAGCGCGGTTTGTGCCGGATGGCGGCTACGCCTTATCCGGCCTAAACGGTACTGTAGGCCCGGTAAGCGTAGCGCTACCGGGCAACGGTTTTACTGATAGACCGGTAACAAATCCACGCTCGACAGAATATGGATAACCGCGTTGCCGATACCGAACACCAGGATCAGCGCAATCATCGGCTTACCGCCCCAGACACGGAATTTCGGGCTACCGAAACGCTCGCGGGATTTACGGGCCAGCAGTGCCGGAACAATGGCAGCCCATATGGTTGCTGCGAGTCCTGCATAGCCGATGGCGTACAGGAAACCGTTCGGCCACAGCAGGCCACCGATAATTGGCGGGACAAACGTCAGCAATGCCGTTTTGAAACGTCCCACTGCTGAGTCATCAAAGCCAAACAGATCCGCCAGATAGTCAAACAGACCGAGCGTAACGCCGAGGAATGAACTCGCCACCGCAAAGTTGGAGAACACCACCAGCAGCAGATCCAGACTGCGGCTGTTTAGTACGCCGCTCAGCGCCTGTACCAGCACATCAATGTTACCGCCCTGTTGCGCAATACCGATAAACTCTGGACGCGGAATGTTGCCCATCGTTCCCAGCAACCATACGATATACAGCACCAGCGCCAGCAGCGTGCCGTACACCAGACACTTAACGATGGTCTTCGGATCTTTGCCGTAGTACTTCATCAGGCTCGGAACGTTGCCGTGATAGCCGAATGAGGCCAGACAAAACGGCAGCGTCATCAGCAGGTACGGCGTATAAGAAGCATTGCTTTCCGCCACGTTAAACAACGTTGTGGGCTGAACGTGTCCCAATAAACTGCCGAAGGTCAGGAAAAAGGTAATTACCTTCGCACCCAGCACAATCGCCGTCATGCGGCTAACCGCTTTGGTGCTTAACCACACCACAAATGCCACCAGCAGCGCAAAGCCAAGACCCGCCGCGCGCGCCGGAACATTCAGCGACATCTCCGAGAAGGTGTGATGCAGAATCGACCCGCTCGCTGAGATATACGCGTAGGTCAGGATATAGAGAACGAAAGCAATCGAGATGCCGTTCACCACGTTCCAGCCTTTGCCCAGCAGATCTTTCGTGATGGTGTCAAAACTGGAGCCAATGCGGTAATTGAGGTTAGCTTCAAGGATCATCAGCCCGGAGTGCAGCATGCAGAACCAGGTGAAGATCAGCGCTGCCATTGACCAGAAAAACCACGCCCCGGACATGACCACTGGCAGAGAAAACATCCCCGCGCCAATAATGGTGCCGCCGATAATCACCACGCCGCCGAGCAGCGAGGGTGATGTTTGGGTGGTGGTTAGTGTTGCCATTTAGCCATCTCTCCAGTCATTTATATTGTGACTACATCTCAATGTGCTGCACTGTACCAGTACACGAGTACAAATGAAATAAAAAAAGCCCCGATTGTTGAGATCGGGGCTGTATATATTACTTTACGCTTTTATACCGTGAGGCTTATGCGTCACCGCCGAAACGACGACGACCAGCGGAGTCATCACGACGCGGAGCAGAAGAATCGTCACGACGCGGACCACGGTTGCCTTCACGACGTTCGCCGCTAAAACGACGACCATCGCCACGACCGCCTTCACGACGTTCACCGCTAAAGCCACGACCTTCACCGCGACCGCCTTCACGACGCTCACCGCTGAAACGGCCACCGCCACGACGCTCACCACCGGTGTGCGGAACTGCATCGCCAACCAGCTGCATGTTCATCGGCTTGTTCAGGATGCGAGTACGGGTAAAGTGCTGCAGCACGTCGCCCGGCATACCTTTCGGCAGTTCAATGGTGGAGTGGGAAGCAAACAGCTTGATGTTACCGATATAACGGCTGCTGATATCACCTTCGTTAGCAATAGCACCAACGATATGACGAACTTCAACACCGTCATCACGGCCCACTTCAATGCGGTACAGCTGCATGTCACCAACGTCACGACGTTCACGACGCGGACGATCTTCACCACCACGGTCATTACGGTCACGAGGGCCACGATCGTTACGATCGCGCGGACCACGGTCATCACGATCGCGGAATTCGCGTTTCGGACGCATCGGCGCATCTGGCGGCAGGATCAGCGGACGTTCGCCCTGAGCCATTTTCAGCAATGCTGCTGCCAGCGTTTCGATATCCAGCTCTTCTTCCGGCTGCATTTTTGCCAGCAGAGCACGGTACTGATCCAGATCGCTGCTTTCCAGCTGCTGCTGTACTTTAGCGGCGAATTTTTCCAGACGGCGTTTGCTCAGCAGGTCTGCGTTCGGGAGTTCTACTTCCGGAATAGTCAGCTTCATGGTGCGTTCGATGTTACGCAGCAGACGACGCTCGCGGTTCTCAACGAACAGCAGCGCACGACCCGCACGACCCGCACGACCAGTACGGCCGATACGGTGAACGTAAGACTCGGAATCCATCGGGATGTCGTAGTTAACAACCAGGCTGATACGCTCAACGTCCAGGCCACGGGCCGCAACGTCGGTAGCAATCAGGATATCCAGGCGGCCATCTTTCAGACGTTCCAGAGTCTGCTCACGCAGGGACTGGTTCATGTCGCCGTTCAGTGCAGCGCTGCTATAACCGCTACGCTCCAGCGCTTCTGCCACTTCCAGGGTCGCATTTTTGGTACGAACGAAGATAATCGCCGCATCAAAATCTTCTGCTTCCAGGAAACGCACCAGCGCTTCATTTTTACGCATGCCCCACACAGTCCAGTAGCTCTGGCTGATGTCAGGACGCGTGGTAACGCTGGACTGAATGCGTACTTCCTGCGGCTCTTTCATAAAGCGACGGGTAATACGACGAATCGCTTCCGGCATGGTTGCAGAGAACAGAGCGGTCTGATGACCTTCCGGGATCTGCGCCATAATGGTTTCAACGTCTTCGATGAAGCCCATACGCAGCATTTCGTCAGCTTCGTCCAGTACCAGACCGCTCAGTTTGGAGAGATCCAGAGTACCACGCTTCAGGTGATCCAGCAGACGGCCCGGCGTACCGACGACGATCTGTGGTCCCTGACGCAGGGCACGTAATTGCACGTCATAACGCTGGCCGCCGTACAGGGCAACCACGTTCACGCCGCGCATGTGTTTAGAGAAATCCGTCATGGCTTCTGCTACCTGAACCGCCAGTTCGCGGGTCGGTGCCAGCACCAGAATCTGAGGTGCCTTCAGCTCAGGATCAAGATTGTTGAGCAGCGGTAAAGAGAACGCTGCAGTTTTGCCGCTACCTGTCTGGGCCATACCCAGAACATCGCGGCCGCCCAGCAGATGCGGAATGCACTCTGCCTGGATTGGAGATGGTTTTTCGTAACCCAGATCGTTAAGGGCTTCAAGGATAGGAGCCTTCAGGCCCAGATCTGCAAAAGTGGTTTCGAATTCAGCCATGTAGTACGTGTGCCTCAAAATTAATGGCGGCCAGTCTACATAACTCATCATGAAATTGATCTGCAATTTTCATTGAAAAGTGTGAACCGGCTCAAAGTAGGTGTATTAACGAACAACAACGCCCTCACCCGTGAAGGTGATGGCAATCAAAAAAGATTACGGGCTGATGTGTACGTCAGCTATTGCTGGTCCGATTCTGCCAGGTCATCTTGGTCCTGGCCCAGGAGCGATAATTCCAACAATGCGTATCGGTGCTCAACAAAGTTATGAACGTTGTTAGCCACCGCCAGTTTGAACAATGCCGTAGCGTTGTCCAAATCCCCCAGACTTAGGTAGTACTTACCTAAATAGAAGTTGGTTTCACTGAGATGCTCAGCGAGCGAGGTGTTATCCGTTGCGTCCGCCTTCAGGCGTTCCATCAGCGTTGCTTCGCTAATGTTGCCCAGGTAGAACTCGACAATGTTCCATCCCCATTGCTCTTTATCCGATTTCTCAAAGCGTTGCTTCAACGCTTCTTTAGCCTGCTTCTCATCGAGCTTCTGCTCGGCAAGATAAAGCCACAGACTACGGAAAGGATCATTGGGATCGTCTTGATAAAACGCTAGCAGATCATCTTGCGCTAACTTGTCGCGACCGCCGTAATACAATGCGATACCGCGATTTAAGTGCGCGTAGTTGTAAGTTGGATCAAGCTCAAGTACAGAATCAAACGCTTCATAGGCAGCATCAAAATTGCCTGCCTGCGTTAAATATATACCTAAGTAATTGAATACTTCAGGCATATCTGGTCGGATTGCCAGCGCTTGTGAAAAATCATTTCGCGCCAGTGCCCTCAGACCGAGACTATCATACAACACTCCGCGCTCATATAAAAGCTGTGCGCGTTCGTCATCGGTTAAAGCCCGACTGGCAAGAATTTGTTCCATACGTGCCAGAATCACTTCCTGCTGCAAAGTCGGTTGCAATGGTACTGCGAGGACTTCACTCTTTCGCCAGGCGGAATTACTGCATCCAGCCAGCGTGAGTGCTGTCGCAACGAAACACCAGCGCAAAAAAGGCTTCATTTCCCACTCCCGAAGACAACGATTGAATGAACGTCCAGGTTCCCCGGTTGCTAACAAGGCATCCTGCCGGGTTAAAGGCCCTCCGCTTTCACGGAGGGCAATGGCAACCTTACTCGCCCTGGCTTGCCGGAGCTTCCGGTTCGCCTGCAGGCTGAGACTGCTCAGTTGCTTCTTTAATGCTCAGACGTACACGGCCCTGGCGATCAACTTCCAGAACTTTGACCGGTACTTCCTGGCCCATCTGCAGGTAGTCGGTCACTTTCTCAACGCGCTTATCAGCGATCTGAGAGATGTGTACCAGACCTTCTTTACCGCCACCGATGGCAACGAATGCGCCAAAGTCAACGATACGGGTCACTTTACCATTGTAGATACGGCCTACTTCGATCTCTGCGGTGATCTCTTCGATACGACGGATAGCATATTTCGCTTTTTCGCCGTCGGTCGCAGCAATCTTCACGGTACCATCATCTTCGATTTCAATGGTGGTGCCGGTTTCTTCGGTCAGAGCACGGATAACAGAACCGCCTTTACCGATAACGTCTTTGATCTTGTCCGAGCTGATCTTGATGGTGTGGATACGCGGAGCAAATTCAGAGATATCGCCACGCGGTGCGTTGATCGCTTGTTCCATCACACCCAGGATGTGCAGACGCGCACCTTTAGCCTGGTTCAGAGCAACCTGCATGATCTCTTTGGTGATACCTTCAATTTTGATATCCATCTGCAGTGCAGAGATACCGTCGCGGGAACCCGCCACTTTGAAGTCCATATCGCCCAGGTGGTCTTCGTCGCCCAGGATGTCAGACAGAACAACAAAGTTGTCGCCTTCTTTCACCAGCCCCATCGCGATACCCGCAACGGCGGCTTTGATCGGCACGCCTGCGTCCATCAGCGCCAGGGAAGCACCACATACGGAAGCCATGGAAGAAGAACCGTTAGATTCAGTGATTTCAGAAACCACACGCACGGTGTACGGGAATTTATCCAGTTCCGGCATTACTGCCAGTACGCCACGTTTCGCCAGACGGCCGTGACCAATCTCACGACGCTTCGGAGAACCGACCATACCGGTTTCACCTACGCAGTACGGAGGGAAGTTGTAGTGGAACAGGAAGTTGTCAGTGCGCTCGCCCATCAGTTCGTCAAGGTTCTGCGCATCACGAGTGGTGCCCAGGGTCGCAGTAACCAGCGCCTGAGTTTCGCCACGGGTGAACAGTGCGGAACCGTGGGTACGCGGCAGAACGCCAGTACGCACGTCCAGACCACGGATCATGTCTTTTTCACGGCCATCGATGCGCGGCTCGCCTGCCAGTACGCGGCTACGAACAACGTTTTTCTCGATAGCGTGCAGGATTTCACCCAGTTCGTTAGCGTCCAGGGTTTCGTCTTCAGCCACCAGAGTCGCGATGGTTTCAGATTTGATTACGTCAACCTGAGCATAACGCTCTTGTTTGTCAGTGATGCGGTAAGCATCGCTCAGGCGAGCTTCTGCCAGTGCGGCAACGCGTGCGTTCAGCGCTTCGTTGACGGCTTCTGGCTGCCAGTCCCAACGCGGTTTGCCAGCTTCTTTCGCCAGCTCGTTGATAGCCTGAATCACAACCTGCTGCTGTTCGTGACCGAACACAACAGCACCGAGCATCTGATCTTCGCTCAGCAGTTCTGCTTCGGATTCAACCATCAGTACGGCAGCTTCAGTACCCGCAACAACCAGGTCCAGCTTGCTTTCTTTCAGTTCGTCCTGAGTCGGGTTCAGTACGTACTGGTCATTGATGTAACCAACACGTGCAGCACCGATCGGGCCGTTGAATGGAATACCAGACAGAGTCAGCGCAGCAGATGCACCAATCATTGCCACGATGTCCGGGTTAACCTGCGGGTTAACGGAAACAACGGTCGCGATAACCTGAACTTCGTTAACGAAGCCTTCCGGGAACAGCGGGCGAACCGGGCGGTCAATCAGACGCGCGATCAGGGTTTCGCCTTCGCTCGGACGGCCTTCACGACGGAAGAAGCTACCCGGGATACGGCCAGCAGCGTAGGTACGCTCCTGATAGTTAACGGTCAGCGGGAAAAAGTCCTGGCCTGGTTTCGCTTTTTTCTGGCCAACAACGGTAACGAATACCGCGGTGTCATCCATGCTAACCATAACAGCGGCAGTCGCCTGACGCGCCATCATGCCGGTTTCCAGCGTAACGGTATGCTGACCGTACTGGAATTTACGAACGATCGGATTAAGCAAAATAATATCCTTTCTCTATTTTTTTGACGGCACATTTTGCGCCATCGTTAATACCCGATCTTCTGCGCATCCTCGCGACTAATGACAACCCTAACCCATAAGCATGAGTAAAGCCTCTCATTAGCCGCGCGAACCTCTGCAACGGAAGATCATTCTTAGCAACAATACATTAGTTTCCAGCGAATTGCTGCCATCTGCTGGAAAAAAGGGGCCATGAAGGCCCCCTCTTTCTGAAACTCGAAAGAATTAGCGACGCAGGCCCAGACGCTCGATCAGCGCGGTGTAACGTGCAACATCTTTACGTTTCAGGTAGTCGAGCAGTTTACGACGCTGAGAAACCATGCGCAGCAGACCACGACGGCTGTGGTGATCTTTTTTGTGCTCTGCAAAGTGACCCTGCAGGTGGTTAATCTGTGCAGTCAACAGAGCAACCTGAACATCGGTAGAACCGGTGTCGTTTGCATCACGACCAAACTCAGAAACGATTTTAGCGGTAGCTTCAGTACTTAGAGACATTTTAAAACTCCAAAGTGATAAGAATGAAAGGATGCCGATCTCTAATTCAGCTATCCCAGTGTATACACTTTATCCTTCAAACTGACTCTGCGTTGGCTGCGTCCGCTCACCTCAGTCACTTACTTAAGTAAGCTCCTGAGGATTCTCAGACTTGCCGCCTTGATGCAGCTCGAATGATTTTGTGTATACGTCGCGTAGATTGTTAAACAATTTACGCGACGTTAAGCGGCAGTATTCTACTCGCAGCGCCCTTTTATCGCAAGACAGAGAGCGCTATGCAGGATACTCAACCACCAGGCGACGGGGGGCGACACGACCTTCATCGTCCATCTCCCCCATGCCAATAAACTTGCCGTCATCGCCTTCCGTCACGCGGACCAGCCCTTCCAGCGGCGCGCCTGATGTCCGTACCGGGTTACCGTTTTTAAAGTAAACCGAGAATGTTAAAGGCAAATTAACAACAGGATAGTCCGATGCAGGACTGTCCATTGGCATCAGCAAAGGATCAAGCAGCTGTGCCGCCGGAATGTTCTGCTGCTCGGCCTGTTCAACCAGCTCACGCAGATGTTCCAGCGTCACCATTCGATCCACCGGATACTTGCTGACCGTCAAACGACGCAGATACGTGACGTGCGCGCCGCAGCCCAACTTCTCACCGAGATCGTCAACAATGGTGCGAATATAGGTGCCTTTGGAACAGTGAACTTCCAGCTCCAGTTCGTTACCTTCGTGACGGATAAACAGCAGCTCATAGACGGTAATCGGTCGCGCTTCACGCGGCACTTCAATACCCTGACGCGCATAATCGTACAGCTTCTTACCCTGATACTTCAGCGCCGAATACATTGACGGGATCTGCTCGATATCGCCGCGGAAAGTTTCCAGCGCGCTCGCCAGTTGTTCTGCGGTGAAGGTTACCGGACGTTCCTGCACGATTTGCCCATCGGCATCGGAAGTGTCTGTACGCTGGCCCAGACGGGCAACCACACGATAGCGTTTGTCAGAATCCAGCAAATACTGTGAAAACTTAGTCGCTTCACCGAGGCAGATTGGCAGCATGCCTGTCGCGAGCGGATCCAGTGCGCCGGTATGTCCCGCGCGATTGGCATTGTAGATGCGTTTTACTTTTTGCAGTACATCATTGCTGGACATGCCCTGCGGCTTATCCAGCAGCAGGACACCGTGAATGTCGCGACCACGACGACGAGGACGACTCATCAGTCCTCCTTGCTGTCGTCCGCTGGGTTCACACGACGCTCATCGTCATGTTTCACCACGCTGGTCACCAGGTTGGACATGCGCATCCCTTCAACCAACGAGTTGTCGTAGAAGAAGGTCAGCTCAGGCACGATACGCAGACGCATGGCTTTACCCAGCAGAGAACGGATAAAACCAGAGGCTTCCTGCAGTGCCTTGATGCCGTTTTTCACAGCAGCTTCGTCCTGATCGTTGAGGAAAGTCACGAATACTTTGGCATATGCCAGATCACGAGACATCTCAACACCCGATACGGTGGTCATCATACCAACACGCGGGTCTTTGATTTCGCGTTGCAGGATGAGTGCGATCTCTTTCTGCATCTCTTGCGCGACACGCTGCGGGCGACCAAATTCTTTCGCCATAATAAATTCTCCAGAATAAAGACAAAAAAGGGGCTATCAGCCCCTTTTTAAATTTCTTGCCGGGTGGCGCTTCGCTTACCCGGCCTACACCTAATCATCTTCTAAGGATTTTGGGCTGCAAATTGCGGCCCAAAAGACGACGAAGATTAAGCGATAGTACGTTGGATCTCGATAATCTCGAACACTTCGATCATATCGCCAACGCGAACGTCGTTGTAGTTCTTAACGCCGATACCACATTCCATGCCGTTACGGACTTCGTTAACGTCATCTTTGAAGCGACGCAGGGATTCCAGCTCGCCTTCATAGATAACCACGTTGTCGCGCAGAACGCGGATTGGGTTGTGACGTTTAATCGTGCCTTCGGTAACCATACAGCCTGCGATAGCGCCGAATTTCGGTGATTTGAACACATCACGAACTTCAGCCAGACCAATGATCTGCTGTTTCAGCTCCGGAGACAGCATGCCGCTCATCGCTGCTTTCACTTCGTCGATCAGATGATAGATGACGGAGTAGTAACGCAGATCCAGGCTTTCAGATTCGATAACTTTACGTGCAGAGGCATCAGCACGGACGTTGAAGCCAACCAGAATCGCGTTGGATGCCGCAGCCAGGGTCGCGTCGGTTTCGGTGATACCACCTACGCCAGAACCGATGATCTTCACTTTGACTTCGTCGGTAGACAGTTTCAGTAAAGAGTCGGAAATCGCTTCTACAGAACCCTGAACGTCAGCCTTCAGGACGACGTTCACTTCGTGAACTTCGCCTTCGGTCATGTTAGCGAACATGTTCTCGAGTTTAGATTTCTGCTGACGAGCCAGTTTAACTTCACGGAATTTGCCCTGACGATACAGTGCAACTTCACGGGCTTTCTTCTCGTCACGAACGACAGTAACTTCGTCACCTGCAGCCGGAACACCGGACAGACCGAGGATTTCCACCGGAATGGACGGACCTGCTTCCAGTACTTCCTGACCCAGTTCGTTACGCATAGCACGAACGCGACCGTATTCGAAGCCACACAGTACGATGTCGCCTTTGTGCAGCGTACCTTCACGCACCAGTACGGTAGCAACCGGACCACGACCTTTATCCAGGAAGGATTCGATAACCGCACCGCTAGCCATACCTTTACGCACAGCTTTCAGTTCCAGTACTTCGGCCTGCAGCAGGATAGCGTCCAGCAGCTCGTCGATACCGGTACCCGCTTTCGCAGAAACGTGAACGAATTGGCTCTCGCCGCCCCACTCTTCCGGCATGATGCCGTACTGGGACAGTTCGTTTTTAACGCGATCCGGATCCGCTTCCGGCTTATCGATTTTGTTGACTGCAACCACCACCGGCACACCCGCCGCTTTCGCGTGCTGGATAGCTTCGATGGTCTGTGGCATCACGCCGTCGTCTGCTGCAACAACCAGAACAACGATATCCGTTGCCTGAGCACCACGAGCACGCATGGAGGTAAACGCGGCGTGACCCGGGGTATCCAGGAAGGTGATCATACCGTTGTCAGTTTCAACGTGGTACGCACCGATGTGCTGAGTAATGCCGCCCGCTTCACCAGAAGCCACTTTCGTGGAACGAATGTAGTCCAGCAGGGAGGTTTTACCGTGGTCAACGTGACCCATGATGGTCACAACTGGTGCGCGCGGTTCAGCCGCAGCACCGGTGTCACGGTCGCTCATTACCGCTTCTTCCAGCTCGTTTTCACGACGCAGGATAACTTTGTGGCCCATCTCTTCGGCAACCAGCTGTGCGGTTTCCTGGTCGATGACCTGGTTAATGGTAGCCATTGCGCCCAGTTTCATCATCGCTTTGATGACCTGAGAGCCTTTAACTGCCATTTTGTTCGCCAGATCGCCAACGGTGATGGTTTCGCCGATCACAACGTCACGGTTAACGGCCTGAGCTGGCTTCTGGAAGCCCTGCTGCAGAGCGGAACCTTTACGCTGCTTACCGCCTTTACCGCCGCGAACCGCTGCACGTGCTTCCTCACGGTCAGCTTTAGATTCAGCGTGTTTGTTGCCTTTCTTCGCCGGACGCGCTGCTTTAGCGCTGCGAGTACGACCACGACCGCCTTCGACTTCACGATCGTTCTCGTCTTCAGCCTGGCGAGCATGCTGAGAAGTTGTGACGTGATAATCGCTGGTGTCTTCGACAGGTTCAACGTTATTCACACCATTTTTCTCGTTTTCTTCCGCCATACGGCGAGCTTCTTCCGCTACGCGGCGCGCTTCTTCTTCAAGCTTGCGACGTGCTTCTTCTTCCGCTTTACGCTTCAGTTCTGCGGCTTCATTTTCACGGCGGGCTTTTTCGGCCTGGGCGGTTTTAGTCATATCGTCGGTCTGTTGATTGCTCACTTTGTCTTTTTCCGCAGCTTCACGTTTCGCTTTATCAGCGGCTTCACGCTTAGCTTGTTCTGCGGCCTCACGTTCGGCTTTTTGTTGCGCCTCGCGTTTGGCAGCTTCTTCTGCCTCACGACGGGCTTGCTCTTCCGCTTCACGCTGCGCCTGCTCTTCCGCGGCAAGGCGTTCAGCCTCTTGCGGATCGCGTTTCACAAAGGTGCGTGTCTTGCGGACTTCGATTTGTACCGATTTGCTTTTTCCACCGGTACCTGGAATATTGAGAGTACTGCGCGTTTTACGCTGCAATGTCAACTTATCCGGCGCTGAGCCGTTTTCACGGTTCAAATGCGCCAGTAAGGTTTGTTTCTCTTGTGCGGACACAGAGTCGTCAGCAGACTTCGGGATACCGGCATCAGCAAATTGCTGTACCAGGCGATCCACGGAAGTCTGTATCTCTGCAGCCAGCGTTTTTACGGTTACATCTGTCATACTGTTCCTTCCTGCTACAGTTTATTACGCTTCGTCGCCGAACCAGCAAATATTACGGGCAGCCATAATCAGCTCACCGGCTTTTTCGTCGGTCAACCCTTCGATATCAGCCAGATCATCAATGCCCTGTTCAGCGAGATCTTCCAGCGTACAAACACCACGGGCCGCCAGTTTGAAGGCCATCTCACGATCCAATCCTTCCAGATTCAGCAGATCGTCAGCCGGTTTGTTATCACCGAGGCTTTCTTCCTGGGCCAGTGCCAGAGTGGTCAGTGCGTTTTTAGCACGCTCGCGCAGCGCTTCAACAGTCTGTTCATCCAGGCCGTCAATTTCCAGCAGCTCTTTCATTGGCACGTAGGCCAGTTCTTCCAGCGTCGCAAAACCTTCTTCCACCAGAACGGTCGCGAAATCTTCATCGATATCGAGATATTTGGTGAAGGTATCGATGGCTGCATGTGCTTCAGCCTGATGCTTCGCCTGCAGGTCATCAACGGTCATCACGTTGAGTTCCCAACCGCTCAGTTGTGAAGCCAGGCGGACGTTCTGACCATTACGTCCAATCGCCTGAGCCAGGTTACCGGCTTCAACCGCGATATCCATGGTGTGCTTGTCTTCATCCACCACGATAGAAGCAACGTCTGCTGGCGCCATTGCGTTAATCACGAACTGCGCCGGGTTATCATCCCAGAGGACGATATCGATACGCTCGCCGCCCAGTTCGGTAGAAACCGCCTGAACGCGCGCACCGCGCATACCAACACAGGCGCCGACCGGATCAATACGCTTGTCGTTGGTCTTAACGGCGATTTTCGCACGCGATCCCGGATCACGGGCAGCCGCTTTAATTTCGATAACTTCTTCGCCAATTTCCGGTACTTCAATGCGGAACAGCTCAATCAGCATTTCCGGTTTGGAACGGGTTACAAACAGCTGCGCACCGCGCGCTTCCGGGCGTACAGAGTACAGAACACCACGAATACGGTCACCTGGGCGGAAGTTTTCACGCGGGAGCATGTCTTCACGCAGGATAACAGCTTCAGCATTGCTGCCCAGATCCAGAGAAATGTTGTCGCGGTTTACTTTCTTTACCACACCGGTGACGATTTCGCCTTCGTGTTCGCGGAACTGATCGACAACCATTGCGCGTTCAGCTTCACGTACTTTCTGTACGATAACCTGTTTCGCGGTCTGGGTGGTGATACGGTCAAAGGTGACAGATTCAATCTGATCTTCAACATATTCGCCCACGTTCAGACTTTCGTCTTCGAAGCGTGCCGCTTCCAGCGTAATTTCTTTGGTCGGCTGAGTAACTTCTTCTACGATTACCCAACGACGGAAGGTATCGAAATCACCGCTTTTACGATCGATTTCTACGCGAACGTCGATCTCTTGCTCATATTTTTTCTTTGTTGCTGTAGCCAGCGCACTTTCCAGTGCTTCAAAAATTTTCTCGCGTGGCAGCGCTTTTTCGTTGGATACGGCTTCAACAACAGCCAAAATTTCTTTGTTCATCGCGGGCTTTTCACCTCAATCCAGACTGTTAAAAGTGGGGAACCAGGTTCGCCTTCTGGATATTACTCAGCGCGAACACTTCATCTTTGCCTTCGACTGTGACCGTGATCATCTCACCGTCCACCGCTTTGATAACGCCCTGCCATTTACGACGGTTTTGTACCGCCATACGAAGAACCAGCGTGACTTCTTCACCCAGGAAACGCACGTAGTGTTCAGCTGTGAACAGAGGACGGTCGAGACCCGGAGAGGAGACTTCCAGGTTATAGGCAACGGTGATTGGGTCTTCGACATCCATCACGGCGCTTACCTGATGGCTCACATCAGCACAATCATCAACATTGATGCCATCTTCACTATCAATATAGATGCGCAGTGTGGATGTGCGACCACGAATAAATTCGATGCCGACCAGTTCGTAGCCCAGGGCTTCAACTGGCGCTGTAATCATCTCTGTTAATTTTTGCTCTAATGTGGACAAGCCCACCCCCAAGACATAAAAAAAGGGCCTAAAGCCCAGTTATTCTGTAGTCAGATAACAAAAAACCCCGATAAATCGGGGCTTTAGATAACTGAACCCTATAACCGCACCTGCGGTTCGGAGAACCTTCCGAAAGAATTTTTTTCAAATCCAGCTACGAAGGCCTAAGTCTTCACAGTATATTTGAAAAAGAACTCTAAGGGAAAGTGGTTGCGGGGGCCGGATTTGAACCGACGACCTTCGGGTTATGAGCCCGACGAGCTACCAGGCTGCTCCACCCCGCGCCTGAAACGTGGCAAATTTTACTCGTTTTGGGTAAAAAATGCAAATACTGCTGGGATTTGGTACCGAGGACGGGACGTAAAATCTGCGCACAGTATATTGATTCAATATGTGTTATGTCAACCTTGTTACGACTATGCAAATCAATGAATGCTGCCCAGCACTAGCCCAGCAAGATAAATATGCCACCCACGCCGTTATTTAACGAAATTATCACTAAACTCTTCCTGTCATCCAGAAAAGATGATTAAATGAAAACTCATTTATTTTGCATAAAAATGCAATTAGCATAATAAGCGACCTCTTCACCAGTCTATCAAGCAGGGTTTTATTTTATGACGACGATTCTCAAGCATCTCCCGGTAGGTCAACGTATTGGTATCGCTTTTTCCGGCGGCCTGGACACCAGTGCAGCACTGCTGTGGATGCGACAAAAAGGGGCTGTCCCATATGCATATACTGCGAATTTGGGCCAGCCGGATGAGGATGACTATGACGCCATTCCTCGCCGTGCAATGGAATATGGTGCTGAGAATGCTCGCCTGGTAGATTGCCGTAAGCAGCTCGTTGCCGAAGGGATCGCTGCCATTCAGTGCGGTGCATTCCACAACACCACTGGCGGACTGACCTACTTCAATACCACCCCGCTGGGCCGTGCCGTGACCGGCACCATGCTGGTTGCCGCCATGAAAGAAGATGGCGTAAATATCTGGGGTGACGGTAGCACCTATAAAGGTAACGATATTGAACGTTTCTATCGTTACGGTCTGCTGACCAACGCCGAACTGCAGATTTATAAACCATGGCTGGATACCGATTTTATCGATGAACTCGGCGGTCGCCATGAGATGTCCGAATTTATGATTGCCTGTGGTTTCGACTACAAGATGTCCGTTGAGAAAGCGTACTCAACAGACTCCAATATGCTCGGGGCGACCCACGAAGCAAAAGATCTGGAATTCCTGAACTCAAGCGTCAAAATCGTCAACCCAATTATGGGCGTGAAGTTCTGGGATGAGAGCGTGAAGATCCCGGCAGAAGAAGTGACTGTGCGTTTTGAACAGGGTCATCCGGTTGCACTGAACGGTAAAACCTTCAGCGACGACGTTGAGATGATGCTGGAAGCCAACCGTATCGGCGGCCGTCACGGTCTGGGTATGAGCGATCAGATTGAAAACCGCATCATTGAAGCGAAGAGCCGTGGCATCTACGAAGCCCCGGGGATGGCATTGTTACATATCGCATACGAGCGTCTGCTGACCGGTATTCACAACGAGGATACCATCGAGCAGTATCACGCACATGGTCGCCAGCTTGGTCGTCTGCTGTATCAGGGCCGCTGGTTCGACTCTCAGGCGCTGATGCTGCGTGACGGTCTGCAGCGTTGGGTTGCCAGCCAGATTACCGGTGAAGTGACGCTGGAACTGCGCCGTGGTAATGACTACTCGATCCTCAACACCGTATCTGACAATCTGACTTATAAACCAGAACGTCTGACGATGGAAAAAGGCGATTCCGTATTCTCTCCGGACGACCGTATCGGTCAGTTGACCATGCGTAATCTGGATATCACCGATACCCGCGAGAAGCTGTTCGGCTATGCGCAGTCTGGTCTACTGACTGCTTCTTCCACAACCGGCCTGCCGCAGGTTGAGAATCTGGAAAATAAGGCGAAGTAAAGATACACCATCTTAAGGCCGCGAAAGCGGCCTTTTTTATGTGCGGAATATAGCTCTGCGGCCCCGTAGGCCTGATAAGTGTAGCGCCATCAGGCGTTGTAATAATGTCGGATGGCGGCGTAAACGCCTTATCCGACCTACTGGGCCGCAGAGCTACAGGACAGCCAAAAATAACAGACGAAAAAAAAGACGCTTTGCAGCGTCTTTTTTTTGGAATTTGGTACCGAGGATGGGACTCGAACCCACAAGCCCGTTAGGGCACTACCACCTCAAGGTAGCGTGTCTACCAATTCCACCACCTCGGTACAGAATACTTAGCGTGGGATATCGCTGGTCGGCTGAGCCGGAGCAGCTGGCTGAGTTTGCTCGGTTTTCGCCGGTGCACTCAGATTTTCCCACTCACTTCCTTTATTGGTCTTGTTGCTGTTCATGTTACCCAGCACCAGACTGATGATGAAGAACAAGGTTCCCAATACAGCTGTCATACGGGTCATGAAGTTACCAGAACCACTTGAACCAAACAGAGTACCAGAAGCGCCTGCGCCAAAAGAGGCTCCCATATCAGCGCCTTTGCCTTGCTGCAGCATGATCAAGCCTACCAGGCCAATTGCCACAATAAGGAAAACTACTAAAAGAGCTTCGTGCATAATCAACCTGTTCCTTGCGGAGTTGCCGCGTACAATGCTTCGACCATTAAAGCGGGAATATTTACTGTTTCCCACTGAAGCGGGTGTGAATACTAACCAAAGCGAATAACCTTCGCAAGGGCAATTTGTTAGCATTGTATCAACTGCGGAAAAAATCGCCATATCAATCAAAAACGCAGCAACTTCTCCCAGCATCTCTGCATGACGGCGCGTTGATCGTCAAGATTCGCCCATACCACAACGGGGATTTCACAAATCAGATCTGCATTTTGTGGCCAGCAGTGAATAATTTGCTGATTCACCAACTCTTCCGCCACCATCGATTCAGGTAACCAGGCCATTCCCATATGGCGCAACACCATTTCTCGTATCGTTTCGCTTAAACCACTCTCAAACACTTTTTTCAACCGTGGTCGCACTCGTTGTTCTGCAAGATCAATAATACGTCTGACAAAGGTATAGTCGCTGTAACATAGCCAGGGGATCGGAGTATGCGGATCGTCAAGCGTATCCACCAACTGTGCAGAAATCACAGGAATAAATCGCTCATACCGCCATAGTGAACGTTTTAACCCTCCGGCAATCTCCAGCCCTGGTTGTGAAGAGGGTAAATCGTAAGTCACCAGCATATCAATTTGCCGGTTTATCAGGGCATTGAAGTGGTTGTCTATCCCCTGGATACTTGCGTTTACCGTAAAGTTTAGCTGCGGCTCACTCTGTCGCAGGTAGTTGATCATATCCGGCAGGATATTCACCGACAGCGTATGCAGGCTGACCATCACCAGCGTGTTATCCGTTGCTGGCGTCATCGCCGACAGCTCATGGCGTGCCTCTGTTAACGTACTGAGGACGTGCCGGGCATAAGGTTCAAAGCGTTCACCATAGCGCGTCAGCGTGACGGGGGTCGTTGTCCGATCAAACAAAGGCACGCCCAGCACCTCTTCAAGCGCCTTTATACGCCGACTCAGCGCAGGTTGAGTAATATGCCGCTGCGCCGCGGCCTGAGAGTAGTTTCCATGCTGGCTCAAGGCCAGAAAATCCTCCAGCCACTTACAATCCACGTTGTGCTCTCCGCCATGCCATAACCGCATCCTCCAATAACAAATCGGTAATAGTCATAGTTATAGTAATGGCTTTATGGTGGGCATCATAACAACAATATTCCGTTTCACCTGCCGACTCTCACCTTCGACGTTTGACAGGACCGCTATGTTTACTTTATTGACCAATGCCCGTGTTTTTTCTCCTGAGGATTTAGGCCTCTGCTCCCTGCTCATTCATGCCGACCGAATTGTGGCGGTAGAAAAAGATATTTCATTGTTTGATGGCGTCAACGAGGTCATCGATTGTCGGGGTAAATGGGTTATCCCTGGCATCATCGATCAGCATGTTCATCTTACCGGTGGCGGTGGCGAAGCCGGATTTGCCAGTCGGACACCCGCCGTCAAGCTGCGCGATCTGATTCAGGCGGGTATTACCACGGTGGTTGGCGTGTTAGGCACCGATGCTATTTCTCGTTCGCCCAAAGATCTCTACGCTAAAATGCAGTCTCTCAACCTTGAGGGATTACGCGCGTTTATGCATACGGGAGCCTATGCCGTTCCCAGCCCAACCATTACGCGATCCATCCGCGATGATATGGCCTTCATTCCGGCAATTCTTGGTGTAAAAATCGCCCTCGCCGATCACCGCGGCTCTTACCCCTCTTTCCAGGAGTTGCTGAGGATAGTGAGCGATATTCGCGTCGCTTCCCTGCTGGCAGGGAAAAAAGGCTTACTGCATGTGCACCTGGGGAATCTGCCGGAAGGGATGTCGCAACTTATTGAGTTGTGTGATGCGGGTATTCCGATTCACCATATTTCACCGACCCATGTTGCAAGAACAGAGCCTTTGTTCGAACAGGCTATTGCTTTCGCCCATCGTGGCGGCCATATCGATGTTACGTCTGGTGGCAGTCGTTTTATGCCTCAGGAGCAAGCGATTCTCCACGCACTCGAAGCACAGGTTCCGGCGGAGCGCATCACGATCAGTTCTGACGGCAATGGCAGCGTTCCGCGCTTTAACGCTCAGGGTATCGTTGAAGGTTTAAGCGCGGCACCGGTCGCAGGCAATCTTAACCTACTTCCTCGCCTGATTGATGTCGGTATTCCGGTGCCGCAGGCCATCGCAATGCTGACGGCAAACGTTGCACGCTCGCTGGGTATTTCCGGGGGTGTGCTCTGCGCCGGAGAACGTGCCGATATCTGTGTACTCAATGATGACCTCTCGCTGGCCCATCTGTTTGCCGCGGGTAAACCGTTGCTGCGGGATGGCGAGTGCCTGGTTACCGGCAACTTCGAGTAAGGGGGCAAGAATGTCATTACTACTGGCGCTAATCGCCATCATTTTTGCCGGACGTCTGATCCTCAAAAAATATCACCCCCAGTCGGTACTGTTATTGACCGGGATTGTGCTGTTGCTTATCGCGCATTTTAGCGGAATGACCTCACTCAGTGGTCTGGTGAAAAAGAGCACCGGATTTGGCCCCTTTGACGCCTTTGAGTTTATCCGCGATACCCTGAGCGTGCGTCTCGGCGGCCTCGGGCTGCAAATTATGCTGATTGGTGGTTTCGCCACGTACATGTCAGCCATTGGCGCAAGCCAGGTACTGGTTCGGGTAACATCTCGTCCTCTACAACGGCTGAACTCGCCTTATCTGCTGCTGGGACTGGCACTGCTATTAGGCCAATTCCTGTCGCTGTTTATCAGCAGCGCCACCGGATTGGGTCTGCTGTTGATGGCGACGCTTTACCCATTGCTTACCCGTCTTGGCTGTAGCCGCGCCGCAGTTGCCGCAGTTATCGCCAGTACCTGTGCGGTTGAGTTTGGCCCAGGATCCGGCAACTCGGTTCTCGCCGCCAAAACCGCAGGTATTGAGGTGGTGAACTATTTTGTGCAGGATCAGTTGCCGATCGTTGTGCCCGTCATCCTTTTCATCGCCCTGTTGCATATTGTTGTGCAACGCTTTTTTGACCGTCGGGAAAGTGGCGACAATGCAGCTCAGCAGATGCAGACATTAACGGCAACTGATGAAGCCGACGCACCTATCGCCTGGCTGTTTCTGCCCATGCTGCCGCTGGTATTGATGTTGGTGTGTAGCGATTTAGTATTTAGCTCGCTTAAGATTACGCTGGATACCGCCGTACTGATAAGCCTCGCTATTACGCTGGTTTGTGAGTACTGCCGTCATCGCAAAGCGCGCGAGGTGATGGCTGGCGTACAAAAGGTTTTCGACAGCATGGGCAGCGTTTTTGCCACCGTCGTGACGCTGATTATCGCCGGTGAAGTTTTTTCCGCCGGGCTGAAAGCCATTGGCGCCGTCGACGCGCTGCTGTCGCTTTCTGGCGAATTTGGCCTCAGCGCCGCCTCTATTATCCTGCTGATGACCCTAATCACCTTCGCAATTTCAGCGCTGATGGGCTCCGGGAATGCGGCATTTTTCTCCTTCGCCCCCATGGTGCCGGACATCAGCCGTCATATCGGTAGCGATATCGCAGTCATGATGTTGCCTATCCAGATATCGGCGGGTATTGGTCGTACGTTATCGCCGATTGCCGGCGTCATCATTGCTATCGCAGGGATTGCAGGCGTCTCGCCTGTGGATATTGTTAAGCGCACCGCGATTCCGATGCTGGGCGGTTGGCTACTGATGATTGCGCTAACCTTTGCCCGGTCTGGGCATTTGCTGGCGGTTCTGCCGTGGCTGGCAGTCCTTGTACTACTGATGGTCGGTGGTTACTTCTGGCAGCGCCGACGTAAACAGCCGCTTGCCGTACAGTAAAAAAAGCCGGAGTCTCAGACTCCGGCTCTCACTTTCTTCGGGATTACGCCGCTTTCACAGCATCGGCAATACGGTGGGCGAATTCAGTCACCTGCGCTTCGTCTTCACCTTCAACCATCACACGAATTAACGGTTCGGTACCAGACTTACGCAGCAGGACGCGTCCACGGTTACCCAGTGCCGCTTGCACTTCCGCCATCACCGCTTTCACATTTTCATGTTCCAGCGGATCGCCGCTACCTGCGGTGTAACGTACGTTAACCAGCAGCTGTGGGAACATTTTCATGCCGCTGCACAGGTCGTGCAAACTCATATGGTTGCGCACCATCGCCGCCAGCACCTGCAGGCCCGCCACGATGCCGTCACCAGTGGTGGTTTTGTCCAGCAGGATCACATGACCAGAGTTTTCGGCACCGATACGCCAGCCTTTTTCCTGCATTTTTTCCAGCACATAGCGGTCGCCAACTTTCGCCCGAGCAAAAGGAATACCCAGCTGTTTCAGCGCCAGCTCGAGGCCCATGTTGCTCATCAGCGTACCTACCGCACCACCACGCAGCTGTCCCTGACGCAGGGCTTCACGGGCGATGATGTACATGATCTGATCGCCATCGACCTTATTGCCTTCGTGGTCAACCATAATAACGCGGTCGCCATCGCCGTCCAGCGCAATACCCAGATCGGCTTTTTCCGCAATCACGCGCGCCTGCAGGGCACGGACGTCAGTGGCGCCGACTTCTTCATTGATGTTCACACCGTTTGGCTCACAGCCAATGGCAATCACGTTTGCACCCAGCTCACGCAGTACATTTGGTGCAATGTGGTACGTTGCACCGTTAGCGCAATCCACCACAATTTTAAGCTCACTCAGACTCAGTTCGTTCGGGAAGGTGCCTTTGCAAAACTCGATATAGCGACCGGCAGCATCAACGATACGGGTAGCTTTACCCAGTTCAGCCGAGTCCACGCAGGTGATCGCTTTTTCCATTTCGGCTTCGATAGCTTCTTCAACCGCATCCGGCAGTTTGGTCCCATCGATGGAGAAGAATTTAATCCCATTGTCATAGAATGGGTTGTGCGAAGCGGAGATAACAATCCCGGCCTCAGCACGGAAAGCACGCGTCAAATAAGCAACAGCAGGTGTTGGCATTGGCCCTGTGAATGAGGCTGAGAGTCCGGCGGCTGCCAGGCCCGCTTCCAGCGCGGACTCCAGCATATAGCCGGAAATACGCGTATCTTTACCGATAATAATTTTACGTGAACCATGACGAGCCAGCACTTTCCCTGCAGCCCAGCCCAGCTTGAGCACAAAGTCAGGAGTAATTGGGGCATCACCTACGCGACCGCGGATCCCATCAGTGCCAAAATATTTACGATTACTCATAGCGTTTTTTTTCCTTTGCAGACAATGTGGCTTCCACCACACGCATCGCTTCTACGGTTTCTTTGACGTCATGGACACGAACGATCTGCGCCCCCTGCATTGCGGCAATCACCGCGCACGCCAGACTGCCACTCAGGCGTTCGGATGGCCCCACATTCAGCAACTGGCCAACCATTGATTTTCGTGACATCCCAACCAGCAGCGGCAGATTAAAATGATGAAACTCCGCCAGACGTGCCAGTAATGTGTAGTTGTGAGTGAGATTTTTACCGAATCCGAATCCGGGGTCGAGCAACAATTTATCTTTTGTGATTCCAGCCCGCTCGCAACGTGCTATTTGCTCAACAAAGTAACGATCTACCTCAGCAAAAACATCCTCATACTTTGGCGCTTCCTGCATGGTTTTCGGCTGCCCCTGCATATGCATCAGGCAAACCGGCAATCCGGTCTCCGCTGCGGCCTCCAACGCTCCAGGCTCCGAGAGTGAGCGAATGTCATTGATGATATGCGCGCCAACCCTGGCGCATTCGCGGATCACTTCGGGCTTTGAGGTATCAACCGAAATCCACACTTCAAAACGCTGAGCAATCGCCTCCACCACAGGGATCACTCGCTGCAACTCTTCTTCCACACTCACATCAGCCGCGCCCGGACGCGTGGACTCACCACCCACATCAATGATAGTCGCCCCGGCGTTAATCATCAGGTTTGCGTGTTTTACCGCCTCAACCAAAGAGTTGTGCGCTCCACCATCGGAAAATGAGTCTGGCGTGACGTTCAAAATCCCCATGACGTGCGGATGGCTGAGATCCAGTGAAGAACCCTGAGCAAAGAGTTTCATAGTTTTATCCCTGGTAAAATCTTGAATATGCAGATAAGAAAAACCCCGGAGCAAGCCCCAGGGTTTTCAATTAAAACACGGTCATCATCAACGATAACTTATTTGTCGCCCAGCTGCTCTGACATAGTGCCAGAGTCCGGCGCACGCGGTTCATCAACCGGACGCGGTGCACTCGGCTTGCCGGTGCTGCCAGAGTTGTTGTTAGAAGAACCCGGTTCTTCCCAACCCGCAGGCGGACGCACATCGCGGCGAGCCATCAGATCGTCAATCTGCGGCGCATCGATAGTCTCATATTTCATGAGCGCATCTTTCATCGAGTGCAGAATGTCCATGTTTTCGTTCAGCAAACGACGTGCACGGTCATAGTTACGCTCAATCAGCAGTTTAACTTCCTGATCGATAATGCGAGCGGTTTCATCGGACATGTGTTTCGCTTTCGCCACAGAACGTCCCAGGAACACTTCGCCTTCTTCTTCAGCGTACAGCAACGGACCGAGTTTATCGGAGAAGCCCCACTGAGTAACCATGTTACGCGCCAGGTTAGTCGCGACTTTAATGTCGTTCGACGCACCGGTAGAAACATGTTCAGCACCGTAGATGATCTCTTCCGCCAGACGGCCACCGTACAATGTGGAGATCTGACTTTCCAGTTTCTGACGGCTGGCGCTGATTGCATCGCCTTCAGGCAGGAAGAAGGTCACACCCAGCGCACGACCGCGCGGGATAATCGTCACTTTGTGCACCGGATCGTGTTCCGGCACCAGGCGACCGATAATCGCGTGGCCAGCTTCGTGATACGCGGTAGATTCTTTCTGCGCTTCCGTCATCACCATGGAGCGACGTTCCGCACCCATCATGATTTTGTCTTTCGCTTTTTCGAACTCAACCATCGACACTACGCGCTTGTTGCCACGAGCAGCAAACAGTGCCGCTTCGTTGACCAGGTTCGCGAGGTCCGCACCGGAGAAGCCAGGCGTACCACGTGCAATGATTGCCGCATCGATATCCGGAGACAGCGGCACGCGACGCATATGCACTTTCAGGATCTGTTCACGACCGCGAACGTCCGGCAGACCAACCACAACCTGACGGTCGAAACGGCCTGGACGAAGCAGCGCAGGGTCAAGAACGTCCGGACGGTTAGTCGCTGCGATAACGATAATACCTTCGTTACCTTCGAAGCCGTCCATCTCAACCAGCATCTGGTTCAGCGTCTGTTCACGTTCATCGTGACCACCGCCCAGACCTGCGCCACGCTGGCGGCCTACGGCGTCGATTTCATCGATGAAGATGATGCACGGTGCCGCTTTTTTGGCTTGTTCGAACATGTCACGCACACGAGATGCACCGACACCCACGAACATTTCCACGAAATCAGAACCGGAAATTGTGAAGAATGGAACCTTCGCTTCACCTGCGATAGCTTTCGCCAGCAGGGTTTTACCCGTACCCGGAGGACCGACCATCAGGACGCCTTTCGGGATTTTACCGCCCAGTTTCTGGAAACGGCTCGGTTCGCGCAGATACTCAACCAGCTCAGCGACTTCTTCTTTTGCTTCGTCACAACCCGCAACGTCAGCAAAAGTCGTTTTGATCTGATCTTCCGTCAGCATGCGCGCTTTGCTCTTGCCGAACGACATGGCACCTTTGCCACCACCGCCCTGCATCTGACGCATGAAGAAGATCCAGACACCAATCAGCAGCAGCATTGGGAACCAGGAAATGAAGATAGAAGCCAGCAGGCTCGGCTCTTCAGGTGGTTCGCCAACAACCTTGACGTTTTTGGTCAGCAGGTTATCAAGCAGCTTCGGATCGTTAACCGGGATGTAGGTCGTGTAACGGTTACTATCTTTCTTGGTAACGTTAATCTCACGTCCGTTGATCTTCGCTTCACGAACCTGGTCCTGATTGACCTCTTGCAGGAAGGTAGAGTAATCAACCTTACGGCCATTAGACTCGCTGGGCCCAAAGCTCTGGAATACTGACATCAGCACAACGGCAATGACCAGCCAGAGAATTAGGTTTTTCGCCATGTCACTCAAGGGATTAACCTCATATTACAACTGTGTTAAAAACAGCGTCAGGATACTCTATATCCAGTTTCTTTCAAACTTTCGTTTGAAATCTGCCGGTTATGGTTTACGCCCGGTCGCTACAATATACACTTCACGCGAACGGGCGCGAGAAGAGTCCGGCTTACGAACTTTGACCTTCGTAAACAGGGAGCGAATCTCTCTTAGATACTCATCGAAGCCTTCGCCCTGGAACACCTTCACTACAAAACTACCACCTGGCGCTAATACATCACGAGCCATTCCAAGCGCCAGCTCTACCAGATACATGGCCCGGGGAATATCCACCGCCGGTGTTCCACACATATTTGGCGCCATATCAGACATGACAACTTGTACTTTACTGTCACCTACGCGTTCAAGTAACGCTTTCAGGACTAATTCATCACGAAAGTCGCCCTGAAGGAAGTCCACACCAACGATTGGATCCATAGGTAAAAGATCGCAAGCGATAATGCGGCCGGTGTTGCCGATCTGCGTAACTGCATATTGCGACCAGCCACCGGGTGCAGCACCGAGATCAACTATCGTCATCCCCGGTTTAAAAATTTTGTCACTTTGCTGTATTTCATCAAGTTTAAACCAGGCACGGGAACGTAACCCCTTTTTCTGCGCCTGTTGAACATATTTATCGCTAAAGTGTTCCTGAAGCCAGCGACTCGAGCTGGCAGAACGCTTTTTACCTGTCATTTCACATTCCCAAAGGGCAGTTCATCGTAACCAATGGTGTAAATTTCTACACAGCTATTTGGTGATATATGGGAGATGGCGGTAGAATGACCCGTTTTCAATCCCAACGTAAGCAAAAATATACGATGAATCTGAGTACTAAACAAAAACAGCACCTGAAAGGTCTGGCACATCCGCTCAAGCCTGTAGTTATGCTTGGCAACAATGGTTTGACCGAAGGGGTACTGGCCGAGATTGAACAAGCGTTAGAGCACCATGAACTTATCAAGGTGAAAATCGCCTCGGAAGATCGCGATACTAAAACCTTGATCGTGGAAGCTATCGTACGCGAAACCGGCGCCTGTAATGTGCAGGTCATCGGCAAAACGCTGGTACTGTATCGCCCGACTAAAGAACGTAAAATCTCGCTGCCACGCTAAGAATATCCCAAAGTTGCACACGAAGTTTGTGTAAAACGCGGGGTTTTCCGCTAGCAGGAGAGCAAAATGCCACGCTCTCTTCGTTGATAAAAGGCCGCTATGCGGCCTTTTTCCTTTCTTTACAATGTATCAACATCTTAACCAAGATGCGAATTACAGGTATTCTACCTTCGTCACTTCATATTCCACTTCGCCGCCCGGCGTTTTGATAACCACGACGTCATCCTGCTCTTTACCGATAAGGCCACGAGCGATAGGCGAGTTCACTGAAATCAGGTTCTGTTTAAAATCGGCTTCATCATCGCCGACAATACGCCAGGTCTGCTCTTCATCGTTATCGAGATTCAACACGGTAACCGTCGCGCCGAAAACAACGCGGCCATTGTTCGGCATTTTAGTAACGTCGATTACCTGCGCGTTGGACAGTTTAGCCTCGATATCTTTAATGCGTCCTTCGCAGAAACCCTGCTGTTCGCGCGCCGCGTGATACTCCGCGTTCTCTTTCAGGTCACCGTGCTCACGCGCTTCAGCGATAGCGGCAATAATTTCAGGACGGCGCACAGATTTCAGAAAATCCAGCTCTTCGCGCAGTTTTTCAGCACCACGTAAGGTCATCGGGATAGCTTGCATTTGTTATACCTCTTGAACATTCCTGTAGGGGGCAGTTGCTCTCACCCCGGCTGCTAAGCCCACCCTGGCGAATGTCATGCCAGAGTCAGAAGCAAAAAAATACCGACCCGGGGCTCAAGGTCCCAGGTCAGCTACAATTCTCTATTTGATGATCATTTTACCCTGGAGTTCCTTATGGGTCATCGTTTACTTTTTGGGGCGTTGCGCCGTAGTATGACGGCCTGTTTCCAGGTTGTTAGCGCGAGATTATGCGATTTTCCAGATTTACCATCGGATTGACTGCCAGTATAGCGTTCAGTGTTCAGGCTGCGAACGTCGACGAGTATATCAATCAGCTCCCTGCCGGGGCCAACCTCGCCCTTATGGTACAGAAGGTTGGCGCACCTGCACCCGCTATTGATTTTCATAGCCAGCAGATGGCGCTGCCGGCCAGTACCCAGAAAGTGATCACCGCGCTGGCGGCATTGATTCAGCTCGGGCCTGACTTTCGTTTTACCACTACGCTTGAGACTAAAGGCAACGTGGAAGGCGGCGTATTGAAAGGTGACTTAGTGGCACGATTTGGTGCTGATCCGACGCTAAAACGCCAGGATATTCGCAATATGGTGGCAACCCTGAAAAAATCAGGCGTGACGCAAATTGCCGGAAATGTCCTGATCGACACCTCTATTTTCGCCAGTCATGATAAAGCGCCCGGTTGGCCCTGGAACGACATGACGCAGTGTTTTAGCGCACCGCCCGCAGCGGCTATTGTCGATAGAAACTGTTTCTCGGTTTCACTCTACAGCGCGCAAAAACCCAACGATCTCGCCTTTATTCGCGTGGCATCTTATTACCCGGTCACCATGTTCAGTCAGGTGCGTACTCTCGCCCGAGGTTCTGCGGAAGCGCAATATTGTGAACTGGATGTGGTTCCCGGCGATCTCAACCGCTATACGCTGACCGGATGCCTGCCCCAACGAGCCGATCCGCTGCCGCTGGCGTTCGCCATTCAGGACGGAGCCAGCTATGCCGGGGCGATTATCAAAGATGAGCTAAAACAAGCAGGTATCACCTACAGCGGTACGCTGCTGCGCCAGACGCTGGTCAACGAGCCGGGAACGGTGGTCGCCAGTAAGCAGTCAGCGCCACTGCATGACCTGCTTAAGATTATGCTGAAAAAATCGGACAACATGATTGCCGATACCGTTTTCCGTATGATTGGTCATGCCCGATTTAACGTGCCAGGCACCTGGCGGGCGGGTTCTGATGCCGTACGCCAGATTTTGCGTCAGCAGGCGGGCGTTGATATCGGCAACACCATTATTGCCGACGGTTCAGGCCTCTCCCGGCATAACCTGATTGCTCCGGCGACCATGATGCAGGTGCTGCAATATATCGCTCAACACGATAACGAGCTGAACTTTATCACTATGCTGCCGCTGGCGGGGCACGACGGCTCCCTGCAATACCGTGCGGGTCTACATCAGGCTGGTGTGGATGGCAAAGTATCGGCGAAGACAGGCTCGCTGCAAGGAGTCTATAACCTTGCTGGCTTCATTACCACGGCAAGCGGCCAACGCATGGCATTCGTGCAGTATTTGTCTGGTTATGCGGTAGAACCGGCTGACCAGCGTAATCGCCGTATTCCGTTGGTGCGCTTCGAGAGCCGGTTGTACAAGGATATTTATCAGAACAATTAGATGGGTAGTTTGATTGCCGGATGGCGGCACTAACGTGCCTTATCCGGCCTACAGAGAGACCTGAAAACAATAACCCCGGCAACATGGCCGGGGTTTTTCATGCGATTAACGCTTGTAGATGAACTCGACGCCTTCGTCGTCTTCTTCGTCCCAATCGTCATCCCAGTCATCTTCCGCTTCGTCTTCGACTTCAGCGAGCTGCTGGCGGTGATAATCATCCCACATGAACTCAACTTTCTCTGGCTGTTTCGCTTCTTCAGCCTGAACAATCGGGTTCTCGATGATAAAGGTCATCACATCCCAGCAAAGTTCCTTCACGCCCAGCTGGCTGGCGGCAGAGATCAGGTAATATTTACCTTCCCAGCCCAGCGCTTCGGCGATCGCTTTCGCTTTCTCTTCCGCTTCAGCCTTGTCCATCAAATCAATTTTGTTGAAAACTAACCAGCGCGGTTTAGATGCCAGATCCTGACTGTATTTTTCCAGTTCGCCAATAATGATACGGGCGTTTTCTACCGGATCGGAACCGTCAATCGGATCGATATCGATGAGGTGCAGCAACACGCGGCAACGTTCCAGATGCTTCAGGAAGCGGATACCCAGGCCTGCGCCTTCAGCCGCACCTTCAATCAGACCCGGAATGTCGGCAACCACGAAGCTCTTTTCGTTGTCCATACGCACCACGCCCAGGCTCGGCACCAGGGTGGTGAACGGATAATCAGCGACTTTCGGCTTCGCCGCAGATACTGCACGGATAAACGTCGATTTCCCGGCGTTTGGCATACCCAGCATACCCACGTCTGCCAGCAGCATCAGCTCCAGCATCAGATCGCGCTTATCACCCGGCGTACCCATTGTTTTCTGACGCGGAGTACGGTTAACCGATGATTTGAAACGGGTGTTGCCCAGACCATGCCAGCCGCCTTTAGCGACCATCAGACGCTGACCGTGTTTGGTCATGTCGCCCATGGTTTCGCCCGTGCCCTGATCGATAACACGCGTACCAACAGGCACTTTGATCGTGACGTCTTTGCCACGCTTACCGGTGCAATCACGGCTCGCGCCATTCTGACCACGTTCCGCACGGAATGATTTTTCAAAACGGTAATCGATTAGTGTGTTCAGGTTTTCGTCGGCTTCCAGCCAAACGTCACCACCGTCACCACCATCACCACCGTCCGGACCGCCTTTTGGGATGTACTTTTCGCGGCGGAAGCTGACGCAACCATTACCGCCATCACCTGCAACGACCAGAATCGATGCTTCATCAACAAACTTCATTTTACTCTCCGTAAATCATTCGCCTGAGCGGGGTTGCGAAACCACCGTTTCATGCTTACGTAAACCGCCCCAAATTCGATGACCAATGGCGGAATACATCGCGCCCGCAACCACGATAAACGCACCGAGATAACCTAATAGGTTTAGCATCGGTCTGGCGAAGAAATCGGGCCAGGCCAGTGATAATAAATCTGAAAATAACAACGTAAACAGCGGTGTGAGCGTGATAATAGCGCTCACCTGCGCCGCCTGCCAACGCGCCATCGCTTCCGCAAGAGCGCCGTATCCTACCAGCGTATTCAGGCCGCAGAATACCAGGCATGCCAGCTGCCAGTCGCTGAGCTGCGTGATAACAACGGGTTTAGCCAGCGGCAACAACGCAATCGTACATAAAGTGTACAGTAAAAACAGGATCTGCGGTGATGCCAGGCGGCGCAATAACACCTTTTGCGCGACCCCATAGCTCACCCAAACCATCGCCGCACCGACACCAAAGATAACGCCCCAGGTGTAATCGGTGAGTCGGGTAAAAATTTCGATCAGACTGGTATTAAAAAACAGGACCAGGCCGCTCAGAAGCATAATGGCGCCAATTACTTGCGTGCCGCGCATCTTTTCTTTCAGGATAAAGACGCTGGCGATCATCATACCAACCGGTGACAGCTGACCTATAACCTGCGAAGCCGTTGGGCTCAAATACTGCAAGGATGAACTAAACAGAATGAAGTTACCGAACAGCCCACCGGTTGCGATAGCCAGCAACACCAGCCAACGCGCTTTGCGAAAAATACGCAACGGAGGGAGCTTTTTTTTAACCGCAAGAATAGCGCCAAGGCCAATGCTTGCCATTAAAAAACGGTAGAACACCACGGTAGGAGGCTCCATCACCTCCAGCACTTGCTTCATTGCTATTGGCAAAGCCCCCCAACATACTGCCGTTGTGAGTGCTAACAGAATACCAATGCCTGCCTGTTGCTTCATGCCGTATTCCCTGCAAGGGCTCGTTTCCGGGTTGTCACGGCGTGACGAGCGTATTTACCGGCCGTCGAATGTAAAAAGCCCCGCAACGTGTTGCGGGGCTTTTATCCGTTACCGGGACGCGAAAAACTTATTCAGCAACGATGCTGATGAATTTACGGTTTTTCGGGCCTTTCACTTCAAATTTCACTTTACCGTCTGCTTTAGCAAACAGAGTGTGGTCTTTGCCGCAACCAACGTTGGAGCCAGCGTGGAATTTAGTACCACGTTGACGAACGATGATGCTACCAGCCAGAACTGTTTCACCGCCGAAGCGTTTTACGCCCAGACGTTTAGCTTCTGAATCGCGACCGTTACGAGTCGAGCCGCCAGCCTTTTTATGTGCCATTTAATCTGCTCCCCTTAACTTAAGCGCTGATGCCAGTGATTTTCACATCAGTGAACCACTGACGATGGCCCTGCTGCTTACGGTAGTGTTTACGACGACGAAACTTAACAATTTTAACTTTCTCGCCACGACCGTGAGCAACAACTTCAGCTTTGATAACGCCGCCATCAACGAAAGGAACGCCGATTTTGACTTCTTCACCGTTTGCGATCATCAGAACTTCTGCGAATTCAACAGATTCGCCAGTTGCGATGTCCAGCTTTTCCAGGCGAACGGTCTGACCTTCGCTTACTCGGTGTTGTTTACCACCACTTTGGAAAACCGCGTACATAAAAAACTCCGCTTCCGCGCACACCTTTTTGATGATTCAGAGTGCGCTATAAATATTCACAATAGGGCGCGAATATTACGCAAAACGCGAGCCTTTGACAAGTGCTACCGTCAATACATGAAGAAAAAAAACACAACACGTACGGTAACGTTTATCTACGGCGTTTTTTCAGTACAATCAGCATATATTTATAACCCTAAACCCGACGTTACCTTCTCACACAGTAAGGTAATCGGGGCGAGAAGCCCGGCTTTTGCGATGAATTTAGAAAAAATCAATGAGTTAACCGCGCAAGATATGGCGGGGGTCAATGCGACAATCCTTGAACAGCTCAATTCTGACGTTCAGTTGATCAATCAACTGGGGTACTACATCGTTAGCGGCGGCGGAAAACGCATTCGCCCAATGATCGCCGTCCTCGCAGCGCGGGCCGTTGGTTACCAGGAAAATGCGCACGTTACGATCGCGGCCCTCATCGAGTTTATCCACACAGCGACCCTGCTGCACGATGATGTTGTGGATGAGTCAGACATGCGCCGTGGGAAAGCTACGGCAAATGCGGCGTTTGGTAATGCGGCCAGCGTGCTGGTTGGCGATTTTATCTATACCCGCGCATTTCAGATGATGACCAGCCTTGGCTCGTTGAAAGTGCTGGAAGTCATGTCGAAAGCAGTCAACGTCATCGCCGAAGGTGAAGTCTTGCAGCTGATGAACGTCAACGACCCAGACATCACCGAAGAAAACTATATGCGCGTCATCTACAGTAAGACGGCGCGGTTGTTTGAAGCGGCAGCCCAATGTTCAGGCATTCTGGCTGGCTGTAGCGAAGAACAAGAAAAAGGGTTGCAGGATTATGGCCGTTATCTCGGTACAGCTTTCCAGTTAATTGACGATTTGCTGGATTACAGCGCGGATGGCGAGCAGCTGGGTAAAAACGTCGGTGATGACCTCAACGAGGGTAAACCTACGCTGCCGCTGCTGCATGCCATGCGCCACGGTACTCCAGAACAAGCGCAAATGATCCGCCAGGCCATTGAGCAAGGTAATGGTCGTCACCTTCTGGAGCCGGTTCTGGAAGCGATGAACGCCTGTGGTTCCCTGGAGTGGACGCGCCAACGTGCAGAAGAAGAGGCTGATAAGGCCATCGCTGCGTTGCAGGTGCTGCCTGATACGCCGTGGAGAGAAGCGCTGATTGGTCTGGCACATATCGCCGTACAGCGCGACCGTTAATTCCCTACAGCATCCTCCCTCATCCCGTGCTCTGCACGGGATTTTTTTATAAGTTCTAGTAATCCCCCCACCCTCCTCCGGATAATCACGCAGAACCTTGGCATATTCTGAATATATACACACCTTACGTGAACATTTTAGAACATTCGTTCTTCGGGCGTTATAGTGTCGCCACAACCGATCGTGGAACCGTAAGTCGTTAACCAAAGGAGAGATGAATTTATGGAAAACAAGCTGATTGACTGGCATCCGGCCGACATCATCGCCGGACTGCGCAAGAAAGGGACCTCAATGGCCGCTGAATCACGTAAAAATGGATTGAGTTCATCAACGCTGGCAAATGCGTTAACGAGACCATGGCCAAAAGGTGAGTTGATTATCGCCCGGGCACTGGGAACTGATCCCTGGGTGATTTGGCCGTCACGCTATCACGATGCCAAAACGCATGAGTTCATTGACAGAACGCGGATGATGAGGAGTCGCAGAGAGAAAAAGAATCCGGAATGAACATTGAGCTGTAACCCCCGGCCAACTGAACTGGGGGTTACAAGAGACGTTGACGATTACTCGCCTTTCACGCGCTCAATGTTTGCGCCCAGCGCACGCAGTTTATCTTCGATGCGCTCATAGCCGCGATCGATGTGATAAATACGATCGACCACTGTTGTACCTTCAGCAATACAACCTGCCAGCACTAAACTTGCAGATGCACGCAGATCGGTCGCCATAACCTGTGCGCCTGAGAGTGTTTCCACGCCGTGGCAAATCACGGTATTGCTTTCGATTTCTGCGTGAGCGCCCATACGGCTCAGCTCAGGCACGTGCATAAAGCGGTTCTCAAACACGGTTTCCGTGATGAAACCGGTCCCTTCTGCCACCAGGTTCAGCAGCGTGAACTGGGCCTGCATATCGGTAGGGAACGCCGGATGCGGCGCAGTACGCACATTGACCGCTTTCGGACGTTTGCCGTGCATATCAAGGCTGATCCAGTCGTCGCCGACTTCGATATCCGCACCCGCATCACGCAGTTTCGCCAGAACGGCATCCAGTGTGTCCGGTTGTGCATTACGGCAGATAATTTTGCCACGAGAAATTGCCGCCGCCACCAGGAAGGTACCGGTTTCGATACGGTCTGGCAGAACGCGATACACACCACCGCCGAGACGCTCAACGCCTTCGATCGTAATACGATCTGTGCCCTGGCCCGTGATCTTCGCGCCCAGCGCAATCAGGAAGTTCGCGGTATCCACAATCTCCGGCTCGCGCGCGGCATTTTCGATGATGGTGGTGCCTTCGGCAAGCGTTGCTGCACACATGATGGTGACAGTCGCACCGACGCTCACTTTGTCCATGACAATATGCGCGCCTTTCAGACGGCCATCAACGGACGCTTTCACATAGCCTTCTTCCAGCTTGATAGTCGCGCCTAACTGCTCCAGACCGGTAATGTGCAGGTCCACCGGACGCGCGCCGATGGTGCAGCCGCCCGGCAGTGAAACCTGGCCCTGACCAAAGCGGGCAACCAGCGGCCCGAGCGCCCAAATGGATGCACGCATGGTTTTCACCAGATCGTACGGCGCACAGAAGACGTTCACATCACGCGCATCAATGTGCACGGAACCATTACGCTCAACTTTCGCACCCAGCTGGCTCAACAGCTTCATTGATGTGTCAACGTCCTTCAGTTTCGGGACGTTTTGGATCTCTACAGGTTCTTCAGCCAGCAGCGCCGCAAACAGGATCGGCAGTGCGGCGTTTTTAGCGCCTGAAATTGTGACTTCGCCCTGGAGCTTGGTTGGCCCCTGAACACGAAATTTATCCATTATTCTGTTCTCTGTTAAGAATTTATCTTCGCTACCGGCACATCACCCGTAGCTCAAAAACCGTTAAGTTTGCGATCGCGCGCCCATTCCGCTGGGGTAAACGCCTTAATCGACACGGCATGAATGCGGTTATCCGCAATGTACTCCATCAACGGGCCATAGACCGATTGCTGCTTCTTGACCCGGCTCATGCCTTCAAACATCTCACCCACGGCAATAACCTGAAAGTGACTGCCGTCGCCAGAAACGTGGACTTCCTGGAGGGAGAGTGCATTCATCAGCACGCTCTGAATTTCATTATTTTCCATGGGCTCTTCATTCGTCAGATAGTGAAAACAGCCCAACATCTTAGAGCAAAGTGGCGCTGTCATAAATAAGCAAAAAGCCTCGCTGATAAATCAGACAAGGCTTTAGTGGCAGATCCCCCTCAGGGGTTTTGCCGGATAGCGGCACAAGACCTTATCCGGCCTGGAAAAATTAACGCGGAAGGACGTCGTCAGGCAGATTGTAAAGCTGCGCCAGCGTGTACACTTTATCGTTAACACCAGTGAGCGAAACGCTGTTTCCCTGCTGCTTGCCTTGATTAATCAGATGCAACAGTAACGCCAGACCGCCGGTATCTACCCGGGATACCTGGTTCAGATCGATGCAGGATACCCCTTTCATCGCCTCAATTCGCGCATCCCATAAGGGATTTAACACGTCCTGATCCAGCTCTCCCACCAGCACCAGCTTGTCGCCTTCGCGCGTCCAGGTGAGTGACTGCGTCATTATTTTTTCTCTTCCAGCGTGATTTTCTGCTGAGAAATAGATTTCAGCTGTGCCGTCAGGCCATCAATACCTTTGGTACGCAGCAGGTCGCTCCACTCATTTTGTTTGGTGGTGATCATACTTACGCCTTCGGCGATCATGTCATACGCCTGCCAGTTACCGGTCTGGGAGTTTTTACGCCACTGGAAATCCAGACGTACCGGAGGACGACCGTTTGGATCGATGATGGTTACGCGGATAGGTACGATGGTCGCATCACCCAACGGCTGCTCAGGGGCAATCTGATAGGTCTGGCCGTGGTACATCGCCAGTGCCTGGCCGTAAGCCTGCTTCAGATATTCACGGAATGCAGCAAAATAGGCTTCACGTTGGGCAGGAGTCGCATCTTTGTAGTAACGACCCAGCACCAGCGCACCGGCATACTTAACCTGCACATAAGGCAGCAGTTCCTGATCGACGACCTGACGCAGGTAATCGGGGTTGGAACGGATTTTTGGTTGCTCGTTTTTCAGACGGTCAAAGGTCTTTTGCGCCGCCTCATCCATCAGTTTGTACGGGTTAGTCTGGTCTGCTGCGGTTGCCGCGCTAAGTGGAGCAATCACCAGCATAGCCACCATCATCAATCGTTTAAACATACGTCGATTCTCCTGATATTATTTCGTTGCGCCCGCAGGCGTAGTGGCTTCATTATTGCCTTCAGTTGCGGCTGGCGCATCGCCAGAATTCTTATTGTCATCACCTTTGCTGTTGCTGTTGTAAAGGAACTGACCAATCATATCTTCCAGCACCATCGCGGATTTCGTGTCCTGAATCGTACCGCCATCTTTGAGGATAGACGTTCCCAGCTCAGGATCTTCAAAACCCACGTTCAATGCCAGATACTGTTCGCCCAGCAGACCGGAAGTACGGATGCTCAGAGAACTGGTGTCAGGAATATGGTTAAAACGCGATTCGATTTCCAGCGTCACGCGCGGCAGGTACGTTTTCGGATCTAACGAGATGTCCGATACGCGTCCAACTACCACCCCGCCAATCCGCACCGGAGAACGCTCTCTCAGGCCGCCGATATTATCAAAGGTCGCATAAATCGTGTAAGTCGGTTCAGTACGCATTGAGGTAACGTTCGCCGCCTTCAGGCAGACAAACAGCGCAGCCAGCAGCGCAACCAGCAGGAATAACCCGACCCAAATTTCATTTTTTTTCGTTTGCATGAACTCAATTCCCAAACATCAGTGCGGTCAGCACAAAATCCAGCCCCAGAACGGCAAGAGAGGCGTGCACAACGGTGCGTGTCGTTGCCCGGCTAATCCCGGCAGAGGTCGGGATCGCATCATAACCATTGAACAATGCAATCCAGGTGACCGTAATGGCGAACACCACGCTTTTAATCAGACAGTTGACCAGGTCCAGACGCCAGTCGACGGCATTTTGCATAGCCGACCAGAAAAAGCCCGCATCAATACCCTTCCAGCTTACGCCAACCAGAGAACCACCCCAGATCCCCACGGCGACAAATATAATCGTTAGCAGCGGCAATGAAATGACACCGGCCCAAAAACGCGGAGAGATCACCCGGCGCAGTGGATCGACGGCCATCATTTCCAGGCTGGAAAGCTGCTCGGTCGCTCTCATCAGACCAATCTCTGCAGTTAAGGCCGATCCGGCCCGCCCGGCAAACAGCAGCGCCGCAACAACCGGCCCCAGCTCACGTAACAATGACAGCGCCACCAGCATACCGAGGCTGGTTTCCGCACTGTAGGTCGTCAGCACCAGGTATCCCTGCAATCCCAACACCATACCGATGAATACGCCTGACACAATAATGATCAGCATCGATAAGACACCGACATTATAAAGCTGGCGTATCAGCAGCGGCGCATGTTTGCGAAACTCCGGTTTGCCGACAACCGCATTGAACAACATTAATCCGGCTCGCCCGAACGTCCTGAGGGTTTTTATTCCTCGATGTCCGAGTGATGCCAGCGCATTTAACAACATGGGTGGCTTAACTCCCTGTTTAGAGTAAATCGATATGGTAGTCACCCGCCGGGTAACGGAACGGAACCGGTCCATCGGCAATGCCGTCAAGGAACTGGCGTACGCGCGGATCGGCATTTTCTTGTAGCGCCTGAGCACTACCGTAGGCCACTATTTTTTTGTCCGCCATTATATAGGCGTAATCCGCAATACTCAGTACTTCAGGCACATCATGGGATACCACCACACAGGTGACACCCAGCGCGCTGTTCAGTTCTGAAATCAACTTCACCAGCACGCCCATGGTGATGGGATCCTGACCGACGAACGGCTCATCAAACATAATGAGGTCAGGCTCCAGCGCGATAGCACGCGCTAACGCAGCGCGGCGCGCCATCCCACCGGATAATTCAGAAGGCATTAATTTGGCCGCACCCCGCAGGCCGACGGCCTCGAGCTTCATCATCACCGTGCTCTTCAGCAACGGCGCTGGCAACGTCGTATGCTCGCGCAGAGGGTACGCAACGTTGTCAAACACATTCATGTCGGTAAATAGCGCACCTGACTGAAACAGCATACTCATGCGCTTACGCACGGTAAATAAACGCGAACGGGACATGGCCGGGACGTTCTCACCGTCAAACAGAATCTCGCCCTTATCCGGTGAGATCTGTCCGCCAATCAGACGCAACAGCGTCGTTTTGCCGATGCCTGATGGCCCCATGATTGCCGTCACCTTACCGCGCGGTACCGTCAGGGAAATATTATCAAAGATGCAGCGGTCGCCCCGGGAAAAGCTGACATCGCGCATATCGACTAGATTCGCCACAGACTGCCCCATTGATTCATCCTTTACTATTGCCTCGTTGATCGAAGAGTTTGGCGCTCAATTTAGCCCTGAACTCAACATATTTACAGATTATTGCCTGTCCTGGTTAGCGAAAGCTGGCATTTGTTTTACTTTTTAGCCGCATAAAGTCAAAATTAAGACTTCGTTACGGCTTCCAGAAGATCCTTCAAGAGGACCGGCGAGTATACCTGAAGAAAGGACTTTAGATGCTTTTAGCGACGGCGCTGTTAATAATTGGTTTACTTCTGGTGGTCTACGGTGCCGACCGTCTGGTATTTGCCGCATCCATTTTATGTCGAAACGTCGGTATTCCCCCCATTATCATCGGAATGACCGTGGTCAGCATTGGTACGTCGTTACCGGAGATCATTGTCTCCGTTGCCGCATCGATGAATGGGCAACTCGATCTGGCTGTAGGGACCGCCATAGGTTCTAACATCACCAACATTCTGCTTATTTTAGGCCTGTCGGCGCTGATTCATCCTTTTACCGTGCATTCTGATGTTCTGCGTCGTGAATTACCGCTAATGTTGCTGGTAAGTATTTTAGCTGCATCCGTCCTGTATGACGGGCAGTTGAGCCGCAGCGACGGTTTCTTTCTTCTGCTCCTGGCCGTGCTATGGCTGCTATTCATTGTTAAAATCGCTCGTCTGGCCGAGCGACAAGGCAATGACAGCCTGACACGCGAGCAGATAGCTGAGCTGCCGCGCGAAGGCGGGTTACCCGTCGCATTTTTGTGGTTGGGTATTGCGCTGATTATTATGCCTATGGCTACGCGTATGGTGGTAGATAACGCTACCGTACTGGCGAACTATTTCGCCATGAGCGAACTCACCATCGGGTTGACGGTGGTCGCCATTGGTACCAGCCTGCCGGAACTGGCAACGGCGATTGCGGGTCTGCGTAAAGGTGAAAACGATATTGCCGTCGGTAACATTATCGGCGCGAACATTTTTAATATTGTTATCGTCCTCGGGCTACCGGCGTTGATTACGCCGGGCGAAGTCAATCCGATGGCCTTCGTCCGGGACTACAGCGTCATGCTGCTGGTGAGCGTTATTTTTGCATTACTCTGCTGGCGACGTCCGCGCCAGATTGGTCGCGGCGCGGGCGCGCTGCTGACCGGCGGTTTTATCATATGGCTGGCGATGCTGTATTGGTTATCGCCACTTCTCGTTGGATAACTGGAAACGCATTATGTCGCACTTAGAGTTGCAACCGGGTTTTGACTTTCAGCAAGCAGGCAAGGAAGTCCTGGCAATTGAACGTGAAGGCCTGGCGGAGCTTGATCAGTACATCAACCAAAATTTTACCCTGGCATGCGAGAAAATATTCAGTTGCCCGGGCAAAGTCGTGGTGATGGGAATGGGGAAATCCGGCCATATCGGGCGGAAAATGGCAGCCACATTTGCCAGCACCGGCACCCCCTCATTTTTTGTACACCCAGGCGAAGCTGCACATGGCGATCTGGGTATGGTCTCGCCGCAGGATGTGGTCATCGCCATCTCTAACTCCGGTGAATCCAATGAGATAGCGGCGCTGATCCCGGTATTAAAACGTCTTCATGTACCGCTTATCTGCATGACCGGTCGTCCGGAAAGCAGTATGGCGCGTGCAGCAGATGTGCATCTGTGTGTTAAAGTGCCCAAGGAAGCTTGTCCGTTAGGCCTGGCGCCGACCAGCAGCACGACAGCAACACTGGTGATGGGCGATGCCCTTGCGGTGGCATTATTAAAAGCGCGCGGCTTTACCGCGGAAGATTTTGCATTGTCTCATCCCGGTGGCGCACTGGGCCGTAAGCTTTTACTGCGCGTTAACGATATTATGCATACGGGCGACGAGATCCCGCATGTAACCAAAAACGCCAGCCTGCGTGACGCCTTAATTGAGATCACGCGTAAAAATCTCGGCATGACCGTCATTTGCGATGATGCCATGAAGATTGACGGTATTTTCACCGATGGTGATTTACGTCGTGTCTTCGATATGGGCGTTGATGTACGCCAGTTAGGCATTGCCGATGTGATGACCCCTGGAGGCATTCGCGTGCGTCCGGGTATTCTTGCCGTCGATGCCCTGAACTTAATGCAGTCCCGCCATATCACCTCGGTAATGGTTGCTGATGGCGACCAGTTACTCGGTGTGTTACATATGCATGATCTGCTACGTGCAGGTGTAGTGTAAGAAACTCAAGGATAACGAAAATGAGTAAAGCAGGTGCGTCGCTTGCGACCTGTTATGGACCCGTCAGCGCAGACGTTATCACCCGGGCAGAAAACATCCGTTTGCTGATCCTGGATGTGGATGGCGTACTGTCTGATGGTCTGATTTATATGGGCAACAACGGTGAAGAGCTGAAGGCTTTTAACGTCCGCGATGGTTACGGAATTCGCTGTGCGCTCACTTCCGGTATTGAGGTTGCCATTATTACCGGACGAAAGGCTAAACTTGTAGAAGATCGCTGTGCCACTTTGGGGATCACCCACCTGTATCAGGGACAGTCAGACAAACTGGTTGCTTTTGGCGATCTCCTTAGCAAACTGGCGATCGCGCCGGAGAATGTCGCCTACGTTGGCGATGACCTGATCGACTGGCCGGTGATGGCACAAGTGGGATTGAGCGTCGCGGTGGCAGATGCCCACCCTTTGCTGATCCCGCGGGCCGATTATGTCACCCGTATTAATGGGGGACGTGGCGCTGTGCGTGAAGTCTGCGATTTATTACTCCTGGCGCAGGGCAAACTGGACGAGGCCAAAGGGCAATCGATATGAGCAAAACCAGACGTTGGGTTATCATTCTACTGTCTCTGGCTGTCCTTGTGATGATTGGTATTAATCTGGCAGACAAAGAGGACACCGCTCAGGTCGTCGTCAATAACAACGAGCCAACCTATAAGAGCGAACATACTGATACCGTCGTGTATAGTCCGGAAGGCGCGCTGAGCTATCACTTGATCGCACAACACGTTGAATATTATTCGGAACAAGCGGTTTCGTGGTTTACTCAACCAGTATTAACCACATTTGATAAGGATAAAGTACCGACCTGGACGATCAAGGCCGATAAAGCCAAATTGACCAACGATCGGATGCTGTATCTGTACGGCCATGTTGAGGTTAACGCCCTGGTGCCTGACTCTCAACTACGCAGAATTACGACCGATAACGCGCAGATTAACCTGGTGACACAAGATGTCACTTCCGATGATCTGGTGACGTTGTATGGCACAACATTTAACTCCAGCGGACTGAAGATGCGCGGCAACTTACGCAGCAAGAACGCCGAGCTGATTGAAAAGGTTAGAACCTCATATGAAATCCAAAACAAACAAACTCAGCCTTAATCTTGTACTTGCCAGCTCACTTCTGGCCGCCAGCATTCCGGCATTTGCCGTCACCGGCGATACCGAGCAGCCGATTCACATTGAGTCGGACCAGCAGTCCCTGGATATGCAGGGCAACGTGGTAACGTTTACTGGCAACGTGATTGTGACTCAGGGCACCATCAAAATTAACGCCGATAAAGTCGTCGTGACCCGTCCTGGCGGCGAAGACGGCAAAGAAGTGATTGACGGCTATGGCAATCCAGCGACGTTTTACCAGATGCAGGACAACGGTAAACCGGTTAAAGGCCGCGCCTCGCAGATGCACTATGAACTGGCGAAAGACTTTGTCGTGCTAACCGGCAAGGCGTATCTGGAACAGCTCGATAGCAACATCACGGGCGATAAGATCACCTATCTGGTAAAAGAGCAGAAAATGCAGGCCTTCAGCGATAAAGGCAAACGCGTCACCACCGTTCTGGTTCCGTCGCAGTTGCAGGACAAAAACAAGGCTCCGGCAGAGAAAAAAGGTAACTGATTCGTTATGGCAACATTAACTGCAAAGAACCTTGCAAAAGCCTATAAAGGCCGTCGTGTGGTGGAAGATGTCAGTCTGACCGTCAACTCCGGGGAGATCGTCGGTCTGCTCGGTCCTAACGGTGCAGGCAAGACAACAACCTTTTACATGGTGGTCGGCATTGTCCCGCGCGATGCGGGTAACATTATCATTGATGACGAAGACATCAGCCTGCTGCCTCTGCATGCGCGCGCGCGTCGCGGCATCGGCTACTTACCGCAGGAAGCATCGATTTTCCGTCGCCTGAGCGTGTTTGATAACCTGATGGCGGTACTGCAAATTCGTGACGATCTGACCAGCGAGCAGCGGGAAGATCGCGCCAACGAGCTGATGGAAGAATTCCACATCGAGCACCTGCGTGACAGTATGGGGCAGTCGCTCTCCGGTGGTGAACGACGCCGCGTGGAGATCGCCCGCGCACTGGCCGCTAATCCGAAATTTATCCTGCTGGATGAACCGTTTGCCGGTGTTGACCCGATTTCCGTTATTGATATCAAACGGATCATCGAACACCTGCGCGACAGCGGCCTTGGCGTGCTGATTACCGACCATAACGTCCGCGAAACGCTGGCAGTGTGTGAGCGCGCCTATATCGTGAGTCAGGGGCACCTGATCGCGCACGGCACGCCAACAGAAATACTGCAGGATGAGCACGTTAAGCGCGTATACCTTGGGGAAGACTTCAGACTCTGATAGGGTAGAAGACTTCACGTCACCGCAGGAGAAAACAACTCTGAACATGAAGCAAGGTTTGCAACTCAGGCTTAGCCAACAACTGGCGATGACGCCTCAGCTACAACAGGCTATCCGTCTGTTGCAGCTGTCCACGCTGGAACTTCAGCAAGAACTTCAGCAAGCGCTGGAAAGTAACCCACTGCTCGAGCAAACCGATCTTCACGACGAAATTGATACCCAGGAAAAACAGGACAGCGAAACCCTCGACACCGCTGATGCTCTCGAACAAAAAGAGATGCCTGAGGAGCTGCCACTCGATGCCAGTTGGGATGAAATTTATACCGCCGGGACGCCTTCGGGCACCAGCGGAGATTACATCGACGACGAGCTGCCTGTGTATCAAGGTGAGACCACGCAATCACTACAGGATTACCTGATGTGGCAAGTGGAACTGACCCCGTTCTCGGATACCGATCGCGCCATTGCGACATCCATTGTGGATGCGGTAGACGAAACCGGTTATCTCACCGTGACCCTGGACGATATTCTCGAAAGCATGGGCGATGACGACGTCGGTATGGACGAAATCGAAGCCGTGCTTAAACGCGTTCAGCGCTTTGATCCCGTAGGCGTGGCCGCTAAAGATCTCCGCGACTGCTTACTGATCCAACTTTCGCAGTTTGATAAAGCCACACCGTGGCTGGAAGAAGCGCGCCTGATCATCAGCGATCATCTCGACCTGTTAGCCAACCATGACTTCCGCACGCTGATGCGCGTGACCCGACTGAAAGAAGACGTGCTAAAAGAAGCCGTCAATCTTATTCAGTCACTGGATCCAAGGCCTGGGCAGTCGATCCAGACTGGCGAACCAGAATACGTTATTCCGGATGTGCTGGTGCGTAAGCATAACGATCGCTGGGTGGTCGAACTCAACAGCGACAGCATCCCACGACTGCAGATTAACCAGCACTACGCTGCTATGTGCAATAGCGCGCGCAACGATGCCGACAGTCAGTTTATCCGTAGCAATCTACAGGATGCGAAGTGGCTGATTAAAAGCCTGGAAAGCCGCAATGATACACTGCTGCGCGTAAGCCGTTGCATCGTTGAACAACAGCAAGCCTTCTTTGAGCAAGGCGAAGAGTTTATGAAACCGATGGTGCTGGCGGATATCGCCCAGGCCGTCGAGATGCACGAATCGACCATTTCCCGTGTGACCACGCAAAAGTATCTGCACAGTCCGCGCGGCATTTTTGAATTGAAGTATTTCTTTTCCAGTCACGTTAACACTGAAGGTGGAGGCGAAGCCTCATCCACGGCGATCCGTGCGCTGGTGAAGAAATTAATTGCTGCGGAAAACCCCGCGAAACCACTGAGTGACAGCAAGTTAACCTCTATGCTGTCAGAACAGGGTATCATGGTGGCACGCCGCACCGTTGCGAAGTACCGAGAGTCTTTATCCATTCCGCCGTCTAACCAGCGCAAACAGCTGGTCTGACCCAACCGATAAGGAAGACACTATGCAGCTCAACATCACTGGAAACAACGTCGAAATCACTGAAGCCCTGCGCGATTTTGTTAATACAAAATTTGCCAAGCTTGAACAATATTTCGACCGGATTAATCAGGTCTATATTGTGTTGAAAGTGGAGAAGGTTACACATATCTCGGATGCAACGCTGCATGTGAACGGTGGCGAAATTCATGCCAGCGCGGAAGGTCAGGATATGTACGCCGCCATTGACGGTTTAATTGATAAACTGGCTCGGCAGTTAACAAAACATAAAGATAAACTGAAACAGCACTAACTTGTCCGGGCAGTTAGCGGGTGCAGGACGGCCTGTTGTGTAGCACAACGGGCCATTTGTACAGTTAGCGCTTAGGTGAAATTATGACAAATAACGATACGACTCTACAACTGAGCACTGTTCTTAACCAGGAATGTACACGCGCAGGCGTTCACTGCCAAAGCAAGAAACGCGCACTGGAAATCATCAGTGAACTGGCGGCAAAACAGCTCAGCTTGCCTTCTCAGGTGGTATTTGAGGCCATTCTGACGCGTGAAAAAATGGGCAGTACCGGCATCGGTAATGGTATTGCTATCCCGCATGGAAAGCTGGAAGAAGACACGATGCGCGCGGTTGGTGTGTTTGTGCAACTTGAAACGCCTATCGCCTTCGACGCTATTGATAATCAGCCAGTCGATCTGCTGTTCGCCCTGCTGGTTCCGGCGGACCAAACCAAGACGCATTTGCATACGTTGTCACTGGTCGCAAAACGTCTGGCGGATAAAACCATCTGTCGTCGTCTGCGCGCCGCACAGAGTGACCAGGAGTTGTATCAAATCATCACGGACACCGAAGGTGGACAGGATGAAGCATAACAACCCAATGGCATCCTTTTTTGTCGTTGTGAGGAGAAACAGTACATGGTACTGATGATCGTCAGCGGCCGTTCAGGGTCAGGTAAATCTGTCGCTCTGCGTGCGCTGGAAGATATGGGTTTTTACTGCGTGGATAACCTTCCCGTAGTGCTGTTGCCCGATCTGGCTCGTACTCTGGCCGATCGCCAGATTTCTGCGGCCGTCAGCATTGATGTGCGCAACATGCCTGAGTCCCCGGAGATTTTCGAGCAGGCCATGAACAATCTGCCTGAAGGTTTCTCACCACAACTGCTGTTCCTTGATGCTGACCGTAACACGCTGATTCGTCGCTACAGTGACACGCGTCGCCTGCACCCACTCTCCAGCAAGAACTTGTCTCTGGAAAGCGCTATCGATAAGGAAAGCGATTTGCTTGAGCCTTTGCGCTCTCGCGCTGACCTGATCGTTGATACCTCCGAAATGTCCGTGCACGAACTGGCGGAAATGTTGCGTACCCGACTGTTGGGCAAACGTGAACGTGAATTGACGATGGTTTTCGAATCCTTTGGTTTCAAACACGGTATCCCGATTGATGCAGATTACGTCTTTGACGTGCGCTTCCTGCCTAACCCGCACTGGGATCCGAAGCTGCGCCCAATGACCGGTCTTGACCGCCCCGTCGCCGCGTTCCTCGACAGGCACACAGAAGTACACAATTTTATCTACCAGACGCGCAGCTATCTTGAGCTATGGTTACCCATGCTGGAGACCAACAACCGTAGCTATCTCACCGTAGCCATCGGTTGTACCGGCGGGAAGCACCGTTCGGTGTATATTGCAGAGCAGCTGGCAGACTACTTCCGCTCACGCGGTAAAAACGTGCAGTCACGCCATCGTACGCTGGAAAAACGTAAATCATGACCGTGAAGCAAACCGTTGAAATCACTAATAAGCTGGGCATGCATGCCCGTCCAGCTATGAAACTGTTTGAATTGATGCAGGGTTTCGAAGCAGAAGTTTTGCTGCGTAATGATGAAGGAACGGAAGCCGAGGCCAACAGCGTTATCGCTCTGCTGATGCTGGATTCAGCCAAAGGGCGTCAGATAGAAGTTGAAGCCACGGGTCCGCAGGAAGTTGAAGCCCTTGCCGCAGTGGTTGCCCTGTTTAATTCAGGTTTTGATGAAGATTAGTCAAGTGGTTTTAACACGTAGCCAGTAGGTCGGATAAGGCGTTTACGCCGCATCCGGCAATGCCATTGTGTCGTATTGTGCCTGATGCGCTGCACTTAAATCAGGCCTACAAAAACAGCGACAGCAGCAATTAATACAGCTTATTTTCCCGCATAAACGACTCACCGCCTAACTGGCGCATTTGACGCATGATCCACGCCTGACGGCTACGCACATAACCAGAAGGCGCATTCGCTTTAAAACGCAAAGGATTAGGTAATACCGCCGCCAGCAAGGCCGCTTCAGACAGACTCAACCGACTGGCAGGCTTATGGAAATAGCGCTGCGCCGCCGCCTCCACACCAAAAATCCCATCGCCAAACTCAGCGATATTAAGGTAAACGGTCAGAATACGTTTCTTGCTCCAGACGGTTTCCATACCCAGCGTTAGCCCGGCTTCAAGACCTTTACGTACCCAGCTACGTCCATCCCACAGAAAGAGGTTTTTCGCCGTCTGTTGCGATAACGTCGACGCTCCGCGAATACGGTTTTCATTGCGTTCATTGTGCGCCAGCGCTTTCTCTATGGCGGAGACATCGAATCCCCAGTGCTCGGGAAACTTCTGGTCCTCCGCGGCAATGACGGCCAGTCCCATCCAAGGTGAAATCTCGTCCATGCTCACCCAGTCTGAGTGCGCCACATAACCAAAATCACCGGACAGCCATGCGCCCAGTTGCCGTTCAACCATCACCGCCGAGAAAGGCACAGGCATCACGCTGAAAAGTGCGATGCCCCCGCCCCAGAATACGCCGAGGACAATGACCGCCCGCAGAAAGATACGTCGCAGAAAGGCGGTAACTCCTGTTCTCATTCAGCCAGCACCAGCACACGCGATACCAGTTTATCGATGCCACTCGCAGCCTGAGCGATATCCTGCGCCAGCATATAGGCGGGCGTGGTAACAATTTTGTTGTCCTCATCGACGACAATGTCATCAACCGGACAAGGCACATGCTCAGCGCCCATCTCTTCCAGCACCTCTGCCGTATCGATATCAGTACCGATGGTCAGACGCAGCGGGAAATCAAAAATTTTAGGTAACATAGCGGGCGCAATGCACATAAATCCTAGCGGCTTACCCGCCTGATGCATGGCCACCGCCAGCGCGGCTAAGTCGCTGTCAACCCGGCATTCGCTGCCCTGACTGGCAAAATTGCTCAGATTTTTGGCCGCACCAAACCCACCCGGCACGATCAACGCATCCAGTTCCGCTGAGACTGCCTGAGCGAGCGGGCGAATTTCACCGCGTGTTAGACGTGCGGCTTCAATCAGTACATTACGCGTTTCCAGCATCGGCTCGCCGGTCAGATGATTAATCACATCCGCTTGCTGTTTATCCGGAGCAAAGCAGACGGCCTGAGCGCCGTTGCGGGCAATGGCCAGAAGCGTGAGAACAGTTTCATGGATCTCTGCACCGTCATACACGCCGCATCCACTGAGCACTACACCCACTTTTTTCATCGTGATACTCCTTTCTCAACTGGCTGAAACATATTAGTTATTATGATTTAAATGCTACGCTTCACACATTTAACTGATTCATGTAACAAATTATTTAAGATTTGCTATCTTAACTGCGTGCGGCCTGAAAATTAGGGCTGCGCCCTTGTAAACAATGATAATAATTTACGGCGCAGCCACGATTTCCCTGGTGTTGGCGCAGTATTCGCGCACCCCGGTCAAGCCGGGGTCATTTTTTTTCCACGCTCGCCACCCAGGCTTTTAATACCGCCACGTCGTGCTGCCACTCCTGCTTCATCTCTTCAATCCATTCAGCAACGTTATCTTCCCAGGCGGGAAGGTCCGGAGACTGGATTTGCTGACCTAACTGTTGCAGGTGACGCAGCCCCACAGAACCTGCTGCGCCTTTAATTTTATGACCTTCCTCAACCACGCCTTTTTTATCCCGTGCGGTCAAGTTTGACTCCAGCACGCTCAAATATCCCGGCATCATCTTCTCAAACACCGCCAGCCCGTCGGTAATTAACTTCGGTCCCACCAGCTCGAGGTATTGTTCCAACATAGGAATATCTAACAGCGCTTGCGATTTACTGCTTTCTTCAGATGTCACAGTGCTCTCCTCTTCGTTTCTGGTATCCCAGTATTTTTTGATCATGGCGGTTAGCGCCGGAACCGACAGCGGCTTACTCAGCACGTCATCCATTCCCGCGTCCAAATACTCTTTTTTATCTTTCAGTACGTTAGCGGTGAGTGCAACCAGCGGCGGAAGGTCCTCACGAGCGTATTTTTGCGTGAGCTCCCGCGAGATATCCAGACCGGTCATATCCGGTAGCTGAATATCCAGCAGCACCAGGTCATATTCACCCGGCGTAAACATTTCCAGCGCGGCTTTCCCGGTCATCGCGACATCCACGCTGTTGCCTAATTTTTCCAGCACGGAACGCGCAACAATAACGTTCAGTTCAATGTCTTCCACCAGCAGCACATTCAGGGCTGGCAGCGGCATGTCATCGTCTTCAAAGGCGTCTTCAATCTCTTCCGCTACCGCAGGCGCATGTACGGTCAGAGTAAAGATGGAGCCTTTACCTGCCTGGCTGGAAACCGTAATATCGCCGCCCATATTTTTCGCCAGACGCTTCGACACGGCCAAACCAATCCCGGTTCCTGTGGCCGGTTTACCGCCGTTGCTGTCCTTCACCTGATAATACATGGCGAAGATTTTATCCTGCTCATCCTGCGGAATGCCGATCCCAGAATCTTCAACCTCGAAATGCAGCATATCGCCCTGGTCATAGCGCGCCCGCACGGTCACCTGTCCCTGCTGAGTGAACTTCACGGCGTTGCTGATCAGATTCCACAGAATCTGGCGCAAACGCGTGCCGTCGGTAATGACCTTATGCGGTAGCGGTAATGTTGGCTCAAGTACAAAACGCAGCCCTTTTTGCTGCGCCTGCAGGCCAGAAAGGTTTTCCAGATCCGCCATAAAGCTGGTGAAATCAACAGGCTGGTTATCGAGCTGGACTTTACGTCGCTCCATCTTATCCATATCTATGATATCGTTGAAAATATTCCCCAGCGTCACGGCAGAGACATGGATGGTTTTCAGGTATTTTTCCTGCTCAGCGGTCAGGTCTGTATCCAACAGGATCCGGCTTAAGCCGACAATGCCGTTAAGCGGAGTGCGCAGCTCGTGGCTGATGGTGGAAATGAAGGTGGTCTTATCACGGCTGGCACGTTCAAGCGCGTCCTGATAACGCTTACGCTCGGTAATATCGCGCCCAAAACCCATCAGGCCATGTCGCTTACCTACGCGGTCATAGTACGGCACTTTACGAATTTCAAAGCAGGCTTTGCGCCCGTCCGGGTAGTCCAGCCACTGTTCGTAGGTGAGTGAGACGTTATGACGGAATACCTTCTCGTCGGTTTCAATTACCTTTTCAGCCGCTTCAGGAGAGTAAACGTCAGCCGGTTTTAAGTTCACCAGTTGCTTTTCGCTTTTGCCAGTCAGCAGTTCCATGGCACGGTTACAGCCGGAAAATTCTTTATCTTCATTGCGATAAAAAACCAGATCCGGCGAGGCATCAAGGAAAGAGCGTAAAAAGGAAGACTGTTGCTCGAGCTGGATCTGCGTTTCTTCGCGCTCTTTGATTTCAACCTTCAGTTGCTCGAACGTTTCCTGGCGCTCCGCTTCGGCTTTTTCGCGCTCAACAATTTCCTGATTGAGCTGGGCTATATTATCTTTCAATTGCACATTGAGCTTGAGATCGCGCTCGCGCATCTCTTCCAGCTTTTGTACCAGTCGTGACAGGCGTTGCCGGGACTCTTCCAGTTGCTCCACCACCACTGACAGGAAATAGACAGCCCAAGGGGTAATTAACAGACCAAAAAAGATAGAACGGATAACATCAATGCTTTCTACCTGGCCATGCAGCACCATGGTGACAGCCATCTGCACCACAATTGCCAACACGACCAGAGCCAGCGCCAACAGCAGCGAAAAGCGCACCAGACCCAACTTCATCATTAGGTCGACGTAATATTGCGCCAGCATACGGATTTGCTTCATAGAGGGTTCCTTCACGACAACTTGGCACAATAATACTCAATTCTTGGCGTGACGTTTGAGAATGTGCAAGAAATGCGGAGGTTATCAGTGAAATGACCGTAGAGAGGTTAATCGTAGGCCTGATAAGCTAAGCGCCATCAGGCAAGCAGGCGCAGATTGCCGGATGTCGGCTTTGCCTTATCCGGCCTACGAGGGTTAGATCACCGGCTGCACCCATGGCGTACCCAGCGCCGAGCCTTGCACGCCGTGCTCGTTAAGGTACTTATCCAGTTCAACCATCCCAGTCCAGCGATTTTCACACCATAGCGGTGCTAACAACGTTGGGCGACGCGCGCTGGCGGAAATGCGATGATAAATCACCTCTGGCGGCGTATGGCGGATCATCTCCCCGGCGGTAACCGTATAATCGTCCAGTTCAATTCCGTTCAGCCGCCCAGCCTCCCAGGCTTTCGCCATCGTACTGCCTTTCACAATATGCAGCGGATGCAGCTTAATACCGTCGACACCCGTCTCCACTACACGTTCCATGGTTTGCAGGCATTCTGCCTGCCCTTCTCCCGGCAGACCGACAATCAGGTGCGAACAGACTTTCAGCCCGCGTTCACGCGCCAGTCGCGTGGTGTTCTGGTAGCAGGCAAAATCATGACCGCGGTTAATACGGTGCAGGGTTTTGTCATGTGCGGTTTGCAGACCAAGTTCCAGCCATACCTCATAACCCAGGTCTTTATACTCGCAAAGCAGATCGAGTACCGCATCCGGCACGCAGTCGGGGCGCGTCCCAACGCATAACCCGACAATACTGGCCTGGCTGACCGCCTGCTGATACATCGAACGCAGCACCTGTACTTCAGCAAAGGTGCTGGTATAGGCCTGGAAATAGGCCAGATAGCGTCTGGCGCGATTGACCAACTGCGCCTGATGCTCAAGCTGCTCGGCAATGGAATGATGCTGCTGAGTTTCATCGGCAAACGAGGCGACATTACAGAAAGTACATCCGCCACGTCCGATGGTGCCATCACGATTTGGACAGCTAAAGCCGCCGTGCAGCGTGAGTTTATGAACCTTTTGCCCATAACGGCGAGAAAGATCCCCACCAAACATATTGACTAATTTCTGTAACTGCATAATCTGGTAGACCGCGCCTTGAAAAGAGGCCAAAGCCTGCCATTTTTTGCCCCAGTCGGCGATGACCTGGATCAATCGCCCTGGCGAGCCTTTATTTATTGCATAACAAATCAAAATAATTGAAATTTCATTCACTCAAAATCTAATTACTTTTCCTTATATTCAGCGGTTTTTTTTATCTTCTTATACTCTGAGCGTAAAAACAGTATCTTTAAGACGCCTGAACTCCAAAAACCAGCATAAAATGCCAGTCATCTCGATAAATAAAGGGAGGACGAGGGATATCCAGCCTTTCTTACAGTGAGACAGATCACACTTCCAGGGGGATTCCTCTTAGGTTAAATCAATGTAAAAAATCCTTTTATTTCAATATTTTCATAAAGTTAATTGCCCTATAGCACATTTTTGCATAAATAAGATTGCCATTTGACCTGTGTGTGGATTCCCGATAACTTGGAAATCCGCTGGAAGCTTTCTGGATGAGCAGTCTGCTCATCATATTTATGCAGTAATTGAGATTCCCTCTGAAGCAAGTCCTCAAACTTGTTTGACCTGTGCGAAAAGGATAAAGAGGGCGAATGCGAGGTAAGCGTATGACACGCAAACCCCGTCGCCATGCTCTTGGTGTGCCCGTGCGCAACGGTCCAGATGGGAATCCCTCAGAGCCTGGGGAGGTTCACTGATATGTTGTACGATAAATCCCTTGAGAGGGATAACTGTGGTTTCGGCCTGATCGCCCACATAGAAGGCGAACCTAGCCACAAGGTAGTGCGTACCGCCATACACGCACTGGCCCGTATGCAGCACCGTGGCGCAATTCTTGCCGATGGAAAAACCGGCGATGGTTGCGGCCTGCTGTTACAAAAACCTGACCGCTTTTTCCGCATCGTGGCGCAAGAGCGCGGCTGGCGTTTAGCCAAAAACTACGCCGTCGGCATGATCTTTTTAAATAAAGACCCTGAACTGGCTGCGGCTTCTCGTCGCATTGTTGAAGAAGAATTACAGCAGGAGACCCTGTCGATTGTCGGCTGGCGCGACGTGCCGACCAACGAAGGTGTTCTCGGTGAAATTGCGCTCTCCTCCCTGCCTCGTATCGAGCAAATTTTTGTTAACGCCCCTGCGGGCTGGCGTCCGCGTGATATGGAGCGTCGCCTGTTCATCGCGCGTCGTCGTATCGAAAAACGCCTCCTGCAAGACAAAGATTTCTACGTCTGTAGCTTGTCGAATCTGGTCAATATCTATAAAGGTCTGTGTATGCCGGCGGATCTGCCGCGCTTCTACCTGGACCTGGCAGACCTGCGTCTGGAATCGGCCATCTGTCTGTTCCACCAGCGCTTCTCTACCAACACCGTACCGCGTTGGCCGCTGGCGCAGCCGTTCCGCTATCTGGCGCACAACGGTGAAATCAACACCATCACCGGCAACCGCCAATGGGCGCGCGCCCGTACCTATAAGTTCCAGACCCCGTTGATCCCGGATCTGCACGACGCCGCGCCGTTTGTTAACGAAACCGGCTCAGACTCCAGTTCGATGGACAACATGCTGGAACTGCTGCTGGCAGGCGGGATGGACATCATCCGTGCCATGCGCTTACTGGTTCCACCGGCATGGCAGAACAACCCGGATATGGATCCGGAGCTGCGCGCGTTCTTTGACTTTAACTCCATGCACATGGAACCGTGGGACGGCCCAGCGGGCATCGTCATGTCCGACGGCCGCTTTGCCGCCTGTAACCTTGACCGTAACGGCTTGCGTCCGGCACGCTACGTCATCACCAAAGACAAGCTGATTACCTGCGCCTCTGAAGTCGGGATCTGGGATTATCAGCCGGATGAAGTGGTAGAGAAAGGCCGCGTCGGCCCTGGCGAGCTGATGGTTATCGATACCCGCAGCGGGCGCATTCTCCACTCCGCCGAAACCGATGATGACCTGAAAAGCCGTCACCCATACAAAGAATGGATGGAGAAAAACGTCCGCCGTCTGGTGCCGTTCGAAGACCTGGCTGACGATCAGGTAGGCAGCCGTGAACTCGACGATGACACCCTCGCCAGCTATCAGAAACAGTTTAACTACAGCGCTGAAGAGCTGGATTCCGTGATCCGCGTGCTCGGTGAAAACGGCCAGGAAGCGGTCGGTTCAATGGGTGACGATACCCCGTTTGCCGTACTCTCCAGCCAGCCGCGCATCATTTATGACTACTTCCGCCAGCAGTTCGCGCAGGTCACCAACCCGCCGATCGACCCGCTGCGTGAAGCGCACGTCATGTCGCTGGCCACCAGCATCGGTCGTGAGATGAACGTCTTCTGCGAAGCTGAAGGTCAGGCACACCGCCTGAGCTTTAAATCGCCGATCCTGCTGTACTCCGATTTCACCCAGCTTACCACCATGAAAGAGGAGCATTATCGCGCTGACCGTCTGGATATCACCTTCGACGCGACCGAAACTACGCTCGAAGAGACCGTCAAAGCATTGTGCGATAAGGCGGAACAGATGGTGCGCAACGGCACGGTGCTGCTGGTACTCTCTGACCGCAACATCGCTAAAAATCGTCTGCCGGTTCCGGCGCCGATGGCCGTGGGCGCAGTGCAAACGCGTCTGGTAGAACAAAGCCTGCGCTGCGACGCCAACATCATCGTTGAAACCGCCAGTGCCCGCGATCCGCACCATTTTGCCGTCCTGCTCGGTTTTGGCGCGACGGCAATCTATCCGTATCTCGCGTATGAAACATTGGGACGTCTGATCGACACTCAGGCGATTGCCAAAGATTACCGGACCGTGATGCTGAACTACCGTAACGGCATCAACAAAGGTCTGTACAAAATCATGTCCAAAATGGGCATCTCGACCATTGCCTCCTACCGCTGCTCGAAGCTGTTTGAAGCCGTTGGTCTGCACGATGATGTGGTTGCGTTGTGCTTCCAGGGCGTGGTCAGCCGTATTAGCGGTGCAGGGTTTACCGACTTCCAGCAGGATCTGCTGAACCTCTCCAAACATGCCTGGCTGGCGCGTAAACCTATCAGCCAGGGCGGTTTGCTGAAGTACGTCCACGGCGGCGAATACCACGCCTACAACCCGGACGTGGTACGCACTCTGCAACAGGCGGTACAAAGCGGCGAGTACAGCGACTATCAGGAATACGCCAAGCTGGTTAATGAGCGTCCGGCGGCCACGCTGCGCGATCTGCTGGCGATTACGCCTGGCGATGAAGCCGTAAGCATTAGCGAAGTAGAACCCGCGACCGAACTGTTTAAACGCTTTGATACCGCCGCCATGTCTATCGGCGCATTAAGCCCGGAAGCACACGAAGCGCTGGCCGAAGCCATGAACAGCATCGGCGGCAACTCGAACTCCGGTGAAGGCGGCGAAGACCCGGCGCGCTATGGCACCAATAAAGTGTCACGCATTAAGCAGGTTGCTTCCGGTCGCTTTGGCGTAACCCCGGCATACCTGGTCAATGCCGATGTCATTCAGATTAAAGTCGCTCAGGGCGCGAAACCTGGCGAAGGCGGTCAGTTACCAGGTGATAAAGTCACCCCGTACATCGCCAAACTACGCTATTCAGTACCGGGCGTGACGCTGATCTCCCCGCCGCCGCACCACGATATCTACTCTATCGAGGATTTAGCGCAGCTGATTTTCGACCTCAAACAGGTCAACCCGAAGGCGATGATCTCGGTGAAGCTGGTTTCCGAACCAGGCGTTGGTACCATCGCCACTGGCGTAGCGAAAGCCTATGCGGATCTGATCACCATTGCTGGCTACGATGGCGGCACTGGCGCAAGCCCGCTCTCATCAGTGAAATATGCGGGCTGCCCGTGGGAACTCGGCCTGGTGGAAACCCAGCAGGCGCTGGTGGCTAACGGTCTGCGTCACAAGATTCGTCTGCAGGTCGATGGCGGTCTGAAAACCGGCGTCGATATCATTAAAGCGGCAATTCTGGGTGCAGAAAGCTTTGGCTTCGGTACCGGCCCGATGGTGGCGCTGGGCTGTAAATACCTGCGTATTTGCCATCTGAATAACTGTGCAACCGGCGTGGCGACTCAGGATGAGAAACTGCGTAAGAACCACTATCACGGCCTGCCGTTCAAAGTGACCAACTACTTTGAATTTATCGCCCGTGAAGTGCGCGAGCTGATGGCCGAGCTGGGCGTCACCCGCCTGGTGGATCTGATTGGTCGCACCGACCTGCTCAAAGAGCTGGAAGGGTTTACCGCCAAGCAGCAAAAGCTGGAGCTGTCTCGTCTGCTGGAAACAGCCGAACCGCATCCTGGTAAAGCGCTGCATTGCACCGAGAACAACCCGCCGTTTGATAATGGCGTGCTGAACGCCCAGCTGTTACAGCAAGCGAAGCCGTTCGTCGACGAGCGCCAGAGCAAAACCTTCTGGTTCGATATCCGCAACACCGACCGTTCCGTCGGCGCATCGCTGTCGGGCTATATCGCTCAGACGCATGGCGATCAGGGGCTGGCGTCTGACCCGATCAAAGCGCACTTCAGCGGTACTGCAGGCCAGAGCTTTGGCGTGTGGAACGCGGGCGGCGTGGAGTTGTATCTGACCGGCGATGCCAACGACTATGTCGGTAAAGGCATGGCGGGCGGCCTGCTGGCGGTACGCCCTCCGGTTGGCTCTGCTTTCCGTAGCCATGGGGCGAGCATCATCGGTAACACCTGCCTGTATGGCGCCACCGGTGGTCGCCTGTTTGCTGCGGGTCGTGCGGGTGAGCGCTTTGCAGTGCGTAACTCTGGCGCAATCACCGTGGTTGAAGGTATTGGCGACAACGGCTGTGAATACATGACCGGCGGCATCGTCTGTATTCTCGGCAAAACCGGCGTTAACTTTGGCGCGGGCATGACCGGCGGATTCGCCTACGTGCTCGACGAAGACGGTGAATTCCGCAAACGCGTAAACCCGGAACTGGTCGAAGTGCTGAGCGTGGACTCGCTGGCGATCCACGAAGAGCACCTGCGTGGCCTGATTACCGAGCACGTACAGCATACCGGCTCTTCTCACGGCGAAGAGATCCTGGCGAACTGGCCAGCATTCTCGGCGAAATTCGCGCTGGTAAAACCAAAATCCAGTGATGTGAAAGCACTGTTGGGTCACCGTAGTCGTAGCGCAGCAGAGCTGCGTGTGCAGGCGCAGTAAGGGGTAGCAGCAATGAGTCAGAACGTATACCAATTTATCGACCTGCAGCGTGTTGATCCGCCGAAGAAGCCGCTGAAGATCCGCAAGATCGAGTTTATCGAGATTTACGAGCCGTTTTCCGAAGGCCAAGCCAAAGCACAGGCAGATCGCTGCCTGTCCTGCGGTAACCCGTACTGCGAGTGGAAGTGCCCGGTGCATAACTACATCCCGAACTGGCTGAAGTTGGCGAATGAGGGACGTATTTTTGAAGCGGCAGAGCTTTCGCACCAGACCAACACTCTGCCGGAAGTCTGTGGCCGTGTATGCCCGCAGGATCGACTGTGTGAAGGATCCTGTACGTTGAACGATGAGTTTGGCGCGGTAACCATTGGCAACATCGAGCGCTATATCAACGATAAAGCGTTCGAGATGGGCTGGCGTCCGGATATGACCGGCGTTCGCCAGACGGACAAGCGCGTGGCGATTATCGGTGCGGGGCCAGCGGGCCTGGCCTGTGCTGATGTGCTGACCCGCAACGGCGTAAAGGCGGTGGTATTTGACCGTCACCCGGAAATCGGCGGCTTGCTGACCTTCGGTATCCCGGCCTTCAAGCTGGAAAAAGAGGTCATGACCCGTCGCCGTGAAATCTTCACCGGCATGGGCATTGAGTTCAAACTGAACGTGGAAGTAGGCCGTGACGTACAGCTCAACGATTTGCTGAAGGATTACGACGTCGTGTTCCTTGGCGTAGGAACCTATCAGTCGATGCGCGGCGGGCTGGAAAACGAAGACGCTGATGGCGTGTTTGATGCCCTGCCGTTCCTGATTGCCAATACCAAACAGTTGATGGGCTTTGGCGAAAGCAGCAATGAGCCATACATCAGCATGGAAGGCAAACGTGTCGTCGTGCTCGGCGGTGGCGATACCGCGATGGACTGCGTGCGCACCTCCGTACGTCAGGAAGCATCACACGTTATCTGCGCCTATCGTCGCGATGAAGAGAACATGCCGGGTTCGAAACGCGAAGTGAAAAACGCGCGCGAAGAAGGCGTCGAGTTCCAGTTCAACGTCCAGCCTTTAGGTGTGGAAGTGAATGCCAACGGGAAAGTGTGCGGCGTGAAAATGGCGCGTACTGAAATGGGCGAACCGGATGCGAAGGGACGTCGCCGTGCGGAGATCGTCGCTGGCTCCGAGCACGTTGTTCCGGCTGATGCCGTGGTCCTGGCGTTTGGTTTCCGCCCACATAGCATGGAATGGTTGAAAGAGCACAGCGTCGAACTGGATTCACAGGGGCGCATTATTGCCCCGGAACGTAGCGACAACGCTTTCCAGACCAGCAACCCGAAAATCTTCGCCGGTGGCGACATCGTGCGCGGTTCGGATCTGGTGGTCACCGCGATTGCCGAAGGTCGTAAAGCGGCAGACGGGATTCTGAATTACCTGGAAGTGTAAAAGAGCCTTCTCTGGCCCCTGTTCACGTTTGTCGACAGGGGCTTTTTTTCTCCGTATTTCTCCACCATTCTTTAAAAGCTACTCGCAATTAAGACTGCAAGTCTTTGTAATTAGTAGAACGTGGATTGACCACTTCAGCACCCGGGCGTATTGATCGCGGAATATTTTTACACCGTAACTTTCACGAAAGGGATGAAGTATGACCACGCCGACGTCACTTCAGGATGCAGATGACTATCAGCAAATCCATAACGGAATTGTTCGACTACTGGACACCGCGCGGACAGAAACTGTCCGTAGTATCAATGCACTAATGACGGCGACCTACTGGGAAATTGGTCGACGAATTGTTGAATTTGAGCAAGGTGGTGAATCCCGGGCAGCCTATGGCGCTCAGCTTATTGAACGGCTGTCAGTGGATCTAAACCAACGCTATAAACGGGGGTTTTCCATGGTAAACATACGGCAAATGCGTATGTTTTATCTTTATTTTCAATAAATTGAGATTCAGCAGACACTGTCTGGTGAATCTCAAAATCTCATACAACTCGCCAAAACATTCCCACTACCCTGGTCGGCGTATGTCCGCCTCTTGTCTGTTAAAAATGCCGATGCCCGCACTTTTTATGAGAAAGAGACTCTCCGTAACGGCTGGTCAGTACGGCAGCTCAATCGACAAATTGCCACTCAGTTTTATGAGCGGACGCTGTTGTCCCGCGACAAATCCGCCATGTTGCAGAAGGCAGTCCCGACGGAGCCTGAAGTCTTGCCTGAAAAGGCCATCCGCGATCCGTTCATTCTGGAGTTTCTTGGCCTCAAGGATGAGTATTCAGAATCGGATCTTGAAGAGGCGCTGATCAATCACCTGATGGACTTTATGCTGGAGCTCGGCGACGATTTTGCTTTTGTTGGCCGTCAGCGTCGATTGCGCATTGACGATAACTGGTTCCGCGTCGATCTGCTGTTCTTTCATCGTCGTTTACGCTGCCTGTTGCTCGTTGATCTAAAAGTAGGCAAATTCAGCTATGCGGATGCCGGGCAGATGAATATGTATCTGAACTATGCCAAAGAACATTGGACGATACCGGGGGAAAATCCGCCAGTCGGGCTGATTCTGTGCGCAGGAAAAGGGGCGGGGGAAGCGCACTACGCGTTGAACGGCCTACCGAATACCATCCAGGCGAGCGAGTACAAAGTACAGCTACCTGATGAAAAATTACTTGCAGACGAGCTCATTCGTTCACAAACCATGCTGGGAACTCAACTCACAGACGCGGGTTAACTGTCGACCAAGGAAAATCAACGCAATCATCAACACCATAAATAATAACCATGTAAAGATTATACGTAATCGTTTGCTTTATTCTGAGAACTGTATATTATGCGGCGGATTTTTTGGGCAAAATTCATGGAGGCGTTGTGTCGCAGGACAACAATTATAGCCAGGGCCCCGTCCCTCTGGCGGCGCGGAAAGGCGTGGTTCCACTAACATTTGTCATGTTGGGGCTTACATTTTTTTCCGCCAGTATGTGGACCGGTGGCACACTCGGTACCGGTCTTTCCTATAATGATTTCTTCCTGGCAGTTCTCTTCGGTAATCTTCTCCTCGGTATTTACACTGCATTTCTCGGTTTTATCGGCGCAGAAACAGGGCTCTCAACCCACCTTCTGGCGCGTTACTCATTTGGTTTGAAAGGTTCATGGCTTCCCTCACTGTTGTTAGGCGGTACGCAGGTAGGCTGGTTTGGCGTGGGTGTGGCTATGTTTGCTATCCCGGTGGGCAAAGCGACGGGAATTGACGTCAATATCCTGATTGCGGTTTCTGGTCTGTTGATGACCCTGACCATCTTTTTTGGCATCTCGGCGCTGACCGTTTTATCTATCATCGCCGTGCCTGCCATCGTCGTTCTTGGCAGCTACTCCGTCTGGCTGGCGGTGAGTGATGTCGGCGGTTTAGACCATTTAAAAGCGATAGTGCCGCAGACGCCGCTGAATTTCTCCACCGCCCTGGCGCTGGTGGTCGGTTCGTTTGTCAGCGCAGGAACATTAACCGCCGACTTCGTTCGCTTTGGTCGCAACGCCAAAGGCGCGGTGCTGATTGCCATGGTGGCGTTTTTCCTTGGCAACTCCTTGATGTTCATCTTCGGCGCTGCGGGCGCGGCTGCCGTTGGACAGGCGGATATCTCTGACGTGATGATTGCCCAGGGACTGCTGCTGCCCGCGATTGTAGTGCTCGGTCTGAACATCTGGACGACTAACGACAATGCGCTGTATGCCTCAGGTCTGGGATTTGCCAATATTACCGGCCTTTCCAGCCGTACGCTGTCGGTGGCTAACGGTATTATCGGCACATTGTGCGCGCTATGGCTTTACAATAACTTTGTCGGTTGGCTGACTTTTCTGTCGGCAGCAATTCCCCCGATTGGCGGGGTGATCATCGCCGACTATCTGCTGAACCATCGTCGCTATGCCGACTTCAGCAAAGCGCAATTTATTTCCGTAAACTGGATAGCGATCCTGTCCGTTGCATTGGGCATTGCCGCAGGTCACTATATTCCCGGTATTGTGCCCGTCAACGCCGTACTTGGCGGCGTATTCAGCTATATCCTGCTGAATCCACTTTTCAATCGCAGCCTTGCTAAATCACCAGAGGTCAGCCATGCAGAATAATAACATCACCCTTCGTCAGGCACGTTTACAGGGACGCGAAGGATTGTGGCAGCTCACGATTGAAAACGGGCGCTTCAGCCGGATTGAGCCACAGGACACCGCCACGTTACCGCAGGGCGAAGTGCTTGATGCCGAAGGCGGCCTGGCCATTCCACCGTTCGTTGAGCCACATATCCATCTGGACACCACGCAAACCGCAGGCGAGCCGAGCTGGAACCAGTCTGGTACGTTATTTGAAGGCATTGAGCGTTGGGCCGAACGTAAGGCAATGCTCACGCACGAAGACGTCAAAGCGCGCGCCATGCAGACGCTGAAGTGGCAGATGGCCAACGGCATCCAGTATGTCCGCACGCACGTTGACGTTTCCGATCCGACGCTGACTGCACTGAAAGCCATGCTGGAGGTGAAGCAAGAAGTCGCGCCGTGGGTAGAGCTGCAAATTGTCGCCTTCCCGCAAGAGGGCATTCTTTCTTACCCCAACGGTGAAGCGCTATTAGAGGAAGCCGTGCGTTTGGGCGCAGACGTCATTGGCGCGATCCCCCACTTTGAATTTACGCGTGAATATGGCGTTGAGTCGCTGCACAAAATTTTCGCTCTGGCGCAGAAATACGATCGGCTTATCGATGTGCACTGCGACGAAATTGACGATGAGCAGTCACGCTTTGTTGAAACCGTCGCGGCGCTGGCGCATCGTGACAATATGGGCGAACGCGTGACCGCCAGCCATACCACGGCAATGCATTCCTATAACGGCGCGTATGCTTCCCGCCTCTTTCGCCTGTTGAAAATGTCCGGCATTAACTTTGTCGCGAACCCACTGGTAAATATTCACCTGCAAGGGCGCTTTGATACGTATCCTAAACGTCGCGGCGTAACGCGCGTCAAAGAGATGCTGGAAGCGGAGATCAACGTCTGCTTCGGCCATGATGACGTCTTCGACCCGTGGTATCCGCTGGGCACCGCCAATATGCTGCAGGTACTGCATATGGGATTACATGTGTGTCAACTGATGGGATACGGACAGATCAACGATGGGCTGAACCTGGTTACCACCCACAGTGCGAAAACCCTGCACCTGCAGGATTACGGTCTGAACGTGGGAAACTCCGGAAATCTGGTGATTTTAGCGGCAGAAAATGGGTTTGACGCAGTTCGTCGCCAGACGCCTGCACGTTATTCCATTCGTCACGGGCGAGTCATTGCTGAGACAGTGCCAAGCCAGACCACGCTGCATCTGGCGCAGCCGGAAGCGGTGACGTTTAAGCGCTAAGTTGTTCTATCCAGTGTCGGATGGCGCAAGCCTTGCCATCCGACACGGTCTCTCATCGTCAGGCTTGTAATAAGCTGGCGCGCACCTTGATCACGACCTTTTTGATTTCCCCCGGCCCCCCCACCATACAGCCCGGTTTATGCGGCTCGCCCGGCATAAAAATCGCAAATCTTCCCGGTTTCAGTACGATCGCCTGCTCATCGGCAATCTCGCTGCACAGCTGATAGTCATCCTCAACATGCATCTCATCGCACTGGCGAGCAGAATCGGTCATCCCGAACAGAATGCGTTCTTCGCCGGACAACAGCACCTGAATATCAATGTACTGCTGATGCAGTTCCGCTTTCTTTTGCTCTGGGCTCTGCGTCGCAAACTGCATGACATTCATAAAAATAGTATCGCCCTGCAACGCGTAGCGCCCTGGCGTTTTCTCCTGCGGATTCGCCGCAATGGCAAGCGTTAATGCCTGCTGTAAGACCGGATGTAATCCGGCAGAAGGCAGTGAACGCAACTCATCTGATATCATCATCATTCTCCCTGGGCCAACAGCGCGGCCCCCAGTAATCCAGCGTCATGGCGGTAATGCGCCGCCAGTAATTCCACGTGATAGGCCAAGGGCTCTTGTGCCAGATAATGTTCCACCAGCGCCAGATATCCTTCAGCCAGCCCAACGCTGCCGCCAATCACCACAATCTGGCAATCGGTCGTGGCCTTCACATCGCCGATAAGCCTTGCCAAAGTACGCGCCGAGCGATGGATCAACCTGCTTGCCTGCTCATCTCCTTGCCCGGCGCGGCTAAAAATGGTTTTGGCGTCGCATCCAGCAAGCGTACCTTCGGCTGCAGCCGCGATCCCTCGACCGGAAGCAATCGCCTCGACGCAGCCCACACGTCCGCAGCCGCAGGCCGGTCCATTGGGATCCGCCAGCGTATGTCCTAAGTGCCCAGCCAGACCACCAGACCCGGTGAGTAACTTGCCGTTGCTGATCACGCCGCCGCCGACGCCTGTCGACACGGTGATAAACACCATGTCGCTTATCTCATCTGCCATAGCGTGGTATTCCGCCCAGGCCGCCGCCTGTGCGTCATTGACTGCCAGCGTCGGCAGGCCGGTGATTTGTTCCAGCGTTTGTGTTAGCGGAAAATGCATCAACCCGCCAAGGTTATGCGGGTTCAGCGCCAGTAAAGCCCCCTCACGGATAATCCCCGTCGAGGCGATCGCCACCCGATTAGCACGCCCCTGTAGCGGTGCAACCAGTGCTTGTAGCGCAGCGCGCAGCGCCTCCGGCGTTTTGCTGGCGGGCGTCGGCAATTCACGCCGCTCGCGAATTTGCAGATTACTGTCTAACAGCGCGGCAGCCAGTTTGGTACCGCCGATATCCATTGCCAATGTGGTCATGACACCGCCTTCTGCATCGCGGTGATACGCTTTTTATCCCGTTGCTCAAGTAACGACATACTTCTTCCCTTTCGCTAATTGCCCGGTTCAACACCGGGCAATGGGATTAACTTTTGGATTTCACCATGGTGCTTTTGTCACCGCCGAACGGCACAGCCCCGCTGAACGGTCGACCATCAATGGCATCATGCGTACGTAACGCTTCAGGACGCAGCCAGCGCTGTACGCGGGACGGCATATCGAGACCAATCAGCAGGATCACCACAAATGTCAGACCGAAAGAGAGCGATCCCAGCGCGGTGCCCAGATCCAGACGTTGGGCAATCAGCGCGCCGATGATCGGTGCCAGAGCCCCACCCAGTGCGCCCACGTTATAGGTGAAGCCCAGGCCCGCCGCACGCTGGTCGGTATCGAAATAGCCGCCAATCAATTTTGGTAAGATCCCGGAGATCCCCTGGCCGAGCATTTGCTGGAAAAACAGCAGCAAACCCAGTACCCAGACGTTTGAACCGCCTATCGCAAACACCGGAATAATCAGCAACTGCGAGGCCAGCAAACTGCAGACATAGGCTTTACGCGTGCCCAGCCAGTCGCCAAGAAAACCGCCGACGCAACAACCGACCGCCGCACCAAAACCGCTAAAGAAGAGCACTCTGGCCACCGTGGAAGGATCGTACAGCAGTTCGGTTTTCAGATAGGTTGGCAACAGTGCCTGAATCGGCCACGAGTACAGGAAGGCGAATAGTACGACCACCATCAGCATGACGCCCGTCGGCCAGCGCTTCCCGCTGCTTTGCACCATAAAGCTAATGAAAATAAACGCACATATCAGGCCGAGGACCGCCACGATAGCCGCATTTTGCAGGTCGCCAGCAAAGCAGAACCACAGCGCGGTTGCAGCGGCGATCGTCATCAGAATATTAATTACCCGATGCTCGCCCCGGTAGAGAATATCCACCATCGTGCGCACTGGCGCTTTGCCTTCGTGTTTCTCTTTCCAGTCTTCCGCTTCCGGAATATTTTTACGCAGCCAGAGGGCGAAGATAATTGGCAGAATGCCGATGAAGAACAGCGCGCGCCACCCCCAGATCGGAACCACCAGGCTATAGACCTGCGCGGCGATCACCGCGCCAACAGAGAAACCGGAAATCAGGAAGCCACTGGCTTTATTTCGCAGGTGTTTAGGCCAACTTTCAATAACATAGGTTGCACTGGAGCCGTACTCACCCGCCATTCCCATACCGATAACCAGACGGGCGATAAACATGGTGGTGTAGCCCGGCGCGAAGCCGCAGGCCAGCGTCCCCACGGAGAACAGAATGATGCTGGTGACCATTGCCAGGCGGCGTCCGTAACGGTCGCCCATTGCCCCCAGCATTAACCCGCCAAACCAACGGGAGATAAAGGCGGCCGAGATCAGGCTGGCGGCCTGCACCGTCGTCAGTCCGAATTCGCCCTGCACTTCTGTCAGCACCAGGGCGATTAACACAAAATCAAAACCATCAAGCAAATATCCCAGCCAGGCGGCGGAAAATGCCCGCCATTGTGCCCGATTGAGATGACGATACCACGGGATGCTCTGGGTAGAAGTACTCATTTTACTCTCCCGACGATCTTTGTTGTTGTGCCGGGTGGTGGCTTTGTCTTACCCGGCTTACGGTCGAAAAATCCAGGCCGGGCAAGCGAAGCGCCCCCGGCGACCCGCGATTACGCCTTTTCCGCCAGCAGTTGGTTTGCCAGCGCTTTCAGTTCCGGCAGATAGCGTTCATCTACCGGAGCAAAGGGTTTACGGCACAGTGGAACAGAAACCACATCCATATAGTGCAGTACTGTTTTCAGGCCGCGGAAAACGCCAACCTTAATAAGCAGATCGATAACCTTATTGCACTCGGTTTGCAGCTTTTGCGCCGTGCGAATGTCACCTTCTTTGAGCGCTTTCACAATTCCCTGATAACGCCATCCCATGATGTTGTAAGTGCTACCGATACCACCATCTGCGCCTGCTAGCAGTCCAGAAGCGAAGATCTCGTCATAACCGTTATAAAGCACCAGATCGGGATGAGCGCGGCGGATCTGTTCCATCTGATAGAGATCGCCAGAAGTTTGCTTCAGTGCGCCAACGCCCGGCAACGTCACCAGCGTGTTGATCTGATCCAGCGTCAGTTTTACGCCGCTCAGTGCCGGGATGTTATAGACCACCATCGGTAAGCCACCGGCGGAATCGATAATTGCGCGGTAGTGATCGCAGTGCTCTTCAAAGCTGAACGGATAGTAAAACGGCGTGACGGCCGAAACCGCATCAAATCCGTAACGATGCGCAGCGCTCGCCAGATGTTGGCTCTCTTCGGTGCTCACCGTGCCAACATGGGCGATCAGCGTCACCTTGCCTTTTGCTTCTTCAGCAACAATTTCCAGAACCTGCTCTCTTTCAGCGCGGTTCTGGACAAAAGCCTCACCCGTTGAGCCACCAACGTAGAGCCCATCGATCCCCTGCCCAATATTGAAACGCACCAGACGGCGCAGGCTCTCGATGTCCAGTTTCTGTTGGTTATCGAATGGAGTTAATAACGCTGGCATTACGCCTTTTAAATTTCTTGCCATAACGACCTCTGACGATGATTAGTGTTATCTGACTGCATACCTTTATACCTGTTATACCAGATCAAATAAGCAGCAATACAATAGAGAACGCTTATAGTGCGATCTACCTCACTAAACACTTCATCCTTCGAGCCGCCTCTGCGTTGGCTGCGTTCGCTCACCCCTGTCACATAGTTATCTATGCTCCAGGGGACTCGCTCTCTTGCCGCCTTGATGCAACTTGAATGATTTTGGGTTTAAAAGATCGTCGGGATCGCGATTACTTACGCAATTTTTTACTTTTGCTGAAGGCGTGCCAGGTTGCGGAAACGCTATTGAGATGTTCTTGCAGTGCGCGGTCTGCTTCTTCAGGATCACGCTGACGAATCGCCTCGACAATGGCGATATGCTGCTGATAACTCACGTTATTGTGTTCATACAATTCTTGATCGGCAACGGCCGGACGGGCAGCAATTAACCAGTCTAACAGCGCAACGTGGATCGCCATAAAGATGGGATTGCCCGGGATCTCCGCCAGTACGCGGTGAAAATCAACGTCCGAACGGATGAACAACGTATTGTCATCGAGCGACTGGCTGTTGATCTCCAACGCTTTCGCCAGCCTGTCGATTTGCTCATCTGTCGCATGTTCGGCGGCGTATCGAACCAGGCTTGATTCAAAGAACAGTCGCAACTGGTCGAAGTGGGCAATGCCGCCGGGATGTGCGAGGAAATCTTTCGCCATACCAGACAGCTCGCTGATGATGGTATCAGCTGAAGGACGCGAAACGCGGGCGCGCTCGCCGTTGTTGATTTGTACCAGACCTTTGCGTTTTAACGCGGCCAGCGCTTCTCGTACAGAAGGACGGCCCACGTTAAAGAAGGCCATCAGCTCCCGTTCAGACGGCAACTGTTCGCCCTCGCCAAATTCCCGACGACGAATCATCTGCTCCAGTTCTTCCTCAACCATTTCAGACAGTTTTTTACGCGCCAGCGGGCGATTGCGTAAGCTACGGCCAATGGTGGATGGAGAGTCTTCAGCTTGCGAATCAAATGCGTTCATAGGGTCCATTCAGCTAAGTCGTGGTGACAAACAACAGCGGGTTTATCCTAACACAGGATCGAAAGCAGGGTGAAATGATGGTCGATCCGCCCCCGCTGGCTTATTGATAATATACGTAACAGCAATATTATTTTAAGCGAGTATCTTCCGCCTATTTTTAATTTAATAGAGTTATATCATCTTCATGAAATTTATGAACATTAACGTGATAATTTATCATAACCATCTATTTTATAACGATAAATAATTAAACCCTTGAATTAAAAATAAGATATTCACTCCATAAAAAATGCCCAGAAAAATATAACATCCGTTGGGATAACAGCGTTATTACCGGATTTATCTTCTTCTCTGGCATGGAGTGAAACAATGTTCGGCATCATTATCTCTGTCATCGTTTTATTAACGATGGGTTACCTGATCCTCAAAAACTACAAACCGCAGGTCGTGCTGGCCGCCGCTGGGATCTTCCTGATGATCTGCGGCGTCTGGCTGGGCTACGGCGTGTTGGTCGCTGACGATAAGAGCAGTGGCTATCTACTGGTCGATATTTACAACGAAATTTTGCGTATGCTCTCCAACCGCGCAGCCGGACTGGGGTTATCAATCATGGCAGTGGGTGGTTATGCCCGCTATATGGATAGAATGGGAGCCAGCAGAGCGATGGTTAGCCTGTTAAGCCGCCCGCTCAAGCTAATCCGCTCACCCTATGTTGTGCTTGCCGCCACCTATGTGATTGGTCAAATCATGGCGCAATTTATTACCAGCGCATCCGGGTTAGGTATGTTGCTGATGGTGACGCTATTCCCAACGCTGGTCAGTCTTGGCGTGAGCCGTTTATCCGCTGTTGCGGTCATTGCCACTTCGATGTCGATTGAATGGGGCATTCTGGAAACCAACTCTATTTTTGCCGCGCAGGTCGCGGGTATGAAAATCGCCACTTATTTCTTTCAATACCAGTTGCCCGTCGCGTCGTGTGTCATTGTCGCCGTCGCCATTGCGCATTTTTTCGTTCAGCGTCAGTTTGATAAAAAAGCCGCACCGGAAAGCAACGGATTTGCTGAACAAAAGACGCTGGAAAACGTACCTCCGCTCTATTACGCCATTCTACCCGTCATGCCGCTGATCCTGATGCTGGGCTCGCTTGCCCTTGCGCAAATGGGGCTAATGAAAGCAGAGTTGAATCTGGTGGTGGTGATGTTGATGAGCATGACGCTGACTATGTTTGTTGAATTCCTGCATAAACATAATCTGCGCGAAACGATGGATGATGTGCAGGCTTTTTTTGACGGCATGGGGACGCAGTTTGCCAACGTTGTCACGCTGGTGGTCGCCGGTGAAATCTTTGCGAAAGGGTTGACGACTATCGGGACTGTCGACGCCGTAATAAAAGGCGCAGAGCATTCCGGTCTTGGCGGCATTGGCGTGATGATCATCATGGCGATGGTCATCGCCGCCTGTGCGATTGTCATGGGGTCAGGCAACGCACCGTTTATGTCTTTTGCCAGCCTCATTCCGGATATTGCCGCCGGGCTGCATATTCCTGCAGTAGTGATGATTATGCCGATGCATTTTGCCACTACGCTTGCCCGCGCGGTGTCACCCATAACCGCTGTAATTGTCGTGACATCAGGTATTGCCGGCGTATCGCCCTTTGAAGTGGTAAAACGTACAGCAATCCCGATGGCAGTAGGATTTGTGGTGAATATGGTAGCCACCATCGCGCTGTTTTACTGATCCCGAAGCCAGAAAACAGAACAGGCCCGAAAGGGCCTGTTTTTTTATTTCACTATTTATTTCACTACGCGCAGCGCTGGACGCCCACCGCGAGGTGGCGGCGGAGTGTCATCAGGATCGTTGTCGTCGCCATTGTCAGGCTTATCGCCATCAATGACCGACATGACTGTTTCACTCTCAAAACCAGACGCGTCGTTGTCGTCATCATTTAAGCTGGCAACATCTTCGTCGTAGGCGGCTTCCGGTTCGAACATCGTACCAGCGCCATTTTCACGTGCATAAATTGCCAGAACAGCAGCCAACGGCACAGACACCTGACGCGGCACACCACCGAAGCGCGCGTTAAAGCGCACTTCATCGTTAGCCAGTTCCAGGTTGCCCACCGCACGCGGTGCAATATTCAGAACAATTTGCCCGTCACGCGCATATTCCATTGGAACCTGCACGTCCTGGAGCGTCACATCCACCACCAGATGCGGCGTGAGCTGGTTGTCTAGCAGCCACTCATAGAACGCGCGCAGCAGATACGGACGGCGTGGTGTTAGCTGTGGCAAATCCATACAGGTTAACCCCGGCCCAGACGCATTTCACGTTCAGGCTCAGTCAGAGAAGCCAGGAAAGAGTCACGTTCGAAGACGCGAGTCATGTACCCTTTCAGTTCTTTCGAACCTGCACCGTTGAATTCAATACCCAGCTGCGGTAAACGCCACAGCAGCGGCGCCAGGTAGCAGTCTACCAGGCTGAACTCATCGCTCAGGAAGTAAGGTTTCTGGCCAAATACTGGCGCAATTGCCAGCAGTTCTTCGCGCAGACGCTTACGCGCGACTTCGGCTTCAGATGCAGAACCGTTCACGATGACATTCATCAGCGTGTACCAGTCTTTTTCAATACGCTGCATGTACAGGCGGCTTTCACCACGCGCAACCGGGTAAACCGGCATCAGCGGCGGATGCGGGAAGCGCTCATCCAGGTATTCCATAATGATGCGAGATTCCCACAGGGTCAGCTCACGATCCACCAGTGTCGGTACGCTCTGATTCGGGTTGAGGTCGATCAGATCCTGAGGTGGATTGTCCTTCTCCACGTGCTCAATCTCGAAACTAACACCTTTCTCAGCCAGCACAATGCGGACCTGATGGCTATAGATGTCAGTAGGACCAGAAAACAGCGTCATTACCGAACGTTTGTTGGCAGCGACAGCCATGAAAACCTCCAGGTATATTCAGAATTTTTACTGCTACCAGCCACTCAGTGGCCAGCCAGAAGTGATGTCACCCAGACTCGGGAAAGTCATTGCTGTTCAAAATACAAACAAAAAATGAACGATACCGGACATTTGGGCAGAAAATTGGATGATAGTTTACCAGATTTTGTGACCTTTGTGGTGAGTCGATTCTTGAAATGGGGAAAAAGAGGTGGCAATCAGCGGATTACCGTGGATCTGAGGCGAGAAATAACGATAAAAAAACCCGCCAAAGCGGGTTTTTTCGCAAATTGTCGTCTGCCGAAGCAGAGTACAATTAACGTTTGGAGAACTGAGGACGACGACGTGCTTTACGCAGACCGACTTTCTTACGTTCAACCTGACGAGCATCACGGGTAACGAAGCCAGCTTTACGCAGTTCGCCACGCAGGGACTCGTCGTACTCCATCAGAGCGCGGGTGATACCGTGACGGATCGCACCAGCCTGACCAGAGATACCACCACCTTTAACAGTGATGTACAGATCCAGTTTCTCAACCATGTCGACCAGTTCCAGCGGCTGACGAACTACCATGCGGGCAGTTTCACGACCGAAGTACTGTTCCAGAGAACGTTGGTTGATTACGATTTTACCACTGCCCGGTTTGATGAAAACGCGAGCTGCGGAACTTTTGCGGCGACCAGTGCCGTAGTATTTATTTTCTGCCATTGCCTATAATCCCGATTAGATGTCAAGAACTTGCGGTTGCTGTGCCGCGTGGTTGTGCTCGTTGCCAGCGTAAACTTTCAGTTTACGGAACATAGCACGACCCAGCGGGCCTTTTGGCAGCATGCCTTTAACCGCGATTTCAAGCACACGCTCAGGACGGCGAGCAATCATCTCTTCAAAGGTCGCTTGTTTGATACCACCGATGTGGCCGGTGTGGTGATAGTACACTTTGTCAGTACGCTTGTTGCCGGTTACAGCAACTTTGTCAGCGTTCAGAACGATGATGTAATCACCGGTATCTACGTGCGGAGTGTATTCCGCTTTGTGCTTACCGCGCAGGCGCAGAGCCAGTTCGGAAGCCAGACGGCCCAGAGTTTTACCGGTCGCGTCAACAACATACCAGTCGCGTTTTACGGTTTCTGGTTTAGCTGTAAAAGTTTTCATTAAAAGCTTACCCAAATAAATAAGTTACACGTTGGTGAACACCCAAACGTTTTGTCAGTTGAGGTTCACACGACATTGTCCAGCAAACCTACCCCTTCGAATAGCCTATGCCGGCGCATAGAAAGTTTTGGGAAAAAAACTCTCTCGTAACGTGGGGTCGCAAGATTATAGAGAAGTCAGGGTCAAAGATCGACCCCTTTATGTGATTTGCGGCAGGTTTAACCGGCTAAATGTTCCCGCTTCAGATACTCTTCGCTTTGCATCTCCTGCAAACGCGACAAACAGCGCTGAAATTCAAACTTCAGACGCTCGCCCTGATAAATTTCATAGAGTGGCGATGCCGCGCTGACCACCAGCTTGACGTGGCGTTCGTAGAACTCATCCACCAATGCGATAAAGCGCCGCGCTTCACTCTCCATCAGCGGAGTCATGACCGGCACATCAGACAACAGTACCGTGTGAAACAAACGCGACAGCGCAATGTAGTCATGCTGGCTACGCGCATCGACACAGAGCGTGGTAAATGACACCGCCAGCGTTTGGTTTTCGACGGCCAGCGTCTGCATCGGACGATGATTGATCTCCAGCGTCGGCGCATGTTCACCTTTGGTTCCCGCTAATGCCAGCCAGAGTTTATCCATCTGTTGGCGGGTTTCCTCATTCAGTGGCGACAGCCACAAATGCGCCTGCGTTAAGGTGCGCAGACGATAATCGACGCCAGCATCAACATTCATGATGTCGCAATGCTGTTTGATAGCATCAATGGCAGGAAGAAAACGCGCGCGTTGTAAACCGTTGCGATACAGCTCGTCTGGCGGAATATTGGAGGTCGCCACCAGCGTAATGCCACGGGCAAACAGTGCCTTCATCAGGCCGCCGAGTAGCATGGCGTCGGTAATATCAGAAACAAAAAATTCGTCAAAGCACAGCACGTCCGTTTCGGCCTTAAAGCGATCGGCGATGATTTCCAGCGGATCGCTCTGCCCCTGTAAGGCAGTAAGCTCTTCATGCACACGCAGCATAAAACGGTGAAAGTGCAAACGCTGTTTACGTTCGCCCGGCAGACTATGGTAGAACAGATCCATCAGCCAGGTTTTTCCGCGCCCAACTCCTCCCCACATATATAAACCACGCACCGGTGTGTTGATCGGCGACTCACGCTTGCCCAGCAATTTGCCAAAACGCGCCATCAGTCCGCTCTCCTGCGGCGCAGGACGTGCTGGCGTCGTAAGTGCCTGGAAAATTGTTTCCAGTCGATTCACGGCTTCTTGTTGTACATTGTCGGGCTGATGACTGCCGTCGTTGAGGGCTTGCTGGTAACGCGATGTCGGGGAAAGGCTTTGCATGATGTTATTGTTATTCCTTGAGAATCGATGTGCCGTCGCTCACGGTTGACGAAAAAAAGGCCGTTCTACATTACGTGATATAAACACGGGATTCCACTTCTACGGGATTAGCGGTTATAGTGGCATAATCAGGCGCAGGCATGGAGCCTAAAGCCAACACCCTACGGAAACACAAGACAACGGGAGATGTTCATGACCTGGGAATATGCGCTAATTGGGTTAGTCGTCGGTATCATTATTGGTGCTGTAGCCATGCGTTTTGGTAATCGGAAATTACGCCAACAGCAGGCATTGCAGTACGAACTGGAAAAAAATAAAGCTGAGCTGGAAGAGTACCGTGAAGAACTGGTGAGCCACTTTGCCCGCAGCGCTGAATTGCTGGATAACATGGCGGACGATTATCGTCAGATTTACCAGCACATGGCGAAAAGCTCCAGCAACCTGCTGCCGGGTATGTCGCCGGAAAACAACCCGTTCCGTAATCGTCTGGCAGAGTCTGAAGCAGGCAACGATCAGGCGCCGGTTCAGATGCCACGTGACTATTCTGAAGGGGCATCTGGCCTGCTGCGTAGTGGCGCAAAGCGCGACTAACCGCACATCGTTAAGAAATTTATTGGGCGCAGCAATTGCGCCCTCCGCTTCTCTTCCCGTCCCAGCTATTATTTAGTCGTTAGCCTCATTGTGACCAAACCGAAAATTCAATAACATCAAACTGTTTTGAATCATCTTCCGTTTACTCAAGGTACGAGAGCAGGATCCATGAAAAAACAAACCCAGCTGTTGAGTGCATTAGCGTTATGTGTCGGGTTAACTCTCTCGGCGCCATTCCCGGCCGTCGCGTCGATTCCCGGCCAGGTTCCCGGTCAGGCTGCGCTCCCCAGCCTCGCCCCGATGCTGGAGAAAGTGTTGCCAGCCGTGGTGAGTGTAAGGGTCGAAGGCACCGCCACTCAGGGGCAGAAAGTCCCGGAAGAGTTCAAAAAGTTTTTTGGTGATGAACTTCCCGATCAACCTTCCCAACCTTTTGAAGGACTGGGTTCAGGTGTCATTATTGATGCCACCAAAGGCTACGTCCTGACCAATAATCACGTTATTAATCAGGCGCAAAAAATCAGCGTTCAGCTTAATGATGGTCGTGAGTTCGACGCAAAGCTTATTGGCAGCGACGATCAGAGCGATATCGCACTGCTACAAATTCAACACCCCAGCAACCTGACGCAAATTGCCATTGCTGACTCTGATAAACTCCGCGTGGGTGATTTCGCGGTGGCTGTGGGTAACCCGTTCGGTTTGGGTCAAACAGCCACCTCCGGCATTGTATCGGCTTTGGGTCGCAGTGGGTTGAACCTGGAAGGTCTGGAAAACTTTATTCAGACTGACGCCTCTATCAACCGCGGTAACTCCGGCGGCGCATTGCTTAACCTCAACGGTGAGCTGATCGGTATTAACACCGCGATTCTGGCCCCCGGTGGCGGCAGCATCGGTATTGGTTTTGCAATCCCGAGCAACATGGCGCGCACGCTGGCACAGCAGCTGATGCAGTTTGGTGAAATCAAACGCGGTCTGTTGGGCATCAAAGGCACCGAGATGACTTCCGATATCGCCAAAGCGTTCAAACTGGACGTACAGCGTGGCGCGTTTGTCAGTGAGGTTCTGCCTAACTCCGGCTCCGCAAAAGCGGGGGTGAAATCAGGTGACGTCATTACCAGTCTCAACGGTAAACCGCTTAACAGCTTCGCCGAACTTCGTTCACGTATTGCGACAACCGAACCAGGGACCAAAGTCAAACTGGGCCTGCTACGTAACGGTAAACCGCTGGAGGTTGAAGTCACCCTCGATACCAGCACATCATCGTCCGCCAGCGCAGAGATGATTGCGCCTGCGTTGCAAGGGGCCACGCTCAGCGACGGTCAGTTAAAAGACGGTACCAAAGGCATCAGAATTGATAACGTTGAAAAAAGCAGCCCTGCCGCACAGGCCGGACTGCATAAAGATGACGTTATTATTGGCGTTAACCGCGATCGCGTAAACTCGATCGCTGAAATGCGTAAAGTGCTGGAAGCGAAACCGTCGATCATTGCCCTGCAGGTGGTGCGCGGTAACGAGAGTATTTACCTGCTCCTGCGTTAACGCATGCAACCGGACATCAGCCCCTCGTGTGATGTCCGGTAAACTCGTGATATGCTGCAGCCGTTCCCTTTATTAATGACGCCGCCATCATGTTTGTGAAGCTTTTACGTTCGGTCGCGATTGGTTTAATCGTCGGCGCTATTCTGCTGGCCGCGATGCCCTCGCTGCGCAAAATTAATACGCTTACCGCACCGCAGTTCGACAGTGCAGATGAAACGCCCGCCAGCTATAACCCGGCGGTTCGCCGTGCAGCACCTGCCGTCGTTAACGTTTATAACCGCAGTATGAACAGCACAGCGCATAACCAGCTTGAGATCCGCACGCTCGGCTCAGGCGTTATCATGGATCAGCGCGGCTACATCATTACCAATAAGCACGTCATTAACGATGCCGACCAAATCATCGTCGCATTGCAGGACGGTCGCGTATTTGAAGCGCTGCTTGTGGGGTCTGATACGTTAACCGACCTTGCGGTGCTGAAAATCAACGCCACTGGTGGACTGCCGACAATTCCGATTAATAACAAACGCGTACCGCACATTGGCGATGTGGTTCTCGCCATCGGGAACCCGTACAACCTCGGGCAAACCATCACTCAGGGGATTATCAGTGCCACCGGTCGTATTGGCCTGAACCCGACGGGGCGGCAAAACTTCCTGCAAACCGATGCCTCCATCAACCACGGTAACTCCGGCGGCGCGCTGGTCAACTCGCTGGGCGAGTTGATGGGTATTAACACCCTGTCATTTGATAAGAGCAACGATGGCGAAACCCCGGAAGGGATCGGCTTTGCTATTCCTTTTCAGCTGGCAACCAAAATCATGGATAAGCTGATTCGTGACGGGCGCGTGATTCGCGGCTATATCGGCATCAGCGGCCGAGAAATTGCGCCACTGCACGCCCAGGGCGGCGGAATGGATCAAATTCAGGGGATTGTGGTTAACGAAGTAGCCCCGGACGGTCCGGCAGCGCAGGCAGGTATTCAGGTTAACGATCTGATTATCTCGGTCAATAACAAACCGGCGGTATCTGCGCTGGAAACGATGGGCCAGGTGGCAGAGATTCGACCAGGTTCAGTTATCTCCGTGGTCGTGATGCGCGATGACAAGCAGTTGACGCTGCAGGTCACGATTCAGGAATATCCGGCGACCAACTAATACGGATATAAAAAAACCGGAGCAAGTGCTCCGGTTTTTTACTTTTGGGCAGTTCGTTACTTAACGAACTCTTCGCCCAGAGTGATATCTTTCTTCAGCGTATCCAGCATACCTTCCAGCGCAGCTTGTTCAAACGCGCTCAGCTTGCCGATAGACTGACGCTCTTCTACGCCGTTTTTGCCCAGCAGCAGCGGCTGAGAGAAGAAGCGAGCATACTGGCCATCGCCTTCAACGTAAGCACATTCAACCACACCTTTTTCGCCGCTCAGTGCGCGAACCAGTGACAGTCCGAAACGTGCTGCGGCCTGACCCATAGACAGGGTTGCAGAACCGCCACCGGCTTTAGCTTCCACAACTTCAGTACCCGCATTCTGGATACGTTTGGTCAGGTCAGCTGCTTCTTGCTCGGTGAAGCTTACGCCAGGAATTTGTGACAGCAGCGGCAGAATGGTCACGCCAGAGTGGCCGCCAATAACCGGGACTTCAACGTCGCCAGGCTGCTTGCCTTTCAGTTCCGCAACAAAGGTGTTGGAGCGGATGATGTCCAGCGTGGTCACGCCAAACAGTTTGTTCTTATCGTATACGCCTGCTTTTTTCAGGACTTCTGCAGCGATAGCAACTGTCGTGTTCACCGGGTTGGTGATGATACCGATACATGCTTTCGGACAGGTTTTAGCAACCTGCTGCACCAGATTCTTCACGATACCGGCGTTAACGTTGAACAGGTCAGAACGATCCATACCCGGTTTACGTGCGACGCCCGCGGAGATCAGTACTACATCAGCACCTTCCAGTGCAGGGGTAGCGTCTTCGCCACTGAAGCCTTTGATTTTCACAGCAGTAGGGATATGGCTCAAATCAACGGCCACACCAGGCGTTACTGGAGCGATGTCGTACAGGGAGAGTTCTGAACCTGAAGGCAGTTGGGTTTTTAACAGTAATGCTAGCGCCTGACCGATACCACCAGCAGCGCCGAGGACTGCAACTTTCATCCTAAACTCCTTATTATATTGATAAGCAAAGTGTCTATTGCTCCGCGGCGGCGACCTTAATTCACAAATCCAACGAATACAACAACCACGCGTCAAGAATGCGTAGTCACGCAAATTTGGCTTTTATGCATTTAACTTACGTAAAATAAAACCTAAGTTACGTAATTCAAAACCACCCGCACAGTAGAGCAACTTTCCAACAGGTGCTGACAATATACCCTACCCACCTCTCAAAACAACATCAATTTGATAACATTTAATTTACTTTTAACCTTATTTGCGAGCCGTGACACAGGCATGTTTCTTGATAACGAAATTTGATAAAATTCCGCTCTTTCATAACATTATTTCAGCCTTGAACAAGGCAGACTGTTTGCATAAAAATTCATCTGTATGCACAATAATGTTGTTTCTACCGCCATATTACGGGTGACTTATGCGAAGCTCGGCAAAACAAGAAGAATTAGTAAAGGCGTTTAAAGCGCTGCTTAAAGAAGAAAAGTTCAGCTCTCAAGGCGAAATCGTCCTCGCATTGCAGGATCAGGGCTTTGATAATATCAATCAGTCCAAGGTTTCACGCATGCTGACCAAATTTGGCGCCGTGCGTACCCGCAATGCGAAAATGGAAATGGTGTACTGCCTTCCGGCGGAGCTGGGCGTGCCTACGACCTCCAGTCCGCTGAAAAATCTGGTGCTGGATATCGACTATAACGATGCGGTCGTGGTTATTCATACCAGTCCTGGCGCTGCTCAGTTGATTGCACGTCTGCTGGACTCATTGGGGAAAGCGGAAGGTATCCTGGGTACGATTGCCGGTGACGATACCATCTTCACCACCCCAGCTAAGGGTTTTACGGTAAAAGATCTGTACGAAGCCATTCTGGAACTGTTCGAACAAGAACTGTAATACCGCCTCCCCGTCGCCTCGCGGCGGGGGAAAACACTCTCTTTCTACCCCCTTCCGTCTATTCTTAACTGCTATGCATTTAACAAATGGTGCGTTTAACCGTCAAAAACCATTCACATAGTGAATATGAAGGCTTAAAAACGCACATTTTGCAAAAAACCATATCCAATTGATTTTATTTAATTTATTTCTTTTAAAATGTTCGAAACGCTCTTTTTAATTCCATTTGGTTATAAAGAATATTTTTCTTAACACTTACTACCCATGGAAACAATTAGCGTGGTATTAATTTATCAGGTTATTAGTGTATACTTGATTTTGTGATGAGGGTCACGAAACGTAGACCCCTATAAAAGAATTCGACGAGGTAAATATCATGAAAATCAAAACTACTATTGCAACCTTAAGCCTTCTTTCTGTTCTCTCCTTCGGTGCAAGTGCCGCGGTTACTCAGGTGAACTCACAAGAAGCACAGAATCTGCAATCTATGGGTAGCATCTCCGTATCTCAGATCGGTAGTTCACCAATGGACATGCGTCAAGCCATCGCCGCTAAGGCTGAAAAAGCAGGCGCCAGCAGCTATCGCGTCACAGAACTCCGTGAAGGTGCTCACTGGCACGCTACTGCAGAACTCTACAAATAAACCCTCGTCGTCTAAGTCCGACGACTTGCCCCCGCCTGCCGGGGGCTTTTTTATGTCTTACATTGAGTGACGAACGTTAAAACGCAACTGCCCTTCCAGCTCTTCTTCCGCTTCATCGAACAGTAAAATCAGCGCGCCGTATCGCCTGCGCAGCTTGTCCGGTAAATGGACAAATTCAATCTCCAGCGGCAACGGTAAAACTTCCCCGATAACCACCTCCCACAGAGAATCTAAATCAACCACCTTCTCCCTGGCGAGACCGAACGTGCGCGTAAACTCGCGATAGAAATCACCCTGGTCTTCTATCTCGTCAAAATCAAATGTATAGATATTCATCTATAGCCACCATCCCGACGCCAGCCACTCTACAGACCGCCAATATGTAGGGGTCTCTCGCATTTTCAGGTAAGTATAGCCATAAAAAAACCGACGCTTTTAGCGTCGGTTTTCAACTCTTAATTACTGACCAGCGCATGCTGGTATTTGTGCAACATCCCACTGAGTCGTTTTACCGGCTCGGTCACCTGTGGTGGTGCTTGCCAGATGATTAATTTCTCCTGATAGATCTCAAGCTCTTCCAGCAACTGGCTAAAGTAGCGTCGGCGCTTGTCGTCATTTCCTGCAGAAATCACGCGATCGGCAGTGCGTCGAAGCTGGCGATGGAATGCGGAGAGATCTTCGTTTACCGGCACCGGCGCATCGCGCAGGCGCTGATGCGCGATGATCATGGTCAGCGCCAGGCGAAACTTCGCCAGGTCGCCCGGAAATTTGTTCATCAGCAAAAACAGCTGCTGATAAAGCGCCGGGAGGTGGTTTTCTTTACGACGTACCACGTTGGTGGTCATCGCTGAAACCGCCGCCGAGACAAACTGGTTGAGCAACACACGACCCGTTCTGTCACGAGAGTTATCACGCACCAGCAGAATAACGATAAACGCCAACATGCAGCCAACAATCTGCCCCAGCGCACTGTCCAGGAACTGGCTAAAGTGGAAGGTCATCGGGTTATCCAGCACGATGATATTAATGGTGCTGGCCAGCGCCCCCATCGAACCCAGCCGTCGTTTCTGTACTTCAATCCCCAGAAAGAATCCCAGCACTGCCAGGCTCAGGCACAGCAACAACATGCTTTGCTGCGTATTAGGGATAATCACCAGGAAATAGAGTGCCCCGAGCGGTAACGCCGCCAACGTACCGTAGATAAAATCTATCGCCACCATGCGCGGGTTGGGTAAACGCATTGCCAGCGAGGTGACGACCGCAATCATCACCATTGCGCCGCTGCCGGATGTCCAGCCGGTCCACAGCCAGAATAAGGTTCCCAGCACACAAGAAAGCGTGGTGCGCCAAAAGTTAACCATCGCATGGTGACGCTCGGCAGATTCCACTTTCACCACCGGTTCACCTTGCAGGATCTCTTCTTCGATAGCGCTAATTTTGGTGTTGCTGACAACTCCACGTTTAAGTAACAGATAGCGCGTTGCCGCCCCGGCCCAGGTGTAAATTGTGACAGGTGTGTCACGTTCACCGGTCCATGCAATCACCCGACGCATCCGCTTCAGCTGTTTATGGACATCCTGTACCGTTTCAACCGGCGTATCGAACAACTCGCGGAAGGTATCGGTGATCAGTTCTGGTCGGGTATTCTGAATAAGATAGGTTTCGCAGGATTGTGTGATAAGCGTAAGCGACAGCGTATTCAATGCCTTGAGTCTGCGGTTAGCCCGCACCCAGCGCGAGGACTCCATATTCAGGTTACTACGCATGCCTTCCAGCGCCGCCGTACGCCGGACTAAATCTCCCCAGGCTTTGTCCACTTCCTCGCTGTCGCCATGCTTAATGCACAGCTGCATAAGCTGATATTGCGCCACCAGCAGGCTATCCAGTTCGACATCAATCTCCTGTTTCACCGAACGGGGCGAAAAGAGCAGGTCGGCAACAATGGCACAGACAATACCCATCACAATTTCACTACAGCGTTCGAGCGCAAATTGCGGCGTCAGCAGCGGTTCAGCCTGGATAGTAATGACGATGATCAGCGCCGTATAGCCTGAAAGCCCCCAGGCATAAGAGTTTTCGATCTTCACTAACGACGAGATCCAGGTACAAAAACCGGCCCAGATACAACACACCAGGATCATCAATAGCGGGGCGCGGATCATGCTGATGATAATGATCAGGGCGGCAATACAGCCGATAAATGTCCCGACAATACGCAACATGCCGCGATAGCGGATAGCACCTGAATAAGGTTCTCCGCCAGCGGCAAAGGCCGGACCTGCAGCCACAATGGCCGCGGTCAGCACCGCCCAGCGCGGGGTCTCAAGCTGGAAGTGAAAGCCAACGAACAGCGCCAGTACAATCGCGCAGGCCAGTTTTACCGCAAAGCGGATATGCTGGTTGGCAATGGAGAAAATACCCATCGCGATTAACCAAACTCGCGCAGGCGGTGCGCCATTTTACGGAAGAAAGATTCCTGGCTGGCATCGCGATCCTGCTTGCCGGTAATGACGACGGTCGCAGTCGTCCCGGCAGGCCACAAGGTTCCCTGCTGCTCATCAAGACGAATTCGCACCGGCACACGCTGCGCCAGACGCACCCATTCAAGATTGGAATCAATGGTCGCCATACCCTTGGCGTCCCTCGTGCTGCTGGCATTCGTTACGCCAGCCGCCACACTATCAACCGTGCCCTTCAGCACATTATTACTGCCAAGCGGGGTGATTTCAGCGCGATACCCAGGGCGGACGCCTTCCAGTTTGGTTTCTTCCATATACGCCAGCACATAGAAAGAATGCTGTTTGACCAATGCCACCGCCGTGGAACCGCGCGTGATAAATTCGCCGCTATAAACGTTCAGGTTAGTCACCCAGCCGTCTGCTGGCGCGCGGATAACGGTACGTTCCAGATCTAATTTCGCCAGGTCGCGGGTCGCTTGTGCCTTCGCAAGCTGGTGTAATACGGTTTGCAGGACGTTGTTTGATTGGTCAATCTCTTCACGAGACATAGCCTGCACGCCCAGTCGGTTACGACGACCGGCCTCCTGGCGTTTTTCCTGCGCCAGTACCTGATAATAGGCCACGTCAGCTTCGGCCTGCTCGAGGGCTTTCTTATAGCGTGGCTGGTCGATAGTGAACAGGATCTGATCCTTTTTCACCAGTTGGTTATCATGGATGTTAACGTTGGTAATAAGGCCCGCAACATCCGGCGCAATCGCGACGACATCGGCGCTGAAACGCGCATCACGCGTCCACGGCGACTCGGTGTAGAACACCCATGCGCGAAAAATAGCGATGAAGGCCAGAATGACCAGTATCACGGTAATGGCCGTGCGGGAGAGTTTTCTTGTTAGTGTTTTCACTTCAACCTCAAACGAACAGGCGCGTTATTAAATAGAACAGACAGCAATACAGCGCGGTGTTAAACAGAGCCGGATGCCAGACAAAATCATAGATGCCAGTCGGAACAAGCACCCGGCGCACCAGCCAGAAAATCGCCAGTGACAAAAGTAATTCGAAAAAAATCGGTGGGAAGGACAGACCAAACACCACGATAACGGGAAACAGACTCATGTTGACCTTGGTAACGTAAGAGAGTGCAGATGATAGATTTTCTAGCGTATGTCACCGCAGAGAAGGGCAAGGATGAGCCAGGCGAGAGCGACATAGCCGTTATTTGAATAATAATATATTAACGTAACTGTTATGCTGTTATCTATATTATGTGATCTAAATCACTTTTAAGCCAGAGTGAACAATGGAACGATTAAAACGTATGTCGGTGTTCGCCAAAGTTGTCGAAATGGGCTCCTTCACCGCCGCCGCAAGACAGCTACAAATGAGCGTTTCATCGATAAGCCAGACGGTCTCAAAGCTGGAAGATGAACTACAAGTCAAGCTGCTAAACCGCAGCACGCGTAGCATTGGGCTAACTGAAGCCGGTAAAATTTATTATCAGGGCTGCCGGAGAATGCTGCACGAAGCGCAGGATGTTCACGAGCAACTCTATGCCTTTAACAACACGCCCATCGGCACCCTGCGCATTGGCTGTTCTTCAACTATGGCACAAAATGTCCTCGCCGGATTAACCGCCACGATGCTGAAAGAGTATCCGGGATTAACGGTAAATCTGGTGACCGGCATCCCGGCCCCGGATTTAATCGCTGATGGTCTGGACGTGGTTATCCGCGTCGGCGCGTTGCAGGACTCCAGCCTGTTTTCACGCCGTCTGGGAGCTATGCCGATGGTGGTCTGCGCGGCAAAAAGCTATCTCGCACAGTTTGGCGTCCCGGAGAAACCCGCCGATCTCAGCAACCACTCGTGGCTGGAATACAGCGTGCGCCCGGATAATGAATTCGAGCTTATCGCTCCGGAAGGAATTTCCACCCGTCTGATCCCTGAGGGCCGTTTTGTGACTAACGATCCGATGACATTGGTGCGCTGGCTGGCCGCAGGCGCGGGCATTGCCTATGTACCGCTGATGTGGGTGATCAATGAGATCAATCGTGGCGAAGTGGAGATACTGCTTCCCCGCTACCAGTCGGATCCGCGTCCGGTCTATGCGCTGTATACCGAAAAAGACAAATTGCCGCTCAAGGTGCAGGTGGTGATTAACTATCTGACAGACTATTTTGTCGATGTAGCGCAGCTGTTTCAGGGAATGTACGGTCGGGGAAAAGAGAAATAAAAAAGTGTAGGCCGGATAAGGCGTTGACGCCGCATCCGGCAAGATGCCCGATGGCACTGGTGCTTATCGGGCATACATCATGATGTTATGCAGTACCACCCACCGTCAGGTTATCCACCTTCAGCGTCGGCTGGCCCACGCCCACCGGCAGGCTCTGCCCTTCTTTACCGCACACACCAACCCCGTTATCCAGTTTCAGGTCGTTACCCACCATCGAAATCTGCTGCATCGCTTCGATACCAGAGCCAATCAGCGTCGCGCCTTTCACCGGTTTGGTGACTCTACCGTTTTCAATCAGATATGCTTCAGACGTAGAGAACACAAATTTTCCGGAGGTGATATCCACCTGGCCGCCGCCGAAGTTAGGCGCATAAATACCGTATTCAACGGATTCGATGATTTCCTGCGGCGTAGATTTCCCCGGCAGCATATAGGTGTTGGTCATACGTGGCATCGGCAGGTGCGCGTAAGATTCACGGCGACCGTTACCCGTCGGCGCGACGCCCATCAGGCGCGCATTCAGTTTGTCCTGCATGTAGCCTTTCAGAATACCGTTTTCGATCAGCACGTTGTACTGACCCGGTGTGCCTTCATCATCAATAGCCACAGAGCCACGACGGTCCGCCATTGTGCCATCATCCACAACGGTGCACAGTTCTGACGCTACCAGCTCACCCATGTGACCGCTGAATACCGAGGTACCACGGCGGTTAAAGTCACCTTCCAGACCATGACCGACCGCTTCATGCAGCAGAACGCCAGGCCAGCCAGCGCCGAGTACTACCGGCAGCGTACCAGCAGGCGCAGCTACCGCAGAGAGATTAACCAGCGCCATGCGTACGGCTTCTTTCGCCCATGCGTCAGCACGAACTTCACCATCAAGGTCGCCCAAGAAATAGTCATAGCCAAAACGACCGCCGCCACCGCTGGCGCCGCGCTCGCGTTTACCGTCCTCTTCCACCTGTACGCTTACGGACAGGCGTACCAGCGGGCGAACGTCAGCGGCCAGCGTACCGTCGGTCGCTGCTACCAGGATCAGTTCATAAACACCGGTCAGGCTGGCGGTTACTTCCTGGACGCGCTTGTCGGCGGCACGCGCCACGCTGTCTACGCGGCGCAGAATATCCAGTTTCTCTTCGCGGCTCATGCTCTGCAGGGGATCAACCGAGGTGTAAAGCGCCTGATGCTCCACAGCTCCCAGCGTTTTTACTTTGCCGTCACCGCTGTCACGCACGATAGTACGGGCAGCATGAGCACTCTGCTCCAGAGCCAGCAGGCTAATCTGGTCTGCATAGGCAAACCCTGTTTTTTCGCCGCTGATGGCGCGCACGCCAACGCCCTGATCGATATTGTAAGAACCATCTTTAATGATGCGGTCTTCTAAAACCCAGGATTCGTGATAGCTCGACTGAAAATAGAGATCGCCGTAATCAAGACGGCGTTCGGCCAGTTGGCCCAGGATGGCAAACAGATCCTGATGTTTCAGGCCATTTGCCGCTAGCAATTGTTCACTTACCAGGTTCAGACTCATCGTTTTGCTACTCATTAGTTACTGTTGTAGGCCTGATAAAACGCGCCAGCGTCGCCATCAGGCACTTCAATGCCGGATGGCGGCGTGAACGCCTTATCCGGCCTACGGACTGCGGTAGAGGATCTATGTTGAGATTGGGGCAATTACTCGCCCCCGTCAAATTATTGCTGGCTTTCTTTGCGCGGCTGACGCAGAACTTCGTTAATCTGCGGCTTATCGACCGGACCGGTGATGCGATAGCGCAGAATCGACACTTTGCTCCACAATGGTCCCAGAACCTTACTGGCAGCAAACACCGCCGCGCCGACAATCGGATTGACAGCAAACGCAGCGGCAACGCCTACGGTGGCAGAAATTTCCGGCGCGACAATGGCTTCCATATCCAGCTCCCGGCGTACCAGGTTCACCGAGCCTTTCATCGCAATGTCTGCCTCCAGACCGTCCACCAGCGTGTCATCGGTATGCATCACGCCATCTTTGATCCAGGCCGTGCTGCGAATCGAGTCGAAATAGAAACCTTCGCTGAAGGTGTCGCTGAAATCAAAACGCAGTTTACGCAGCAACGCATCAAAGCTCAGCAGTCGCAATAGTTGCCCCGCATGTCCGGTGCTGAGTTCAGTAAGCTCACCTTTGCCCAACCGGGTACGCAAAATCCCATTCAGCGAAGCTTCATCTGGATCCCATGGCGGGTTACGCCAGTGCAGGTCATACTCCACGTTGAACGAAGAGTTACGAATCGGGGTCGATACGCCAAAGAAACTGGCAGCAGAGTCAATTTTACTGCCGCTCAGTTTACCCTTCAGTGACGTTCGTTCTTTGCCCGGCGCGTTCACCCACACGCCATCGGTGGTCAGTCTGGCAAAGCCTGTATCCAACAGACCGTTACTCAGCGTTAGCGTGTCGCCTTTAATCGCCACATCGGCATCAATACGCCCATATTTCTGTCCCCACATCCAGCACTCGGCACAGCGTAACTGAACATCCGGCCAGCCGCGGAAGCTGACGTTGTCCACGGCGGAAAACGGCGAGGCTGGAGTACTATTCAGTGGTGCTTTCGTCGGCGATGCTTTCGCCGCGCTGGGGTTGTAATAAAGATACTTAATATTGGCCAGCCACGGCGCATTATTGCGCATAGCCAGCGTGGCATTAATTTCACGTCCCTGCGCCTGCACGATGGAGCCATTGCTCGCAGGCTCAGACACGATACTCAAGTTATTCCACTGCTGACCGCCCAGGGATAACGATGGCGTACGCACCGTGATGCGCTGCGGGAAGTTGGCGTTGGTGCCAACGTTATCTGCTGCGCCTTTCTGGAACAACGCCAGCCATTGCGCGCCATCCATAGGGGGAAGGTTAAGCTCAATACCTTGCTGATCGGGTAACGCGGGCACGGTGCGGCTTTCCGACGTCCAGATTGCGCGGTCAAGCGTCAGTTTCTGATTCAGCAACCAGCGGCTGTTAAAGTGGTTCTTACTGCCCGCGTTGCCGGTCAGTTCAAAACTGCGCAGATTGCCGTTGGCCTTAACGTTCACCGGTAATGCCTCACCGGCTGCCTTATTCAGCGGAGCAGGTAAGTGACTACTTACATTCTTCAGGTCGCCTTTTAGCTCAATGTCGTAGGTCGGTCCGGCATGATACGGAAGATCGATACCCACCTTGCCATTCCACGCCATGCTGCCGCTTAAGGCATCGTTGACCTGCGCCGGTAAAATCCCCATGCGGGTTGGCTGCCAGTCGCCTTGCAGGTTCACGGCGACCTGATAGGCTTTCGCCCCTTCGGTGGTGGAGAAGTCGACGTTCAGCGGCTGATTAAACCAGTTCGCCGTCATCGGCTCGCTCTTCAGATCGCCGTTGATAAAGCTGAATTTACCATTCAAATTCTTCAGCGTGCTGTCGAGCGGTTTAATAAACAGGCTGTTATTACGCAGGTTGACATCGCCTTTGGCGGTAACCAGCGAGCCGTCTAGCGGAATATCCAGATGTAAGCGAGCATTCACATCGCCGTCAATCTGCAACTGCTCAAGCGTAGCGCCGAGGGAGTCCTTCAACGGCGTCTCATCAAAATAAGGTCCGACCGCCTTGCCCGGCCCGTTGATATCGGCATCAATCAGCAGTTTTTCTTTAGCATAGTCGGGAATATTAGCCGTCAGGTTACTGGCCTTCACGCCGCCTAAATTGACGCTATCCGTCTTCATCCACAGACCATCGTTAATGAAGTTCAGTTCAATATTGAGATCGGTTAGCGCAGGCCAGTCGGGTTGGAAAGCAAATTTCGCGTTACGTAGCGGCACCAGAACCTGAAATTGCCCTTCGTTGTGCAGATACGGGAACAGATGCGGGTTACCGCCATACACCAGCGTGGCGTTATCCGCTTCGCCGCCCTGAATAGCGCCGCTGAGGTAGTCAACCAGCTCTTTGCCCATCAAGTTTTCCGGGAAATAGCGCCAAGCCTGAGAGCCGTCGTCGGTGCTAATGCCAGCCAGAATGCCTAACCACGGTTCATCTCCAGTGGGCTGCAGATAGCGGAAACCACCGCGCGCGCGTACCGCTTTCGCTTTAACATCGATGTTGCGCCCATCTAACTGAAAACCTTTATCATTTTTCAGCCAGCTTAGCGTCGCCACGCCGTTCTCTATTTCCAGCGGCGCGCGGAAGACAGTTTCATACGGCATTTTGGCTTGCTTCATGGAGGCGGTGAGCGCCCCATTTTCAACGCTACCCGCAAGCGTACCCGAGAAATGTTCTGCCCCCGGCAGCAACTTCCACTGTTTCCAGGCCAAATCGGTCCACGATGACAGGAAGCGGGTTTTTTCTGTCGCCTGTAACGGGATATCCAGCGCCAACACATCGATCTTGCCACTTGGCTGCGTGGCCCGCCAGATATCACCCAACGCTGGTGACAACCTGGACGCCATCGGACGTAGCCCTTCTAATCCGGCCAGTTCCAGATTGCTGGCGCGAATGCGTAACTCGTCGCTGCGTTTGTTATTCTCGCCACCGACTTCCTGCTCAGGGATCCAGGCCAGCGTTAATGCACCGCTCGGCCAGGGTTTATCATCCATGGTAATACGAGTATCGGGAATAAAGAATTGCCAGCCCGCCTCTTCACGGCTGATGTGCGCTGTCAGATTATCGACGGAGAGCGTGTGCGTACGATTTTCACCCAGCCAACTTGCTCCACCTTTTTTCAGCCAGACATCGCCACCAGAAACGACGCCTTTACTGATCGTCATCCATGCTTCCAGGCTAAAACGCGCGGTTTGTAGCGCGACATTATCCTGCATCCATTTGCCCAGCCATGGTTTGACGTCGATGTCGTCTGCCTGCAGCCAGACCCGACCGTTATTCAATAGCCCTTCGTCATCACGCAGATCCATACGCACCTGCATAACGCCGTGCTGTCCGGTCAGGCTGGAGAGGCTGACCTGACCCTCGGCGCGATGCCGATTTTTACCGTTCAGCCAGGTAAGCTGTGGGATCGCCAGTTCAGCACGTTGACCTGAGAGGGTTATAAAGCTGATATGACTGTCGCGTAGATCGAAATGATCAAACTGACGCAGGAAGAGATTGCTGAGATGGTCGGTTTCAATTCCATCTCCGCCTTCACTACGCTGGATAGGAGTATTGGTGCGCAACTGCAGTTGCCAAAAGGTGAGATCGCGAAACTGCCAACGCATGTGCAGCAAACTTTGCCAGACATCCAGCGCCAGCGTGACGCGTTTTACCGAAAATTCTCCCCCATCTTTTAGCTGCGCATGGATATTACGCGCTTCAAGCGTAGGACCGAAATTTTGCCAGCTGGCAGAAAGCTGACTGGCGGAAACAGGTAGACCTGTAGCGGATTCAATCTTGCCAAGAATGGCTGGACGACAGCTATCAAGATGAGGTAACGCAAGGCGCAGTCCACTGACCAGCAGCGCTGCGATGACAACGAATGCGGCTCCAGTGAGCAGTAATATCCCCGGCAATCGCCTCACGCACCTCTCCTTGTCTACCAAAAAATATGACTCACACCCCTTGAGTGAATATTGCCGGATGACGGCGCTTGCGCCTTATCCGGCCTACATGCGCGGGTGCCACTACACGATTTACATCATGACGACGTCGAACTGCTCCTGGTTATACAGCGGTTCGATTTGTACTTTGACCTGTTTGCCGACAAAGATCTCAACCTCCGCCAGCGCATGTGACTCTTCACCTTTCAGGGTTTCAGCCACTGCCGGAGATGCATAAACCAGGAAACGATCGGAGTCATATGCATGATGTACCCGCACGATTTCGCGCATGATTTCATAACATACGGTTTCCACCGTTTTCACCGTACCACGCCCATGGCAGGTTGGACACTCGTTGCACAATACATGTTCCACGCTTTCACGTGTGCGTTTGCGCGTCATCTCCACCAGGCCCAGCTGTGAAAAACCGTTAATGCTGGTTTTTACACGATCCTTGCTCAGAGCCTGCTCCAGGGAGTGCAGTACCCGGCGACGGTGATCTTCATTATTCATGTCGATAAAATCGATAATGATAATGCCGCCGAGGTTACGCAGACGCAGCTGACGAGCAATGGCCTGCGTTGCTTCAATATTAGTATTAAAGATAGTGTCGTCGAGATTACGATGCCCAACAAACGCGCCGGTATTGATGTCGACGGTGGTCATCGCTTCAGTTTGATCGATGATCAGATAACCGCCGGACTTCAACTCAACTTTGCGTTCCAGCGCGCGCTGGATTTCATTCTCAACGTCAAAGAGATCAAAAATAGGCTGGCGTCCGCTGTAATGTTCCAGCTTGCTGGTCATCTCGGGGATATATTCCGCCGTAAATTCCAGTAACGCCTCATAGGTCAGACGGGAGTCGACGCGGATGCGGTCAAGCTGCGCATCGGCAAAGTCACGCAACACGCGCTGTGCCAGTGCCAGTTCACCGTACATCTGGTAGCGCGTTTGCGGGCGCTTTTTACGCTCCATGACTTTTGTCCAGACGCGCTTCAGGTAGGCAGCATCCGAGGCCAGATCCTCTTCGCATACGCCTTCTGCCGCCGTGCGAATGATGAAGCCACCCTGCTCATCGCAGTAATCCGCCACCACTTTTTTCAGACGTTCGCGTTCCGTTTCGCTTTCGATACGTTGGGATACGCCAACATGCGAGGCCCCCGGCATAAAAACGAGATAACGGGAAGGAAGCGTGATGTCCGTCGTCAGGCGTGCGCCCTTCGTTCCCAAAGGATCTTTTACCACCTGCACCATCAGATCCTGACCCTGGCGCACCAGTTCAGAAATGTCGCGTACGGTGAACTGTTTTTGTTCTTCACCCGCCACGCATTCGGTGTGCGGCATGATGTCAGAAGCGTGAAGAAATGCGGCTTTATCCAGTCCAATATCTACAAAAGCCGCCTGCATACCCGGAAGTACACGACTTACACGACCTTTGTAGATATTGCCTACGATTCCGCGTCGCGCCTCACGTTCAATATGAATTTCCTGCAGAATACCGCCATCAATGTAAGCCACCCGAGTTTCCGATGGCGTTACGTTTACCAACAATTCAGCCGTCATGTTTATCCCTTTTCTCACGCAGTGCGTTAAAATTGGTCAGCAACTCATACGTTTCTACCAGCGGTAAGCCGACTACGGCGTGATAGCTGCCATTTATCTTCCTGACAAAACAGCCACCCAACCCTTGAATACCGTATGCACCTGCTTTATCCATTGGTTCACCGCTGGCAACATAACCCGCGATGTCCTCATCGGTTAGTGCTCTGAATGTCACTTCCGTCACTACCAGGCAGTCCAGACTGTGCTGGCAATCGGCCAGTGCCACGGCCGTCATAACTTGATGCGTTTTGCCCGACAGTTTGCGCAGCATTGCTGCGGCGTGGGCAGCGTCGTGCGGTTTTTCCAGCACTTCGCCATTAAGGATAACGATGGTATCCGCACCCAATACCGGCAAATCGCGCGGTGCCAGTGCTACACCAGCCTGCGCTTTTTCGCGCGCCAGACGGGAAACGTACTGCTGCGCACTTTCCTGCGGGTGCCGCTGTTCTTCAATCCCAGGGATCAGTCGTTCAAACGTAACACCAAGCTGAGCGAGCAACTCCTGACGACGTGGAGAACCTGAAGCAAGATACAGAGTATTCATATCAACCTTATTGCACCGCAAACTGCTGACGGACTTTACGCATCAGTAAGAATAGCCATGGCCAAAGCACGCCATTCACTACACTACTCCAGAACACTTCAGGTCTGAAAGAGACGTTGATCACTAAAAACTCGGCCCAGAAAACAATAATATCCACGACCAGTGATAACAACATGACCACCAGCGCCTGTTGCCAGAGCGCGAGGTTTCGGAATAGCTGGAATTTCAGCGCGACCAGATAAGCAATGATACTCATCGACAATGCGCGCACGCCAAGCGTGGAGCCGCTGATGAGATCCAGTATGGCACCCACCACAAATCCCGTGCCCACATTTACGCGATGCGGCAGCGCCAGGATCCAATACAACAAGATGAGCAGTACCCAGTTTGGCCGGAAAACCAGAATGTCATCCGGCCAGGGCATGACTTGCAGCAACAGTGCAATAAGGAACGAGAGCCAAATAACCCAACGTCCCTGGCTACGGTAGCTTGCCACTTACTGTCCTCCCGGCTTACGCGGAGCAGGTTGTGGCGGCGTGGTATCCACAGGCGCAGGAGTCACACCTGTTGCAGGAGTTGGCACTGGCGCAGGCGGCCCCATGGCATCTGGTGCTGGCAGAACTTGCGGCATCATTTGCATCAGACGTTCATTGGCAACGCGGTGTACTTCTTCCGGCGTCATCGGGTTCGCGCCATTACGATCGGCACCCCACAACAGCAACAGATAGCGCAAACGCTGCAGACCCGCGGTCGGGCGAGCCTGAATCACGGTATAAGCGCGCTGAGTGTCCAGCTTAACGGAAGAAACAACAGCAACCGGATAACCTTCTGGGAAACGTCCGCCCAGACCCGAGGTGACCAGCACATCGCCAACGCGAATGTCGGTATTGGCCGGCAGGTGTTCGAGCTGAAGATCGTCAGTGCAGCCGTTACCCGCAGCGATCACGCGAATATCGTTACGCAGAACCTGAATGGGCAGCGCATGCGTCGCATCGCAAATCAGCAGCACGCGGCTCGTAAGTTTAGCCACCGCCACGACCTGACCCACAACGCCTTTGTCACTAATAACCGGCTGACCTTCGTAGACGCCGTTAACGCTCCCTTTGTCGATCACCACCTGATCGCTGTAAGGGTCATTAACCGTTGAGATGACCTGCGTCACCATCTTTTGTTCGTCCTGACGCAATGGCGATCCCAGCAGCTCGCGCAAACGCGCGTTCTCCTGTTTGTATTGCCCCAGCATCAGCAGTTCGCTATTTTTCAGCAGCAGTTCCTGACGCAATGCCCGGTTTTCAAGTTCGAGTTGGTCACGCGAAGCTAGCGTTTGCGACACGCCGTCGAGTAATTCACGAGGACCATTTGAGATAAAGTAGAAAGGACTGACGGCGGTATCCATGTACGTTCGGATTTGACTAAACGTACCCAAGCGGCTGTCGGCAATAATAACGCCGAGCGCCACCAGCACCGCCAGAATAAGGCGAATCTGTAGCGAAGGGCCACGGCTAAAAATTGGCTTCATAGTCTATGCGTATTCTCGTATCAGAGCGGAAGGGCAACCCGCGGGGGCTACCCAACCTGCATCCGATTACTCTTCGCTGAACAGGTCGCCGCCGTGCATGTCGATCATTTCCAGCGCCTTGCCGCCGCCGCGCGCCACGCAGGTCAGCGGATCTTCAGCAACAACAACTGGAATACCGGTTTCTTCCATTAACAGACGGTCAAGGTTACGCAGCAGCGCACCGCCACCGGTCAGCACCATACCGCGTTCGGAGATGTCAGACGCCAGTTCCGGCGGGCACTGTTCCAGTGCAACCATTACCGCGCTAACGATACCGGTCAGCGGTTCCTGCAGGGCTTCCAGAATCTCGTTGGAGTTCAGGGTAAAGCCGCGCGGAACGCCTTCAGCCAGGTTACGACCGCGAACTTCGATTTCGCGCACTTCGTCGCCCGGATAAGCGGAACCGATCTCGTGTTTAATACGTTCTGCGGTCGCTTCACCGATCAGAGAACCGTAGTTACGACGAACATAATTAATGATGGCTTCATCAAAGCGGTCGCCGCCAATACGAACAGAAGAGGAGTAAACCACGCCGTTCAGGGAGATAACGGCAACTTCAGTGGTACCACCACCGATATCAACAACCATTGAACCGGTTGCTTCAGAAACTGGCAGACCCGCACCGATCGCAGCCGCCATCGGCTCTTCGATCAGGAAGACTTCACGAGCACCTGCGCCCTGAGCTGATTCACGGATCGCACGGCGTTCAACCTGAGTTGCTCCAACCGGTACACACACCAGTACGCGCGGGCTTGGGCGCATGAAGCTATTGCTGTGCACTTGCTTGATAAAGTGCTGGAGCATTTTTTCAGTCACGAAGAAGTCAGCGATAACGCCGTCTTTCATTGGGCGAATTGCAGCGATATTGCCCGGCGTACGACCCAGCATCTGCTTCGCATCATGACCTACTGCAGCCACGCTTTTCGGCGAACCGGCACGATCCTGACGAATGGCCACAACAGAAGGCTCATTCAATACGATGCCTTGTCCTTTTACATAAATAAGGGTATTCGCGGTACCCAGGTCAATGGACAGGTCATTGGAAAACATGCCACGAAATTTTTTCAACATACTAAGGGATAATCCTGAAAGCTGGGGCGGAAAACAAAATCCGCTTACTTTACCAACCACACGCAGCAGCGACAAGGCGCAAAAATCATCTGCTACGGTGAAAATTAGTGCAGTTCGTTTCCTTTGTTACAAAACCGGCCTGAGTCCATCAGGGCTGAATAAATCAGCAGCACTCCTCGCTTTTGTTTGCAACCTGTCAAAGGTCATTCACCTGCATGTTTGCTGTTACAACCTGGCGAGCAGGCAAGCACACCCCCAGAAGGCACAGCGCGCGTTATTCTACGTGAAAACAAATTAAACGGCAGGTTAAACCGAGTATCTTTGCGAATATTTTTTCACGTTAGTGTCAAGTGGTTGTGATGCAGCAAAAAAATCCCCTTGCCCACCCGCAACTCCGCGTTCTGTCAGCGTATGCCACTCACTACGCGAACGTACGCCCGTAGCGTAAACCTGCGTGGGTGTTCCCGAACAGGCCTCCACCAGGCTTTGAACCAGAAGCTGATTTTCCGTTCGCTTATCAATGTTCCTCACCAGACTTGGATGCAGCTTCAATAACTCAACGTTAAGCTCTTTAATCCAACTGGTGCTCACCAGCGTTAACCCCGCCTGCGTAACGGCAATACGCACGCCCAGCGCATTCATCAATCTGATGACAGGCTGTAACCGGCTGATATGTTGACAGACATCTGCCTCAGCAAGTTCAATAATTATGCGTTTGCGTAATGATTTTTCGCACTGCATCAGCGTATCACGCAGCCAGCGCTGAAAACGTGGGCGAATAAGCGATTCAACCGTTATCTGCATCGCCAGATTTTCCTGCGGCCAGTACCCCAAAAGCAGGATCAGACGGCTTATCTGCAAACGGTCATACTCTTCAGCCAGGCCAAATTGAAGGACCATCGGCATATATTCCGCCGAAATGACCTCTTCGTTACCATCAAAAATACGGCACATCAGCTCCCGATGGTGCACTCGCCCTTCACGGGTTACTGCTGGCTTTTGATAAATTCTCGGCCCACCCCGGCTGAGCATCTGTTCGATCAGCGTTCGCCAGCGTACGTTGCCCCGACCTTTTTCCGGCAGCGAGTCATCATAGACCGACCAGCTATTTCCGCCCTGCAAAACCGAATTCCGCGTGGCTGCTTCAGCATGATCCATCACTTGCTCCGGCGACTGACCGCTGCGGCAAACGCAAATACCAATATGAACCATATCGGCACGATCGATCATTTTATTAGCCGGAAGTGCATCTACCGCTTTTAATAATTGCCCGGCAATGCTTTCCGCCTCTTTCAACGTGCGGTGTGGCAGCAGGATGGCAAAATCGCTACGGTGGTAACGCGCCAGCAACGCGCCCGGATAGCGCGTCATAAAAGTCGACAACAAATTGATCAGCGTCGAGATTTGTTCTTCCGCGAGGGTGATTCCCCAGCTATCGCGCAGCAGCGTAAAGTCCGGCAGGCGCACCATCATCACGACGCCATGCGAGCCTACTTTTTCCTGATCTTCCAGCAGCGTGGCCAGTTGGTTATCAAAGAACAGGCGGTTGCTTAGCCCAGTTTTTGTATCCTGCGCGACATAGGAACGAATCAGCGTATCCAGGCGGCTGCGTTGCTCGCGAGCATTTTGAATTTCAGTCAGCAGCATATCGAGCGCACTGCTGGTGCGCGCAGGCCATTCATAGACCGTTCCCCGCACGTTCGGTCCACGTTCGCCGTTCAGAATACGTGTGGAACGAATCTCCAGCAGCTCCTGACCCGAAAGCTGGCGCTGAAGCCAGCGCACAGACAAAAAGAGCATCAGAATAATGAAAGCAATGGCTATCGTGAGCGGTGCGGTGGTCAGTAGCGAATGGAAATAGTTACCCATCGGATCCTGATAAACCAGACGCAATGACATGCCCGGATGCTTGACCAACGGTACGGTGATCTCGCGGTAGAGATTGTTCGTCCCTGCCGGTCGGTAGCTACTGGTGCGCGAATGGTCATACACCACGTGTTCGCCCTGCAACAGTTCGATGCGCACGATATCAACAGAAACCATCAGCTCATCGATTTGCGGGGTTAACGCAACGACATCTCTGGAGACCAGATGCGTATCAATCGCCGTCGCGACCGCCTGCACGCGCGTGGTGAACTTATATTGAATAGCGTTATAGAAACTCAGCGAACAGCCGATCAGAGTCACGAAGATCGTTAACCCAGTAAGCAGCGTGACAAAAGCTGAAAATTTCGTCGTTAATCGCATCCTTGTGTTAACTCCGACAGTTATGAAACAGGCCTGAAAGTGATAAAGCGACCCAAAAATGCAAAACTGAACGCAAAATCCGTCCATTTATACATACAGTGTGGGCATACTACCAAATCAGGTATATCTGGCAATTTATTGCGCAGAATCGGCATCATGTTTTGATTAGCGAGTATAGTCTTCATTAATAATTTTCCAATCCACTATACGAATTGAGGACAGGTTATGCAGGCTTTGATCTTAGAACAGCAGGACGGAAAAACCCTCGCATCCGTTCAACCCCTCGACGAAAATCAGCTACCTGAAGGCGATGTTACGGTGGATATCCACTGGTCAAGCCTGAACTATAAAGATGCTCTGGCTATCACTGGCAAGGGTAAAATCATTCGTAATTTTCCGATGATTCCTGGTATCGATTTCGCCGGTACCGTACGTGCAAGCGAAGATCCCCGTTTTCATGCGGGTCAGGAAGTGTTGCTGACCGGCTGGGGCGTGGGTGAAAATCATTGGGGTGGACTGGCTGAGCGTGCACGCGTGAAAGGCGACTGGCTGGTTGCGCTGCCAAAAGGACTGGATGGACGTAAAGCCATGGTCATCGGTACCGCCGGCTTTACCGCTATGCTGTGCGTTATGGCGCTTGAAGATGCAGGTATTCGCCCGCAAGACGGTGAAATTGTCGTCACCGGCGCCAGCGGCGGCGTGGGCAGCACAGCCGTTGCGTTACTGCATAAGCTGGGTTATCAGGTTGCGGCGGTTTCGGGCCGTGAAAGCACCCACGACTACCTGAAAAGCCTGGGCGCTAACCGTATTCTTGGCCGCGATGAGTTTGCCGAGTCTCGTCCGCTGGAAAAACAGCTGTGGGCTGGCGCGGTGGATACCGTTGGCGACAAAGTTCTGGCAAAAGTTCTGGCGCAGATGAACTACGGTGGCTGCGTTGCCGCCTGCGGCCTGGCGGGTGGTTTCGCTCTGCCGACCACGGTGATGCCATTCATTCTGCGTAACGTTCGTTTGCAAGGAGTGGACTCGGTGATGACCCCGCCGGCACGCCGTGCAGAGGTCTGGGCGCGTCTGGTTAAGGATCTGCCGGAATCGTTCTATGCTCAGGCGGCAACGGAAATTACGCTGGCGGATGCGCCGAAGTTCGCCGATGCCATCATCAATAACCAGGTGCAAGGCCGTACGCTGGTGAAGGTGAAGTAACAGGCCCTGGCGCAGAAATTTACACTTAATTAACCAAATTTCGCGGCATATCTACAGACTCCCTGCCATATTAACTACGCGTCCCCTGTCAGTTATGACGCGTAAGCCGGGAGTCTGTTATGAAGAAATTACGTCCATTTACAGAAGCCGACGTCACTGACGAGTCGGCTTTTTTTATGCAGCGTCGCCAGGTGCTGAAAGCACTAGGGATCAGCGCAGCCGCGTTGTCTTTACCCCACCCTGCACAGGCTGACCTTCTGAGTTGGTTTAAGGGTAATGACCGCCCGCCCGCACCTGCAGGTAAGCCGCTTGATTTCAGTAAGCCCGCAGCCTGGCAAAATTCACTTCCTTTAACGCCTGCGGATAAGGTTTCTGGCTACAACAACTTCTACGAGTTCGGTCTCGATAAAGCGGATCCGGCAGCCAATGCAGGCAGCCTGAAAACCGATCCGTGGACGTTGCAAATCAGTGGCGAGGTGGCAAAACCACTCACCCTCGATCACGATGCGCTGACCGCCCGTTTCCCGCTGGAAGAACGGATTTATCGGATGCGCTGCGTGGAAGCCTGGTCAATGGTCGTGCCGTGGATTGGCTTTCCGTTACATAAACTGCTGGCGCAGGTTGAACCCACCAGCAACGCAAAGTATGTCGCGTTCGAAACGCTGTACGCACCGGATGATATGCCGGGACAGAAAGATCGCTTTATTGGCGGCGGGCTAAAATATCCCTATGTTGAAGGACTGCGTCTGGATGAAGCAATGCACCCACTCACACTGCTTACTGTGGGGGTTTATGGTAAGGCCCTTCCGCCACAAAATGGCGCGCCCATTCGCTTAATTGTGCCGTGGAAATATGGATTTAAAGGCATTAAGTCGATCGTGAGTATCAAACTCACGCGCGAACGCCCTCCGACAACCTGGAATCTGGCCGCGCCCAATGAATACGGATTTTATGCCAACGTGAATCCGCATGTCGATCACCCCCGCTGGTCCCAGGCCACTGAGCGTTTTATTGGCGCAGGCGGTATCCTGGACGTACAGCGTCAGCCCACGCTGATGTTTAACGGCTATGCCGAAGAGGTTGCATCACTGTATCGCGGACTCAATTTGCAGGAGAATTTTTAAGTGCGTCTGACCGCAAAGCACATTATCGGGCTGAAAGTTTGCCTGCATCTTGCCGGTTTATTGCCGTTTATCTGGCTATTTTGGGCGGTAAATCACGGCGGCCTGAGCGCCGATCCGGTCAAAGATATCCAGCACTTTACCGGTAGGACAGCTCTGAAATTCTTGCTGGCGACCTTGCTGGTCTCTCCACTCACGCGCTACGCTAAACAGCCATTATTGATACGCACACGTCGTCTGTTAGGGCTATGGTGTTTCGCCTGGGCAACGCTGCATTTAACCAGCTACGCGTTACTCGAGCTGGGCATTAATAATCTGGCGTTATTAGGGCGGGAATTACTTACGCGACCTTATTTAACATTGGGCATTGCTAGCTGGGTCATATTATTCGCCCTCACTTTAACGTCTACGCAAGCTGCACAGAGAATGCTGGGTAAAAACTGGCAGTATCTGCACAACTTCGTCTATCTTGTGGCGATCCTGGCACCCATACATTATCTGTGGTCGGTAAAAATTATCTCCCCTCAACCGATTATTTATGCAGCGCTCGCGGCGGTGCTGTTAGCGTGCCGTTACAAGAAGTTTCGCCAGTGGTGGCGGTAGTTTCACGTTATGTGCAGTGCGTTGCAAAACACGGACGATCCGATTTTCTTTACATGTTAACGGTTGATTATCTTCCCTGATAAGACCAGTATTTAGCTGCCAATTGCTACGAAATAGTTATAATGTGCGACTTTGCTATCCCCGGTAGCGTTTTTAAAGCGCTGAAAGGGTGACAATCGCATATTGAAGGTATATTTTGTCTTTTACCCGAAAATGGCAGAAGATAGCCGCACAATGACTAACAAGTCTGGCAATCTCATTTAATGGCAGCAGCACCCAGTGCAGCGCCTGAGATGCGTGGCATCTTGTCACTCACTGTTATAAAAATGCTATACAGACGGCGGTAAAACGCTTGTCACAATCTCACTAAACAAAGAGTACGGAACCCACTCATGGATATTCGTAAGATTAAAAAACTGATCGAGCTGGTTGAAGAATCAGGCATCTCCGAACTGGAAATTTCTGAAGGCGAAGAATCTGTACGCATCAGCCGTGCAGCGCCAGCTGCAAGTTTTCCGATGATGCAACAGGCTTATGCTGCACCAGTGATGCAGCAGCCAGCTCTGTCTAACGCTGTCGCACAAACTGCCTCTCCAAGTATGGAAGCTCCGGCAGCAGCGGAAATCAGTGGTCACATCGTACGCTCCCCAATGGTTGGTACGTTCTACCGCACCCCGAGCCCGGATGCGAAAGCGTTCATCGAAATCGGCCAGAAAGTGAATGCGGGCGATACCCTGTGCATCGTTGAAGCCATGAAAATGATGAACCAGATCGAAGCCGACAAATCCGGCGTAGTTAAAGCGATTCTGGTAGAAAGCGGTCAACCGGTAGAATTTGACGAGCCGCTGGTCGTCATCGAATAACGAGGCGAACATGTTGGATAAAATTGTTATCGCCAACCGCGGCGAGATTGCCTTGCGTATTCTTCGTGCCTGTAAAGAACTGGGCATCAAGACTGTCGCGGTGCATTCAAGCGCGGATCGCGATTTAAAACACGTATTGCTGGCGGATGAGACGGTCTGTATTGGCCCGGCAGCATCCGTAAAAAGCTATCTGAACATCCCGGCTATCATTAGCGCTGCTGAAATCACCGGCGCGGTGGCAATTCACCCGGGTTATGGCTTCCTCTCTGAGAACGCCAACTTTGCTGAACAGGTAGAACGTTCCGGCTTTATCTTCATCGGCCCGAAAGCCGACACCATCCGCCTGATGGGTGACAAAGTGTCCGCAATCACCGCGATGAAGAAAGCAGGTGTGCCAACAGTTCCAGGCTCTGACGGCCCGCTGGGCGATGACATGGACGCTAACCGCGCTCATGCTAAACGCATCGGTTATCCGGTTATCATCAAAGCCTCCGGCGGCGGCGGCGGTCGCGGTATGCGCGTCGTGCGTAGCGATGCCGAACTGGCACAATCCATCTCCATGACCAAAGCGGAAGCAAAAGCGGCTTTCAACAACGACATGGTTTACATGGAGAAGTACCTGGAAAACCCACGCCACATCGAGATTCAGGTGCTGGCAGACGGTCAGGGTAACGCAATTTATCTGGCAGAGCGTGACTGCTCCATGCAGCGTCGTCACCAGAAAGTTGTCGAAGAAGCACCAGCACCGGGCATTACTCCGGAACTGCGTCGCTACATCGGTGAGCGTTGCGCCAAAGCCTGTGTTGATATCGGCTATCGCGGGGCGGGTACTTTCGAGTTCCTGTTCGAAAACGGCGAGTTCTACTTCATTGAGATGAACACCCGTATTCAGGTTGAACACCCGGTAACCGAAATGATCACCGGCGTTGACCTGATCAAAGAGCAACTGCGCATCGCAGCGGGTCAACCGCTGTCCATCAAGCAGGACGAAGTTGTGGTTAAAGGCCATGCGGTAGAATGCCGTATCAATGCCGAAGACCCGAACACCTTCCTGCCAAGCCCGGGTAAAATCACGCGTTTCCACGCGCCGGGTGGTTTTGGTGTGCGTTGGGAGTCTCATATTTACGCAGGCTACACCGTACCTCCGTACTATGACTCAATGATCGGTAAGCTGATCTGCTATGGCGAAAACCGCGACGTTGCTATCGCCCGTATGAAAAACGCCTTGCAGGAACTGATCATCGACGGTATCAAAACCAACGTTGACCTGCAGATCCGTATCATGAATGACGAGCACTTCCAGCACGGTGGAACCAATATCCACTATCTGGAGAAAAAACTCGGACTTCAGGAAAAGTAAGCGTGCGTTAACCAAAAAGGCCGGAAATTCCGGCCTTTTGTTTTTCTCCCCTCCCGCACGTGCCATAAGGTACAATCCCCGCTTTCTTTATCCACAAGGGACAAAAAATGGACGCTCGTTTTGTTCAGGCCCATAAAGAGGCGCGCTGGGCGCTGTGGCTAACCCTTTTATATCTGGTCACATGGTTAGTGGCCGCTTACTTACCTGATTCAACGCTGGGTTTTACCGGCTTACCGCACTGGTTCGAAATGGCCTGCCTGCTAACACCGCTGGTTTTCATCGTGCTGTGCTGGGCGATGGTGAAGTTTATCTATCGCGACATTTCGTTGGAGGATGACGATGCAGCTTGAAGTTATTTTACCGCTGGTCGCCTATCTTCTGGTGGTCTTCGGCCTTTCTGTTTACGCCATGCGTAAGAGAGTGACCGGTACCTTCCTGAATGAATATTTCCTTGGCAGCCGTTCCATGGGCGGGGTCGTGTTAGCGATGACGCTAACGGCAACCTACATTAGCGCCAGCTCGTTTATTGGCGGTCCTGGCGCTGCTTACAAATACGGACTGGGATGGGTGCTGCTGGCGATGATCCAGTTGCCTGCCGTCTGGCTCTCATTGGGGATTCTTGGTAAGAAATTCGCGATTCTGGCGCGTCGTTATAATGCTGTTACCCTCAACGATATGCTGTTTGCGCGCTACCAGAGCCGCCTGCTGGTGTGGCTGGCGAGCCTTAGCCTGCTGGTCGCGTTTGTCGGAGCAATGACCGTACAGTTTATTGGCGGCGCACGTTTGCTGGAAACCGCCGCGGGCATTCCTTACGAAACCGGTCTGCTGATCTTTGGCGTCAGTATCGCATTGTATACAGCGTTCGGCGGATTTCGCGCCAGCGTACTGAACGACACCATGCAAGGCATGGTAATGCTGATTGGTACTATCGTTTTGTTGGTCGGCGTCGTTCATGCCGCCGGTGGCCTTAGCAATGCAGTGGTAACCCTGCAAACCATCGACCCGAAACTGGTCTCGCCGCAGGGCGCGGATGATATTTTGTCACCCACGTTTATGACCTCATTCTGGGTGCTGGTATGCTTTGGCGTGATTGGCCTGCCGCATACGGCGGTGCGCTGCATCTCTTATAAAGACAGTAAAGCGGTACACCGCGGCATTATCATCGGCACCATCGTAGTGGCGATCCTGATGTTTGGTATGCATCTGGCGGGTGCTCTGGGACGGGCGGTAATCCCTGACCTGACGGTACCAGATCTGGTTATCCCCACGCTAATGGTCAAAGTCTTGCCGCCGGTCGCTGCCGGGATTTTCCTCGCGGCCCCTATGGCTGCGATCATGTCGACGATCAATGCCCAATTGCTACAAAGTTCCGCTACGATCATTAAGGATCTGTACCTGAACCTTCGCCCGGAACAGCTGGAAAACGAAACCCGGCTGAAGCGCATGTCGGCAGTGATTACCCTGTTGCTGGGCGCGTTACTGTTGCTGGCCGCCTGGAAACCACCAGAGATGATTATCTGGCTGAATCTGCTGGCGTTTGGCGGGCTGGAAGCCGTCTTCCTGTGGCCGCTGGTGCTGGGCCTCTACTGGGAGCGGGCAAACGCGTCAGGCGCATTGAGCGCGATGATTGTCGGCGGCGTGCTTTATGCTTTACTCGCCACCTTTAACGTTCAGTTCCTGGGCTTCCATCCGATCGTGCCCTCGTTACTGATAAGCTTGCTGGCTTTCCTGATCGGCAACCGTTTCGGTTCCGCCGTCCCGCAAGTCGCCATATTGACTACTGATAAATAAAGAGTTTTGCCATGCCATGGATCCAACTGAAACTGAACACGACCGGTGCCAACGCTGAAGAGTTGAGCGATGCGCTGATGGAAGCGGGCTCCGTTTCCATTACTTTCCAGGATACGCATGATACGCCGGTATTTGAACCTCTGCCGGGCGAGACTCGCCTGTGGGGTGATACCGACGTTATCGGCTTGTTCGATGCAGAAACCGACATGAAAGAAGTTGTTGCCATCCTGGAACAGCATCCGCTGCTGGGTGAAGGCTTCGTGCATAAAATCGAACAGCTCGAAGACAAAGACTGGGAACGCGAATGGATGGATAACTTCCACCCGATGCGCTTTGGCGAACGTCTGTGGATTTGCCCGAGCTGGCGCGATGTCCCGGATGAGAATGCTGTCAACGTGATGCTGGATCCGGGTCTGGCGTTTGGTACAGGCACGCACCCCACCACCTCTCTGTGCCTGCAATGGCTGGACGGTCTCGATCTTAACGGTAAAACGGTTATCGACTTTGGCTGCGGCTCCGGCATTCTTGCCATTGCGGCATTGAAACTGGGTGCAGCGAAAGCCATCGGCGTGGATATCGATCCACAAGCGATTCAGGCCAGCCGTGATAACGCCCAGCGTAATGGCGTTTCTGAGCGTCTGGAGCTTTATCTGCCGAAAGACCAGCCAGAAGCCATGAAAGCCGACGTGGTGGTCGCCAACATCCTCGCGGGCCCATTACGTGAACTGGCGCCGTTAATCAGCGTACTGCCCGTTGAGGGTGGTCTACTGGGGCTTTCTGGTATTCTTGCCAGCCAAGCGGAAAGCGTCTGTGAAGCCTATGCCGATCTCTTTACGCTCGATCCGGTTATCGAGAAAGAAGAGTGGTGCCGCATTACCGGTCAGAAAAAATAATCCCTTCCGGCGTGGTTATCTGACCACGCCATTTTCAGACAATAGACCAGCATACCGACACTGTCCTCAGCGATATAATAATCAATTGATTTTGTTAATTTTTATATTGTTTTCGTTGAGTGTACGTATGCATTTCTATCGTTTTACAACAACTTTACTAACAGCATGCTTGATGCCCCTGACAACGCTTGCCGCATCATGGGGATATATCGGAGAGACCGGCCCTGCACGGTGGGGAGAAATCAGCAAAGCGTATGCAACGTGCCAGACAGGCATAAACCAATCCCCTATAGACATCCAGACCACCACAACCAGTAAACTCGGTCTTCCCGCGCTCAACATGCAGTACTTCGATGGCCCAACTAGATTTCGGAGCATTAACCATACGTTGCAGGCAACGATGAGTAGCTATACATCTAATTCCATTGAAATTGATGAAACGCTTTATTATTTAAAACAATTTGATTTTCACGCCCCGAGTGAACATACCCTCAACGGTAAAACCTATCCGCTGGAGCTGCAGTTAGTCCACAAAAACCAACACGGAGACATCGCCATCGTAGCGGTCATGTTTGATGTCGATGAACCTAACCAGGCGATTCAAAATTTGTGGGAGTCCTTTCCAGCCATGGAAGACAGCAGTATGCCCATCTTCTCACCAGTTAATATCAATCAGCTTTTACCCGACAATAAAACCTACTGGCGCTACCGTGGTTCGCTAACAACGCCTCCCTGCACCGAAGGCGTTACCTGGGCTGTCCTGAAAACGCCTGTTGCTCTTTCAGCCGAACAGTTGGATAAATTTCACTACACTGTTGGGCCTGCAAACAATCGCCCGCTGCAGCCGTTGAATGAACGCAAGATTACGGAAAGCTATTCTGGGGATACCGAGATCCTGTACTAAAATGAGGTAGCGATCACACAATGGCGAGGTAATTTGCTGATTAATTCAGCAGAATATCTTGTCAGTACCTTCTGCAGCTGAAGAAAAAATGAGAAGTTACGCAAAATTATATGTGTATATAAAATAGACACATTTTTATAATGCAATGATTTATATGATTAAATATTTTCATGCGTTCACATTTACGGCAATTCATTGATCCACCTCAGTGGATTGGTCAAAGTTTGGCCTTTCATCTCGTGCGAAAAATGCGTAATATACGCCGCCTTGCAGTCACAGTATGGTCATTTCTTAACTCATGCGCATCGGACAATACCAGCTCAGAAATCGCCTGATCGCAGCACCTATGGCTGGCATCACTGACAGACCATTCAGGACGCTGTGCTATGAGATGGGAGCAGGATTGACGGTATCCGAGATGATGTCTTCTAACCCGCAGGTTTGGGAAAGTGACAAGTCTCGTTTACGGATGGTGCACGTTGATGAGCCAGGAATTCGCACGGTGCAAATTGCCGGTAGCGACCCTGTTGAGATGGCCGATGCCGCACGTATTAACGTGGAAAGCGGCGCCCAGATTATTGATATCAATATGGGGTGTCCGGCTAAAAAAGTGAATCGCAAGCTCGCAGGTTCAGCCCTCTTGCAGTACCCGGATTTAGTGAAGTCGATACTAACCGAGGTCGTCAATGCAGTGGACGTTCCTGTCACACTCAAGATTCGCACCGGCTGGGCTCCGGAACACCGTAACTGCGTAGAGATTGCCCAACTGGCTGAAGATTGTGGCATTCAGGCTCTGACCATTCATGGACGCACCCGCGCCTGTTTGTTCAATGGAGATGCTGAGTACGACAGTATTCGGGCAGTTAAGCAGAAAGTTTCCATTCCGATTATCGCGAATGGCGACATTACTGACCCGCATAAAGCCAGAGCTGTACTCGACTATACGGGGGCGGATGCCCTGATGATAGGACGTGCAGCTCAGGGAAGACCCTGGATCTTTCGGGAAATCCAGCATTATCTGGACACTGGGGAGCTGCTGCCCCCGCTGCCTCTGGCAGAGGTGAAGCGCTTGCTTTGTGCGCACGTTCGGGAACTGCACGACTTTTATGGTCAGGCAAAAGGGTACCGAATTGCGCGTAAACACGTATCCTGGTATCTCCAGGAACACGCTCCGGATGACCAGTTTCGGCGCACATTCAACGCCATTGAAGATTCCAGCGAACAGCTGGCGGCGTTGGAGGCATACTTCGAAAATTTTGCGTAAACAGAAATAAAGAGCTGACAGAACTATGTTCGAACAACGCGTAAATTCTGACGTACTGACCGTTTCTACCGTTAACTCTCAGGACCAGGTAACTCAAAAGCCCCTGCGTGACTCGGTTAAACAGGCACTGAAGAACTATTTTGCTCAATTGAATGGTCAGGATGTTAACGATCTCTATGAGCTGGTACTGGCTGAAGTAGAACAGCCCCTGTTGGACATGGTGATGCAATACACCCGCGGTAACCAGACCCGTGCTGCCCTGATGATGGGCATCAACCGTGGTACGCTGCGTAAAAAACTGAAAAAATACGGCATGAACTGATAGATTTCAGCTATGTTATTGAATAAAAAGGCGCTACTCGGCATGGGATAGCGCCTTTTTTATTAATGTTTATACAGATGTTTATACATATTTGTCTGAACAAACAAAAAAGCACCAGAACAATACTGGTGCTTTATAGGGGATGAACCTCTTTCAACGCCTTAATTTATCTGGCTTTCGCCACTGATAGGGTGGCGCTTCCATGCGCTGGCGGTGCCGCTGTTTAGCGGCCAACACCATAGCTGTTTTAGTGCGGATTACCAGCTTATCCTGCCCGTTAAGTTCATGGCCCAATTGACGTGCCATTTCGTCGATCACAGACTCAATTTTCTTGTGTTTGAGCATATTCAAATCCCGGTAAATTCGGCAAGTCGCTGCTTATGGCTATCGCTCATATCGAATGCAAAATCCTCGTGCTCTGCCTGGAATGTGCCGAACGCCATAAGCGCAGAAACCGCAGGGTCTATCTTGTTGGAGGATTTCTTTTTGTTGGGCTTGATATTGGCATTGGCGTCGGACTCCATCACCACGTTACCAATCGCCCAGGCCAGAACCGGATCGCCACGATGACGCACCACCTTGCGGTTAACAAAAACCTCAAAGGATTTCGCTACCGGGCTGAATTTCAGATAGGTTTGCGGGAACGGCTCCACATCGAGGCCAGCCCCCTGCAACTGAGTGCGCAAGTGTGTGGCGTTCCACGTATCAAAGCCCACCAGCCGGATATTGAATGTTTCAGCGTCGCGCAGGATATCGTCACGGATGCGGTCATAGTCGATACAGTCGCCGGGGGTGGTTCGTATCCAGCCCGCTTTTACCCACTGGCGATAGATGGCGCGGTTTTTGTTAGCAACGTTAAGTAGCTGCGCTTCGGGCAGATAGTGCCGGGTAAGAAGCCTGATCTCGCGTTCAAACGGGAAAGCGTAACTCACGCTGGTAATATCGCTGGTTGAGGACAGGTCAAATCCGGCGTAACACTCCATCCCGGCCAGATCTTCTTCGGCATAATCGAGTGCACAGGCATCCCATGCCCCAGCACCCATCCACGGTGTGGAACCCTGACACCAGATATTGAAACGTTTGGTCAGCATTTCCACCCACTGCGACGGTATGCCCCGTGCTTTCTGGATGGTGGATTCCAGCTTCGCCGCGTCAACGGACACATGCAGGTTAGGGTTAGCCTTGATCCACATTTCCGGCTGCTCAACCTCGCTTTCGTCGTCCAGCTCGTAGATCAGGACAAACAGCGAATCGTTGCTTTCTTCCCCGGCCAGTATCTGGCAGCAGTAGTCATAATGCTGTTTACAGGCGGAGACAACGTTACTTCCGGCGGTCGTGATGGCGAATAAAATCGCCTCAGGACGTGCGCCCATACCCAGCTCAAGCGCGGAATAAACGCCGTTATCCGGGTGAAGGTGGTATTCATCGACAATCGCCAGGCTGGGATTAGTCCCTTCAATGGTGGCCGCTTTCGCCGCCAGCGGCTTTAGCAGGCTGTTGCTCTTCGGGAAAATGACTTTATGCGCCTGAATATTTACGCGCTTTTTCAGCGGTTTTGACAGCAGGCACATCTGGCGGGCATCGTCGAACACGATTCGGGCCTGATCCCGGCTCACCGCCGCCGTGTAGATATCCTGCTGGCCCTTCTCCATCACCAGAAACCAGTTAGCCAGCATGGCGGCTACGGTGGATTTGGCATTCTTGCGCGGCACCTCAATAAAGGCGCTGCTGTACTTGCGGCGGCCTGACTCCCTGACCTTAAAGCCCAGCAGGTTAGCAAAGGCGAACTGCTGCCACGGCTCCAGCTCGATAGGCTGACCACGTAGCGGGCCTTTGACGTGTGGACAGAGCCGCGAGAAGGCAATAAACCGCTCTACGGTCGCCGTATCGAACTCATACCGGGGGTCATTCAGGTCTGAAAAGTACCTTTCAACGGCCTGTTTTACCCGCTTACAGGCCGGAATTTCGCCAGATTTTATGGCGATTGCGTAATCATTCCATGCGGTCAAGCTCGTCTTCCTCTTCTGTTTCAGGCGGGTTACGGCGACGACTTACCGGATCAAAGCCCAGCAACGACGACATTTTTATGAGAATTTTTTCGGCATCAGCCTTTGCGCTCAGTGCCGGGTTACGGCTCTCGCCGCCCTGGCTGTTCACAATGCTGAAGCCCCGCGTGGCAAGGTCCTCCACGGCTTTGCGGTACATCGAATAGTTGACGCAATAAAGCTCAAGGTTGTTCCAGTCGGCAGGCGTCAGATCACCACGTTCCGCCAGTTGCTTCGCCTTTGCTTTCCACTGCTGCGCCGCGATTTCATCAAGGTAAGCGGGCGGTTTTGGTGGTCTTGGCATAACTCACTGTTTTCCTTTTCGTTTTATTTTCAAAAAAATCACCGTGCATAAAAATTTGAGGGGGCGGGCGGTGCCTGGCACCTTGAGGTTTGTCCTGAAAACCTCCCCCACCCCGTCCATGCGGTCTGTCAGCGGTTGCGGAAGCATTCCCGCAACTCCCGTTCACGCTCGCTCATACGCTGCGCAGTCTGGCGCTCATTGCGTCTGCTTCGCCCCTGCATGAAGCCATCACGGCAGCGCATCAATGATCGGTACAGATTCACCACGTCTTTCTCATTCATTGCTGGCCTCATACATCCAGTCATTGCGATGGGCTGCACGCTCTTCCTGCTCTCGGTACAGCCCTGCCTTACGGTTCGCTTTGGTGATGGGGTCTTGCTGCGTGGTCTTCTGGTTATGATGCATCTGGCATAACGGCTGGTGATTCCACTCAGGCCAGAACAGAACATCATCACCGCCGTCGATAGGGATGATGTGATCAACAATCTTTGCAGGAACGTAGAGGCCCAACTTCTGGCACTCGACACATAGCGGCTGACGTTTCAGATACTGAGCGCGGTACTGCTCCCATGATGCTGAGTAACCACGGGCGCGACGGTGGCCGCGTCTGGCATCTTCCGCCCGCCAGGCTTCCCGCTTGTGCTCATCGCACTTACCAGACTTAACCCGCTTATTGCATCCCGGCTCAGTGCACCGGCGCATTGGTTGCCACGGCATCAGTACACCCCCACATCGCGATACACAGACCACAATGCAGAGATAGCAAGGGGGATCTCTTTCGCCTCCACATCACTAATCATCGTGCGGTATTCGTACAGTTGGGAAACGTACATAAGGCATCCAATCTTGATGGCAGGAGTGAATTCCAGGCCAGCGCCGAACCGTTTACCGATATGCTTCTGGCATACTTCCAGTGACGCTTCGATGTATGCCTGAATCATTGCATCTTCATAGGAATCATCGTTATCGATGCGGCAGTGAAGTTTTGCCTCATCAAGCCCAATTAGTTCACTCACGGCTTAAGCCCTCCCTTACAAAGCAACTCCAGCCTGGTAGCCTTTTCATCAGGAATTGCCGACTGAATATCAAATGCTTTTGCATCATGTCCTTTCTGTTTCCAGATGATCCGGCTGGCACTGGTTACGTCAGAGCGGTAACGTACCCACATACGAAATGTAACCTCGGACATTTCAGCACCCGCAGCGATCAGCTCACGGCCACTGATCCCCTTCACTTCTGCCCAGACTCTCGCAACGTCGTACCATTCCTGAATGACGCCACCAGAAGGGGTTCGGCTGGTAGTAAAATTCTGAATCGTGACGCGTTGCCTTAATCCTCCTGGCCTCATGACGCATCCTCCTTATTCTCAGAACCGGTACTGACCTTCACTTCCTGCTTCCATGCCTGGCTGTATTCGTCGCCACCTTCACGCGGCGACATACCCTCGCGCTCACGGGCTTCGTTCGGGTTCATGATCCCGTTCTTGATACCTCGTTCATACGTGGCGTAACGTTCGGTTGGGGTAGCACGGAGGAGGTCAGCCGAATCAAACTCCACCTGATAGCGAATGCCCGGCACAGGTGAGGCCACCAGCAAAGCTGATTTAATCTGCTGCTCGAAGTTCGCCAGCCACGGGCGCATCGTCATGGTGAGAAAGGCGCGGCTCGCCTCACTAAAATTGCTGTAGGTGCTGTTGCTGTATTCCTGCAAGAAGATGGGAGAAACGTTAAACATGCGGGCAATATCTTCGATGGTGAAGCGCCGGGAGGCTAGCCACTCAGCATCCTGATTGCTCATGCCAAGCTGCTTATAGTCCATGCCACCTTCAAGGATCGGTGTTTTACCGGCATTTCTGGCACCTTTGTAGCGCTCAAGCGCGTCCAGCGCCTGCTTACCCTTCACACTATCGAGCCATTCAGCAGTAGTGACTACGCCCGCCGCCATCATGCCATCTTTCATAATGCTGGCACCGTGGCGCTGCTGGGCCAGACCTAACCCCAGCGCTTCACGGCAGATGGTGATCGGCGAGCGCCCCAGAAAACCATCATCGGTCGAGTAGCGCAGGTGCAGAATCTCTTCCTGCAAGTAAGTGCGCACTGCCCCGGTAAACGGCTCAGTAACAGTGTATTTGTACTTATGCTGGCCGATACGCTCAGGAACAACCGCCCCCGGCGCATACGGATGCAGGGATTGCGGCTGGCCGTCACGGCCCCATTGGATCACCGCATAGGCGTTACCATTCAGCAGGCAATGACGCATCATCGTGCGCTTGAACTGGTATGGCGTCTGGCAGTCGTTCGGTTGCTCGTTCAGGAGAAAATCTACCGGATGATTACTCAACCACTCCCGCGCTTCTCGCCCGTTATCGTTGCGCACGCGGTAGAGATAGCAGGGCATTGTTGCCACTGCCTCACTGATAACTGAAACGGCGTTCATCACCGCCGGCAGAGATTCCGCAGTACCAGCAGACACATATTCGCCTGAACCAGTGTTTGGAATCCCTGCCATCGCCAGAAACTCATCAATCGTCATGCTGCGCTGTTCGGATGGCTCAGATTTACGGCCAAAAGGCCAGATATTCCACATATCACAGCCCCGCTAAGTCAGCCCAGCGTCGGCGGTTATCACCAGCGCGGCGCAGTTCAGGATGTTGGGAGAACAGAGAACGGTGCGCAATTTCCACGCCGGACTCAGGGTAAGCAGGCATAGAAGTAACGGTGATCTCCCGCAGCTCGGCAGCGGTAACAGTGCGAATATACGGTGTAGGAGTAATATCCCAGGACTCTTTCAGCGCACGGAACCCGAAGCTCATGCCGGAAATGTCTCCACGCTCCACCAGCTCCAGCACATCGTTTCCAAGCTGGGTATTCGGCGGGGTCAGTTCGAAGCGTAGCCCGGTATCATCTTCGGCCAACACCAGCGTGCCGGATTTGGTACGCCCCAGCAGTTGGGTATAGTTATGCTCGTACAGCGCACGCACATCGCTACCGGATTCCAGGCTATCTTTAAACGCCCCCGGCGCAAACTGCTCGCGGAACTCATCCCAGATAACTTCTGACAGGCTGTTCCAGCGCACGGCATAGCCCACCAGCTTTTTGTTGCTGGCACTCAGTTCGGAGGTACGGATTTCAAAATCGATTGTTTTCATTGTTGGACTCCACAGAGGGCAAAAAGGGGCCGAAGCCCCTTAAACGTCAGATCAGGAACCGGAGCCGGAAAGCTCAAGCACCTTGATGGCGTTGGAGTCCACCACGCCGCCGCCCAGGTATTTATCAGTATGCACCTTGTAGAAACCCGGTTCGGTGATGTTGTCGGGGCGGGTACGCACGCCAGTAGTGTGATCCACGATGAAGTAACCGCGCTTGAAGTCGCCGACTGCCAGGAACGCTTCACCCGCAGCCGCATCAGGCATCGTTTCCAGATATTGAACCGGACGGCCAAGGAGGGTATCAGGGGAGTCAGCGACGAGACGATCACGCCAGATGTAATCCCCGTTGCCGTTTTTCAGCTTTTGCAGCGTAGCGGCAGTGTTGGAGTTCATCACCCATACGGCATTTTTGCGGTATTTGGCTTTCAGCTTATACAGCAGGTCGATAAGGCCATCAGAGGAAACGGCAGCAGCTTCCATCTTCTCCAGCGTGCCGAACGGACGGGTTTTATCGCTGGTGGCCGCACGCGGATAGGACAGGAACCCTTTGGATTTTTTATCACCGTCGCCGTTCACAAAGTCGGTTTCTTCGGTAGCAGTGAAGGTGTCGGTGATTTCGGAAGACAGCCAACCCAGAATATCAACTTCGGAGAAGTCGAGAATTTCCTGAGTGGTTTTCGGGTAGGCGTAGATCGGGTTGAGTTTGATATCAACGCGCTCCATCTTCGGTGTGCTGGTTTCGGTACGCGCTTCGCCTTCGGTGCCGCGCTTAACGGTAGTGCCGCCCACTGACACCAGCTTCTGGTATTCGTTGGTTTTGGTGGTCTTCACCGTGGCGATGGAGCGCATAACGCTGTCATCCTGCAACTGGCGCATGATCTCTTTGTCCAGCTCAGGGATAACGGTATAGCCGCCGTCAGCCTGCACCAACGTGGAGAGAGAGCGGGTATCGCCAGTCATGATGTAGTGGCGCAGCTCATCGTTGCTTACACCTTTACCTTCAACAGAAGTACCAGGCAAATTGCGCTGATCATCGGCGACAGCTTCAAGGCGGGTAATTTCAACTTCAAGCACATCTGCCTGGACGCGGAGTTCATCGAACTGCCTGCCCTCTTCATCGTTCAGGCTTCGCTTTTCGTTGTCAGCTTTTTCCAGCATGGAACGCATCTGGGTTTTGAGTGCGGCTTTCTGCTGGCGTAATTCAAGTAATTTCTTCATGGAGTGGTTTCCGTAACAATTAACGTTGAGACGTGAAACCAGCGCTTGGAGGGATGTCCACCTGGAAAGGAAACCGTCGCAGAACGGGAAAAAACCAGGTGGACAGTGGCGGCTCACGTCTGAGTGCCACTCTTCAAGATATACATAATAATCAATGAGTAAACACCTCTATGTTGTCGCAAACAGCAGCGAAAACAGGAGAACAAATAATTTACAAAAGCAGGAATAAACCATATTGTTTTGGTGTTTACTTTTTACTCTGGACGAGGGATTAACATGTCTGACCACAACATCATGCAGGCTCTTTTTAACCAGCAGCGCATTCAGATAATGCATATCGGAAAGCATCACGATGAGTTCAGCAATGCTTACCTGTATGCTTGGGAGTCTGGAGTTTATCCAGCTCTCCATGATACGGACGGTAGCATCCCGCAAAAACCCCATGAACCCTTTGCTGATTTTTTCACTACCTCAAAGGAAAAAACACTTTTTCTTGCCAAGCGACTTGATGATGCATGGATAAAAAAAGAAAGGCTCACCTTCTACGCGCTAGAGGATGAACTTCAGGTTCGATACAAGCCTGAATGGGAACGAGGTGATCTCTTAGGAATTTGCCGATATTTTTACCTCGACCGTCGTTTCGATCAGAAGTTCTGGGAGACGCTGATTACTAACGGAGAATGCCCCTCAGAAGCCCACGGCATTATTGATGTATTCGAACGGGGAGAAGATATTTATTTCATGTAGTCTTGACGGCCTGGAGAAACCAGGCCTTTTTTTGCTAAGCAGGATGATTATTCTTTATCCAGCCCACACTGATAGAAAGCCCAGCTTGCCGTTGATTGTGCGCTATGGATAGCGTTCTCAAGGCCAGAGGTTGGGTACGACAAATCAGCCGCCATCCTCTGTAGAAGATCGAGGTAAGCGCTGGCATATTTCGACAGCTCTTGCCCACCTTCTTCCAGCCCAGACTGGTACGATTCCAGATCAAGTTTTTCAGAAGTGACAAAAGCGCTCAGAGCCAGAAAATCCGTCACCGTAATCTCATCTTTATTTGAAAGCTCATCAACGGCGCTGTAGAGAAACTTAAGATCGCTCATATGCCCGTTATCTTTGCCAATCAGTTTCATTAATGACCTCTTTATTTTTCACGTATATATACAAAACTATGTTGGTTCAGTTAGTTCAGTTGGTTCAATTTGTAAAGGTAATTGTTTTATAAGGATTATTTTCCGTTGAGTGAACCAACAAAGCCCCGATTTGAACCAACATTGGGTATTTTCATGTTGGTTCAGTCCATGAGGTTCTAAAATGTTGGTTCAAACTGCCCGTTTGTTGGTTCAAAACCGCTATTTGTTGGTTCAGTGTTGGTTCATTTTTTTGACATTAACCCCATATAAAACAGCCATATGAACATAACCAATAGACACTGAACCAACTGAACCAACATTAACAACCCTCACATGTGTAATTTATTCTTCTCCATCTTCCGCAACCTGGTGAAGCACATAAACGTTGATCTGACGCCCATCAATACGCGGGGATTTCTGCTGGTATCCACGCCCGCTGGACGGCTCAGAAAGCAAGCCAGCAGCGGCAAGCACGCGGGCAAACTGCCTGGCGTTAAAGCCCTGAGCTATCTCCTTCTCAAACGTTGCGGGGAACGTATAGAACACCAGCGGCGCATCATCATGGCTGCTTTTGCGCTTTCGATACCCGGCCAGATCGCGAATCGGCATACTGGACGGATCATAGGGCAACGGTGCAAAGCGGCTTAAACCGTAGGCATTCAGGAACGCCTCGCACTGCTCGATGATCTGCTGGTGCTCTTTGTTACCCGTGCCGAACTCTTTCACCCAGGCGTTAAAGCTATGCTGAATAGCGTCACGGCAGGCCTGTTCACTCCATCCGGTGATTGATGCACCAGTTACCAGCGCGGCTTCGAGGATTGCAAAGCGTTCGGCCACGCGGTGTACCTGCTCACCGTAATCCGCCGGGATAAGGCCGCGCCAGCGCGTTTGCGCGTCACGCACCGCCTGTTTAGCCTCCTGCTGGTTAGCCGCCAGCCATTTAACCCACTCACGCCCCGCCGCCCCGTGGTTATCAATCCAGGCTTCTTTCAGTGCGTCAGCATGAGCCTTTCCGTTTGGCAGACCGTTAAAGGTCGTCGATTTCTCCATAGGGATGTTGAGCAAGCGCACCAGTTGGCCCGCTTTCACTTTCAGCCCACCAGCAGCCAGGAAGGTTTCAATATCCATTTCCCCGGTACTGATCGCCACCGTGCGCCAGCGTTTAAGCTCCCGGTTGCCGCCCTCTTTGGCTCCCTGCAACTTTCCGGCACCGTTAAACAGGGTGTAAGCAGACGTGGCAACATCTTTGGCACTGCTGCCCTGTCCTACCTCATCAAGCGGTAACAGGCTGTCGTTATGCGCCTCCGCTTCGTTTGCTATGCCAAGCGCAGTACCGTACCAGGTAAGCCGCAACGCATCAGGCTCACCCCACAGGCTGCTCGCAATATTGGCGGTAGTGGTCTTACCGGCGCTCGACTGCTCGAACAAATGGACGCCGAAACCATCAGCACCCACCAGGCCAATAAGCGGCGCGGATAATGCCGCTGCCACGCCCAGCATCATGGACGGATTGCCCCCGGCCAGACGGGCGACGGAATCCCGCCAGGTGGCAGCAGTACCAGCAATGGCATACCCGGAAGATGCAGCGCTGCGACCGTTAAAGAGAATGGGCGTCTCTGGATCACCAATCACTTCACCATCAGGCATGATATATGCGCCGTGATGCCAGCCAGTGGTATGGGTGATAATCCATTCCCGATCAATGCCGCTTTGCTGCAACCAGTCGGCCAGAATCGCCCGGAAGGTGCTTTTAGTGGTCACATTCACCCCACCAGCTTTAAGTGAGCGCCAACCGTCGCGCTCACCGATATCAGCACAGGGGATCGCCCTGGTAATATCTTCATGACCACGCGGAGAGCGCCAGCGCAAAACAAGATAGCGCTCTGCCCCGTCACTACCGGAGCCGACCACCTCAAGAGGCGAGCACAGCCACGTTTCGTTATTGATGATCTCGCCACTATCCTTGTCCACCTTTGGCGTGATCCAGTACAGGCCATCGCTGCGGCTTTCCACGCGGGGTTTGAGTTCATCGCCCTGTTCAGGCTTTGGCTCCCGTTTTTTCACAGGCAGGTTCACCACAATACTTTCCCCGCGTTCGGCCTCTTCTTTGAGACGTGGAAGCCTGCCCGTCCAGTCCTCCTTTGGCTGAGGCTCAAACATGCCATTAAACAGCCGGGCCTCTTTCACATCCGCCAGCGCCAGTTTGGTTGCGATAGTGCTTATCTGCATTTCGGAAAGTTCGCCAGCGCGGATCACACGAACACTGCGACGGCCGTTATCAACAATGTTTAACCGTTCCAGTTCCGCAAGTTGCCTTTTACCCAGATAAACAGGCGGTACATCATCCCATGCCCTTTTACCTTCGCTCTCGATCCAGTGCTGCACATGCGAATAGGCATCTTCACCCGCAAAGATAATCGCCTCGGTAAATTTATCTTTCGGCAGGAATTTAATGTTCGGGGCATTCTTCATCTTCATCAGTGCAACACCTTATTGGACATATCCGCGCCCAGGTCTTCATGCAGGTACTCAAGGTGGCAGCTTTTCACTATCTGCAACCCCATTTCGTTAATATCGCCATCGTCGGTAAAGCAGGTCAGCAGAATATCCCGCAAACGCCTTAACCCCTCATCGCGCCCGAATTCGTCAAAGCAGCCAAAAATCATATATTTCATCAATACGTTTTCAGTTACGCGCGGCTCCAGCGTGAAGCGATAGCGGGCCATATACTTATCGCTTTCCACCAGCAATGTCGCCGAACCGGTTTCCGCTATCTGGTGAGCAATACAGGTTTCGGTCAGTTTGCGGAACAACGGCCCCAGCACATCAAAAATATCGGTCATTGTGGGATACCTCCGCTCATCTGAAATTTGCCAAGTAATGGGTGATACCAGTACGCCGACCCATATTTGCGCTTCGCGCTGCGCAGAACCTGCCTCGCCACCTCTCTGAACTTATTATCCGGCGCGATAAAGCCACCAGCTTTCATTCTGACCAGTATCACGCCCGTGTTTTTTGCCAGTTCTTCGGCTTTTTTCGTCGATATGCCGAACTCAGCCGCCAGCGTGGCGACCGGGGCCATACCGGGAGGAATATCTCCCCCCTGGCTTTCGGTGAGTGTGCGCACCTGCTGTTCTAACTCCAGGACGCGGTTAACCAGCAGATCGACACGGTTTTCCAGCTCATTAAATTTTGTGAGACTGATCATGGTTACACCTTCTCCGCGTCAACTTCCTCAAAGCGAGTAATGGAATAAATCCCATCAACCCACAAATAGACTTCATGGCGGTGCTGCTCGTCGGTGATTTGTGGTATGACCTCAGTCAGTAAATGCCGCAACCCGGCCTGAACACGTAACAGACGATTGCGCGAAATGTTCTCCGGTGTAGTTGGTACAGGCGCACTAGTGGAACCAATCAGAGCATTAACACGCTGCTGATCTTCATAGTAAGCATCCAGATTTATCTCTTTAAACATTGCGCACCTCCAAATCTTTAATGGCATGGATGGCCGTGAAAATATCAGCAGACATTGAGCGGATTCCGGCTATCGCTGTTTCGATATCACCTGACTCCATTTCATTGCAGGCAATTTCAAGCGCTACCATCAGCGCATCTACCTGGCTGGATCGCTGTTTCAACGATGCGAAGTGCACATTGTTCTCTATGGTTTGCTTAGCCATGACGTACCTCCTGAATCGCGGCACTGTCGAACTCCCAGCCACGGCGGGTGGTGTAATCGAAGAACGCAACGCGGCAAGGAGCCTGAGCGCGGATTTTGGCGGCAAAAACTAAATCCCAGCCGGGGAAAGCGGCGCGGGCTTTAGCTTCCGTATCAGCATCAAAGCGAAGCACTACTGGTGTGCATTCAGGAGTGTGATCGGGGGTTGCCAGGAATAACCATGTAAATTCCGGGCGAGTTTGGGTAGACTGATTGTCAGCCATAACTGTTACCTCACTTAACGGTTTGTGGTCAGAGGCCCGGTTAGTGTTCCTAGCACTACCGGGCTTCGCACTTGAAAGGTGTATGTCACCTTTAATATTCAAACTAGCCCAAAGTGAAATACACTTCAAGCCTTTTTCTTTTATTTTTTTTGCGTATACTGAAATACACCTAACATAAGGAGTTTCAGTAATGGCAACAGGTGCGAAGAATGCAAAGTCACAAATGACCACAGTTCGAATCCCCCATGATGTGATGGAAGATATCGAGCTTTTTAAACATGAAGGTGAAAGTACCGCAGGGTTTCTTGTCACTGCTGCGAAAGGCGAAATCAAACGCCGCCAGCGCCAAAAGGCAAAAGAAGAGCCAAAATCCTGAATAAAATCAGCGGGCGCAGAATTGCGCTGGCTCATTCTTTGACCACCAGCATTAACCCTGGTATGCTTAATCTGTTTCGGCTTTTCGTAGTGACATTGGCAGCTCTGCAAAGCTGCCTTTGTTTTATTCAGCGTCAGCATTCGGCACCTCCGGCAATACACCACCAGCGATCAGTTTCTTCGTTAACCACTGCTCACCTTTCCCTGTCAGCATCGTTGTGAATGAGGCTCTTACCTCGCCATTCGTTTCATACGTTCCCTGGCGAACGGCAAAATAACCGCTATCGATATAACGCTGCATAGGCAGGTTGTGGCGCTGGCCGCCGTTGATGAGAATCCCCTGTTGCCTCATCCAGCCGAATAATTTGATGGGGCCAAGCCCTACGGCTTTGGCATAGTTGGGAATGGAAATACCCTTGCTGATCTCCGCCACGCGATCAGCGAAATCAACCTTTGGCGCAGCGGCCACCAGCCGGTTTTCAAGTTCGCTTGCCTTTTCTGCCAGATCAGCAGCAAGGCGCAGGGCTTCCGGTAACGTCTGGGGGATATTAGCGGCGGCTTTTGCCTGGCGTTCGCAGTTGATGAAGTAGCGGCGCACCTCCCGCCCTTTTTCGTTGCGCTCAACCATTGCCAGCTCTTTACCCATGTCGATAGTGATCAAGTAATCATGTGCAATTTGTTGGCGATATTTTGCGCTCCCCGAAACGGGGGCGCTCAAATTTTCAACCACAGTAAAATCCACGCCAGCAGTAAAACCATACTGACTGATACGCCCCTTAATCCATGTGGTGAAATCACGCCCAACGCCGAGAAACGCATGGAGTTTTTTAGCACTGACCAGCGATACCGCCACGCCGCCAATATTTCCGGGGTTAACCGGAACCAACTCATTTAATTTTTGCATAGCGCCCCCCTTACGCGGATTTACGGTTGTAAGGGGTGTTGACGTTCTCAACAGCAGGTGGATTGCGAACCCACCAAAGAACATCTGACAAAAGCCATGCGCAACTATTACGGCCAAAGTGGCAGCGTGGCGGGAATTTACCTTCATTCTCCATATACCAGCGGGTGGAACGGGAAAGGCTGGTTATTTCGAAGCATTCACTTTCACGAATACGGCGATCAAACTTAATGCCATATTCTGCGAGAATGGTGCGGCGTTGTTCAGGTGTTGGCGGGGTAAAACGAATATTTGACATGCTTCCTCCACTTTACGCAATCAGAAGGAGCCTTTCCTGTCTGTTCTTGCGTTGTGGGGGAAGTATTTGTCTAAAGTGAATTAATAAAAATGGCGTCTAAAATTTAAAAGGGTGTGTTTAATTCTAAAAAGGGTAATCTAATGATTAGAACACCCTTTCTAACGTTTAGAAGCTACTACAATTAAAACTTAAAGTGCCTACTAATGTATGACGTAATTGTGTCAACGCTCTTGACCGGGCATTGTCCGTCAGGGAATAAGTGCACTCTGTCGGAAAGTTCTCTGGCCCATGCTGAGAAATTGTAGCTCCCATCTTTTTTCAAGCACTTTTCATTGAAAATATCAGCACTTGTTTCTTTGAATTTTATTGCAGCACTTAAGATTAATAGTTCATTTCGTGCATGTTTTTCTTTTGCACTTTCTGAGCGTTTATTAATACTATTTTTTGAATCAGAGTCTAAATCAGGTCGTTCAATATCATTGAGCATTGGCAGCTTATCGAAATCAAGGCCGCTTTCCATAAGCCGTTTAATATCATAATTAGTAACCCATAAATCATCATACCCGGCTTCAAACTCATAAGGGTCAAAATTAAACCTCTTGCCATTAGCCTGATCGATAAAAGATTGGGCTGGCAGAATCTGAATTACTGGAGTTTCACCGCCCGTGAGGCACGGGAAAAATCCGGGGAAAAAATTCTTCACAGGTAAAGATGACTCAAACTGATCGGGCATTACCCGCCACAGACCTAATGCAAAGCCATATCCGACAAGGAACCCTTTACTTTCTTGTTCCGTAAAGATGTCTGAACCAGATAATAGTTTATCCGGTTCAAAATAACGGCCATTAGTAAATTCAATAAAAGAGTGATTCGTTATCGCGCGGGTTTGCCCTGACATAGCATTAAAAGTACGAGGAAAATATAGTGATGAATACCAATCCTTTACCTCACTAAAATCTTCACGAAGAAGGATTCGGCAGTGAAACCTTTTCAGCATCATGCTTATTTCGATTTTATTTTCAATAGCAAGGTTGATCAAATCTGACGGTTCAACCCCCAGAAATGATGCACCTCTGGACAATCTACAATATGAAAATGGAATCTTTATTTCTTTTTCTGCCATAACGTTACCCTTAACGCCCCTAATTAACTCGCGAGCCAGGCGGGTAGGGTTTCCCGCTTTTCGGTTGGCCGACCTAGACTCGCAAGACCAGTTTAATCTCTATTCGCTACAGTTAACAGAACCACATTTTGATGATTACCCGCAAGAAGTTCTAAGCGGTCATACCACTTATTCAGCGCGTCCAGTTTCTCCGGCAGGTACAGACTACGGTTATAAATCGCCATAACCCCTGGCATCGAGTGGCCCAGCAACTGTTCAACAACATGCGGAGCGATACCCATATTATTCATATGAGTTGCAAGCGTTCGCCGTAGATCATGCAATGTCCAAGGTTCAGAATGCCCCAGTTTTTTATAAACACTACGGCCCCACTGGCTAACAGCTTCGCTATTCTTCACAACCCCAAGAAGGTAGCCGGATGATTTTGTTTCATCGTAGAGCATTTCAATAAATGAACGCATCGCCTCCGGAACTGGACGCACAATCTTTTCACCACCTTTACTATGCGCTTTTGGTACTGTCCACACCCACGCCTCCATATCCCATTCGGCCCACTCTGACAATCTGGCCTCCTGAGTGCGGCAACCAAACAAAGTGGTGATCCTGAGCAAGTTTGTGTAGTAAGGCAGAAAAACATCGCCAGACGATATAGCAGCCCACAATCCCCCAACCTCTTTATCTTTCAATACCCGATCTTTTTTCGCCTGCTTTTTACCAACATCGGGAATACTCAAATCTTCAAGGGCGGTACTGACGGCGTAACGGCGAACGCGGCAGAATTTCAGAGCCTGCTTACACATCTGGAATACATAACCAGCAGCAACCGGCGTTTTCTTTTTCATCCTGTCAAAGCAGTCAAGCCAGTAGCGGGTTTCGCAGTCAGCGAGCGCCATTTTCCCAATATAAGGGTAAATGTGTTTGCGCAGCTCCGCTTTATGCCGCTCAACGTTCGCACGGTTTTCTTCCGCATATTCGCGTATCCAATATTCGATAGCTTCCTGCACCGTGACCGGTTTAAGCGTTTCCTGAGTAGTTAGCGCCAACTGGTGCTTTGGGTCTTTACCAGAGGCCAGCCACTGACGACATTTATCACGCGAGGAACGGGCCTCTTTGAGACTCCTATCAGGGTAGCGCCCCAGAGTCAGCCGATGCAGCTTCTGCCCGTCGAGTCGGTAAGTAAACACCCAGCTAATGCCACCAGCTTTCGTTACCTTAGCACTCAACCCGGCACCATCAGCATAAAACTCAATCTTACTGGCCGGGATGCCATGTAATCCCTTTAACTTCCTGTCGCTCAGTTTGTTAAGTTCGCCAGCCATAGACCACCACCCAGCCCAAAGTGTTTATACAAATGTTTATACAGAATTGCTTGCATAATAGCATAAACAACAAAAAGCACTGGAACAATATACAGTCATAATTTCATATAACTGATTGATTTTAAATAAAATACAAAAACCATCCCAAAGCATGAAAACAGCTAATCTGACAGTACGGCATGAACTGATACTAATCAGTTAAATGTTTGTTTTAAAAGGCGCTACTCGGCATGGGGAAGCGCCTTTTTTATTAACTTCACACGGGAGGCTTTGGCGATGAACGCAAGATGTGAACCTGTCTATTTTGGCGATGAATCTAAAAAGATAATCCTGGGTGATGCACTGACCGAACTGAAAAAACTGCCTTCTGAAAGCGTCGATCTCATTTTTGCCGATCCACCTTATAACATCGGTAAAGATTTTGACGGGATGGTGGAGTCCTGGGATGAAGAGGCTTTTCTGGCGTGGCTGTTTGAGTGCATTGACGAGTGCCATCGCATTCTCAAACCGCACGGCACCATGTACATCATGAACAGTACGGAGAATATGCCGTATATTGACCTCAAATGCCGCCAGCTCTTTACTATCAAGAGCCGTATCGTGTGGTCATACGATAGCTCAGGGGTACAGGCTAAAAATTACTTTGGTTCGATGTATGAACCGATCCTGATGATGGTAAAAGATCAGAAAAACTACACATTTAATCGTGACGATATTCTGGTTGAAGCCAAAACCGGGGCTCAACGCGCGCTAATAGACTACAGAAAAAATCCACCACAGCCATACAATCAGAAAAAAGTGCCGGGAAATGTCTGGGAGTTCCCACGCGTTCGCTATCTGATGGACGAATACGAAAACCACCCCACCCAGAAACCCAAAGCCCTCCTGGAGCGTATAATTCTGGCATCCTCGAACCCAGATGACAGGGTACTGGATCCGTTTGCCGGCAGCTTCACCACCGGTGCCACCGCCGTGGAATTGGGTCGCAAGTTTGTCGGGATTGAGATCAATGTTGAATACGTAAAAATGGGGCTCAGAAGACTGAGTATCGGTTCTCATTTTTCAGAAATTGAGCTTGCCAAGGTGAAAAAACGTAAGACAAAAAACCTGTCTAAAAAGAGTCGATTGACGGCAAAGAGCGGCGATCTTTCAACAAAGTAAAGGCATTGTAAGTCTGCTTTTCAGGTTACAGATTTCGTGTATATTCCCTGCACGCTTGGGCATGAATACACAGGGTTTGGTAATGATTCGTAAGTATTGGTGGCTGGTTGTTTTTGCAGTATTCGTTTTTCTTTTTGATGCGCTGCTCATCCAATGGATAGAGCTGATGACAACAGAGCACGATAAGTGCCGGAATATGAACTCAGTGAATCCCCTTAAGCTGGTCAACTGCGTCGACCTCGAATAGCGCCACCAACCCCACTTCAGCAGCCGTCAGGCCTGGCGGCTAAAACTACCCCACCTGACTCTCACTCTGCGCTAATTGCCTTACGCTACCATCTGGGCTTAACATTTTTAATACATTATCAACTAATACTGGCGCTTGTTTATAAAGATCATAACTCATTGGATTAATGAGCCAGTTTTTAACAATGCCACTAAAACTCCCATGAAGAATAATTATTATAACATCTAAATCAAGGTTGGTTGCGATAAGTCCGTCATCCATACATTTCTGCAAGGCAATGCGCATACCCAGATGATTGATACCAATTTTTTCACGAATAGCCTGTTCCGATATCATATCGTTATGGAATTCACATTTATGATATAAAATCTGCATTAATGCCTGCTGGCGAGGATTCTGCGCAATATATTGCAAACCCACAACTAACTTTTCACGCAGTCGCTGTAAAGGATTATCTCCCCAACGGCCAATAAGCTGGTCCTGAATAAGATCGCGCAATGGCGGTTGTTGTAACCATAGTTCATTAAACAATTGCGTCTTGTTTTCAAAATGCCAATACAGCGCCCCCCGCGTCACACTGGCGGCATCTGCAATGTCGTTTAGCGTCGTATTGCTTACGCCACGTGCGGCAAACTGTACAATCGCTGTTTCTATCAGGTGCTGCCGCGTTTTGAGGGCATCAGCTTTCGTTTTTCTGGCCATGGTTTCAGCTGTCTGAGGTAAGGGTAAGGTAGAGAATGATTAACTTTCTTATCTAATATTTGCGGTATGGAACAAATGTATCACTTAGCATTTATTTAAACGAGCCCTAAAGAATATTATTACTGACTTTGCACACGAATAAACAAAACAAATACCAACAATCAATATATTCACAAACCAAATACTTATTTCAATTTGTGTTTATACGCATCATAGCATTGCTATTAACACCACAATGAAACAGCAGTCGATTAATCTATTTTTGCTTTTACGTGCCGTGAATCGCACCCATAAATAAGTATTGCTTACATCGCTAGCTAATAATTTGTAGGATAGCCAACTATTATTTTCTCTTGTGCGCGTTATCGCCCCTGCGTTACCCGGTTAATAACGAGCGTTCGGTTTTTTAAGGAATTGAAATGACGAAAAATGCCAGGTTTTCACTCCTGCCCTCATTCATCATCGTCTCCGCTGCATTACTCGCCGGTTGTAACGATCAGGGAGAAACACAAGCTCATCCCGCAGAACCGCAGGTGACTGTCCATGTCGTCGAAAAGGCTCCTTTAGCCGTAACGACCGAATTACCCGGGCGCACAACGGCATTCCGAATTGCAGAAGTCCGTCCCCAGGTCAGCGGGATAGTGCTTAAACGGAATTTCACTGAGGGAAGCGATATTGACGCCGGACAGTCGCTTTATCAGATCGATCCCGCGACTTACCAGGCCGACTATGACAGCGCCAAAGGTGAACTGGCGAAGAGTGAAGCGGCGGCTGCAATCGCGCATTTAACGGTAAAACGCTATGTGCCATTGGTTGGCACCAAGTACATCAGCCAGCAAGAGTACGATCAGGCAATTGCTGATGCTCGTCAGGCCGATGCCTCCGTGATCGCGGCAAAAGCGGCGGTCGAAAGCGCGCGTATCAATCTTGCCTACACAAAAGTGACATCGCCGATTAGCGGACGCATCGGTAAATCTAACGTCACCGAGGGCGCATTAGTCACGAATGGCCAGGCTACAGAGCTTGCTACCGTTCAACAGCTCGATCCCATTTACGTCGACGTAACACAGTCCAGTAACGACTTTATGCGCCTCAAACAGTCTGTTGAACAAGGGAATCTGCATAAAGACAGCGCCAGCAGTACAGTCGAACTGGTGATGGAAAATGGTAAGTCATACCCACTAAAAGGCTCTTTGCAGTTTTCTGATGTGACGGTTGATGAAAGCACCGGATCAATCACCCTCAGAGCCGTGTTCCCTAACCCACAGCATACGCTGTTGCCGGGCATGTTTGTGCGCGCACGCATTGATGAAGGTGTTCAGCCAAATGCCATTCTCGTTCCGCAGCAGGGGGTAACGCGTACGCCTCGCGGCGATGCCACCGTAATGGTCGTCAATGACAAGAGTCAGGTTGAGTCTCGAGCAGTCGTTGCCGCACAAGCCATTGGCGACAAATGGCTTATCAGCGAAGGCCTGCAACCGGGTGACAAAGTTATCGTGAGCGGCTTACAGAAAGCACGTCCAGGCGTTCAGGTTAAAGCAACCGCCGATACCGAAACTCCTGCCACGAAAGCCCAATAAGGTAACCGGACATGGCTAACTTTTTTATCAGGCGTACTATCTTTGCCTGGGTACTGGCTATCATTCTGATGATGGCGGGCGCTCTGGCAATCATGCAACTGCCCGTGGCACAGTACCCGACCATTGCGCCTCCTGCGGTCGCCATTTCTGCCACCTATCCTGGTGCAGATGCGCAGACGGTTCAGGATACAGTCACACAGGTTATCGAACAGAATATGAATGGTATCGATAACCTGATGTATATGTCCTCCACCAGCGACTCAGCCGGGAGTGTGACTATTACGCTGACTTTCCAGTCCGGTACCGATCCCGATATCGCGCAAGTACAGGTGCAAAATAAACTGCAGCTCGCCACTCCCTTACTGCCGCAAGAAGTTCAGCAGCAAGGGATCAGCGTCGAGAAATCGAGTAGCAGCTTTTTGATGGTCGCGGGTTTTGTTTCTGACAACCCCCAAACCACACAGGATGACATTTCCGACTACGTCGCTTCGAACGTTAAAGACTCAATCAGCCGTCTGAATGGCGTGGGTGACGTGCAGCTGTTTGGTGCACAGTACGCCATGCGCATCTGGCTGGATGCAAACTTATTGAACAAATATCAGCTCACGCCAGTTGATGTGATCAATCAGTTGAAGGTACAGAACGATCAGATTGCCGCAGGTCAGTTAGGGGGGACGCCTGCATTACCTAACCAGCAGTTGAACGCCTCTATCATTGCGCAAACGCGACTGAAAGACCCTGAAGAGTTCGGGAAAGTGACTTTACGCGTGAACAGCGATGGTTCGGTTGTTCACCTGAAAGACGTCGCGCGTATCGAGTTGGGTGGGGAAAACTACAACGTCGTGGCGCGTATTAACGGTAAGCCTGCATCCGGCCTTGGGATCAAGCTGGCAACCGGGGCAAACGCGCTGGATACCGCGAACGCTATCAAAGCCAAGCTGGTTGAACTGCAACCATTCTTCCCGCAGGGAATGAAGGTGGTCTACCCGTACGACACGACGCCGTTTGTGACCATCTCCATTCATGAAGTGGTAAAAACGCTGTTTGAAGCGATCGTGCTGGTGTTCCTGGTCATGTATTTGTTCCTGCAAAACATCCGGGCAACGCTCATTCCAACCATCGCTGTCCCCGTCGTATTGTTGGGCACATTCGCCGTACTTGCCGCGTTTGGCTACTCGATAAACACCCTGACGATGTTCGGCATGGTGCTCGCCATCGGTCTATTGGTCGATGATGCGATAGTGGTGGTGGAAAACGTGGAACGCGTGATGATGGAAGATAATCTGCCGCCTAAAGAGGCGACGGAAAAGTCCATGTCACAAATACAGGGAGCACTGGTTGGTATTGCCATGGTGCTGTCTGCGGTATTTATCCCGATGGCCTTCTTTGGCGGTTCAACTGGGGCTATCTATCGGCAGTTCTCCATTACCATCGTTTCCGCCATGGCGCTTTCTGTACTGGTAGCGTTGATCCTGACTCCTGCGCTTTGTGCAACGTTGTTGAAGCCGGTATCGGCTGAGCATCACGAGAAAAAAAGCGGTTTCTTTGGCTGGTTTAATGCCAAATTCGATCACAGCGTCAATCACTATACCAATAGCGTCAGCGGTATTGTGCGTAAAACAGGGCGTTACCTTATCGTCTATCTGATCATCGTGATCGGAATGGCGGTTCTGTTTATGCGCCTGCCGACCTCCTTCCTGCCAGAGGAGGATCAGGGTGTGTTTATGACAATGATTCAACTTCCGGCAGGAGCTACGCAAGAGCGCACCCAGAAAGTACTGGATCAGGTTACTCAGTACTACCTGACCAATGAGAAAGCTAACGTCGAAAGCGTCTTCACGGTTAACGGTTTTAGCTTCAGCGGTCAGGGGCAAAACTCAGGTCTGGCATTCGTTAGCCTCAAGCCCTGGAATGAACGTAGCGGCGAGGAAAATAGTGTTGAAGCGGTCATTGCACGCGCCACACGCGCGTTCAGCCAGATCCGCGATGGGTTAGTCTTCCCCTTCAATATGCCCGCTATTGTTGAACTGGGTACCGCAACCGGCTTCGATTTTGAGCTGATCGATCAGGGCGGTCTGGGGCATACGGCGTTGACGCAAGCGCGTAACCAACTACTGGGAATGGTGGCTAAACACCCCGATCTGTTGGTTCGCGTTCGTCCTAACGGACTGGAAGATACTCCGCAGTTTAAGCTGGATGTTGATCAGGAGAAAGCACAGGCACTGGGGGTATCGCTGTCGGATATCAACGAAACTATCTCCGCATCACTGGGCGGCTATTACGTCAATGACTTTATTGACCGCGGTCGTGTGAAAAAAGTGTACGTTCAGGGGGATGCAAAATACCGCATGCTGCCAGCGGACATCAATAATCTGTATATCCGCAGCTCCAATGGCGAAATGGTTCCGTTCTCTGCGTTCAGTGCATCACATTGGATTTATGGTTCACCGCGACTGGAACGTTACAACGGTATGCCATCCATGGAAATACTGGGCGAAGCGGCACCAGGGCGAAGCACTGGTGAAGCAATGGCGCTGATGGAAAGTCTGGCGGAAAAACTGCCGAATGGTATTGGTCATGACTGGACGGGTATGTCTTATCAGGAAAGGCTGTCGGGTAACCAGGCGCCTGCGCTGTATGCCATCTCGTTAATCGTAGTATTCCTTTGCCTTGCCGCATTGTATGAAAGCTGGTCTATTCCGTTCTCGGTGATGCTGGTTGTACCGCTCGGTGTTGTAGGCGCATTGTTAGCAGCATCACTGCGCGGGATGAATAACGATGTTTATTTCCAGGTTGGCTTACTAACCACTATCGGCCTCTCGGCTAAGAACGCCATCCTGATCGTCGAGTTTGCCAAAGACCTGATGGATAAAGAAGGCAAGGGGTTGATTGAAGCGACGCTGGAGGCATCGCGTATGCGTCTTCGTCCTATCCTCATGACATCCCTGGCCTTTATTCTGGGGGTTATGCCTCTGGTTATCAGTCACGGAGCAGGTAGTGGTGCACAGAATGCGGTCGGTACAGGTGTTATGGGAGGAATGCTGACCGCAACATTGTTGGCTATCTTCTTCGTCCCCGTCTTCTTTGTTGTCGTGAGACGGCGTTTTAGTCGGCACAACGATTAATTTGTAAAATAAAGGCGTCTACGGACGCCTTTTTTACCTACGATGCTCCTCTTTATTTATTAGTAAGATAGCCATTTATTTCATTTTAACTATCCCTCTAAACTCGCCTACGACCTTTCTTTTTATCCATTATTTTTACAATCCACATGAATTGAGATTATTCCTCATGTCAGTCCTTTTTTAAGAAGTGGTAAAATAATCACCGAGTTCGCAGATGGCTTAGCGTTTGTCTTTGCTTAATTAGCGAAACGCTTATTTTGAGGTAACACCATGAAAAGATTAATATCCGTTGCATTGCTTACCGCATTCCTGGCTGGCTGTGCACACGATTCTCCTTGCGTACCTGTATACGACGATCAGGGGCGCCTGGTTCATACCAATACCTGTATGAAAGGCACTACCCAGGATAACTGGGAAACAGCCGGAGCCATCGCCGGTGGTGCTGCAGCCGTTGCCGGACTGACACTTGGGATTGTCGCCCTGACCAAATAAATCATCTCAAAAGCGCGGTTATTACCGCGCTTTGAGCACTAAGCATAAAATCTACATATAAGACAAAACGTTGCTTAATAGCGACTGACATATAATAAAATTATTATAGATTTCCCTCACACATCCACGATTTAAAATTAGCATTTTTTCTGTTTTTCGTTATACCACAGTTTCTTTTCATTATTCTCACGCCATTAATATTAACGCCAGAAATCGTTATCACGCGTCCTGTCTGATTTTTAAATTTTTTGCGCCGAAATGTGGCTTACGTTTCAAATTTGCACCACTTCAGGGCGCTGCATTTATTTTTTCCTGTCTACACTCTGCATATTGCGTCGAATAATCAGGCGCAAAAAACTGGCACTACCTTTGCTTAAAAGAGTATGGCCAAAGCCACAGACAGGTAAAAGACGTTTTCAGAACGTTTCCATAACAATAATTCCTCCACACAGGATGCTCTATGAAAAAGATGATAATCGCCAGCCTGGCTGCGGCCGGCGTGCTGCTTGCTGTTGCAAATCAGGCGCATGCCGGCGCAACACTTGATGCCGTAAAGAAAAAAGGGTTTGTGCAATGTGGGATCAGCGACGGCTTGCCTGGCTTTTCTTATGCCGATGCAAGCGGCAAGTTCTCGGGTATTGATGTTGATATATGTCGTGGCGTTGCCTCCGCCGTATTTGGCGATGATAGCAAAGTAAAATATACCCCGCTCACCGCCAAGGAACGCTTTACTGCATTACAGTCTGGTGAAGTCGACATGCTCTCTCGTAATACCACGTGGACCTCCTCTCGTGATGCCGGTATGGGTATGTCCTTCACTGGCGTAACGTATTATGACGGCATTGGTTTTCTTACCCACAATAAAGCAGGTCTGAAGAGCGCTAAAGAGCTGGATGGCGCAACGGTCTGTATTCAGGCGGGAACCGATACCGAACTGAACGTGGCCGACTACTTTAAAGCCAACAATATGAAGTACACCCCCGTCACCTTTGACCGCTCGGATGAATCAGCCAAAGCTCTGGAATCTGGACGTTGCGATACGCTGGCTTCCGACCAGTCTCAGCTGTATGCCCTACGCATCAAGCTGAGCAATCCTGCGGAGTGGATCGTCCTGCCAGAAGTTATTTCTAAAGAACCGCTGGGACCTGTCGTACGTCGTGGGGACGATGAGTGGTTCTCCATTGTTCGCTGGACGCTGTTCGCCATGCTGAATGCGGAAGAAATGGGTGTTAACTCGAAAAACGTCGATGAAAAAGCGGCTAATCCGGCAACTCCGGATATGGCTCACCTGTTGGGTAAAGAAGGGGATTATGGCAAGGATCTGAAGCTTGATAACAAATGGGCCTACAACATTATCAAGCAGGTTGGTAACTATTCGGAGATCTTTGAACGTAACGTTGGATCGGAAAGTCCGCTGAAGATCAAACGTGGACAGAACAACCTCTGGAATAACGGTGGCATCCAATATGCGCCACCGGTGCGCTAATGCGTAGTGATGTAACGGGCGCCGCAACTGCGGCGCTCAGCCCAGAGTCATAGTTACTGAGGTTTTCTTATGTTCCATCGCCGCTCAACCGTAAAAGGATCGTTATCCTTTTCTAACCCTGCGGTCCGCGCCTGGTTATTTCAAATACTCGCCGTCATTGCGGTTATCAGCATTGCGGTCTATCTCATTCATAACACGATAAATAACCTGAACAATAGCGGTATTACCTCGGGGTTTTCTTTTCTCGATCGCAGTGCCGGATTTGGTATTGTCCAGCATCTGATTGATTACGAGCAAGGCGATACGTATGGTCGTGTCTTTGTGGTCGGCCTGCTCAATACGCTATTAGTTTCTGCATTATGTATTGTTTTCGCATCAATTCTCGGTTTCTTTCTCGGACTGGCACGCCTGTCAGATAACTGGTTATTGCGAAAACTCTCGACGATCTACATCGAAACGTTCCGCAATATACCGCCGCTGCTGCAGATCTTCTTCTGGTATTTCGCTGTATTACGTAACCTGCCCGGCCCACGCCAGGCTGTTAACGCACTGGATTTGATGTTCCTGAGTAACCGGGGGCTCTATATACCAGCCCCGCAAATGGGAGAAGGTTTTTTTGCCTTTTGCACCGCTGTCGTTATCGCTATCGTCGTCACCATCGGATTATTTCGCTTCAACAGAATGCATCAGACCAAAACCGGCCAGCTACGTCGGACCTGGCCCATGGCTCTGGCGTTGATCGGACTTTTACCGGTGATTTCACAGTGGATGTTTGGCGCTGCGCTTCACTGGGATATTCCCGCGCTTCGTGGTTTTAACTTCCGTGGCGGTATGGTGCTTATTCCCGAACTGGCGGCACTGACTCTGGCGCTTTCGGTGTACACCTCGGCATTTATTGCAGAAATTATTCGGGCGGGAATTCAGGCCGTTCCTTATGGCCAACATGAAGCCGCACGCTCGCTGGGTCTGCCAAATCCGGTGACGCTACGCCAGGTAATCATCCCACAGGCGCTACGCGTCATCATTCCCCCACTGACCAGCCAGTACCTGAATATCGTCAAGAACTCTTCTCTTGCGGCCGCCATTGGCTATCCGGACATGGTTTCACTGTTTGCCGGCACGGTACTCAATCAAACAGGGCAAGCCATTGAAACGATCGCCATCACCATGTCGGTATACCTGATCATTAGTCTGAGTATTTCTTTGCTGATGAATATTTATAACCGCCGTATTGCACTGATTGAGCGCTAAGGAGCCATGATGACAAAAGCCCTGCTGTCTCACCCCTCACGCCAGCACAGTAATCCGGCAAGCCGCAGCCTACTCTGGGTGCGTAAAAACCTGTTCTCCAGTTGGTCAAATAGCCTGCTCACCCTACTATGCATATGGCTGATTTGGTCATTTCTTCCGCCACTGTTGAACTGGGTATTCTTTCAGGCCAACTGGGTAGGTTCAACCCGAGCAGACTGCACCAAAGCCGGAGCCTGCTGGGTGTTCATTCATGAACGCTTTGGGCAATTCATGTATGGACTTTATCCCCACGATCAGCGCTGGCGTGTAAATCTGGCCCTGATAATTGGTTTGCTGTCTATCGTTCCCATGTTCTTGAAAACAATCCCGCATCGTGGCCGCTATATCGCTGTCTGGGCCGTCGTTTATCCAGTGGTGGTTTGGTGGCTGATGTATGGGGGTTTTTTCGGGCTGGAGCGCGTAGAAACCCGGCAGTGGGGTGGATTAACACTGACGCTAATTATCGCATCCGTGGGGATTGCAGGCGCGCTTCCATGGGGCATTTTACTGGCGCTGGGACGTCGTTCCCATATGCCAGTCGTGCGGGTTTTATCCGTCATTTTCATTGAGTTCTGGCGCGGTGTGCCGTTGATTACCGTTCTGTTTATGTCCTCGGTCATGCTTCCTCTGTTTATGTCCGAAGGAACCAGTATCGACAAGCTTATCCGGGCCCTGGTCGGCGTTATTCTTTTCCAGTCGGCCTATGTCGCAGAAGTGGTTCGCGGAGGGTTACAAGCCCTACCAAAAGGTCAGTATGAAGCCGCTGAATCACTGGCGTTAGGATACTGGAAAACTCAGGGGCTGGTCATTCTTCCGCAAGCCCTCAAGCTGGTTATCCCTGGCCTGGTTAACACGATTATCGCCCTGTTCAAGGATACCAGTCTGGTCATTATCATCGGTCTGTTTGATCTCTTCAGTAGCGTGCAGCAAGCAACTGTGGACCCTGCGTGGCTGGGTATGTCGACAGAAGGATATGTTTTCGCTGCACTGATTTACTGGATCTTCTGTTTCAGTATGTCGCGTTACAGCCAACATCTGGAAAAACGTTTTAACACCGGGCGTACACCGCACTGAGGAATTTATGAGCCAATTATTAATGCCGTCTACCGACGCGATGATTACGCTGGAAAACGTCAACAAATGGTACGGACAGTTTCACGTCCTGAAAAACATCAACCTGAAGGTAAAACAGGGAGAGCGCATCGTATTATGCGGGCCTTCCGGTTCGGGTAAATCGACAACTATCCGCTGTATTAACCATCTGGAAGAGCATCAGCAAGGACGCATTGTGGTGGATGGGATTGAACTCAATGAAGACATCCGCAATATTGAGCGCGTCCGACAAGAAGTTGGCATGGTCTTTCAGCACTTTAATCTCTTTCCTCATTTAACTGTCCTACAAAACTGCACACTGGCGCCTATCTGGGTGCAAAAGATGCCGAAAAAAGAGGCTGAAGTACTGGCAATGCACTACCTCGAGCGGGTCCGCATTGCCGAACATGCGCATAAATATCCCGGGCAAATCTCTGGCGGGCAACAACAGCGCGTGGCCATTGCACGCTCGCTGTGTATGAAACCCAAAATCATGTTATTTGATGAACCCACATCAGCGTTGGATCCTGAAATGGTCAAAGAAGTGCTGGATACCATGATAGGTCTGGCACAATCGGGCATGACCATGCTGTGTGTAACCCATGAAATGGGCTTTGCCCGCACAGTAGCTGACCGGGTGATCTTTATGGATCTTGGCGAGATTGTGGAACAGGCACCACCGGATGAGTTTTTTGCTCATCCCAAATCTGAACGCACACGCGCCTTCTTGTCGCAGGTTATCCATTAAATTTCAACGAACTGAAAGCAAAAAGGCCACCCTAATGGATGGCCTTTTTGCTGATTTGATGCCTGGCAGTTTATGGCGGGCGTCCTGCCCGCCACCCTCCGGGCCGTTGCTGCGCAACGTTCAAATCCGCTCC